>CAJFSP010000019.1 GCA_904419725.1 Candidatus Heteroclostridium caecigallinarum | reverse complement strand
AGCTCTTCAGCGCGGAAAGTACTTGGACGGACACGTCCCGGGAGGTTAAGACGCTGCCGCTTCCATTAAGCGATTGACATAAGTCAGTCGCTTTTTTTTTGCTTTGCGGCAATTATTTCTTCCCCCTGATATTTCCCCGCCCGGCAAAAAATATCTGCCGCCCGCAAAGACGCTAACCATACGCCGCCCCCGCGAAACGCACCCGCCGGCATTAAAAAAGAGCGGCTAACAAGCCGCTCTTTAAGTTTTTGAGGTTCAGTTTTTTGGGAGGCGAATTTTTATTGTTATATCACCTTCGGCTGAAACAACCATAACAGGAATATTGGCGCTGCCGACTTTTTGATCTTCAAGATTTACGATATCATCGTTTTTGATTTCGTCGATTTCATAACTAGCGCCGCCCAAAACGCTCGGTGCGCTGCAGTAGATGTAATATTTGTGCCCGACGACGAAATCAAGAGTTTCGTTTTGAGGGTCTTGGGTGATACTTATTTCGCGCTCTTGGTCAATGCTTGAGCCTGAAACATAGTCGGAGTCCACAAAACGGATATACATATCGGACGGGATGTTGTCAATACTGATGAGACTTAGTTCTATATTCAGAGTCACAATGTTTTCATCGATTTCCGTGCCTGCAGCTACAATTTCCACTTCTTTAATGATAGTGCCGTCGCTGCTTGTGGATGTGTTGTTATCAAAGTCGAGAATGATAAATGTTTTGCCGACTGAAACTTTCGTCAAATCTATTGTGATGATACCGCCGTTGATTTGGCTGCTCATGTACACAGTTGTGTTTGATTGTGTAATGGCGTTTGACGGAATTACGGTCTGATTGGTGGACGTTACAGTTACGTCAGCGTCTGTACATAATGTGTTTGTAACATCGTATTTAATCTGTGCGTTCCCCGTTGTTTTCGCGATTTGCAGCGCGCCTTCCTGCTGCCATGAAACAGGGCGGTCTTCTTCAATCGCCGTTATTTTTTCCGATGTTGCGGAAACGGTCACGTTTTGGGAAGGCATTGTGAAAGAATATTTTCCATCATCCGCTTTTGAGCAGGCGCTGTTATTATATTTGACCGAAGTGACCTGAACATCGTACTCTGTCACGTTTACAGTAACGGTCACTTTGTCGCCCGCTTTCGCGGTTGTCACGCCGCTGAGCGTGTACCCCGCGCCGTTTGTGTATGTTATGGTGTAACTTGTCGCGGAGCCCGAACCGCCGCCGCCGCTTCCGCCGTCATTGCCGCCGTCGCCGCCTTTGTCCGGGTCGGTGCACGCCGCGAAAGTGAACAACGCCGGAATGACGACAAGACACATTGCAAACCATTTGAAAAGTTTTTTCATTGTTGCGTTCTCCTTGTGCTTATTTGCGTTTCAGCCGCCGCTATGACGACTTGGCCGTGTTGATAATTTATTATATCCCTCCACCCCGCTAAAAATCAATAGGAAAAGGGGAAAAGACGTTAAAGTTTTTCCGTCTTTGCATCCCGCGAATTTAATGTTTTACGGGCTGAAATTGAGTTTTTCTTTTAAGCGTAACGGGGGATTGGCGTGAGCCGATGTTTGTGGTATAATAATTATATGGATATTCTCGAAGCGATTGACAAAAGGCACTCTGTGCGTTCGTACACGGACAGGCGGATAGAAGGCGAGGTAAAAAACAAACTGGAAAAGTTTCTTGCCGTTATCAGCGGGGAAAGCGGGCTTAATATGCAACTCGTGACTGACGAACCGAAGGCTTTCGGCGGTGTTATGGCGCATTACGGCAAGTTCAAAGGCGTTAAAAACTATATCACCGTTGTCGGCAAAAAAAGCCCGTCTTTGCAGGAAACAGCGGGGTATTACGGCGAAAAGGCTGTGCTGTACGCCCAGACGCTGGGACTCAACACCTGCTGGGTGGCGCTGACTTACAGCAAGGGCAAAACGCCGTGCGAAATAAAGGACGGCGAAAAACTATGTGTTGTGATTGCCGTGGGTTACGGCGAAACGCAGGGGCGCCCGCACAAATCCAAACCGGTTGAAAAGGTTGCCGTTATAAACGCCGACAGCCCCGAATGGTTCAAAAAGGGCGTCGAGGCGGCACTGCTGGCGCCGACGGCGATGAACCAGCAGAAATTTTTGTTTTCTGAAAAAAACGGTGTGGTCAGCGCGAAAGCCAAGAGGGGTTTTTACAGCAAGATGGATCTCGGCATAGTGAAATATCATTTTGAAACAGGCGCCGGCAAAGAGAATTTCGAGTGGGCGTAACGGACAGAAGCGAAAAAAGACGGCTTATGCCGTCTTTTTCATTTTCTTTTATTCTCTCTCGATTGTGACCACAGGTATGTATTTTCCGATGGCGCCGACGGCGATTTCTATCGCGGTGCGCAAATCTTCGTCTTTAATTTTGCAGTCAAACGGGGCGACGGCGTCGAAAATGGCTTTGTCGACGGCGCCTCTTATCAGCCTGAAATCGTGAATACGCAAATCCGGCGAAACGTCTTTTTTGATGACGTCGGCTACTTTGGCTTCAAGTTCCCGCGCTTCCGAATCGTTCAGGTCGATTGGGTCGAGATGCGCCGTGAGCGAAACGCCGAGTTTTTCTTTGACTTCGATTTCCAGCGCGTCGAGTATTTCGTGTGATTCCAGCGGCGGCAGGGCGGCGTCCATCTCCACGTGGACGGTGGCGAAATACGCGTCGTTGCCGTAGCAGTAAATGTGCAAATCATGTATGCCGAGTACCTTGTTTTTGGATACGATTGTTTTTTTGAGGTCTTCCACCAAAGTTTCGTCCGGCGCCTGACCCAGCAGTTTTGACCCCGCGTCTTTGAAGATGCCTATGCCCTGCCACAAAATGAACAGAGCGACGAGAATGCCCGCCCAGCCGTCCGCCTGAAAACCGGTGAATTGCAAGATAAGTATGCCTATGATGACGGCGGAAGTCGCGGCGCAGTCGCAAAGACTGTCGACGGCTGCGGCGTTCAAAGCGTCGGAACTGAGGCTTTTCGCCTTTATTTTATAAAACGCGAACATACACGCTTTGACCGCCACAGACGCGCCCAAAACGATGTAAACGATGACGGAAGTTTCCGCCGCGGCGCCCCCGGTGATTTTGTTTATCGATTCTATAAACAATTCCGCCGCGACAAACAAAACCAAAAACCCCGTAATCATCGAGGCGATGTATTCGGCGCGTCTGTGCCCGAATGGGTGTTCTTTGTCGGCGGGTTTTTCCGCTATATAAAAAGAAACCAGCGACACAATACTGCTGCCGCAGTCGCTCAGATTGTTGAAACCGTCCGCCGTGACCGACACCAGACCGAATAAAAGCCCCACGGTGATTTTGGCTGCGGCGAGGACGATGTTGCATATTATTCCAATCACGCTTGTCAGCGCGCCTTGCCTGGCGCGCGCTTTACTGTTGTTTTCCATAGGGGTATTATATGTCAACGCCGAAAGAAAAGCAATTATATATAAAGCGGTGTGTATAAAAACAAGGCGCGGAAAACTCCACGCCTTGTAAAATCGTCATGTATTATTTGTTAGGATAGAAGCCGGAAGGGGCTTCGGCAAGGTTAATCATGATGTTTTTCATCTGGGTATAGTGTTCCAGGATAACCTTGTGGGTTTCGCGGCCTATGCCGGAAGTTTTGTATCCGCCGAACGGCGCGCCCTCCGGGATTGAGTTGTAAGTGTTGACCCACATACGTCCCGTTTCAACGGCGCGGGCCACCCTGAAAGCCCTGTTGATATCGCGCGTCCAGACCGCCCCGCCGAGGCCGTAATCGCTGTCGTTTGCCATTTTAATGACTTCGGCTTCGTCTTTAAATTTGATTATGCAGGCGACAGGTCCGAAAATTTCTTCTCTCGCGACACGTATATCGTTGGTTACGTTGCCGAGCAGCGTAGGCTTGATGAAGCATCCGTCGGCAAGGTCGCCGTCTTTTATCTGATAGCCGCCGCAGAGCACTGTGGCGCCTTCTTTTTTGCCTATTTCAACATAACTCAGAATTTTTTCCATCTGGCCTTTGTTTATCTGGCTGCCCATCTGTGTTTCTTTGTCCCAAGGCAGACCGACTTTGACCGAGTTGAAACGTTTGACCGCTTCTTCCACAAATTTGTCATAGATGCCTTCCTGGACGAAAACTCTCGAACCGGCGCAGCAAACCTGCCCCTGATTGAAAAGAATGCCCAGTTGCAGACCGTCCATCGCCATTTCGAAATCGCAGTCGTCAAAATAGATATTGGCTGACTTGCCGCCCAGTTCCAAAGTGGACGGTATGAGCTTTTCCGCCGCGGCGATTGCCACGTTTCTGCCGACTTCCGTCGAGCCGGTGAAAGCCAGTTTGCGGAAACCGTTGTGTTCAAGCATATACTGCCCGGATTTTGAGCCCGACCCCGTGATGACGTTGAACACGCCGGCAGGGATGACGTCTTTTATAAGCCGCGCCAGTTCAAGCACGCTGAGCGGGGTGGCGCTTGACGTTTTGAAAACCGTGCAGCAGCCGCTTGCAAGCACAGGGGCGAGTTTCCACGCCGCCATGAGGAACGGAAAGTTCCACGGGACTATCTGACCGACAACGCCGATAGGCTCGCGCAGAATAATGCTGAGAGTATCTTTGCCGAGTATGTTGGCGCTGCCTTCCTCGGCGAGTATGCACCCCGCGAAATAACGGAAGTGCTGCGCCGAAAGGGGAATGTCAAGCGCGAGCGTTTCCCTGATTGGTTTGCCGTTGTCCAGCGATTCTACCATGGCGAGATGTTCTTTGTTTTCGTCAATGATATCAGCAATTTTTTCAAGTATAACGGCTCTTTCCGCCACGGTGGTGTTTTTCCATCCGTCAAAGGCCTTCCATGCTTCTTTAACGGCGTCGTCGACATCGCTTTTGGTGGCTTCCGCGCATTCGGCAAGTATATTGCCGTTTGCCGGGCATATCGTTTTGAAGGTTTTGCCGTCCGAAGCGTCGCGCCACTGGCCGCCTATAAACAGTTGATACTTATCCTGAAGTTTGACTTGTTCCATACTTACCTCCTGTGTGAAATAGAGAAAATCGCGCTGCCGCGAAACCGTCTTTGATTTTTTAATATCATATAAAAAAAGCAAAGTCAATAGGTTTTTTTGTAATTATTAAATTAACGATATCGTGTGCTTTTTTAACAAAAAATCGCCGTTTTTTTGTCGTTTTGGCGCCATTTTTGATAAAAAACAGACAAAATAAAGACAAAATAAAAAAACGGCGGACACATGGTATCCGTCGTTTTTCCATTGGTTCCGTACGCCTTATTTGCAGTTTTTGGCGTTGGACGCGCTTCTGTCGGAAGCGTTTTTGGCGGTGGCTTTCTTGTTCTGCGCCGCCTTGTTCTGCGCTTCGTTCTTTACGTTTTTGCAGTTTTTAGCGCTTTTGGAAGCAGTTGCTTTTTTGTTTTCCATAATTTCAGCGTTCCTCCTTGGTACTTTTAGTGTTTTCCATTTGCGCCGTTTTATACAGAAAAAAGCCAAATCGCGCGTAATATTTTTAACCGGATAACTCCGCAGGCGGAAGGAGAGGCGGCTTTGCGGCGGGCGCTTCCGCGCCTGAAAAAACAAAACCCCGCGTGAGGCGGGGCGTGTTTGTTTTTTGTCAGAAAGCGTAAACGGGATAAGTCCCGGTGAACACGAGAGCGAATCTCACGGCGAACAGCGCCGCGATTACGGTGATGATGATGTCGTCTTTGGAGTACTTCCCCGTGAAGAGCGAAATCAGGACATATGATATCGCCCCTATACCTATGCCGTTGGCGATGGAGTAGGTCAGCGGCATCATTACCAGCGTCAGAAACGCGGGTACGGCGGAACGCATGTCGTTCATATCGACTTTACTGAAATTTTTCAGCATGAGCACGCCTACAAAGACCAGGGCGGGCGCTGTCGCGACGCCGGGTATTATGTTGGCGACGGGGCTGAGAAACAGACATACGGCGAAGCACATGGCGGTCACAAGGCTGGTCAGCCCTGTTCTGCCGCCGGCGGCGACGCCCGCGCTGGATTCCACAAAAGTCGTGATGGTGGATGTGCCGAGCACCGCGCCCGTCAGAGTGGCTATCGAGTCGCACAGCATGGCTTTTTCCATGCGTATCGGGTTGCCGTTTTCGTCCATCATGTTGGCTTCCGCCGCGGCGCCGTAAAGCGTACCCACAGTGTCGAACATATCGACCAGGCAGAAAGTTATTATGAGCAGTATCGCGCTGAACACGCCGCCTATATATTCGGTGGAAAAAGCGTTTACCCAACTTTCGCCTTGGAAAACTGCGGTTATGCCGATTTCGCCGAAGTCCCTGAAAGTTTCGCCGATAGGCGTCGGGTCCCACGCGGGGGCGCTCCATGTGAAGAGATAATAAAACAGCGTAGTGCCGAGTATTCCGAGAATAATGCTGCCTTTGACGTTGAACTTGCTGAGCACGGCAATAAGTATAATACCCAGGAACGCCGCCAGTGCTGGCGCCGCTATGCTCCATTGAGTCAGGTCGGCGAGCGATACGAGCGTGTATCTGTCGGCGACGATGATACCCGCCGCTTTAAGCCCGAGCAGGGCGATAAAAAGTCCTATTCCCGCCGGAATGGCCTTTTTGAGGCATTCAGGCAAAGCGGTGGCTATTTTGTGTCTTAGCCCCGTTGCCGACAGCAGCATGAAGATTATGCCTGAAACGAAGATTATCACCAGACCCGCCTGGTATCCTTCGACGGGGTCTTCGCCGGCGGTCATGGCTGTCAGCACAAAGCACACGAAAAAGAAAGAGTTGAGACCCATCCCCGCCGCCTGCGCGAAGGGCAGTCTGGCGAGAAAAGCCATGAGCAATGTGCCGATTACCGCGGCGATTATGCCGCCCACGAAAACCGAGTTCCAAATCTGCGGATTTCCGTCGCCGGCGATTTGCGTCGGGTTGACAAGCACGATGTAACACATCGCGAAAAAGGTCGTCAGGCCCGCGATAATTTCCGTTTTAATCGTCGAGCCGCTTTCGGTTATGCCGAAAGTCTTGTCCAGCAGGTTTTTCATAAGTTCCTCCCAAAATGATGCCTTGATAAAAAACAAAAACAACCACCGCGCGGTGATTGTTTTTTTGTACGTCAAAGAAGCGGAATGTCCGCCAGATAAATGATATCGGTTCGGTTTTTAGCGTCGCCTTCCGCAAGGACGAAGGCCTTTTTGTGTATGACGCCGCTGGCGAGTTCCACGATTCTTTCCAAACCGTACAGACTGCTGCCCGTGGAGATGACGTCGTCTATAATGCCCACTTTTTTCCCGCGGAGCAATTCCGCGTCACCTGCCGACAGGTACAGTTTCTGCGCTTTTCCGGTGGTGATGGACGACTCGATTTCCACCTCGATGCCGTCCTGGATGTAGAGTTTTTTGCTTTTTCTCGCGACGGCGTAAAAATCGTGCCCGAGTTCTCTCGCGACGCAGTGGGTGAGCTGCAGACCTTTTGATTCCGCAGTAAGAAGAACGTCGCAATCGGCGACGCGCTCCGCGAGAGCGGCGGCGCAGCGCTCTGTAAGTTTCACGTTGCCGTGCAGGTTGAAAAAGCAGATTTTCGCTCCGTTCGGCAGCGATATGACGGGCAGGGCGGTATGTTCGCCGCAAATGTCCACAAAGTATTTTTCTCGCATAAATTCACACACCGAAAAAGTTTTTTCAGCCAAGACGCCCATCAAAGCAGACGGAACATTTCGCCTATGCTTTCGTGAAACACAAGGTCGGCTTTGCCGTCGTAAGGGGTGGGCTGTTTGTTGATTAAAATAAGTTTGCTTCCGTTGAAATAATTTATAAGACCCGCTGCGGGATATACGACAAGCGACGTGCCGCCGACAATGAGCACATCGGCGCCCGATATCGCTTCGGCGGCGCCTTGCAGCACATTTTCGTCAAGGCATTCTTCGTACAGCACAACGTCGGGTTTTATCACTCCGCCGCATTTTTCACACAGCGGCACGCCGCTGCTTTCTTTGACGAATTCCATGGGGTACGGCTCGCCGCAGCGCTCGCAGTGGTTGAAATAAACGCTTCCGTGCAGGTTGAATACTTTTTTAGAGCCTGCCATTTCATGCAGCCCGTCTATATTCTGGGTGATGACCGCTTTGAGTTTGCCTTCTTCTTCCAGTTCGGCGAGTTTGAAATGGGTGATGTTGGGTTTTGCCCACGGCACGAGCAGTTTGTCCCGATAAAAATCGAAAAACTCTTTCGTGTGGTTTACGAAAAACGTGTGACTCAGCATTGTTTCGGGCGGGTATTTGTATTTTTGGGCGTACAGACCGTCCACCGAGCGAAAATCCGGTATGTTGCTTTCCGTCGAAACTCCCGCTCCGCCGAAAAACACCAGATTGTCGGTATCCTGCACGATTTTTTGAAATTCCTTTTTTTTGTCCATATGTTACGCCCTTCTTTCAATGATAAATTTATTATATACCATATCCGCCATAAAAGAAATACCTTGAAAAATAAAAATCATTGTGTTAAACTAAAAAAATGGAAGAAATAAAAATCGGTCTGATAACCGATGTCCACAGCAATCTGCCCGCGCTCGAAGCCATGCTCGGCGAGTTCGGCAGGAGGGGCTGCGATGAAATCATTCACACCGGCGACGCGATAGCGATGGGACCGTTTCCGAAGGAATGCCTTGACCTGATGTACGCCACGCCCAACATGACCATGCTTATGGGCAACCATGAATTGCTGTATCTCAGGGGCATAGACAACCTGACGGTGCCAATGCATCCCGACGAGGCCGCCCACCACAGGCAGATTCACAAAATGATAGGCGAAAGTTACCGTGAAAAGATAGCGTCGTGGCCGTTCAGGGTCGAAAAGGATTTTTTCGGGCACCGTGTCGTGTTTTGCCATTACGCCAGGATAAACAACAAATTCGTGCGTCCGATAGTCAACCCCACGGTGGATGAGCTTGACGATATTTTCGGCTATATCGACGCCGAGGTTATCTTTTTCGGGCACGAGCACCATCCGCTTACGGCGATGGGCAAAAAACTGTATGTCGACATAGGTTCGCTGGGGTGCAAACACGAGAATATGGCCAAGGGCACGTTGCTGACTGTTTCCGGCGGCGGCATGAAGATTGAGGACGTGCGCGTGCCTTATGACAAACAGCGGCTGTTCGACGCCATGGAAGCGCGGCATATAGAGAGGGGCGACTTTATAGCAAGAGAGTTTTTCGGCAAAAAGACGGATAAAGTCTGACGGAAATATTCAAAAAAAGTTGACAATATTTTCGCTCGGTGCTATATTATTTAAGCTATCGTTCCTCAGTAGCTCAGCGGTAGTAGCATTCGGCTGTTAACCGAAGGGTCGTAGGTTCAAATCCTACCTGGGGAGCCATAACCTATTGAAACGGGGTAGAAAATTGGTTTTTGCAAGGTGATTTTCTACTCCTTTTCTTTTTCTTTTTTACCCAAAAAATCAAAACAAGTGGCGAAACAAGTGGCGTTTTTATCGTCGATTTTGTTCTTTTCTTGCTTTTCAAATTCGGATAGAATTTTTATGTAATGTTTTTCTGTCGTTTTGGTTGTGGTGTGTCCCAGCCATTTACTGACTATTTTTAGCGACACTCCTTTTTCTAAACACTGTGTGCCAAATGTCGTTCTGAAATCCTTTACAGTGATAGCAAAAGGAATATCGCTTTTTATTTTTTGTAGGTATTTCCTTAGGCTTTGCAAGGTTTTTTCAAAAACATATTCGGTATTAGTGTTTTTTTTAATTTGCTCTTGAATTATCGGTTTCAGTTGATTGAATAGCGGAATTATTCTTTTTGAGTTATCTGTTTTTGTTCCGTTTATCGTTATTGTTTCGTTTTCAAAATCAATATCGTTTTTTTTGATTGTAAATAATTCGTGAGGTCTGCAACCTGTCAGCAAATACCCTATAAAATGGTTTCGATAGGGGCTGTTTTTAATTGTGTTAAAGAAAATTTGCCGTTCTTGGCTAGTTAGTGCGTGTCCTTCGGCTTGTATGTGCTTTTTGATTTTTACATATTGGCAAGGGTTTAATGAGAGTAATTTTAATTCTACGGCTTTATTTAATGCTTCGAATAAAGTCTTTTTTGTGTATTCTCTCATTCTGCCGGATTGAATTTTATTTAACCCGCTTTGTAAAAAAAGACTATCTACTTCCGTCAACGGTCTGTCCGCCATATTAGGTTTTGTGTGTAGCCTTATGCAAATTTCAATTTGCTGCCAACTATTTTTTTTGATACTGTCTTTTTTGCTTTCGAGCCAAAAATCAAGCCACGAAAAGAAACTGTAAGTTTTTTGTTTTGGTTGCAGTTTTCCGCTTCGTTTTAATTTGATTGTTTTGTTAAGTTCTTTCAACACTTCTTGATAATTCTTTTTGCAAGCAATACTTTTTTGTTTTCCGTCTATGTATAGTTTTGCTTCATATCGTCCGTCTTTCCTTTTTACAATAGTACCTTCTTTTGGCATAAATTTGTTCTCCTTTATATTTGGAGACAAATTACTGTTTTTTGCTTTTAATGCGTCTGTGAAACTAATGATTTTAAAATTATTTCGTTTGTCTGTATCTTCTTGGATAAGGTCAGATAGCAAAACGGCGAGTTCTAGTTGAATGTTTTGTAATTTTGGTATTATGTCTTTCATCGGCAGTTATTATATAACTGCTTGTTGGATAGATAAGGTTGTTATGCCATTAAATTTATGCGTTTTTAACTTTACTTTCTTTTTGCCGAATAAGTCCTTGTATCATTTGTGATACTATTTCTTTTTCCGATGGGGAAAGCAATCTAAAATTTTTTATAAGAGTCATTTCATCATCGTTTACAAAATAACTCGGTGTAAGACTTGCCTGCGACTCATCAATACCTGCCGCTTTGTATAAGGCGTTCATAATGTTAATCCCTGGGCTTTTTGTTTCGCCGCTCATAATTTTTTTTATTGTATTTTCTGGTACGCCTGATTTTTGTGATAATTCTTTGTATGTGATTTTTCTTTCTTTTAGTGTCTTTTTAAGTTCTAGAATTTCCATTTTTTATTTCCCCCTTTTTTATAATAACAAAAAGTACCTTATTGTAAACTTTTTGGCAGAAAAATATTGACAAGTTCCAAATAATGGGTTATATTACACATAGAAGTTCCAAATAAGGAACTAGAAATACAAGGGGGAAATGATATGAAAAAATATCAAGTAACGCTGTTTGGCAAAAAAATATATGAGTTTGAGGCTAAAAGTGAAAGGGCGGCAAAAATACGGACAAGTAAATATGTCAATAGTAGGGTGGGGCTTTATTCGCTGACAACAGGAATTAGTCTTTACTGTGAATGGAAATTTATTGCTAGTTATATGCCTTTCTTTTTTCAGTGGCTGTGAAATTCGAAACGGTGTTGAGCCGTCTGCAAAGGTGGGCACTTTGTACTGATGATGATAGCCCAAAGGAGATAACTTAAATGACAGATTACGGCATTTATTTGAAGGGACTTTTGAGAGAGAAGAAAGACAAAGAGACGAACAAGACAAAAGAAGTCGAAAAACATTATTTTGTTGTACTCGGCGACGGCGATGATATTCCAAAAATCGGAAGTTGTGAAACCGAAGTCGGAGCGTTTAAGGCAAATGTCTGTGATAAGGTGAGTTTCAAAGCCAAAATCAAAGAGTGGGACGGTAAGCCTTATATTTCTTATTCGGAATTGAAACTTGTCAAGTAAGTTTTAATTCAAATAAATTTCCCCTTGTGGACGGTTAGCGGTGGCGTCGGAAAACATTACCGCCCCAGTAGCGTTAAATGCTCATAAATGTTCTTCCTCCTTTTGTACCGTTCGTGCGTTGACGGGTAATCAGCGCACACCAAAGCCCAAAGCGTAAATAATTTGGCAAACGGGGCAAAAATCGGGTTTTGGCGGTAGTACCCTTGAATAAACCGCCTTTAACTTTATGGAGGTGCGGTGTCGAATTGGAAAAAGACGGGCGAGCGGAAGGCTCGCGGCAAAAAGACGGGCGCGGTGGTAACAAACACCAGGACGGGACAAGTCAGGGTGCTGCTGAACCCGCACGGGAAGTATCAGAAGTATACTGCCGAATTAAAAAATAATAAGCGGTATACAAACGACGGTAAGGTTAAAGCGGATAAAAACGGTAAGCCGCAAAGGCTGTCAAAGTCGCAGCAGGCTTACAGGGCGGGCTACCGTTCGGCAATAATTGACCAGACGGCGGCATATAAAAACGGAGGTAAAAGATGAATTTCAGGCAACACGTACAAAGCGACAGGGCGAAATGGGCGGTAGTCACGGTGGCTATACTCGCGCTTGCCGTGCTCATAACGG
>CAJFSP010000018.1 GCA_904419725.1 Candidatus Heteroclostridium caecigallinarum | reverse complement strand
AATCGGATGCCGCCGAAAACAGATGATATTGGAGATAAATCCATTGCCGAATCGCCGCCAAATACGTGTTCGGACATCTCGAAAGACAGTTCACCAAAACGGCGTCATATGACGCCGTTTTTAATTTATGGCGGCGGTTTTTCTTGTAAAACCCATACCGCCGTGGTACACTGAAAAAAGGAGAACTTTATTATGTACGACATTATAGTTATAGGCGGAGGTCCCGCCGGAATAAGCGCGGCGATATACGCCGCCAGCAGAGGGAAGAAAACGCTGGTGCTGGAAAAAGACAAGGTGGGCGGAATCATCGGCAAAGTGTCCACTGTCACGCATTACACGGCGATAGTGGAAGGGGAAACGGGCGCTACTTTCGCCCGCCGAATGGAAAGCCAGGCTCTCGCGGCCGGCGTGGAAATAGCGCGCGAAGAAGTCATCGGCGCAAAACTCGTCGGCGACGTCAAAGAAATCCGTACCGCCGGAAACACATATCTGGCGCCGAGAGTGATTATAGCGGGCGGCAGTTCGCCCCGTAAACTCGGTGTGCCGGGCGAAAAGGAACTTTCGGGCAAAGGCATGGGTATGAACGCCGCCCGTGACGGCGAGGCGTACAGAGGCAAAAACATTTATGTCGTCGGCGGAGCCGACGGCGCTGTAAAGGAAGCGCTGTATCTCGCCCGATTTGCCAAAACGCTCACGATAATACATTTCGAGGAAAAACTCGGCTGCATTCCGGAGTTCGCTGTCAAAGTGGCGGCGGCTGACAATATTAAACTCATGCTGCGCAGCAGACTCACCGCCGTAGGCGGCAGCGGCAGGGTGGAATGGCTGGAAATCACAAATGAAGACAACGGCGCAAAACAAAAAATCCAGGACGACGGCTGCGGAATTTTCGTGTACGCGGGCACGGTGCCAAACACGGACATTTACGGCGAACTTGAATTGGAAAACGGGTTTATTCCCGTTGACGAAAAAATGCGCACGGCGATAGACGGCGTTTACGCCGCGGGGGATATACGGGTCAAACAACTGCGGCAGGTGGCGACCGCCGTCGCCGACGGCGCCATTGCCGCCGTCAACGCCGCGCTGTAATAGGGGCGCTTATGCATTACGAAGGTATAACGTGGCGGCCGCCGTTCGAGGCGGAGTCGCTTTTGCTGCAGGTCACCACGGGATGCAGCCATAATAAATGCGTCTTTTGCTCAATGTATTCGGACGTGCCGTACCGTGTGTCGCCAATGGAAGAAATAGACGCCGATATCCGGGAAGCCAAAGCAAATTTCCGCGGCAAAAACCGCCGCGCGTTTCTGGAAAACGGCGACGCCTTTTCACTTTCGGCAGACAGGCTTAAAGCCGTTGCCGAAAAGATAAACGCCGCCTTCCCCGATTTCGAATACATATCGGCTTACGCTTCTATAAAGAACATAAAAGATAAATCGCTGCGTGACCTGAAAGAACTCAGAAGCCTGAAAATAAACAAAATCAACATCGGCGTAGAGTCGGCTCTGGACGATGTGCTGGCTTTTCTCGGCAAAGGTTATACGGCGGAAGAAGCGTTCGTCCAGCTTGAAAAACTGGGCGAAGCCGGCATGGAATTCGGGCTGAATTTCATACTTGGCGCGGAAGGCGGCGGAAATTTCAGGCGCAGCGCGGTCGCCAACGCCGAAATGATAAACAGGGTTTCGCCGTATATGGTTTTCGTAGGTACTCTTCACGCCGAAGAAGGCTGCGCGCTGTATGACGAAATAGCCCGCGGACGTTTCAGGGAAAACACTCTGCGGCAACTGCTCGATGAAGAAAAACAACTTCTGTCCGGCATATCGGCGGAAACCGCGTTTTTCGGCACGCATCCGTCCAATGCCGTTCCGCTTTTCGGAGCGCTTCCGTCCGACGTCGGCGCCATGCTGAACAAAATATCCGCTTTTGAAGATTCCGCGCCGGCTTCGGTTCTCGACTCCGTGCCCGTAAAAGGCGAGGAAGGGGCAATTATTCTGTAAACCCGGCAACATCTGAACAACCAAACAAAAAACACGGCTTTTGCCGTGTTTTTTCATTTGACATGTGTGATATAATATCGGTACAAATGAAGATTTTGAGAAAGAAGTATGATATTGACAAACAACTCGGTATCTGCGCCAGGCTTACTCCGCCGCTCGGAAGAGCAGCTCTGAAAACCGCTTCGGCGCTGATGTCCGCGGCGTCGCCTAAAAGCGGCGGCGGGGTCAACGTGGAAAAAATCGACTCGGCGCCCTGCCGCGCGTGGCTTATTTCTTCCGATGACGCGGGGGACAGCTCGCCGTGCCTTGTGTATTTCCACGGCGGCGGCTTTGTGTTCAAGGCGGCGCCTTACCATTTCCGGTACGCCGAAAAATACGCTTCCGTCTGCGGCAAAGTGCTGTTCGCGGATTACTCCCTGGCGCCGTCCCGCGTTTATCCCGAGCAGAACCGTGAGTGTCTGTCGCTGTTTTTGTGGGCGGCGGAAAACGCCGAAAAACTCGGCATAGACAAAAACAGAATCGCCGTGGGCGGCGATTCCGCCGGCGGGTGTCTGGCCGCCGACACGGTGTTCGCGCTCAAAGACGGTAAGGCAAAGCCGTGTTTCGCCATGCTGATTTATCCCGTGCTGGACAGGCGCATGCAGACCATGTCAATGAAAGAGTTTACCGACACGCCAATGTGGAACGCCCGTCTCAACGCGAAAATGTGGGAATACTTCGACCCGGAACGCCGCTTTGTCTCCCCGGCGGAAAGAGAAGATTTCGGATGCTTTCCGCCGACCTACATAGAAACGGCGGAGTTCGACTGCCTGCGAGACGAGGCGCTTATTTTCGCCGGAAAACTGAAAAACGGCGGCGTGAGTGTTTTTATCAACGAAACCAAAAGAACTGTCCACGGCTATGACATGGCGCGTAAAAGCGACGTCGCGGCGCAAAGCCTGCGCCTGCGTCTTGAAGCGCTCAGACAGGCCTTTTTTAAGGAGACGTCAAATGTATAACAGACAACTCGACACTTTTATAGTCGCCGCAGACAGCGGCAGTTTTTCAAAGGCGGCAAATGACATCAAAACACAAGACTTGACGCCGCTTTTGTGGTATCATTGCCGAAAGGAGTTTTTATGCTGGAAAATATACTTACATTAAAAAAATATTCCCACAAAACCAAATTGACGGTCAAATCAATCGTCGCCGTTTCGCTTGTGGCGCTGGCTGTGGTTCTGCCGCAGATTGTGCATCTCGCCGCGGGACAGGCAGGCGGCGTGACATGGCTGCCGATGTATCTCCCGGTGCTTCTGGCGGGCTGTCTGCTGGGCACGTCGTGGGGGCTTGCCGTCGGCGTGGCGTCTCCGCTGGTCAGTTTCGCGCTGACGTCGCTGTGGGGCAGCGCTATGCCTGCGGCCGCGCGTCTTCCGTTTATGATTGCCGAACTTGCCGTGTTTGCCGCCGTATCCGGGCTGTTTTCGAAAAACATTTTCAAAAACGGTCTGTTTGCCTTCGCGGCGACTGCGCTTGCCATAGTTTGCGGCAGGGCAGTATTTATGCTGTCTGTCATTGTTTTTCAGTCGGTCGCGCCGTTTACTCCGGCGCTCGTGTGGTCTCAGATTCAGTCTGGGCTGGCCGGGGCGGCCGCGCAGGCGGTGCTTGTGCCGCTCGTTGTCATGGCGGTCCGCCGTCTTATGCTGAAAGACAACAATGACTGATTTGCAAAAAGCCAAAAAAGGGCTTGCCGGGCACACGCTGTGTCTTGTAAAAGGCGGTGAAACAATCGTCAGCGACAAAAGGGGCGTCGCGCCGATGATGGAAATCATATCGTCGGGCAGGGGCGTCAATGGCTTTTCCGCGGCGGATGTCGTCGTCGGAAAGGCGGCGGCGATGCTGTTCGTAAAAGCCGGCGTCAGCGCCGTTTACGCCGCCACGATATCGGCGGCGGCGAAAGAATTTCTGGACAAAAGCGGCGTGCCGTATGAATACGGCGCTCTGACGGAAAGGATAATCAACAGGCAGGGCACTGGGCTGTGCCCGATGGAGCAGGCGGTGCTGGACTGCGGCGACGCCGAAGAAGGCTATCTCAAAATAAAAGAAAAACTCAAAGAACTTTCCCCAAAATAAAAAAAACTCCCGCAAGGGAGTTTTTTATTGCATAACTGTTTTATGCGAAGTTTTTTATAAAGGTTACGGTTTCACTGTTGATGTCGGGGCGCGCTTTATAATCCACGTTCATCCAACTCGAAGCGTAAGAGTGCGTTTTTGTATTTGCCCAATATGCTTGCTTGAACTTTCTCGCGGTATTAGGTAAGTTAAATCCCAAAATTTCTTCTATTTGAGAATAAGAAAGCGTAACTTTTGTTTCATTTGACGATAACAAGTATTCGGTCAAGCCTCTATATTTTGAGCTAACCTTATCAAGCTGCATAGCCGTTTGAGGTTTGGGTATTGTAGTGTTTTCGATTTTTTCTTCCAACACTTTTACTTTGTTTTCCAGCATCTTAATACGTTCCAACATTTCTAACATTATTTGACTGTACTCCATTTAGTGCCCCCTGTCTAATTATATTTTAATAGTACTATATAGAAAAAATTTTGTCTACTATTTAAATTAAATAAGTATAAATAAGTTTATTAAAAAATATTTTTGAAAATTAAAGAATAAAGCAAAAAAAATAAATCCGAACTAAATCTCGGTAAGAGAATTTAATTCGGATTTTAGTTGGTGCGGATGACAGGACTTGAACCTGCACAGCCTTGCGACCATAAGAACCTGAATCTTACGCGTCTGCCAATTCCGCCACATCCGCATATATCAAAGAGGGGAACCTCTTTAATATCAATATTGAAGTTGTCCGGTGAATTTCACCGTCTTGTCGCCGTCGACGATTTCGCCGATGACGTAGGCGTCGGTGCCGAGTTTTTTGAAGTGAGCCAAAAACTCGTCTTCGCTGCCTTTTTTGACCACAACCGTCATGCCTACGCCCATGTTAAAGGTTTTAAGCAGTTCGGCGTCGTCGGTCTGGGTTTTTGCCTTGATGAATTTGAATATAGGCAAAATTTTGATTTTTGTCAAGTCAATTTGAGCGGAAAATTTTTCAGGAAGTATTCTGTTGAGATTTCCCTGTATTCCGCCGCCTGTTATGTGAGCCATACCCACCAGATTGTCGTTGCCGAAAAGAGGGGTGAGCACATTGTAATAAGCCGTATGCGAGCGCATTATGACGTCAATGAAAGTTTCGCCGTTTTCGATTTCCTCGTTTTCGATTTCCGGGAACTGTTCCAGCATCATACGCAGGAAAGAATATCCGTTTGTGTGTATTCCGTTGGACGGAAGGGCGATAACCACGTCGCCTTTTTGAATTTTGCTGCCGTCGACGATGTTTTCTTTTTCGACAATACCCACAATGCTTGACGTCAGGACGTAAATGCCTTTTTCAACGACGTCAGGCTGCTCGGAAGTTTCGCCGCCCGTCAGCACGCTGCCGTTGTCTTTGCATGCCTGGGAAATATATTTGACCAAATCGCTGACCACGTCTTTTTCGATTTTGGAGCATATTATGGCGTCCTGCACGGTGAGCGGGGTAGCGCCCATAACGAGGATGTCGTTGGTCAGATGATTTATCATGTCGTAGCAGATGTTTTTAATCTTGCCGTATTTGAAAGCGAATTTCTGCTTCGAGCCCGGTTCCTCGGTTTTGAGCACCAGAATCGGGTTTTTCATTTCGGGGAATTTGATGTCATACAGCGAAGCGAAAGCGCCCACTTTGTTGAGCACTCTTTGGTTGTTCGAGTTGACGTATTTGGCCATCTCACGTTTTGTAGCGTCGGCGGTGTCGATGTTCACGCCTGATTTTTCATAAGTGATTTTGTCCATAAACAAACCTCAAAACGAATATGATTTATCCTACCATATTTCGGCAAAAAACTCAACCGAAAAAGGGGCTTACTCGCTTATTTTTCTCAAAAATTCTTTGGTGCGCTCGTTTTTCGGGCTTTCGATGAGTTCGCGCGCGTTTCCCGATTCCAGAATCACGCCTTTTTCCAGAAATACCGCCGTGTCGGCAACTTCTTTGGCAAAGTTTATTTCGTGAGTGACAATCAGCATGGTGACGCCCTGTTCTTTGAGCGTTCTGATTACTTTGAGCACTTCCGCCGTCAGTTCGGGGTCGAGCGCCGACGTCGGCTCGTCAAAACACAGCAGCGACGGGTTCATGCACAGCGCGCGGGCAATGGCGACGCGTTGTTTCTGCCCGCCCGACAGCTGATAGGGGTAGGCGTCGAGTTTGTCGCCAAGACCGACCCGTTTCAGCGTCGCCTCGGCGGCGGCAGCCGCCGCCTGCTTGTCGGCTTTAAGCACAGTTACGGGCGCCAGCGCGCAGTTCTGCAAAACCGTCTTGTGCGGAAACAGGTTGTAGTCCTGAAACACAAGTCCCACTTTGAGGGCGCGGCGGCGCAGTTCCTCGTCTTTCGGATACACCGAAACGCCGTTTTCTTCCCGCACGATTTGGTCGCCGTCAATGGTGACGGAGCCGCTGTCGGCTTTTTCCAGGAAGGTGAGGCATCTGAGCAGCGTGGTTTTTCCGCCGCCCGACGAGCCGATGACGGCGGTTACTTCGCCTTTATTCATGGTGAAAGACACGCCTTTTAGCACGTGCAGTTCACCGAAACTTTTGTTCAGATTGTTTACATTGAGAATTTCCATGAGCTCACCTGTAAAAGTCAAGTTTCTTTTCCACATGGCGCAGCAGCAGCGACAGCAGTCCGCTGAAAATCAGATAGAACACGCCCGTGTAAAAGATAGGCCATATCGCGCCCGTCGAGTTAATGATGTTGTTCGCTGTAATGATAATTTCGGTTATGCCCACAACGTTGGCGAGCGAAGTATCCTTGACAAGCGTGATTACTTCGTTGCCCATAGGGGGTACAATGCGTTTGACAACCTGCGGCAGCACGACTTTGAAAAAGGTCTGGCTTTTGGTCATGCCCAGCACTTTGCACGCCTCGTATTGTCCCAGTGGTATGCTTTCCATGCCGCCGCGGTAAATTTCCGAAAAATACGCGGCGTAATTGATGACGAAAGCCAGCGCCACCCAGATAAACCTGTTTGACACCACTATGCCGAAGACAAGTCCGGGGGCGTACACAAACAGGATGATTTGCAGCATGAGCGGCGTGCCGCGGATAATCCATATAAGCACGCGCATCACCGCTCTTACGGGTTTGAACCTGCACCGTGAAATAGAGCAGAACCCGAATCCCAGTGGTATCGCGACCAACAAAGTAATAAAGAACAGTCCAAGCGTCCATAGCGATGCTTTTGCCAGTTCCTGAGTTACGTTCCAAAAAGATGAAGACATGGTTTTCTCCCTTAAAAAACCTTGCGGCGCGCGCAAGGCTTTTTTGTTTGGTGATATTGTCGTTACCGATACTGTCAGTAAGCGATAGGGGCGAATATCGTGTAGCCCACAATGATATAACCTTTTTCGGCAATGGCTTCCCAGCCGGCTTTTTCTGCCGCCGAGAGACTGTCGTATTGCGGAGTGTAATTTTCGAAACTATCGGTCTTGATGTTTGATTCAAGTCCGTATTTCTCCGCGATTTCCATCATGGTGCCGTCGGCGTAAAGCGCTGCCAACACGTCGTTGACTTTGGTGATAAGCCCGACGTTGCCTTTTTTCGCGGCTATACCGTATACTTCATCCGTCAGCGTTTTAATTTTGCCGTTTTCATCTTCGACAATTTTAAGTTCGCCCTCGAAACTTGATTCATCGTTTGTAATGTAATAATTTGCCAACACGTTGTCAAGCACGGCGACGTCGGCAGTATTTGCTTTGACTTCCGTCATGGTTTTAATTTGGTTGTCGGCATTAATAAATTGTGTAAAACCGTTGTCGGCAATCCACGCAGCGCCGGCGCTGTCTCCTTCGGCAGTTATTCTGATATCTTTATCGGCCATTATTTTTTCGTATGTAAGGTCGCTGTCGGCTCTCACCAGCATAACCTGGCTGTTGGTCATATACGGCTTGCTGATTGCAAGGTTGTTTTCCATTTCCGGCTGAATCGTCATGCCGTTCCATATGAGGTCGATATTGCCGGAATCAATTTCAGTCATTTTATTTTCCCATTTTATTCCCTGCAATCTCAGTTCGATTCCCGTTTCTTCGGCGAAGGCTTTGGCGAGTTCGATATCGAATCCGTTTTGCGGGGTGTTAGAACAGCCCGTCAATACAAACAGACCCGTCACCAAGGCAAAAACAGCCGTCAGAAGAGCGATTATTTTCTTTTTCATTTCGGTTCTCCTTGATAAAATTGATATATTGTGCTGATACTTTACCACAATAAAGCAATAAAGTAAAGTATTTTTTAACATTCTTCCGCCGTTTTGTCGCTTAAACAAAGTATTTTGCCGTTTTCCGTAAAAAACGCGATATATTTTTTCGTTAGCCTGGGCTAACAGTTGACACGCAGATAATTAAGTGGTAATATTTCGGCGAAAAGTAAGCATACGCTAACATTGAGGGAAGAATGAGCGCGTCTGAAATCAAGTATCTTATCGCAATTTTCAATCTCACATTGAGCAGGCAGTCGGTCAAACCCGTAGATATCGCCGCCGCGCTGGAATATTCAAGGGCGAGCGTGTCGAGGATGCTCGACCAGTTTGAAATCAAAGGGATAGTTTTGCGCAACAAAGACAAGACAATTTCTTTCACGGGTAAAGGGGAAGAAACCGCTTCGCGCTATTACAGGGCGTACCTAAAAGTAAAAGATTTTCTGACGGGGCGGTTTTGCTGCAATGAGAATATCGCATCGAAAGACGCGGTGAGAATTCTGTCCGACCTTTCGCCCGCGAATTTCGACAAACTCGTTTGACGTCTCAAAAAAGTCAGGCTTAACTAACATTTTGGAGGTAGTATGATGCCGTTATCGATAGCGCCGCGCGGCACGACGTTAAAAATCATGAAGATGCCCGTTGACGAAAAAGTCAAGAGACATCTGGCGAATCTGGGCATACTGGTCGGGGCGGAAATCACAATGCTGAACGAGCAGGCGGGGGACGTCATAGTCAAAGTAAAAGACTGCAAACTCGCGCTTAACAAGCAGTTGGCGACGAGGATAATGGTCGGATAAGGAGGCAATATGGAAAAAGTGCTTAAAGATTTTTCTCCCGGCGAAACGGGCGTGGTGCTCAAAATATCCAACGTCGGGAAGATAAAAAGGCGGCTGTACGACATGGGCGTAACGCCCGGCGCGGAAATCAAATTGGTCAAAGTCGCGCCCCTCGGCGACCCGCTGTGCGTGCTGCTCAGAGGATACGAACTTTCCGTGCGCAAAGACGAAGCGGCGGAAGTAGTGATGGAGGTTAAAAAATGAAATTCTGTTTGGCTGGTAACCCCAACTCGGGCAAAACGACGCTGTTCAACAGTCTGACGGGCAGCACGGCGCATGTCGGCAACTGGCCCGGCGTGACTGTGGATAAAAGGGAGGGGGTGTACAAAAAACTTCCCGAAAGAGTGCATATAGTCGACTTGCCCGGCATATATTCGCTTTCGCCTTACACTCCTGAGGAAGTCGTGTCCAGAAATTACATACTGGAAGAACATCCCGACGTCATAATAAATATAGTCGACGCGACAAACCTGGAGCGCAATCTGTATCTCACAACGCAACTTATAGAAACCGATATCCCCGTTGTAATCGCCCTCAACATGATGGACGTAGTTGAGAAAAACGGCGATAAAATCGACAAAAAGGCGTTGGAAAGCCTGATGGGCGTGCCGGTGGTGGAAATAAGCGCTCTCAAAAACAAAAACTTGGCTGCGTTGATGAAAACGGCGTACGAAACGGCAGGCAAAGGCAAGGGCGGCCGCTCGGTTATAGAGCAAAGCGGCGTTCTCGGGGGCGTGTACAAAGAAATCGTCGGGCTTTACGGCGACGCCGGCTGCGGCGACAAAGTGTTCCACGCCGTTAAAATGCTGGAAGCCGATGAACTTGAAACGGCAAAATTCCCCGAAATAGCGAAAAAGGCGGCGGGGCTCAAATCGAAAATAAACGCCAAAGCTTTCGATGATGATTTCGAGGCCATGGTGGCGGACGCGAGATATCGCTTTCTGACGCAGCATATTTCGTCGGTGATATCCCGAGCCGCAAGGGAAGAAAACACGCGGAGTGACAGAGCCGACAGAGTTCTCACTCACAGAATCTGGGGCATACCGTTGTTCCTCCTTATAATATTCGCGGTATTTCACATCACTTTCGCGGAAGACTTCCTTTTTCTCAACGGCCTTTTCGGCGTGAGCGTTACAGACCCCGGCTGGATAAACTTCTTTTCGGGCATGGGCTATGAAGGCATGCTCGAAGAAGCCGCCGGCGGCGTCGTGTCAATGGCGGTGCCGTCGGTGGGCGTCTGGCTGCAATCGTGGATGGGCTGGCTCACAGGGAGCATAATCGACGTTGTGTCCGGCTGGATGTCGGCTTCGCCGGCATGGCTGTCCGGTCTCGTGTGCGACGGTCTGCTGTCCGGTCTCGACGCGATATTCTCCTTCCTGCCGCAGATACTTCTGCTGTTTCTGTTCCTTTCCATTCTGGAAGACAGCGGCTACATGGCGCGCGTGGCTTTCATCATGGACAGGGCATTCAGAAAATTCGGCCTTTCGGGCAAGGCGTTTATGCCGCTTCTGATGTGTTTCGGCTGCGGCGTGCCCGGCGTAATGGCAACCAAAACGCTTGAAAACGAAAAAGAACGCCGCATGACGATGATGATTGCTCCGTTCTTCTCGTGCGGAGCGAAACTGCCGATATGGCTGGCATTCGCGGGCGTGCTGTTCGCGGGGCAATACGGCGATTTGGTCGTGTTTTCGGTCTATCTCATAGGCATAGTCGTGGCGATTGTCGCGGCGATTATACTCAGGTTCACGGTATTCAAGGGCGAAACGCCGCCGTTCATCATGGAACTGCCGTCTTACCATCTGCCTCAGTTTAAAAACCTGATGGCGCACCTGTGGGAAAAACTCAAACACTTCATCATAAAGGCGGGCACCATCATAGCGGCTTCGATAGTCGTCATCTGGTTCCTTTCCAATTTCGATTTCGCTTTCTGGAACGGAATGGTCGACAACATCGAATACAGTATGATGGGCCGCATCGGCAATGTCATTAAATATCTGTTCTATCCGCTTGGTTTCGCCATGGGCGCCGACGGCTGGAAATTCGTCGTGGCGTCGCTCACCGGACTTCTGGCGAAAGAAGAAGTCGTCGCCACACTGGAAGTACTTTCGGGCGGTCTCGGGCTGGAAGCGCTGCTCGGCGGTATGACAGTGGCAAGCGCGTACTCGTTCATGCTGTTCAACCTGCTCGCCGTGCCGTGCATGGCGATGGTGGCGGCGGTTTACGGCGAAATAGGCAGCGGAAAACGCACCTGGGGCGCTATAGGCTTCTGGCTGCTCACGGCGTATGTCGTTTCGATGGTTACATATTGGAGCGTGTCTTACTGGTGGATAGGCGTAATAATACTGGTAGCGATTGCCGCCGCGCTGACTGTGCTGTATATAAGGCATAAAAACAACAATAAGTTCAAAGGAGTAGCCGCATGAGCGCGTGGGAAATAATCGTTCTCGTCGCCATAGTGGGACTGGCGGTTTTCGGAATTGTCTGGAGCGTCCGCCGAAACAAAAAAAAGGGCGGATGCGACTGCGGCGGCAAGTGTTCGGGGTGTTCAGGCTGCGCCTCCGCCGGAAAAAAGCCGGACGATAAAAAATAAAAGCGGAATACGCTCCGTCTTTCAGGTCACTGCTGCGGAGCGCCTCCTATAAATAATTATACAGGGCATACAAAAAAGAAAGACCGCCGACGGCGGTCTTTCTTTTATTTTGTTTCGGTAACGTCAACTTTCACGGATTTCATCCAGCTTTCCACGTCGCCTTTTCTGCTGTCATAGTCATCTTTTTTGACCTGGAAGGTTATGAGATAAAATGCGTCTTTGCCTTTAAGCGTCATCGCGGTGTAAGTGTAGTCGGTGTCGCCGTTTTTCTTATCGTAAGTGAAATAGTCGTATGCGCCTCCCGTCTGAATCTGCGTTTCGCCCAGCTCGTTGTTGTCAACTACCGATTGCGTGTAGTCGCGCAGTTCCGTGTCGGCGGTCATGCCGTCAAGACTGTCGAAACTCTCTTTTTTTGCCGAAACCGACGCATAATCGCTTTCCAGATACAATGCGTGTCCCGATTTGGACGCTTCCTTAAAATCCCCGTTGACGGTCACGGATATTCCGTCTTTTGTAAAAGTTTTGTCCTGCGGGGCGCAGCCGGCGAATACGGCAAATGCCAGCGCCAGCGCCAGCAGGGCGCACAATTTCTTTTTCATAGCGTTTTCTCCTTTTTGGCTTTTGACGAGTATAGCCGCTTTTTGTTGTCAATCTTTGCCTTAAAAAGAAAAATTATAACACTATCGGGCGATATTTTCGTTTCGGGCATGTAAAACGCCGCCTTGCGGAGGCGTTTTACAGCGCTCCCACGATTTTGTGGGGGACGTACGGTTCGTCGATGTATTTCACGTCGTCATCGGTGAGTTTTATGTCAAACGCCTTTACGGCGTCGTCAAGATATTTTTCCTTTGTAGCGCCGACAATAGGGGCGGTCACGCCTTTGGCGAAATGCCAGGCGAATGTGACGGCTGTCATCGTCGTGCCGTACTTTTCCGCGGTACGGAAAATTCTTTCGGCTATGGCCTTGTCGGTTTCTTCCGTCGAATCGTATTTTTCGCGCGCCACCTTGTCGGTTTTGCCTCGGGCGGTGTCGGCGTCCCATGTCGGCCGCGCCGCTCTTCCCGCCGCCAGAGGACTGTACGGAGTGAGAGACACGCCGGTTTGTTGGCATATCGGAATAAGTTCTCTTTCGTCTTCGCGGTACATCGGGTTGTAGTGGTTCTGCATGGACGAAAACATTGTCAGACCGTTGTCCCTCGCCGCCAGCTGCATGTAGTAAAACTGGTATCCGTACATAGCCGAGGCGCCCAGCGCTCTCACTTTGCCCGCTTTGACAAGCCCGTCGAGCGCTTCCATTGTCTCCGCGACGGGGGTGCCGTAGTCGTAACGGTGGATGATATAAAGGTCGAGATAATCGGTGCCCAGTCTTTTCAGAGTGCCGTCGATTTCACGGTTAATCGCTTCTTTCGACAGATGTCCGTCGTTGAAATAAACTTTCGACGCCAGCACGACGTCCTGCCTTTTCGCGTTGCGTTTAACGGCTCTGCCGAGATATTCTTCGCTGGTGCCGGCGGAATAGCAGTTTGCCGTGTCAAAAAAGTTTATGCCGAGTTTCAGAGCGTGCCTGATGATTTTTTCGCTGTCGTCGGCGTTCAGCGTCCATGCGTGCATTTTGCTGGCGGGGTCGCCGAAACTCATGCAGCCAAGGCACAGAGCGGAAATTTTAATGTCTGTGTTGCCTAAAAACTTGTATTCCATCGTAGCCTCCTTGTTCTGTTGTCTGCATTATACCGCTCTTGCCTGCCGATGTATAATACTTATATTTAATCGCCATATATGCTTTTTGATTATATAGCGACCGAATATATTCGGACAGTTAAAACGCCCAATCAGAAACCGTGCCGCTTTCAGAGCGTAAAATCTCAAAAGAAAAAGCGGGAAAGAGTTTTCTTTCTCGCTTCGCTGGTGCGGCGGCACCGATTTTAGTTGAGGTAGAAAAATGAAAAACAAAGAAAAGTACGCAAAAGAGATTGTAGAATGGGCATTGGGTAACTGTGAGTTCGGTATAAGCAAAGAGAGAGGAATTTTTGAGAGGTAGCGATGAGTGAAATATATTTTTGCCCCAAATGCGGGGCGCAGATGAACTTGCTCACGGGCGGTGCATACTGCCCCGCTTGTGGGTGTACCGTGATACTGCCTTTGTTGGATTTGCCGCCAGCCGCTTTACCGCCTTATGTGGCAAGCACCGGTGTGCAGAGTCTGACTGAAAAAAGCGAGGAAGGGAGAAGAAAGATGACGGATACAGCGGCAAAAATCGACGCGGCGAAGAAGGAACTCAACGGCTATTATGACCTTGTGCGCAAAACGCGCAATCTCAAAAACAATCTGGACGAACTGCGCGGGCGCATGGAGAGCATAAAGGTGTTTCAGGGCGGCGAGCGTGTGTCGGCAAGCAAGAAAAACACTGACACGCTGGAATACTACATAGACAAATGCGCGGCGCTGGAAGCGAAAATCGCGGCGAACATCTGGGAAATGTCGGCGAAGCAGGACGAATTGACTTCCAAAATAAACAGTCTGGCGGCGCCATTGGCGGAGATACTTTATAAGCGATATATTGAGCGGAAACGCTTTGAGAAAATTGCGGTTGAGTGCAATTATTCCTGGCGGCACACAATGAGATTAAACCACGAGGCTCTTTTGGCGTATGCCGAAAAGATGGCATAAAATGTCATATTGAAGCGTGTTATAATGTTACCGTGAAAAAAACAGACGGTAGCAGGCGCTGCCGTTTTTTATTACTATTTACTTTTGACGCAAGGAGTGATAAAATAGATGGCGGAATGGGACGAGAGTAAGCATAAGCGGGATAGAGCAGGCAGATTTGCAGAACAAGAGGAAAAGAGGCAGTCGCTTGAAAAGGTTTATAATTCAGACTTGGCGAGCGGCACCGGCACCCAAGGACAAGTTCCTGTTCCGAAAGCCGTCGGTTTTAACAGGTCTAAAACAAAGCATCACCAAAGACACGCGGCTGAAATGGGACTGAACGAACGGGAATATATACAGCAATCGATATCGTTTTTTAATGGTAACGCAGGGCAGCTTTATTTTTCGGAGAGACGCGAACGATTTTATAAATATGATACAATAACACAAAGATTGGTTGTGGTCAGCATGGACGGAATTGTCCATACATATCAATTTTCCAGTTCAAAACGATTTTTGAAAATTAAGGGGCAAGATGAACTATGGGAGATAAAGTAAAATGTTTTATCTGCAATACAGAATTTGAGGGAGGGTCTTTCGATGAGTGTCCGGTATGTGGCTGGATGTATGAAGGCTTTGAAGCGGAACTTGACCCCAATGAAAAGGATGAATGCAATTTAATGTCTATTATCCAAGCAAAGAAAAACTTTTCCGAAGGGAAAAATATCTGGGGCGAGTCATTGAAAAAAAGAGGTGAGTCATGATTGACCATAAAGAACAAAGATATGAAATTGCAGTAGAAATCGCGCATTATATTAAACAATATTATGACGACGCTTATGAAAAACAAGATGATTTCAATCAAGGATATTTGACAGGACTGGAAACAGCATACAGATGTTTTCGTAATCGTTTATTGACTTATGATGATATTGACGAAGAAAAATTGACTTCGCTCGGTGTTGCAGATGAATTATGGAACGTCAACATTAAAGATGATGACAAACATCGAGCGCAAGAGTTTTGAAAAAATAGCGGTGGAGTGCAATTATACTTGGCGTTGGGTGATGAGGCTACATCGACGTGCGTTAATTGCGTTTTCAGATTTATCAAATAGGCCATAAAAAGCCATATATATTCTATTTCATGTAATTGGGCAGGGCGCAGCAGCGGACACATAGTTACGGCGGAACGTAGAGAAGGGAAAGTTATTGTATATGACCCTCAAACCAATATGCAATATGAAGGCAAAAAAATTTCGGATTTTTTCCGTAACGGAAAGTACATTAATCTGACAGATTTAACAGATTGTCATATTGACGAAAGTTTTTGTGACAGCATAATGAAGGAGGCAAAGAAAAAATGAAAGACATCAATCAACAGTTAGAAGAATTGAGAATTGAGTTGGCTGCACAGAAATTTGAACGCGGGAAAAATTGGAAAGGGTATGAAGTTTATATCCCGCAATACTCCAAACCCGTTTAC
>CAJFSP010000017.1 GCA_904419725.1 Candidatus Heteroclostridium caecigallinarum | reverse complement strand
GACGTCGTCCACCAGCAGCAGCCTTTCGGGCGGCTTTTCCGTGACAAGAAAAGCGCCTTTCACGTTGTCTTTCCTGCCATTGTAGTCCAGCCCTTCCTGAGGAATCACTCCTTCCTTTTTGACTATTCCGCCAAACATCGGTTTTTGTATTATATCACATATTTCTTCCGTCAGCAACTCGGCCTGGTTATATCCTCTGTTTTTAAGCCCGCTACGGTTCATCGGGATATACGTCACGGCGTCGAAACGCCAGTTTTGTCTGAGCAGCGTATCCGCCATGAGTTTTGACATCGGCTTCGCCAGATACTTCTGCCCGCCGAATTTCAGACGGCGTATCAGTTTCATGGCTTCGCCTTCGTATCTGAAAGGCGAACGGGCTTCGTCAAAGGCGTAACTGTTTTTTCCGCAGTCGTCGCAGTAGTCGTTAAGGCTCCTTATGTCCACGCCGCATTTGCGGCAGACACGCGCGCTGTACGGCAGTTTCTTTAAGCACCCGCCGCAAAAACCGTTCCGCTCCTTTTCTATGTCGCGCCCGCAGACCACGCACTTTATACCCTGCGGGTTCAGCGCGTCGGCAAGCGACTTGAAAAATTCTTTCACAAACCGAAAGGGTCCTGCGCGCTTTCCGCCCAGCGCTGTCCCGCTTTGCGCAGCAGCACGCCGAGATATTCCGCTTCGGCGGCATTGCGCGAATAGTCGATTATCTTTTCCAGCAGAATGCGGTCGGCGGTGTAACGCCTGTCGTCGTGCGCCGAAAGGGCGTTAACCATCATGCGGGCGATGACGGTAAAAGGCACGGGCGTGCGCTGTATGGCGTTTTTGATTGTCATGTCAAACGAGTTGTACAGTTCCGCCGCCTTGACCCTGTCGTCGCGGAAAAGCATGAGATTGTTGAAATATTCCACGCTGAAAGTGTTGGCGTGGGAAAGGGGCATGTCGTCTTTTTTTGCGTAGAGCGCTTCAATCATGCCGTCGGCGCGCTCCTGCTTGCCGCTTGACACCAGATAGCAGTAGGAAATATACAAAGCCGAGCACACGGCGGGGTACTTCACGCCGTCGGTGTCGAAGTCGAACATTTCTTCCGCCATGTCGCTGAACGTTTTGCCTTCCAGCATGGCGGCGGTGGTTTTAAGTTCGGTATAATAGGCTTTTTTGCACACCGCCCCGCGCGAGATTTCCAGCACGTTGTAGCCGTCGTTTTGCAGACTCCGCGCCGGTATCGCGTTGATGAGGAAAAATATCCCGTTGACGATTATGCCCGTCACGGCGAAATCGTTCGCGGAATATATGAACACAAACGCCACGAGTATCGCCGCGCACACAATGTTCATCAGCACGCCGCCTATGTTGTAAAGCACATACGGCATTTTGTCGCCGTAAGGAAAGTCGGGCTGCATGAGACACTGGCCGATTGCGCCGTTTGCCTTGTCGCGCATGGTGGTCCATTTGCCGCCGTGCTTGTAAAAAATCACGCCGAAAAGTTTGAAAAACACGAATTTGTAGCCCGTGGCGTAACCCATCAGCAGATGGCCGAGTTCGTGCAGAAAGGTGGCGAGTACAAGCCACAGCAGCATGAAGAGCAGAGCGCTCCATGAGATTATATTGAAACCGGACGTGTTGGCTTCCGAAGAAGACCACACGCCCAGCGATACGCCGACAACCGCCGCCACCAGAATGATGACGACCCATACCGACGCCGAATAAAGTCTTTTGTTTCGTTTCATATTGTCCTTATACCGACGCGCTCATGGCTTCGACAATAAAGTTTTTGTCTTTAAGCCCGCCGAGACGCGCGGCGGTTTCTTCTTTGTCAAGAGTTATTTCGCCGTGCAGCAGCACTGTTTCCAGTTCGGGGAAAGAGGCTTTTTGCAGGCACAGTTTCACGGCGATAAACAGGCATACCTTGTCGGTGAGAGGCAGTTTGCCGAACGGCGTCGTGTTTTCGCCATCGGTCAGGGCGATAGTTCCGTTTTCCGCCGTAACGGCGCCGCTGCCGCCCATGTCGGCGTAAAGCGCCGTTGCCGCCGCGAAAATTTTGTTTATCTGGGCGGTGAGCAGCGCGCCCGCCATTTCGCTCTGTCTGACGAGAGGGGAAAGGGCGGAGTTTTCTTCGTATCTGCCGATGAGCGACAGCAGCCGGTTGCGGCTTTTTTCGGTTTCGACGTATCCTTCGGCAAGCAGCCTGCGCTGTTCCGCCGCTTCGGCGAGATTTTCGCTTATATCACGGATTTTTTCTTTGATTTCGGCGAGTCTGCCGGAGAGTTCTTTTTCACGCTCAGCGTCGGCTCCCGCCGCCAGCATTTCTTCCAGCCGTTTCAGGCGCGATTCCAGCATGGCGAGCGTGGCGTCGAAACGCTCCACGCCCTCTTTAAGCGAAGCGTAGGTCTCGGCGGAGAGATTTTTGAGTTTCAGGCTTTCCACGTCTTCTTCGCCCAGTTCTTTGAGCAGCGCCGCCGCCGACTCGCGCTGCCGCGAGTAGCCTTCGCGCAGATTTTCCAGCGATACGCGGTCTTTTTCCGTCTCGATGGCTTTTTCCAGAATCTTTTCGTCCATTTCGGCGAGGCTGTCTTCCAGAACTTTCTTTTCGCTCATCAGTTCGTTCATCCTTTCCTGCGACGAAAGCTGTTCGAGAGAGGCGTCGGTTTTGACAAAAGCGCTGACCTTGCGGTTTATTTTGAGGATTTCCCGTTCGTTGGCTTTTTTCTCGTTCATTGTTTCGTTGATGACCGAAACAAGGTTGTTCAGGCGGATTTCCGCTGATTCGGCAGTGTCGCTTTCGGCCTTGCGGCGTGTATGGAGCGCCGTGAGTTTTTCGGTGACGTCCATCAGCGCGGTTTTGACCTGTTCGTTGGATTCAACCATCATTTCCACCGTCAACTGTCTTACGTCCACGGCTTTCTGCGTGTCGGTAAGGGCGCCTATGCGCGTCGCCGTTTCTTTTTTTTGCTTTTCGAGTTTCGCGTAGTTTTCTTTTATCAGAGAGAGGCGTGTCTGCTTTTCGGTGAGGGAGCGCTGAGCGTCCATCAGAAAGCCGCTGACGCTGCCCGTGTCGAGCGCGCGGAAATACTGCGCCGCCGCTTCGCCGTCGTAACTCTTGGCCAGTTCCTTAAAACGTCTGACGACGGCGTCTCTTTCGTTGCGGCACGCCACAATATCGCCCAGCACGATTTGCTTTTGCCGCTCCACTTCGTTGAGGGCGTATTTCAGCCCCGCCTGGCGGGCGACTATTTCCGTCTTTTTGTTGCTTCTGCGCACAATGTCGCTTTTCAGGCTTTCTATATGTTCGTCGATGAACGCGGCGGTGGTAGGGGCGACCATCATCGTTCCGTTCTGCGCCAGAGGCAGCGCCTGCTGTTCGCTTATCGCCTGTTTTTTGATTACTATGTCCCTGTCGTACTGCTTCTGCGCCAGAATGGTTTGCAGGCAGTCGGCGGACTGGTCGATTTCTATTTCCTTGTAGTGCAGGTTTTGTATTTCCTCGCGCAGGTTGTTCTGCTTGTCTGACAGCGATTGCAGGATAACCTCGTTTTTGTTTATCTTCGCCTGCAAAATCTGCAATATCGTGTCTTTTGATTTGAACGGCGTGACCTGCGCGTCTATATCCATAAGCGCGGTTACCGTTTCGCCGGCTTTTTTGATGTCGGATTCGCGCTCGGTCATCTGCTGCGACGCCTGCGCCATTTCGTCGTCTATGATACGCAGACGATCCTCGGCTTCTTTTATGCGCACGCTCAGCCTTACGTTTTCCACCAGTTCGTTGATGGAGCGCACGGGCACGTCTATGGCTTTGAGACTGCCTTTGACTTCTTCTATCTCGGCGTCTATGGTTTCAATGGCTTTCCTGTGCTCGTCCCGCACCTGTTCCAGCGCTTCTTTGTCGCTTTCCAGCGCGGTTATTCTGTCGGCGAGTTCTTCGTTGCGCTTCATGATGATGTCGACGCTTTCCGAGTCGTTTTTGATGAGCAGCAGCCGGGTGTTCTGTTCTGTCTTGCGGGATATGTCGCTTTCCAGTTCTTCCAGCTGCGAGGTTATCCCTTCGCGCTGGCTTTTGAGCCAGCCGAGTTCTTCTTCGTCGTCCTTGGCTTTTTGCTCGGCGCCGGCCAGTTTTTTGCGGTATGACAGAATTTCTTTGAGTTCCGGCAAAAACGCCTGTATCTTGTCGTGTTCGGCCAGCTGCGCTCTTTTTTCGTCTATAAAGCCGCTGTTTTCTTTCAGGCGGGAGATATGGTCTTTTGTCGTGGCGATATCCGCCTCAATAAATTCCGCCGTATTGAGTTTCCTGAGGCGGTCCTGCGTGTCCCGCGCCTCTTCAATGGCGGTCAGATAGTCTGCTTTGAGTTTGTCTTCGAGTTCCGCGGCTTTTTCGACGTCGGCTTTTCTGACGGGCGCCGCGCCTGCCGCGAGCGCCGATTGCAGTTCAAGCCGCAGCTGGCGTTTTTTGTCGGCGGCTTTTCTGACCGCCGCGGCGCTGTCAGCCAAGGCTTTGTCAATGGCGGCGATTTCAGGGAAAAAGTCCGCCGTCGGGCTGTCGTTGAAACGGCGGAACTCGTCGGCTTCGATAACGGCGGCGGAGATTTTACTCTTCACGTCGCCGAGCGCCAGGGCAAGTTGTCCGTCAACGTCGGTATATCTTTGGGTTTTGCCGTTTTCGGTGACGCGCAGCAGGCTCGCCACGGTGTCGAAACTCTTTGTGCGCGACAGAAAACAGCGCGCGCCGCCGTGGGTGAACTCGCACTCCGCCGTGCCGTCCGACGGCAGGGCTGCGGCGTCGCCCGTAAACAGAAATTTCATGACGGCGGCCATGTCAAAGGCGGAGCAAAAAATCTCGTCGCATCCGGCGGATATGTCGTCCGCGCGCAGAATGGCGTCGAAGTCGGCGGAAAAAAGTCCTTTTATTTTCAGCGAGCCGATTTTCATCTGTCCCTCCTTTCGTGACAAAAACTATTTGAATTTGAAACAAACTGTGGTATTATATTTTAGGTTATTATAAACTTTTCAACGAAATAAATCAATATAAAAGTAACCATATCGGAGACATATATGCCATTTTGCAACTATTCGCGCGAGCTGTCCGACGCCTCGTACACCACGCTGGACAACGTGTTTATCACAAATTATCTGCCCGACGCGCCGCCGAGATATGTGGATATTTATCTTTTCGGGCTGTACCTGTGCGGAAAAGCAGCCGACAACGACGTCGACGTGATGTCGCGCGTGCTGAATGTCGACAAGGAAGATATCCTCACGGCATATACATATTGGGAAGAACTCGGTCTTGTGCGCGTTTTGCAGAAAAACCCGTATGAAGTCGTTTATCTGCCCGTCCGCGGCGACGACGTCCTGCTCAAAAAAATCAAGCCGCAAAAATACCGTCAGTTCAACAAAGACATTCAGGGCGTGATTTCGGGCAGGCTTATTTCCACAAACGAGTTTAACGAGTATTATATTTTTCTCGAAACGACATTTTTCGAGCCAAAGGCGCTGGTCGCCGTGGCGCGCTACTGCGCCGAACGCAAAGGCGACGACATCAACTATCCGTATATTCTCAAAGTGGCGCGCAATCTCGCCGACAGCGGCGTCAAAACCGCCGACGCCGTGGAAGAAAAACTGGCGTCCGCCGTCAAATACACCGACGACATAAAACTGCTGTTTTCGTCGCTCGGCATACGCCGCGCCATCGAGTACGAGGACAGGCGCCTGTATGAAAAATGGACCGAAGGCATGGGCTTTGACCTTGAAACGATAAGACACATCGCCCGCAAAAACAAAAAATATACCATGGAGCGGCTGGACCGCAAACTGGAAAGTTATTATCGTCTGGGGCTTATGAGCGTCAGGGAAACAGACGCGTACGAAAAGAGCCGCGAAGACCTGTATGACCTGACAAAAGAAATCAATAAAATCATCGGCGTGTATTATCAGTCGCTGGATTATATAATCGAAGACTACGTCACGCCGTGGATGCAAAAAGGTTTCGACGGCGAGGCGCTGCGGCTTATCGCCAGATATTGCTTCAAACAAAACATCCGCACTCTTGACGGCATGGACGGCGCCGTGAACCGTTTTTACAAAAAAGGGCTGACTTCTTCCGCCGCGATAGGGCAGTATACCGCGTCCGTCGTCGAGCGCGACGAGAAAATTAAAGAAGTGCTCAGGGCGGCGGGGCTTGTCAGGGGGGTGTCTTCCGCTGACCGCAACAACTACAAAACCTGGACGGAAAACTGGCTGTTCGGCGACGACATGCTGCTTTACGCCGCGTCGCTGTCCGCCGGCGCCAACAACCCGATGGCGTATATGAACAAAATTCTGTCGGATTTCAAAGCCAACAATATCATGACGGCGGAAGAAGCGGCGCGCCGCGCGGCGCCCGCTTCGGGAAACAAGCCGGCGCCGTATAAGGAAAGGGAGTATACAAAAGAAGAACTCGACGCCTTGTTCGACAATCTCGACGACGGAGAACAATGATTATGAGAAAAGACACCGCGGAAAAAATAAAGAGGATGTTCGCCGACAGGCGCCGCCTGGCCGAGGACGCCGCTGCCGCCAATTATGAAAAAGCCAGGGCGGACGAAACGTTCGCTGCTCTCGACAACCGCGAAAGGGCGCTGAGTTTCGAAACGGGCAGGGACGCGCATTTCGGCAAAGACGTTTCGGAAAAGATAAAAGAACTTGAGCAAATCCGGGCGGCGAAAGTCAGACGTCTTGCGGCTCTGGGCATGAAACTGTCTTCGCTCGAGCCGGCGTATCAGTGCCCAAAGTGCCGCGATACCGGTTACGTCGGCGGAAAAAGGTGCGCCTGCCTGCAAAACGCGATAGCGGCGGAACTGACAAAAGACAGCAATATTTTGTCGCCTTCATGGAACTTCGGCTCTTTCAGCGCGATGAGCAAGGCGCAGGAAAAAACCGCGGAAAAACTGCGGACGTTTCTCGGAGAAATTTCTTCGCCCAAACAACACAATATATTGCTTATCGGGCCGACGGGCACCGGAAAAACTTATCTCATAACGTGTCTTGCCAACGAAATGCTCAAAAAAGAGTTCGGCGTGCTTTTTTTGTCGGCGTTCGGACTCAACAAAATAATGCTGGGCGCGCATCTCGCCCCTGTTGAACAGAAAGAAGAAATCCTCCGCGACATCATGGAAACCGACGCGCTGGTCATCGACGACCTCGGCAGCGAAAACATTTTGCGCAACGTTACGGCGGAATATCTGTGCAATCTGCTCAACGAGCGCGCGGCGGCAGGCAGATTTACGTTTGTCACCAGCAATCTGGACGCCGCGGCTATACAGAACAGATACGGCGACAGGATACTTTCGCGCCTTGTTTCCGCCGAAACTTTGAAAATAAGGCTGGACGGCGCCGATTTACGCTTGACAAAAAACGAAAAATGATAGAAACTATTTAGGCAAAGCAAAAGGGCGGCGTTATTTAGCCGCCGCGCTGCTGTGGCTCAGTCGGTAGAGCACATCCTTGGTAAGGATGAGGTCGGCAGTTCAAGTCTGCTCAGCAGCTCCACTAAAAAATGCACAAATCGTAATGATTTGTGCATTTTTTCCATTGCTTTATGCGTTTTCAGTGTATTTATGCGAACGCAAAAAATCTCCAAAATCAAATAGTGGTCAAAATTTTCAAAACACTTTGCGGCGTTTGGGCTGCGTCCCCGGCTTGCGTGGTAAATTTTCTTTTTAAGAACCTTAAAATTAAAACCATGGCTGCCGGACAGCCGCGCTATTTACACTGCCGGGATGTATTATGGAATAAGGATTAAATCTTCTTCCGCAACCATAATGTCGGCAACATCCTTGCCCGTGCCTTCTTCCGAAAATATGATTTGCCATTGACCTTTTATCGCATATTCGCCCATAACGCATCCGCGCATTCCTTTTTTTACGCCTTCTTTTTTATATTTGGGTTTATCGACAGCCAATTCTACCATATCATATTCTTTGAAACGTGCCGGCAAAAAAAATGTATGGTCAAAAAAATCCGGACGGTTTGCGGTCTCTTTTATTTCAGCTATAGTTGTCGCAGGCAGAGAGCCAAGCCGGATTAAATCACGTTCGCTTACTGTCGCGACGGCGTAATCTCCCACGTTTTTCGGGTTCAGAAACATAACAACCCATTGTCCTGTTGAGGCAATGTGTGATATCAGCACACCGAGCGTATCGGCATCGATACCCTTTTCCCGTAAAGCGTCCACTTCATTTTTTAGTTTAACCGATTCATATTGCCGCATATTAACCTCCGAGTGGCGTATTGCAGGTAATTTGTCCGTTCGGGCGTATCATCCATCCGCTGACAAATGAAACCAAGCCTCTGTCAGGATGATTAAAATTTATTTCAATATTTATTCTTGGGCCGTTATTGTCTGTTTTCCCAAGCCTGTAATTGCCCGATATATACTTTTCCCGGGCCTGCCGTTCGTATTCCGCTTTAAGGAACTCCGAATCTTGACGAATAAACCCCAACTGTTCAAACAGAGCCCTTTTCCCGTTTGAAGCATATTTATCTGAAAAAATGTATTCTGTAAATTTATTGATATCACAATACGCTACAGCTCTTGGCACCTCTGTACTTATTTTTTCACAATGGCAACCGTTATGCCGAGGGTGTTCAGGGCATAGTGACATTTCATCCTTAAAATAACATCCGCTTAGAGCGGTGCATTCCATACAATGTCCGAATAGCGCTGCTATCGCTCTTGCGATTTCTCGTTGCCAGTAAGGTTCGTCGGGAATGCCTGCGTGAAACCACTTGACCCAGCCGCCGGAGTTGCCTGATTGGAATAATAATTTCGCTTTTCTGCCTGCATAATCAAAACTGTTCACTGTCTTTCCTCATATTATATTATTTTTAACGCAAAAAGCCAAAAAGATTTCTTGTCCGAAATCCTTTTGACTTTACATTTTTATTATAGCATGCCCGTTAAGTCTTTCAACCGGCTTATGCCAAACTTGTTTATGTCTTCATGCCGCCGAACATATCGTCGAGTTTTTTTGACGCTTGTTTGAAATAACTTTTGCCCGCGCTGTTGCCGTCCGGCATGTCGCAGCCGACGACAGCCGATATACAGCGGGCGCTGTCGGTGGGGTATAATGTGGCTGTAAAACTGCACCGTCTTATCGTGGACGGCGGTGAAAAAAGAGATTAAACTTAACGCGGATAGCCGTGACGAACGGACACGAACTCGTCAACTGCTGATCCGAAAGGGAAAGGAGAAAAAATGATTAACGAAGAAAAAGCCAAAAATTTGAGAGACGACACTCCGCTTTCCGAATTGCGCGAGATATGTGAAACGGTTGAAGATTTGGAAGAGCTGCTGCGGCGCCTCTCTAAAAAGTCGAAATGCGGCGATCCCGACGTTTCAGAATAACCGCCGCAAGAGGACAAATAAAAAACCGCGGAAAGATAAAACTAAAAATATATCCGCGCGGCTGATACGCGCGGGCAAAACAAAAAACCGCCGAAAGGCGGTTTTTTTTAATCTTGTTTTTACAGGCTGGCTTTGAGAATGGCGCGGACGTCGTCCCGCGTCAGGACTTTGTAGCCGCCTTCCATGATGAGGGTGCTCTTGACTATGCCGTCGAGCATACTTTCATTGGCGCCGAGTTCGGTGATGTTCATGACAAGGCCGATGCTCTTCATCCAGGCTTCCATTCTGTCAAGACCTTCGGCGGCGATTTGCCCGTCGCTCTTGCCTTCCGGGCGCACGTCCCACACGGCCTTGGCGTAGCGGGCGAATTTTTTGAGGCCGTAAGGCATAATCAGGCGGTAATACGGCATCGAAACCGCCGCCAGCGTCATGCCGTGGGTGGCGTCGGTGTGCGCGGCGACCGCCTGACCCAGCATGTGGACTTCCCAGTCGGTGGTTTTGCCCATCGCCACAAATGTGTTGAGCGCCCATGTCGCCGTCCACATTATGTTGCTGCGGGCTTCATAGTCGCGCGGGTTTTTCACGGCGGCGTCGGCGCTGTGAATCAGCGAGCGCAGCATGCCTTCCATGATGTAGTCCGACGTGTTGTCGTCTTCGCCGGAGAAATACTGTTCGAGTATGTGCGACATGATGTCGTAAATGCCTGACACCATCTGATACTGAGGCACGCTGAAAGTAAACTCAGGGTTGAGCACGGCGAATTTCGGGAAGACTTCCTCGCCGAACACGTGGCCGATTTTGAGTTTCTGGTGGTGGTTGGTGATGACCGAGCCGCCGTTCATTTCGCTGCCGGTGCCCACCATGGTCAGCACGCAGCCTACGGGCACGATGTCGCAGGTCGGTTCCTCAAAGCGGATGAAGTATTTTTCCCACGGGTCTTCGTTGCAGTTGACGGAAACGGAAACGGCTTTGGAATAGTCGCACACCGAGCCGCCGCCCACGGCGAGGATAAAGTCGATTTTGTTTTCTCTAGCCACTTTGACGCCTTCGATGAGTTTGTCGGAAGTAGGGTTAGGCATCACGCCGCCGAGTTCGGTTACGTTTTTGCCGCTGTTTTCCAGAATTTTGATAATACTGTCGTAAATGCCGTTCTTCTTGATGGAGCCGCCGCCGTACACCAGCAGCACGTTTTTGCCGTATTTGGCAAGTTCGCCGCCGAGGCTGTCAAGGGCGTCGGGTCCGAAGTGGATTTTTGTCGGGTTGCAATAAGTAAAGTTGCCGAGCATATCGCTTTGCCTCCTTTTATTGATTTAGCAATATAATTATACCAAAAACAAAGGGCGGGTCAAATAGTTATTGTGAATAAATGGCTATAACGCGCGGTTATGGAAAAAGGCGCCTGAAGCGCCTTTTTATTTTTGCGTATTGAACTGCCGTAATGGTTTTGATAGGTTCGCGGTTTCAGTCAAGTTCCAGCGCGCCTGTGTAAAGGGCGTAATATATGCCTTTGTTATTCAGCAGTTCGTCGTGCGCGCCGCGCTCTATAATTTGCCCGTGGTCCATAACCTCGATTACGTCGGAATTTCTGATGGTGGACAGCCTGTGCGCAATGACAAACGTGGTGCGGCCTTTCATGAGCCCGTCCATGCCAACCTGCACCATTGCTTCGGTGCGGGTGTCGATGGAGGAGGTGGCCTCGTCCATGATGAGCACCGGGCAGTCGGCAAGCGCCGCTCTCGCTATTGATATAAGCTGCCTTTGCCCCTGCGAAAGCCCTTCGCCGTTGTCGGTGAGCATGGTGTCGTAGCCGTCAGGCAGCCGTTTTATAAAGCCGTCGGCGTTGGCGAGTTTCGCCGCCGCGTAAATTTCCTCGTCGGTGGCGTCAAGCCTGCCGTAGCGGATGTTTTCCTTTACAGTGCCGGTGAACAGCACCGTGTCCTGCAACACTATGCCCAGCGAACGCCTGAGGTCTGACTTCCTGATTTTTTTGACGTCGATGCCGTCGTAGATAATCTGCCCCTGAGTCACGTCATAAAAGCGGTTGATAAGGTTGGTTATAGTGGTTTTGCCGGCGCCCGTCGCTCCCACGAAAGCCACTTTCTGCCCAGGCAGCGCGGTGAGGGAAATGTGTTTGAGGATGGTCTTGCCGTCGGTATAGCCGAACGAAACGTCCCTGAACTCCACGAAACCCGCCAGGCGTCTGTAATATGTTTTGCCCTGCTCGTCAACGTATTTCCATGCCCACAGCCCCGTATGTTTGTCGGTTTCGGCAAGGGTGCCGTCGGCGTTTTCGGTCACGTTGGCAAGCGTCACGGTTCCGTCGTCGTCCTCAGGTTTCTGGTCCATAAGGTTGAATATGCGCTCCGCGCCGGCGAGCGCCATCGCCACCGAGTTGAACTGCTGCGAGATGAGCGCGAACGGGTGGTTGAAGGAGCGGGTGAACTGCATGTACGAAACCAGCGCGCCTATGGTGAGACCCCACGCGCCGGAAACAAACGCTATGCCGCCGATAATCGCCGTGATGACAAATTGCAGGTTGCCTATGTTGGCGATGCACGGCATCACTACGTTGGCGAATCTGTTGGCGTCGGTGGCGCTTTTGCACAATTCTTCGTTGAGCGTTTTGAAGCCGTCGATTGCTTCTTCCTCATGGTTGAACACCTTGACGACTTTCTGGCCGCTCATTATTTCCTCGATATAGCCGTTGACTTTGCCCAGGTTTTTCTGCTGGGCGATGAAGTTTCTGGAACTTCTGCTCGCGAAAAACCTCGCCACGAAAAACATCAGCACAATCATGACGATTGAGATGAACGACAGCTGCCAGCTGAGCAGCACCATGACGATGAACGTGGTGACCGCCGTCACGAAAGAGGAGAACATCTGCGGAATGCTCTGGCTGATGAGCTGGCGCAGAGTGTCGATATCGTTGGTGTAGACGCTCATTATCTCACCGTGGGTGTGCGTGTCAAAGAAACTTATCGGCAGGCTTTGCATTTTCGTAAAGGCGTCGTCCCTGATTTTGCGCTGTACGCCCTGGCCTATGTTGACCATAAGTCTGTTGTAGATATATGTGCACAGCACGCCCACGAGATACACGGCGCCCATGAGCGCCACCGTCTGCCACATTGCTGTAAAGTCGGTGGAGCCCGACTCTACCATAGGGGTGATGTAGTCGTCCACGAGTATCATCAGAAACAGCGGGCTGGCGATGTTGGCAAGGGCGCTTATTATAATCGCGGCGCATACGCATGCGAACTGAAACGGGTGTATGCCGACGATGTATTTCATGAGGCGCAGCACGGTGCGCTTTGAATATTTAGCCTTATTCATCTTTGGCGCCTCCTTTCTGCGTGAAGTAAATTTCACGGTAAATTTCGTTGGTTTCGAGCAGGTTGGCGGGGGTGTCGAACGCGGCGATTTCGCCGTTGTCGAGAATTATTATCTTATCGGCGTCTTCTACCGACGAAACCCGCTGCGCTATGATGAATTTTGTCATTGAAGGCAAATCCTCGCGGAGCGCTTTTCTTATCATGGCGTCGGTTTTGGTATCCACGGCCGAGGTCGAGTCGTCAAGAATGAGGATTTTCGGCTTTTTGAGCAGCGCCCTGGCGATGCACAGCCTTTGCTTCTGCCCGCCCGACACGTTGGTGCCGCCCTGTTCGATATAAGTGTCGTATCCGTCGGGAAAGGCGCTCACGAAGTCGTCGGCCTGGGCGAGTTTGCATACCCGTACGAGTTCTTCGTCGGTGGCGTTTTTGTCTCCCCAGCGCAGGTTTTCCTTAATGGTGCCGCTGAACAACACGTTTTTCTGCAACACCACGGCCACCTGGTCGCGCAGTTTTTCCAGGTCGTATTTCCTGACGTCTATGCCGCCCACCCTGACGCTGCCTTCCGTCGCGTCGTAAAGGCGGGATATAAGGGACACCAGCGTCGATTTGGCGCTGCCCGTGCCTCCCATTATCCCCACCGTTTCGCCGGAGTTTATTTTGAAAGACACGTTTTTGAGGGCGCATTTGTTTTTGTCTTTAACGTAACTGAAACTCACGTTGTCGAATTCCACGGCGCCGTCAGGCACTTCTTCCACGGGGTTTTCGGGACTTGCGAGGTCGGGGTTTTCGTCAAGCACTTCCACAATACGCTGCGCCGACGTCTGCGCGATGATAATCATGACAAACACCAGCGACAGCATCATGAGGCTGGACAGTATCTGCGTTGCGTAAACAATCATACTCGACAGTTCGCCCGTGGTGAAACCCGTGCCGGCGACTATGTACTGCGCGCCCAGCGCGGAAATGATGAGTATGCAGAAATACATTACAAACTGCATGAGCGGACTGTTGAACGCCACGATTTTTTCAGCCGTTTTGAACTTTTTGTACACGTCGGCGGAAACTTCCTTGAATTTTTCCGTTTCCTCGTTGCCCCTGACGTAGGCTTTGACGACCCTGGCGCCCGACACGTTTTCCTGCACGACGGTGTTGAGCCTGTCGTATCTGCGGAAAACTTTGTTAAAATAAGGGTGCGCTTTCAGCGCGATGAAGATAAGCCCGCCGCCGAGAAGGGGTATCGCCACCAGAAAGATGAGCGCCAGCCGCCAGTTTACGGTGAACGACAGCGCCATGGCGCAGACCAGCATGAGCGGCGAGCGTACCGCCGTGCGGATAATCATCTGATAGGCGTTCTGCACGTTGGTGACGTCGGTGGTCATTCTGGTGACAAGGCTGGCGGCGGAAAAGTTGTCTATGTTGGCAAATGAAAACTTCTGCACGCACCTGAACTGGTCTTCGCGCAGGTTTTTGGCGAACCCCGCCGACGCTATCGCGGCGTATCTGCCCGACATGAATCCGCAGAAAAGCGACGCCATCGCGGCGACAATCAGAACCGTGCCCATGGTGTAGATATAGTTCATGTCGCTCTCGGCAATGCCTATGTCTATTATCCCCGCCATGAGATAGGGGATGAGCACTTCGAGTATGACTTCGCACGCGACGTATATCGGCGCCAGCAGCGACGCCTTTTTATATTCGCGTATCGAACGCATGAGTTTTTTGACCATATATTTCTCCTTTATATCTTTGTTAAGTACAAGCAAGGGGGTTTAATAAAGGCGGCGGAAGTTATTCTTCCGTCAGGTTGGCTATCATGACGTCCGTCATGCGCAAAAATTCGTTTATTTCGTGTTGCGTCATGTTTTTAGTCAGTTTTTCTTCTATGCGGCGTATGTTTCGCCTCACGGTGTGGTTGACTTCGCGCGCTTTGTCTGTCAGCTCTATTTTTTTGAGCCGCCTGTCGCCGCCAACGGGCACGCGCGTTATCATGCCGTTTTTCTCCATAAGGTACAGATAGTCCGCCGCTGTGGCGCGCCGCATGTTGAATTCACGCTCGATGTCCTTGGAAAAGACGTCTTCTCCGTCGTGGTCAACCAAAAACTGAATTATCCTGCCCTGCGCCCCCGTGATGTCCGTCCGTGAGTTGGCGGCTTCCAGTTCGCGCTTGAGCATGTTGTGCAGAATGTGTATGGGCTTGCCCACGTCCCTGATTTCTTGCATTTTGTCAGTCTCCTTACAGTATGCTAACTTACAACGCATTATATTCACATATAAAAATTTTGTCAACGATTTTTGCGATGAAATAAAAAAGCCGCACGGTGTGCGGCGCTGAGTTTACGGCTGTCCTTCCGCCTGCCAATCCGGCGGAAGGGGAGTATTATTTTTTTTCGCGGCGTTTTTTTCCAGCGTGAGCAGAAATTCTTTGCGGCTTAAGCCGCCGGCGTAGCCCGTCAGGCTTCCGTCCGCGCCAACCGCTCTGTGGCACGGCACGATGAGCGAAACGGGGTTACGCGCCACGGCTCCGCCGACGGCGCGCGGAGCGCTGCCCGCGGCTTCGGCGATTTCTTTGTACGTCACGGTTTTTCCGTAAGGAACAGTCTGCAGAAATGCCCACACTTTCAGCATGAAGGGCGTGCCCGCGAGTTTCAGCGGCGGGGCGCAGGAGGGGATTTGCCCGGAAAAATATTCGTCCAGCCATTCGGCGGCGGCGTCAAGCGGCGGAGCGTCGGCGTATATGACGGGCGGCGTGATTGTCGAGCCGAAATATTTCTGCCCGTCAAACCACAGCCCCGTGAGATTTTGCCCGTCGCACGCCAGCGTTATTTTGCCGAGCGGCGAATCGTATTGTCTGATATAAGTCATGATTTGATTTTAACCGCCGCCGGAAAGCCCGTCAAGCGTAAATCATGGCATTGTTCTGCCGCCGCCGACCGGCATGACGGCTTCCCACGTCAGCGGACCTACGATACCGTCGGCGTCAAGTCCGCTGTCCCGCTGAAACTGCGTCACGGCGGAAAGAGTGTTGCCGCCGAAAACTCCGTCTATCGCCCCGACGGGGTAGAGTTTAGAAAGCAGTTTTTGTTGCAGATATCTGACGTACACGCCCGTCGAGCCCTTGCGCAGCGTGGGCAGGTCGCCCTGCATGGTGAGGAGACGCCATGTGTTTTGCCCCGCGACGCCGTCGGCGTTAAGCCCGTTGGCGCGCTGGAACCGCTCCACGGCGCGCGCCGTGGCGGAGCCGAAGCCGCCGTCCACCGTAAGCTGTTCGCCGTACAGGTTTAGGAAACATTGCAGATATTTCACGCCGCCGCCTCTGTTGCCCCGCCGCAGAGTGGGCAGCGACGTGTACGGCAGGTCGGCGACGTAGTTTACGTCGAGATTTTCGCACACGCCTTTGCAGCCGCCGTTGCCGCACGCTTTTTGAAAGTCGGGGTCCACCATGATTTTGGCTTCGTCAAAGTTGGTCATAAAGCCGCATTCGGCAATGACGGCGGGGCAGTTGACTGAGCGCAGCATGCCTATTTCCGTCAGTGTGCCTATGCCCAGGTTGCGGGTTGTTATTTCGGAGGAAAGCCCTTCCGACACGTCGTAGGCAAGCAGCCTGCTGGCGGCGGCGTAGTTGTTTTCGCGCGAATAATAAATTTTGTGGCCGCCAGCGGAAGAAAACTCCGCCTCGTTGCCGGCGGCGTTGTAGGCGTAAGTGACGAGAAGCGTCAGCCCTTGCCGCAAAACGCGGCTGACCCTGTCGTTGATGGTTACGTCGCTTATTTCCGGCTTGACGTCAAACACGTTGAAGCCTGTGCGCAGACACGCCAGCAAAAAGCAATATTTGGCGGGACGGTTGAATTCGTTTTCATAAAAACTCCTGCCCACATAGGGCATGGTGGGCGTGCGTTTGCCCAGCGTCGGCGGGTTGAGCCCGTGCTCGTCGTTGCCGCCTATGTAAAACCTTTCGGGATTTGCCATTTCCACCTCCGTTTTCTGTCATTATATGCACGGCGCGCCGTGCGGGTGAAAAAATTGCACCCGCGGCGGGGTTTAGGGAAAAATCGTTGTACCGCATAAATTTTTTATTGAAAATCCACGCCTTTTGTGAGATAATAGATAATAGCAAAGTGTTTGCGCTTCGCCTGGCGGTGTACGCCCGCGGCGGAAAAGCGCATGCAAAATATCGGTACGGGGGTGCGTTATGTCAAAGCAAATCAAATATATCTTCGTGACGGGCGGCGTTGTGTCGGGACTGGGCAAGGGCATAGTCATGGCGTCGCTGGGCAGGCTTCTCAAACAGCGCGGGCTTAAAATCGCCGCGCAGAAACTCGACCCGTACATCAACATAGACCCCGGCACAATGAGCCCTTATCAGCACGGCGAGGTGTACGTCACCGAAGACGGCGCCGAAACCGACCTCGACCTGGGGCATTACGAACGGTTTATCGACGAAGACCTCAACAAATATTCCAACCTGACGACGGGCAAAGTGTATTGGAACGTGCTCAACAAAGAGCGTGAGGGCAAATATCTGGGCGAAACGGTGCAGATTATTCCGCACATCACCGACGAAATCAAGGAATTTATCTATGCCGTCGGCAAAAAGACCGACGCCGACGTCGTAATGACGGAAATAGGCGGCACCATAGGCGACATCGAGTCGCAGCCGTTTATCGAGGCAATACGTCAAATCAGCCGCGACACCGGGCGCAGCAACTGCCTGTTTATCCACGTTACGCTGGTGCCTTACATCGCCAGCAGCGGCGAGCAGAAGACTAAGCCGTCGCAGCACTCGGTGAAAGAACTGCGCAGCATGGGCATTTCGCCCGACATCGTGGTGACCCGCTGCGACATGCCGCTGGACGACGCCACCAAGCAGAAACTCGCCTTGTTTTGCGATGTCAAGCCCGATTGCGTGATAGAAAGCCTCACCGTCAACAATATTTACGAAGCGCCGCTTATGTTTGAAAAAAACAACATGTCGGGCATCGTCTGCCGCGAACTGGGGCTGTGGACAAAAAAGCCCGACCTCAGTGACTGGGCGGACATGTGTTTCAAAATAGAGCAGGCGCATAAAGAAGTGGAAATCGCCCTGGTGGGCAAATACGTCAGGATGTACGACGCGTATATGTCCATTGCCGAAGCGCTGCGGCACGGCGGCTATGCCAACGACGCCAAAGTTAAAATAAGGTGGATTGAGGCGGAAGAAGTAACGGAAAAAACCGCCGCCAGACTGCTGGGCGGCGCCGCCGGCATAATAGTGCCCGGCGGTTTCGGCGACAGGGGTATCGAGGGCAAAATCATCGCGGCGAAATACGCCCGTGAAAACGACCTGCCTTATCTCGGCATTTGCCTGGGCATGCAGACCGCCGTCATCGAGTTCGCGCGCGACGTGCTGGGCTTCAAAGACGCCAACTCCGCCGAGTTCGACGCCCAAAGCGGTCACAAAGTCATCGACCTCATGCCCGACCAGAAAGGCAACCTGCCAAAGGGCGGCACCATGCGCCTGGGGGCGTATCCTTGCAGACTCGCGGCGGACAGCCTCATGATTAAATGCTACGGCGCGGACACCATAAGCGAACGCCACCGCCACCGCTATGAGTTCAACAACAGCTTCCGCGACCAATTCGAGGCAAACGGCATGAAAATAGCCGGCACTTCTCCCGACGGTCGTCTGGTGGAGGCGGTGGAAATCCCGTCCAAACGCTTTTTCGTGGGCGTGCAGTTTCACCCGGAACTCAAAAGCAGACCCAACAAAGCGCACCCGCTCTTCCGTGAGTTTATCAAAAAATCACTCGGCGAATAACCGACAACAACAAAACGAAGCCGCAAGGCTTCGTTTTTTGTCACCCGTTTCGGGGTTGTAATACTCCTTGTCTGTGCAGCGGGACGCTTTTAATAATTATATCATTGCGATGAGCGTATTTCAATAGTAAAAAAGAGGAGGCTTATGCCTCCTCTTGTTGCGGCAGTTTAAGTTACAATTGCTATTACTATCCCTAAGATAATACAAATATTACCCCCAATCAAAATCACGGGTGGTCTCCAATCCTCGAGGCTATTAGGAAAAAGCTGTCGGAATATTTTATGAACAATAAGCGTTATTAAAATGATACCGGATAATATAAGTATGCACAATGTACCGAGTCCTGTTGCTATCGTCTTTTCAATCAAAAAAGCAATTCCGAAACAAAGGCCGGAAAAGCATACTTGAAGAAAAAGCGATAGAAAAAAATGTGTAGTTAAAAAGTCATTTATAAAATCGGAAAGACTTTCATCTGGACGCCGTTTTCTGAATTTTTTCATATCACCCATAATAACATCATATGCCAAAAAATTGCTTCAATAAATCCTCAAATAAAGTTGTCAATAGAATTGAGAATATAATTCCAAATATTGCACCGGGCAATCCCCCAATAGCAGTACCAATGGCTATCCCAATATACGAGCTTCCGTATGAAATGAAAGGATTGATTAAGGAATATACAATAGTGTTGATATCAGAGCCATTAACAATATTTTCTACTAGTTCAATTCCAGCACTAATGCCGGTGAGGACTCCAGTAAAATTATGCAACACTTTGGTGTTTTTCAATAACTGCACAAAGTCCAGCGCGGTTCCTGCAATATCCAACACATTGCCTATCGCGCCGGCTCCCGCGAGAAGGGCTTGACTTATGTCAAGGTCGGTGCTGTTTGTCAGAGCCGTGTTATTTGCGGGAGATACTTTAACTTCGCTGACGTTTAGCGGTCTGTTGTGTTTGTAGGCAAACAGATTAAGTCCGTCGGTTTCAAAGCCGAGATTGTCAACGCTCCTGGGCACAAGATATCTGCCTGTTTCCGGGTTGTAATATTCCTTGCCGGTGAAGTACAGGCCGCTTTCACGGTCATAGTAGTAACCTTTATAGCCAAACAGGAACAGTACGGATTCCCAAATAATATTGCCGGGGTTCTTTTCCAGCACTTGCTTGCAATGCGGTTTGCCGAAAGCGTCGTAACTGATGTCCAGCACTTTGCCGTTGTCGCTGTAAATACCCACCACGCTGCCGAAGATATCTTTATCCAGGTGGAAAAACATATAATGGTCTAAATCGTGAGAAAACATGGCGTCTTCATCCAACGTGGCTATTTTTACTCTCATGGCGCAAATGCCCGTGTCATCATAGATGAAATGATACACAGAAGTATCGTTGCTGTATTGCTGCGTGCGCTGCGCTATTAATTTGTCACCGTCGTAATAGAAGACGGGGGACGCCACGTCATTTGACGTGCCGGCGCTTCCGCCCATTGACGTCGTTATCGTTTCTGCTTTTTTGAAACGTCTGCCAAAGGCGTCGTAATAATATGTATGTTTATTTGTTGTCGTGACATTGGCAGCGCCGCCTGTCACGCTTGTTTCATATGTTTTTAACAAGCCGCGCTCCCATGTTACCGTGTTGCCGTTTACGGAAGAAGGGCAGCAGGCGGTGTAGGCAACGTTTTCTTGCATTATACCATTGACGTAATGTTTTTTCAACAGGTCGGGCCAATTTGAGTCGTAAGAATATGTGTGGGTCGCGGCGTCTGCGCCTGTCACGGTTTTTTTGGTGATGTTGCCGAAGGTGTCGTATTCATAAGATATGTTTTGCCCCGTCAGCCCGTTGCTTTCACGCGTAAGTCTGCCGCCGGTGTAAGTGTAGGTTACGCTGCCGTTATTTGTGGATATTTTCGTTACGTTGCCCGCCGAGTCGTATTCATATTGCCGATACGCGTTTTGCAGCTTTGGCGGATTACTGTTTGTTGAATACTCAATGCTTTCCTTTTGAATGAGATTGGTAGTTGAGTTAGTCAAAGATTTATAATTGTTTGTCTTTTTCAGATAACTAACCCCGGATTGTGAGACATTCGGCGCCTGGGTGCTTACTTTAGCAATGCGGTTAAGATTGTCAATTTCTTTTTGGCAAATTGCCGCATAGGCTCCATTGTAATTGGTCATTACACGCACATTTGAAACTATTTTGCCGTTTCGGTCGAACTGTTCTTTGGAATATACGCTGGAATAGACGACTTCCTCGCTGCCGCCGTTGATATTGTACGCGCTGTAAACCTTGCCGTTTTTAATATACGCCTTTTTGCTCCACGTCAGCGCGCCGGTACAGGTGAAGGCGCCTTCGTCGTAGTCGGAAACGGAATAAGTCGTTGTCACGCCGGAAATGTTGTCGGTTATTTTGGACACTTTGGCTTTGGACGTGCCGTCGGCGTATTGCACCGTGGCGGTTTTGCCGCCAATCGACACCGAAGCCGGCCTGCCGTATTTGTTGTAAGCCGTGGTCACCGCCGTGCCGCACCTCGTTTCGGTCACGGTTTTGCCGACGCCCGTATACGCCGCCGAGCGCGAGGTGATGACGGCGGAGCCTTCTTTGACGGAAGTCAGATCGCCGAGCGGCGAGTATTCCATTACGTAGCCGAGGGCGCCTTTTGACAGGGCGGTTATCTTGCCTTTTGCCGTGGTGACGGAAACGCCGTTTGCCGAAGCGAGATTTTCTTTGAAAGCGTCGTAAGAATATGTCACCGTGCCGAAAGGGGAAGTAACGCCCGACACAAGATTGTGCGGCATAAGGTAAGCAAATGTGGTGGAAAAACCGTTGGCGTCGGTTTCGCTCGTTTTGCCTCCCGTAGCCGAATCATAAACGGCGGAAGACACTATTTGTTCCGACGAGCCGCCGTCTTTTTTGGTTTTTGTCTGCGTGAGATTGCCGGCCGCGTCGTAAGTATATTCTGTGAGAACGCCGTTTTCCGACACCGACAGCAGTTTGCCGTATTTGTTGTAAGCCGTGGTCACCGCCGTGCCGCACCTCGTTTCGGTCACGGTTTTGCCGACGCCCGTATACGCCGCCGAGAGTCATGTCGGCGTGTGAAAAACTCAAACTTCCGTCGCGGAGATTGACTGAGGCTGAGCCGAGATTGCCGACATCCACACCCAGACGCGCTTCCGTCGGCTGCTCGCGCGGGACGGAAAACGCCCGACTTAAAAGAAAAGGCGGAAGAACGCGCGCTGAAAGAGGGAAAGCGCGATCGGAAAGAGGATAAGGCGGGGGCGGAGACGCCCGAAAAGAACGCCGACAAAACGTCTGATATCCGAAAGGAAAATTTCGAAAACAAAAACGAATAGAAAAAAGGCGTTTCGTGTGATCGAAACGCCTTTTTTGCGTCAGAAGGCGGCGGACGCAAAAAATAGTGAGCCGTCTTGATAAAAAGGATTTTTATGTTATAATAATGTCAAAGCGAGGGGCGATTGGCGAGTGCGGATCCTGCGTCGCGGCGTCGGGAAAAGAGCGTCTGCCGCGGGGTGCCGCCGCTGAGAAATGATAAGGAGGCGACGATGAGAGAATCCTTCCGTTCAGCGGAAAATCAGAAATATTCCGAAACATACCGTTCCGCGGAATACAACCGCACGGAAGAGACGAGCCGCTTTTCCGAGACCTTCCGCTCCGCGGAATTCCGCACAGAGGAAGAAAGGGCGGTTACGGACAGGAAAAGAACGTCTCCGAAGACCGAGCGCGTCCGCCGCGGATTTCTGACGGGCGGTCTGCTTTCGGTGGCGGGCGCCGTTGCGGGGGCGGCAGTCATCGTCGCGGCTTATACCGCAATGGCGCTCCCCGTCATCACCGTGACAGCGGAGCAGATCACTTCATACAGCGTCAGCGTAGAGTTATAGATAGACAACGCGGAGGACGATACGCTCACCGCATGGCTGAACGGCGACGAGGAAGAGTATGCCCGCAAGCTGGAAAGCGGCGCGGGGAGACAGGGCGTGCTCTTCGAATATCTCGATCCCGATACGGATTATCGGTTGGAGGTCACGGACGACGGCGGGAAAGCGTATTTTTCCAAGACCTACCACACGGAGCAATATGTACAGAAGCTGTTTCCTGTCGAAAAGGGCGGCGGGGGAGATGCGCTGTTCGTCCAGTTTATGCCAGAGGATCTCGGGGAACGGGATTACGAAGTCTCGCTGAACGGCAAACCGCAGGAGAGCCTGCTGAATGCGGAGTCCCCGATGTTTTTTGCGGAAGGACTGCGAGCCAATACAGATTACGAAGTATCGGTCCGCGATCCCGTAAACGGAGAATTGCTCTATCGGGAGACGATCAACACGGGTAACTTGCTCGGCTATACCGTTGCCTATCTCAACGCAGAAGAGGCGGAACTGCATTTTGACGGCGATTACCTGCCCGATCACCCGCTGGACGTCTATTTTGACGGAAGCTTGCAGGAGGAGCAGCTTTCTGCGGAAAGCCCGAAACTGTATTTCGGCGGATTGAAGGCGGAAACGGAGTATCCCATCCGCATCGCGGATCCCGATACGGGCGAATCGCTGCTCATCGATACGGTCAGGACGTCAGATATTCTCGTAGAACTCGTCGTCGAGCGCGCGCAGACGTCGCTGTCCGTGAGTTATGCGTTCGTCTCGCCTTCTTCCGTCGGGGAGACGGTTTCGCTGCGCCTGCTCCGCGACGGAATATTCGTTGAAGAAACGTCGGCGATCGCGGTCGGGGACGGGGCCGCCGAATATCAGTCTGCCGACTTTTCGGGGCTGGAACCTTATTGCGAATATACGCTGGAAGCGATGTTCATGAAGGACGGGACGATGCTATCGGTGGCGCATTACAGGACGGAAAGTTATTTCGATTTCCCGACGATGCAGAGCGAAACACTGACGGAGGACGGAATCCCCGTCGCGGTGCTTCCGCGCGCAGACGGCAATTATGCGCTGTACAAGGGTCTGGCAACCGAAATCGACAGTGTCGAATGCGTTTCGAAAAACGGACATACCCTTTCCGTGGAGTTGCAAATTACGGCAGACGGGGAGTATCGCTATCTCATCACGACCCAAGACGCGCTCAGCGGGGAAATTTATGAATTCAGGCTGTATTCCGCCGCGTCAACGAGCGAAGAACGGATTCCGACGGAGACGAGGCTCGTGACCGTTGCAGACAGCTGACGGGCCGTCGTTTATCCCGAATTTGCAGTGAGCGTATCGGCGGGCAAAACGGAAGCCGAACGGTACGTGACCGTCGCGTTTACGGGCGGCGAGCTGTTGCAATCGGGACTCGGCGAAACGTCATACGTTCTGAATTGCCCGATTTTCGATTACGGGGAAGCGGTTTTGGAAGATTTTTCGGGTGCGCCCAAGCAGACGGTTTCCTATACCGCCGCCCCGTCGGGGACTGCGTACGAGATATCGCTTTCGTTCATCGTGAACGGGCGGATTTATACGATTTTTGTGGCTGAAATCGTTGTCTGACAACGGATAAGGAGAGAAATATGAAAGAGAAAAGATCTGGAAAGTGCGGCGTGACGCGGATCGCGTTCTATGCGGTCGGAATCGCGATCGCCGTCACCTATTTTATTCTGCTGATCGCAGGCAAGTGGATTTTTCCCGCAGACAGCGCGTTTTATCTCGGGATCGACATCTTTTCCGGAACGGCGGGAAATGTCTGGCTGCGTTCGCTGAGCTATCTCGTTTTCTTCCTGACGCTGTCGTTCGTGATACGGCTTGTCCTCAAACTTATTGCGTCCCGCCTGCGCCGCGGCAGAGCGATGGTCGATCTTCTTTGCAGTTTCATCAAATATATCGCCGTGATCGCGTTGATCTTCGCCGTTATGAGCGCCTGGGGCGTCGACACGACGGCGCTCCTTGCAGGGGTCGGGATCCTGAGCCTGATCGTCGGGCTCGGCGCGCAGCCGCTCATCGAGGACATCATCGCAGGGCTGTTCATCGTTTTCGAGCGCGTCTTCGAGGTCGGGGATATCATTGTCGTGGACGGGTTCCGCGGCACCGTCAAGGAGATCGGGATCCGCACCACGCAGATCGAGGATGCGGGCGGCGACATCAAGGTCGTCAACAATTCGGATATCCGCACGCTGGTCAATATGACGAGCCAGCTTTCCCTTGCCATTTCCGAGATCGACATCGAGTACGGCGAGTCGCTGGAACGCGTCGAACTCGTGATCAAAGATCATCTCGCCGAGATGAAGGAGAACATCCCCGATATTGCGGAAGGTCCGTTTTATATGGGCGTTTCCCGTCTGGGTTCTTCGGGGGGTGACGCTGCGCTTCATGGCACAATGCGCGGAAATGCAGAAATTCCAGGTCGAGCGCGACATGAACCGCCAGCTCAAACTATTATTTGACAGGAACGCCATCAATATTCCGTTCGCGCAGGTCGTGGTGCATGAGGCGCAGAGGGCGGTCGCGTCTGTTCCCGATAACGCAGATGAGGTAAAAAATTTTGTCGATCAGCAGAGGGAGCTTTCGCGCGGGATCGACGCGGAGGAGGAGGGCTGATCGGTAACGGCAGGATGCGCGCCTAATCTTTTGCGCGTGCCTGTGCCCGATTTTGTGCAGAAGTAAAATCCCGTCGGCAGACCGCCGGAAAAAAGAGCCCCGCGCAGGCGCGGGGCGAAATGCGCAATATATGCCTTTGGAATTTTCTTCCCCTGGATGTTCGGATAAATACCGGGCGCCGCCGTCGCAGTTGGTTGAAGGATAGGGGTCGCGCAGAACCTTTTTGTATGTCAGCCACGTGCCGGTGTCCGTGCTGATATTCAACAGCGGAATTTGTCTGGTGCGCGCTGTTATTACCACATCGCCGGTGACGGTAAGTGTTCTGGTAAGTCCCGTGCCGTCGGACGACGCGCCGGAAACATACAGCGAAGTTATTTTGTGGCCGCTTTCCGCCGACACGCTTAGCGTCAGGGTGTCTCCGTAATACAAATGGTATCCTTCCGTGAGAGGGATGCCGTTTCGCGCGACGGAAATCACCGCGCCTTCGTCGGCGTCAAACGTCAGACCGTATTTTCTTGTGCTTGATGTGGAAATAGTTAAATCGCCCGATACGGTAACCGGCTGCGTAAATTCCGTGAATTCGCTGCCGTTTATCGTCAGCGTGTTTATTTCATAACTGGCGGAACTTCTTGCTGAAACCGTCAGCACGTCGCCGTCGAAAATTGTGCGGCCGTCTTTAAGAATCTGACCGTCGGCGCGCGTAACGACTATTTCGGTGCCGGTGGCGCGGTTGAATGTCAGCAGCCGCGCGGCGCCGTTAACCAAAGACGTGCTTATGGAGACAGGGCAGGTTACTTCGTGAATCACCGCCGCGCCGCTTCCGTAAGTGATGTTGTTGATAGTCATTGTGCCGAGAGTGTACCCGCTGTCCGCTTTGGCGCTGATTTTCAGGGTCTGTCCCATGCTGACTTCGCCCGAATAGTAATAATTGTAAACAGGCGGGCACAGCTGTCCGTTGTCGTCGATTTGAGATCCGTCCTGACAATAGCAGTAACAGCCGCCGTCGCAGTTTGTCGGTTTGTGCGAGCCTATGACTTTGTTTTCTACCGTTATCGACGTGTGCTCGGCCGCGTTTTGTGTCAGCGTCATGTCGTATGATACTTTTGTCAGGCTGACTTCTCCCGAAATATTCCACGACATAAACGGCTGGACGGCGGCTTCCGTTGTCAGGCGGTATTTCAGCGATGTTCCTGTGTCGGTGAATTCGACGCGGCCTTTCAAAACAGAACAGGCTATGCTTAAATCAAAGGGGATTGTCAGTTTTCCGTTGGCGTCAAGAGTGAATGTGCCGTCCTGCAAAATGACGTGCGATACGCTTCCCTCGCAGCTTCCGAAAAAATCGATTTTCAGCGTGCCGGAAACAGTGACGCTTTTTGCGCTCGGTTCAGACGGGACGTCGTATTGTATTTCGGCTCCGTCCGTCAGAGGAGACGATCCGCTCCAGAATGTTATTGTTTCCATGAAATTCTCCTTGCAAAATTTTTCAAGAAAATGTCTTGTGTATTAAAATTATAAAAAAACGCGGAAGCCTGTTTCAATGTTTGCTGCCATAATGTTAAAAATGGCGGCGAACTGTGTTGCGGCTCGCGATGAGCAATGCTTGTATCCGGACAAAACAAATTTGCCGCGGGCAGCAATGCCCGCGGCCGAAATGTCAATATTCTTAAATAACCGTTGACTAAGCGGTCTTTTTGTGCTATCATATTTGGGCGCTAATGGAGAAATACCCAAGAGGTCGAAGGGGCTCCCCTGCTAAGGGAGTAGACCGGGAAACTGGTGCGAGGGTTCAAATCCCTCTTTCTCCGCCAGCGGAAGGCTCTGCCTGACGAAATGTCGGCAGAGCCTTTTTTGTGGCTTTCGCCTGTTTCCGTCGCTGCCCGTAATGCGGCCGGCATATATATAATTATAATATAGAGAGCGTCCGGCGGAGGAATCCCGCCGCGGAGAGACTGTTCTGATTTGCCATATGGTGGCCGCCAGAGTGTGTCATACAACATTTTGTATTGTCTGCTTTCAAGTAAATTTTTTGTGAAAAACAGCGAAAAAATCGTTGACACAAGGTCTTTTCGGTGGTAATATGATTAGGCTTCCGCTGGAAGGCGGTTGCGTAAACGCGCCGTTAAAGCGCGTTCCACGGACATTGACAACTACATAGAGCGAAGAAAAAACGAAGCGATAAACGCGAAGTTAGTATGTAAGACTAAATATATTGCGAAAATCGTTGAGGGAAGAAAACGAGAGATCAAGCTACGAAGAGCGTAAG
>CAJFSP010000016.1 GCA_904419725.1 Candidatus Heteroclostridium caecigallinarum | reverse complement strand
AACCCGCACAGCGGGCATCGGGCAAGGATGCGGGAGAGATACAGGAGATACGGCGAAGAAGGGCTGAGCAAGCACGAGATGCTGGAAATAATGCTGTACGGCAGCCACAGCCGGCGGAACACCAACCCGATGGCGCACGAACTGCTGAATAAGTTCGGGAGCATAAGCGGAGTGCTTAACGCCGACGTAAGCCAGCTGATGAAGGTGAAGGGCGTGGGAGAAGAGACGGCTGTGCGGCTCAAAACGTATCTCGGGGCGCACAGGATAATGCTGGCGGAAGAGAGCGGGGAGAAGAAAAGACTCAGGACGTACCGTGAGGCGGAGAAATACACCCGTGACAAACTGAAAGGCAGTGCGAGGGAAGAATTTATAATAATCTGTCAGGACAACGGGTACAGAATACTCGGCGAAAGGAAATGGAGCGGCAGCGCGGGGAGAGTCAGCGTGGGCGTGCGGGAGATAGTGGAATACGCGATGTCGCTCAACGCCACGGCGGTGATAGCGTCGCACAGCCACCCGAACGGCAGCGCGAGTCCGTCGCCAAGGGACATGATGTTTACCAAGACGCTGTACGGGGCGCCACGGTGAGACGGAAGCGTACAGTTTCGCCGGGAGCGGAGAGATGTCGAAATACCGAGAAGAATATATGGCGGAATATATGCCGGGCGTCGCCGTCGAGGAACAAACGCTGGAATAAGCGGCGGAACCGGCGAGCGCGGAAAACCGCAATCAGGAACGGTAAGCGTTTTGTCCTGCCGCCCGAAAGAAACTTGATACAGAAACGAGGGCATCGCCGAAGAAATACAACCTGAAATGGTGAGTTTACTTTGACTGCCAACCCGAAAAAAACTTAATACAGAAACGGGGACGGCGCCGAAGAAATGCGTTATGAAACGACGTATTGAACTTTGGCTGCCAATCCGAAAAAAACTTAATACAGAAACGGGGCATCGACGAAGAAATGCGTTATGAAACGACGTATTGAACTTTGACTGCCCACCCGAAAGAAACTTAATACAGAGAATGGGGCATCGCCGAAGAAATGCGTTATGAAACGACACGGTAAACCGCGACTGCCCGCCCGAAAAAAGGAGAGAGAGTTATGGAGAGAGAGGTCCGTACAAGATTCGCGCCGAGTCCGACGGGATATATGCATATAGGCAACCTGAGGACGGCGCTTTACGCATATCTTTACGCGCGTAAACATAAAGGCAAATTTATTTTGCGTATAGAGGACACCGACACCGAAAGATACGTCGACGGCGCGGTGGACATTATTTTGCGCACGCTTAAAACGGCGGGCATGGACTATGACGAAGGGCCGGTCGTCGGCGGGCCGTACGGGCCGTATGTGCAGAGCCAGCGTAAAAACGAATATATGAAATACGCCAAAGAACTTGTGGAAAAAGGCGAGGCGTATTATTGCTTCTGCACCAAAGAAAGGCTGGAAAACCTGCCCGACGTCAACGGGGCAAGGAGATATGACAGGCATTGCCTGAGCCTCAGCAAGGAAGAGATTAACGAAAAACTGGCGGCGGGCGTGCCGTATGTCATCAGGCAGAAGATGCCGACGGAAGGCTCGACGAAATACCACGACATGGTTTTCGGCGATATCGAAATCGACAACGCCGAACTTGAGGACAACATACTCATCAAATCCGACGGAATGCCGACGTATAACTTCGCCAACGTTATTGACGACCACCTGATGAACATCACGGTGGTGATAAGGGGCATAGAATATCTGTCGTCCACGCCGAAATACAATCTGCTGTATAAGGCGTTCGGCTGGGAACAGCCTCTGTACATGCACCTGCCGCCTATCATGAAAGACGAAAGGCATAAACTGTCCAAACGCAACGGCGACGCCAGTTTCGAGGACCTGCTTGCCAAAGGCTTTTTGCCGCAGGCGATAGTCAACTATATCGCCCTGCTGGGCTGGTCGCCTAAGGGCAACGAGGAAAAACTGTCTATGGACGAACTCAAAGAGATGTTCGACGTGGACGGCATTTCAAAATCGCAGTCTATTTTCGACGAACAGAAACTCCGCTGGCTCAACGGCAGATATATAAAGGAACTCGATTTCGACGAATTCGTGAAACTCGCCACGCCGTATATCGACAAGAGTAAAGCGGCGGGCAAATACGACTATAAAAAACTGTGCCGCCTCACGCAGGGCAGAATAGACACGCTGGACGACATAGCGGGGCTGGTGAATTTTCTGGAAGAATACGGCGAGTTTGACAGCGGACTGTATTTCAACAAAAAAATGAAGACCGACGCCGCCTCGGCGAAAGAAGTGCTACCGAAAGTGCGCGAAAAACTCGCTTCTCTCGGCGAATGGAACAACGACTCTCTGTTCGCCGCGCTGACGGGGCTTGCCGCCGAACTCGGCGTGAAAAACGGCGTGGTGCTCTGGCCGGCGCGCGTTGCCGTGTCCGGCAGGGAAAACACTCCCGGCGGCGCCACGGAACTTGCCGAACTCATCGGCAAAGAAGAAACCCTGCGTCGGCTGGACTTCGCTATTTCAGCGCTTTGAGAAATATATTGCGTTATTTTTGCCTGAAAAACGAAAAAAATAAAGAGCGGAATTATTTTCCGCTCTTTTTTTGCTGTTTTTTCTGAATCTTTTTTCGCGCGCCCTTAATGAATTTCAGTTTCTTTCTGCTCCTGCGCACCGATTTATATTTGTATTTGAGCGCCGCCTCCATATTTTTCTTGCCTTTGGCGATGGGGTTGGCCTTTGTTTTCACCAAAACTTCACAATATATTGCGTAAAGTTCGTCGACTATGTCATCCCACTGGCGGTAAATGGTGTTACGCGCGCCGTCGCCCACGGTTTTCAGGAGTTCTTTGTCGGCGAGCAGGGATTTTATTTTTTCCGCCATGTTTTTAGGCGACGGACCGCATAAAAATCCGTTTACGCCGTCGGTTATGCCGCAGGCGGCGTTGCTGCCCGCCAGCAGCAGCGACGGGGTGCCGAAAGCCGCCGCTTCGTATTTGACAATGCCGTCGGAGTCGTAGACCGAGGGGAACAGAAACAGGTCGGCGCGGCAGTACAGCGCTTTGAGCAGGGTCTTGTCGAGAATTTTGCCCACGGCGGAAACTTTGTGTTCCAGCCCGTAAGCCTTGATTGCGGCGCGCAGGCGACTTTTTTCGTCTCCGTCGCCGACATATATCATTTTGAAGTTTTGGCCGCTGTCGGAAAGTATTTTGAGCGCGTCCAGAATAAGATATATGTTTTTGGGTTTGATGAGCCTGCCAACAAAGAGAAACGCCGTTTCGCCGTCCGCCAGCGAAAATTTTTCGCGCGCGATGTCCAGCAGTGTTTCTTTGTCGGTATCGAAAACCATGTCGGTGCCGTTTGGCAGAATGGCGGCGTCGCCGTCAAAGCCGTATGAGCGCAGCGTGGCGAGCGTGGCGGTGTTCATGGTGAGCACTTTGTCGCTCATGTAAAACACCTTCATCAGCACGTCTAGTACGGCGTCGGTGAGAGTGTCCGTTTTGAAAACTCGTTTAAGATCCTGTCTGTACTGCGTGTGGAAGGTGGAAATTACGGGTATGTTGTTTTTGTTGGCGAAATCCACCATGTATCTGCCCGTGAAATAGGGGCTGTGAATGTGAATTATGTCGATGCGGAGTTTGTTAAGCAGCCCGCGGAATTTTCTGTCCTGCGAGGCGCGCGAGTAATCGTAGCGTATCGGGTGGATATACATCGAGTCGCAGTACAGCACGGGGTACGGCACGTCGGGCACGTTCCACCGGTGGACGGGAGCGCACACCATGACGTTTACTCTGCCGCTGAGCCGCCTGGCGTAGTTGTCCACCACGCTGAGCACGCCGTCGACGACGGGATAGAAGTTGTCGGTAACGAGCAGCACCGTCATTTTGCCGTTGGCGTTGTATTCTTCAATTATTTTTTCCATCCGCTTGTAGTATGCTTTTTTGTCGGCGGAAGTGAATTTGGTGTATTTCATTTATCGTTGGGTGTCGGCTTCCGTTTCGGTTTCGGGAGCGGGTTCTTCCGTTGGTTCCTTGGTGGACGGGTGCTCCGCCGCGACAAGACCTTTGTCGTCGTCGGTGGCGGAAGTGCGCAGCAGTCCGCGCATTTTATAGATTTTTTCTTTAAGGGTGTTGTTGATAAACACGCCCAGCCCCAGCAGGGTTGGCAGATAGAAGGTAATCACGCGCCACAGCAGCATGCCCCAGAAACGCAGGCCGCCCGACAGCGCGCTGAATATGAGATAGAAAAAGCCTTCCGTCGCGCCGGCGCCGCCCGGCGTAGGTATAAAGGCGCTTGCCGCCGACACAAATACCATGAGGGCTATGATTTCCGGCCAGTCGGCGGTCTGACCGCTCGCCAGCACGATGAAATATGTCACCGAATAGTTGAGCAGCTGGCACAGCACCGCCAGGAAAAAGCCCGAGATAAGGGTCTTTTTATGTTTGCCGATGAGTTTCAGGCTTTTGCTGTAATCGTCGACATACGCCGAAAAACGCAGCATCGCCGCTTCGGGATTTTTGACTATTTTTATTTTGTGCAGCAGTTTGATTATGCCGTGCACCAGTTTTTTCGCCGTTTTAGGGATAAAGGCGAACACCATGATGACTATCGGAATAAACACCATGCACAGCGAACCGATGATGATGAACACGATGAGCCATACGTCGGTTATAACGTGGCCGTAAAAGATAAAACTCAAAATCGCCAGCACGAAAAACGCCACCTGCTGCATGAAAAAGCACACCACCGGCAGCGACGTCGCCACGCCGGCGGGAACCTTGTGCTTGTGCAGGTAATACACCTGATAAGGCTGGCCGCCGAAAGCCGAAGGGGTGATGTTGTCGAAATAGCGCCCCAGAATCATGCTTTTCATGGTGAGTTTCACGCGCCATTTGCCCGTCGCGCCGCGCAGCAGAGCCGCCTGGCGGAAACCGTCGAAAAACAGCATGAGCAGCATTACGCCCACCGCCGCCACGAGATAATACCAGTTTTGCCCCCAGGTGCTGAGCACGGCGGACAGAGGATATTCTTCGTCGGAACCGACAAACTCGTTGAGCGCGATGACGATGATGATGACTATGGTCAACAGCAGAAAAAGTATGCCGAACAGGTTTCTTTTGTTTTTGCTGTCGGTCAGGCTTTTTGCCGCTCTGTCGGCCTGCGCCAGTTTTAACTGGGCCTCGGCGTCGGAGATTTCTTCGGTTACTTCCTGCGCCGGGTTCTGATTTTTATCTTTTTTGCTCATATGTAAAAACATTATACACTGACGGCGGCGCTTTTGTCTATGCCTTTCGGTCAAAAACAGGGTATACAAAAGCCGCTTTGCGGGCAGAATTTTTCAAAAAGGAGATGACGTTCATGACAAGATGCAATATCTGCGGCAGGGAAATAAGCGGCGCGGCGCGTGTGTGCCACCGTTGCGGCGCGATGATGTGCGAAAACTGCGCCGCCGCCAAAGGCGGGCTTTGCCCCAACTGCTACGGCAAAACAAATATGCCGTCCTAGTAAATGACGCATGACAGCAGAAAGGGGAACAGCGTGTAGTACCCGAAAGCCGACAGGCTGCCGCCGTCGGCTATTTTTTTGAGAAATTTCAGCGAGAAATATCCCGTCGCGCCGCTTGCCAGCGTGCCCGCCGCGAGCGAGACAAAGTCGACCGGCGCTGCGGAGACGGAAACGTCAAAGCACATGAAAATAATGCTGCCGATTATTACCGGCACGCTCATGAGAAAAGACAGTTCCACCGCCTTTTTGCCGTCCATGCCCGCCATGCGCATGGCGCATATGGTGGCGCCGCTTCTGGACAGCCCCGGCAAAACGCTGACGCCCTGCGCCAGCCCCGCCGCCAAAGCGTTTACGGCGCGCGGCGGCGCGGGTTTTTTACGCCTGAAAAATTCGCTTGTCAGCAGCAGAAAAACCGTCATCGCGAAGCCGACGGGCAAAAGAGCGTCGCCCAGAGCGTCGGGGATCAGAAACTTTACCGCCACGGCTATAACCACGGTGGGGATTGTCGCCGTTATCAGCCACACGCCGCCCACGCCGAAAGGTTTTTTAATGAGGGCGGCTATTTGTTTTCTGTAAAAAATCAGCACGGCGAGCAGCGTGCCGCAGTGCAGCGCCACGTTGGTGAATAAATCGGGCTCCAAGCCGAAGAGTTTTTGCGCCAGTACCAGGTGTCCGCTGCTGGACACAGGCAAAAACTCCGTCAACCCCTGAACTACCCCAAGACAAACCGATATAATTATTGGCATATTTCTCCTTGCGCTAGCCAAAAAGCCGTGCCTTTGATATAATGTTATTCGCACTTAGACACTAAAATGATCGGGAGAGAGTTATGAAACTTGGAGTAGTAGGGTTGCCGAACGTCGGCAAAAGCACGTTGTTCAACGCCATCACCCACGCCGGGGCGGAAAGCGCGAACTATCCTTTCTGCACAATAGAGCCTAACGTCGGTATCGTCGACGTGCCGGACGAGCGGCTGGACAAACTCGCCGCGCTGTACAACAGCAAAAAAATAACGCACACCTTTCTTAAATTCGTGGACATCGCGGGTCTTGTCAAGGGCGCTTCAAAAGGAGAGGGTCTTGGCAACAAGTTTCTGAGCCACATCAGGGAAGTGGACGCCATCGTGCACGTGGTGCGCTGTTTCGAGGACAGCAACATCACCCACGTCGAACAGACCGTAGACCCTGTAAGGGACATGGAAATCATCAATTACGAGCTGATTCTCGCCGACCTGGAAAGCGTCACAAAATATCTCGACAAGGCGAAAAACCTGTTCAAGACGGGCGACAAAAAATACAAAGTCGAGGCGGAAATTCTGGAAAGGCTTTTAGCCGCCCTCAACGAGGGCAGACCCGTGCGTTCGGTGGAACTGAACGACGACGAAAAAGCCTACGTGGACGGACTGTTTCTCATAACCGACAAACCCGTTATCTACGCCGCCAACATAGCCGAAAGCGACATCGGCAAAGACGAGGACAGTCTGCCTATGGTAAAAGCCGTGAAAGAGCAGGCCGCCAAGGAAAACGCCGAGGTGCTGGTCATCTGCGCCAAGGTGGAAGAAGACCTGTCCATGATGGACGAAGCCGACAGGCAGATTTTTTACGACGAACTGGGCATCAGGGAATCGGGGCTCAGCCGCCTCGTCAAAAAGTGTTATTCGCTTTTGGGGCTGATATCCTATCTCACCGCAGGCGAACCCGAAACCCGCGCCTGGACGATAAAAAACGGCACCAAGGCGCCGCAGGCTGCGGGCAAAATCCACAGCGATTTTGAAAAAGGCTTTATCCGCGCCGAAGTCGTGCCTTATGAAACGCTGCTGGAATGCGGCAGTTACACCGCCGCCAAAGAACACGGCAAAGTGCGCAGCGAAGGCAAAGACTATGTCATGAAAGACGGCGACGTGGTGCTCTTCCGCTTCAACGTCTGACTCTTTCGGGTATATCAAACACAGTTTGAGTGTCGTTTCAATGTACATTCCGACGGCAATGTTTCAACGCTCACCGAAATTCTTTCGGGTATGCCGTACATTGTTCGAAGGTCGTTTCAAGATGTATGCCGCCGGCAATGTTTCAATGCTCACCGAAGTTTTCGGGTATTGCGGACATTGTTCGAAGGTCGTTTCAGTGTGCATTCTGACGGCTGTGTTGCATCGGTCATTGAAATTTTTTCGGGTATATCGGGCGCGGTTTGATGTCACCCGAAAAACACCGCCGTTTGTAAAAAAAGGGAAAAAAATAAAAGCGTCGCGTGAGCGACGCTTTTTCAGTTGATTTGCCCGCCGAGTTCCGCGGGGAACAGTTGGCTTTTGATTTTCGCCAGCGCGCGGCACAGCGGTCCGAAACAGGCGCAGAAAATCGCCAGGTTTGACACGATGTGCACGGCGTAGAAAACCACGCCGCGGGCGTACATCACGCCGAAGCGCGCCCAGAAGTTGTCAAACCGCCCCATAAACAGACCCACGTCCACAAGGCTGGTCAGCACGCCGAAAAACGCCGTCAGCGCCACCGCCGACGTCACCGCCAGCCAAACGGGGGCTTTTTTGGCGCCCAACAGGCTGAAAACAACGGCGAGCAGCGGCCAGTAGATAAAGTATGAAATCACCCAGGTGTTGACGCCCCAGATGAGCGTTTCCGTCAGGGCGAACACAAAAGCGGCGGGCAGGGCGAAGGTAAAGCCAAACACAAAGGCGTATACCGCCAGCAGAATGGACACGGGTTCCACGTTGGGCAGAAACGCCATCGCCATTTTGCCCCCCGTCAACGTGGCGGACATGAGGGCTATAACGGCTATTTTTTTGGACGTTTTCATGCTTGTCTAACGCTCAGAAGACTATAAAATACACGACGATGTCGTTTGTCAGTTTTACGTTGTTTACACCCAGTCCGCTGTAATACAGCGTTACGCTGCCGTATGTTACGGCGGGGGCTTCCCACCCGCTGACATCTTTGTCCGCCTCTTTATTGTGATAAAAATAAATATATTTCTGCTGCGACATATTTTGGCTGAGCGAGCCGATGGATTCCAGCATACCGTTGTTTATCTGATATTGCAGATTTTCGTTCTCGGCAAGGTATTCCAACAGATTCAGCACCGTGTCATTTTCGTCCAAATCCGTTTCGCCGAGATTGACGCTGTAAACTTTGTCGGCACCGTCATGCAAAACAACGGTGGCGGTTCCTGTCAGTTTGTCGCCGCCGCCGCAGGCGGCGAGCGCCGTCAGCGCCATTATCAGCAGCGCGGCGGCGATTAGTTTTTTGCAAAAGTTTTTCATGTTACCTCCGAATTCGCGGAGAACGGGCGCAAACAAAAAAAACCGCCCGAAAGAGCAGTCGCAAAGCGGGGTCTTCCGCCACGCGGCGGATAAAATCCCGCCGGAAGACCCGTCGTGACAACCCTCTTTCCCTCCGAAAGAAAAGTTTTTCGCCCGCGCGGCAGGTATCCTGACTTCCGGCTTCATGCCTACTTTTCCGCCTTCCCGCCCGTGGGGCAGTGACTGATGGAATTTCGTAGCCGTAACAGTAGCGGGGGCTGTCGCGGATTTTCACACGCGTTCCCGCTTGGCGAGCAAGCGCGCCCTTACGGGCGCTGACTCGCGCGGACGTTTTGTTTTACGCAAGTTTAACACCGCCGCGCCCGTTTGGCAAGCGTATGCCGCAAGCGTTTGACACCGCGGTGAAAAATTGTTAAACTATCGTGGATTATATACGCAGCGCGAACTGCTTAAACTACGGGGGAGTTTTGCTGTTATGGCAGAAAAGAATTTTGTTAAAGAAATCGCCGACATGACCGAGGATTTTCCGCAGTGGTACACCGACGTCGTCGTCAAGACGCAACTTGTCGATTACGGCCCTGTCAAGGGCACCATGGTCATCAGGCCTTACGGATACGCCATCTGGGAAAACATCCAGAAGGAACTTGACGCCCGTTTCAAGGCGACGGGGCACATGAACGCCTATTTCCCGCTGCTCATTCCCGAAAGCCTGCTTAAAAAAGAGGCGGAGCACGTTGAGGGCTTCGCGCCGGAGGTGGCGGTCGTTACCGTGGCGGGCGGCGAAACGCTCAGCGAAAAACTCATTATCCGCCCGACCAGCGAAACAATCTTCTGCGACATGTACTCAAAATGGATTCAGTCGTACAGGGATTTGCCGGTGAAACTCAACCAGTGGGCAAACGTCGTCAGGTGGGAAAAGACCACCCGCCCGTTTTTGCGTTCCAGCGAGTTTCTCTGGCAGGAGGGACACACCGTGCACGCCACAAAGGAAGAAGCGGTGGAAGAAACCCTGCTTATGCTGAATGTTTATAAAGAATTTGCCGAAAACGTGCTGGCGATTCCGGTGCTTGTCGGCAAAAAGAGCGACAAGGAAAAGTTCGCCGGCGCCGAAAGCACCTACGGCATGGAAGCCATGATGAAAGACGGCAAAAGCCTGCAGGCGGGCACCAGCCACTTTTTCGGCGACAAATTTTCCAGGGCGTACGACATACAGTTTCTGGATAAAGACGGCACCCACAAATACGCCTGGCAGACGAGTTGGGGCGTGTCCACCCGTCTTATCGGGGCGCTCATCATGGCGCACGGCGACCAGAGGGGGCTTGTGCTTCCGCCGAAAGTGGCGCCTGTGCAGGTCATAGTGCTGCCTATCGCCGCGCACAAGGGCGGCGTCAACGAAAAGGCGCGTGAGATAATAGACGCTCTCGTCGCCGCCGGGGTGAGATGTCAGGGCGATTTTTCCGACCAGTCGGCGGGCTGGAAGTTCAACCAGTGGGAGATGAAAGGCGTGCCGCTGAGGCTGGAAGTAGGGCCGAGAGATATTGAAAACGGCGTCGTAACTCTTGCCCGCAGGGATAATTTCGAGAAAGTAACGGTAAAAATCGACCAACTCGCCGAAAAAGTGCCGGCGCTGCTTGACGAAATACAGTCGTCCATGCTGGAAAAAGCCAGGGTCTTCCGCGACTCCCGCATCAAAAAGGCGGCCACGGTTGAAGAGATGAAAAAATATCTCGACGAAGGCAATTTTGTGGTAACAAAATGGTGCGGTTGCCGCGAGTGCGAGGAAAAGGTGAAGGAACTCATGCAGGCTTCCAGCAGAATAATGCCGCTGGCGCAGACTCTGGACATGGGCGTCTGCCCGATATGCGGCAAGCCGGCGGGCACCACCATGATCTGGGCGCGGGCTTATTGAGAAAAAACCAAATAAAAAAACGCTCCGTGACGGAGCGTTTATTTTTTTACGCCAGCAGCAGACAGGCGCCGGTGAGCAGCGCCAGAAAACCGAAGTTGAGCCCGTGCGCCATGAGCAGATATTTTTTGACTTCCGCCGGTCTGTATATGGCAAAGTGTTTGTAACTGATCAGGCTCGCCATAGACGAGATAAGTGTTCCGCAGCCGCCTATGTTGACAGCCATAAGCAAAGCGGCGTAATCGGTTGTGAAGCCCGACAGCAGAATTGCCGACGGCACGTTGCTTATTATCTGGCAGCTCAAAACGCCTGTCAGCAGCGTGTTTTGGGCAAGCAGGTTACGGAAGAACGAGTCCACCGCCGGTATGCGGGCCATGTTGCCAGAAAAGACAAAAAACATGCAGAATGTCAGCAGCAGGCCGTAGTCCACGTCGACAAGCGCTTTTCTGTCGAGAAAAAGCAGTATGGGCACCATGACAAGCCCCGTCCAGTACGGCACCGCGCGGAAGACGATGATTATGGCGTAGACGAACATAACCAGATAAACCGCCGTTCTTTTTTTGTCGGTGGTGACGTTCTTTTTGTCGGAGCGGTCAAGCGGCTCGCTTTTGACGAACAGGCAGCATACGGCTATGAGCGCCACGGAAATAAGGGTGGGCGGCCACATTATGCCGAAAAACTCGCCCGTAGGTATGTTGAAATAATTGTATATGTAAAGGTTTTGCGGGTTGCCGAAAGGCGTAAGCATGCCGCCGAGATTGGCGGCAATGGTCTGCATAATGAAGGTGAACGCCATGTGCTTTTCTTTGCCGGTGGCGGTCAGCACAAAATAGCCCAGCGGAAGAAAGGTGATGAGAGCCATATCGTTGGCGATGAGCATGGAAGCGGCGTAGGTCACGAAAACCAAAGCCGTTATCGCCGAGCGGGTAGTGCGGAAAACACGCACGATTTTCTGCGCGAGAAAACGGAACAGCCCGATGTGGCGCATCGCCGACACGACAATCATCATGCAGAAAAGACTGACCAGCGTGCGCAGGTCGAAATAATCGGCGTAGCCGCTGTCCGGCGGCACGAAAAAGCAAGAAATCACCGCCGCGACGGCGGCGATGATTAAAACTGCGTTTTGTTTGATTATTTTTATAAAGACGCCGCGCGCCCCGAGTGTTTCTTCCGTAACCGTTATTCTCCTTTATCGTTATCGTTATCGTTGTCGTCCTGTCCGTCCGCCGCTTGCTGCGCCTCCCTTTCGGCGAGAGCCTTGGCTTTGGCTTCCTCAAAGCGTTTGTAGACCCTTATCTGGCTGTTGCCCGCCCTGTGCAGCAAAATGAAAACAGTAGGGCCTATTATGAACAGCAGCTGAATAATCAGGTGCCATATCCAGTCGGGCAGACCTTTGGCTTTGTATTTGAGAATGCGCCCCGTGGCGATTACCGCCAGCGGATAGTGTATGAGCAGCACCGCCGCTATGGCGATGACCACAGGTATTTTTTCTGGTGCGATTGCCAATAACATACCGTTATTATAATGTCAAAACGTTTTTTTGTCCATACGGCGGCGAAAAAATTTCACGGCGGTCACATGAATTTGCACAGCAGGCACGCCAGGGCGGCAGAAAGGACGCAGCACGCCAGCGCTATGACAAGCGCGCCGCCAAGTCTCCTGACCTTAGTGCCGGAAAAGTAGACGGTGGCGATGTAAAAAACCGTTTCGGTGCTGCCGAACATCACCGAGGCGCACCGCCCGACATAACTGTCGGGGCCGTACGCCGTAAAAACGTCGTTAAGCAGCGCCAGGCTGCCCGAGCCGGAAAAGGGGCGCAGCAGTGCCAGCTGCGAGAGTTCTTCCGGAATGCCCAAAAGTTTAAGAAGAGGGGAAAAGACAAAGTTAAACACGTTGTAAAGCCCGCTGGCGCGCATGAGTTCCACGGCGATTATCACCGCCGCTACGAACGGGAAGAGCGACACTGCAAGAGGCACCGCCTCTTTGGCGCCCTGTATAAACGAGCCGTAAGCGTTGACTTTTTTGACAAAGGCGCAGACGAAAGCCGCTATAAAAACAAAAGGCAGCAGAAGACTCATTTTTCTTTATAAAACAGGCTGACGAGAATAATGCCCGCCGCGGTCGTGGCGAGACTCACGGCAAGGCAGGGTAATATTACGGAGGCGGGCGCCGCGCTGCCCGCCGCCGCCCTCAGCCCCACCACGGTGGCGGGCACAATCTGCAGACCGCAGGCGTTGACGACAAACAGCATGGCCATGCCTCTGGTGAGTTTTCCGTCGCCCCCGTCCATCTTTTTCACGGCGCTTATGGCAGGTGGGGTGGCGGCGTTGCCCACGCCCAAGAGGTTTGCCGAAATGTTGAGAGATATGTCGTCCGCCGCGCCGCGCGCGCCTTTGCCGAACAGTTTTTTGATGAGCGGGCTGCCGGCGCGCGACAGTTTTTCCACCACGCCGCAGTCTTTTATTATGTTGATGAACCCCATCCACACGCAGTACACCGCCATGAGCGACGCGCATGTCATGAGCGACGTTTCGGCGCCGTCCGTCATGGCGGTTATTATGCCGCCGGGGTCTGTGAAAGCCATGAGGGCTACGGAAAGCGTCATCATCGCCAGCCATATATAACGCATAAAAAAATATATTAAAAATTTTCCGCCGTTATGCGCGGAATGCGGCTTACAATAGACAAGACCGGTTAAAAGTGATATACTTTCTAAATACGAAAAACAACGGCAAAAAGAGAGGTACGTTATGAAACAGAAGTATTACATCACCACGCCAATCTATTATCCCAGCGGCAACTGGCACCTGGGGCATTGTTATACTACGGTTATATGCGACGCCATCGCCCGTTTCAGGCGCATGGACGGCTATGACGTATTCTTTCTGACGGGCACCGACGAGCACGGCGTCAAAATAGAAAAGCGCGCGGCGGAAAACAACACCACTCCGCAGGCTTTTGTGGACAAACTCGTGGGCGACATCAAGCGCCTGTGGGAAAAACTCAACATCAGTTACGATAAATTTATCCGCACGACGGACGACTATCACGTCAAAGCCGTGCAGAAAATATTCAAGCGGCTGTACGACCAGGGGGATATCTACAAGGCGGAGTACGAGGGAATGTACTGCACGCCGTGCGAGTCTTTCTGGACGGAAAGCCAGCTGGTGGACGGCAAGTGCCCCGACTGCGGCAGACCGGTGGAAAAAGCCAAGGAGGAAAGTTATTTCTTCCGCCTTTCCAAATATCAGGACAGGCTCATCGAACTGTATAAAAATAACCCGTCCTTTATTTCGCCAAAGTCCCGCATGAACGAGATGATTAACAACTTCATCAAACCCGGTTTGCAGGATTTGTGCGTGTCTAGAACCTCTTTCAAATGGGGCATACCCGTTACTTTCGACGACAAGCACGTCATTTATGTGTGGATAGACGCTCTCACCAACTACATTACGGCGCTTGGCTACGGCGGCGACGACGACAGTCTGTTCAAAAAATACTGGCCGGCGGATCTGCACATGGTGGGCAAGGAAATAGTGCGTTTCCACACCATTATATGGCCGGCGCTGCTCATGGCGCTGGGGCTGGAACTGCCGAAAGAAGTTTACGGCCACGGCTGGCTGCTTATCGGCGGCGACAAAATGAGCAAATCAAAGGGCAACGTGGTGGACCCGTTTATCCTTTCCGACAGATACGGCGTCGATGCCGTGAGGTATTTCCTGCTGCGTGAGGTGCCTTTCGGCAGCGACGGCGTTTATACCAACGAGGCACTGATTACCCGCACCAACGCCGACCTCGCCAACGACCTGGGCAACCTGGTGTCGAGAACCACCGCCATGATTACGCAATATTTCGGCGGCAAGGTGCCGGCGCCGACAAAGGCGGAGGAAATCGACGGCGAACTTATTTCAATGAGCGTGGCGGCGCTCGGCAAAGTGCGTGAAAACGTGGAAAACCTGCTGATTCCCGAAAGTCTGTCGGAAATTTTCCGTCTTATCCAGCGCGCCAACAAATATATCGACGAAACAATGCCGTGGGCGCTCGCGAAAGACCCCGACAAGCGCGAAAGGCTCGCCACGGTGCTCTATAACATGGCGGAAGTCATCAGGGTGTCGGCGGTGCTCATAAGCCCGTTTATGCCTGACACGGCGCAGAAGATTTACGACCACCTGTGCCTCGGCAAACTGCCGTCCGACTTTGAAAGCGTCAAGACCTTCGGCGGGCTGCCTGTGGGCGGCGGCGTGGTCAAGGGCGAGGCGCTGTTCCCTAGGCGCGACGTCAAAAAAGAACTCGCCGAACTTGAAAAACTCGCCGAAAGCGCCGTTAAAAAAGAAGAGAAAAAGGACGGGGAATATATAACGATTGACGACTTTTCAAAGGTGAAACTCGCCGCGGCGAAAGTGCTCGCCTGCGAAAAGGTGGAGGGCAGCGACAAACTGCTCAAAATGACGCTGGACGCCGGCGGCGAAACACGGGTTGTCGTGAGCGGCATTGCGCGGCATTATTCGCCTGAATACATGGTGGGCAAAACGGTGGTCATCGTCAAAAACCTCAAACCGGCGAAACTCAAAGGTATCACCAGCGAAGGCATGATTCTCTGCGCGTCGGACGGCAAAGACGTGGTTTTCGTGTCGCCGGAAAAAGAAGTGGCGCCGGGCAGCGAGGTCAGCTGATGATAGACTGTCATACGCACCTTGACGACCCGAGGCTGCTGCCCGACGTCCAAAGCATAGCGGCGGACTTTGAAAAGGACGGCATAGAATTCGTGATAGACGCTTCCAGCGACCTTGACGGCATGAACAACGCCGTGGCGCTGGCGGAAAAGTTTGACAGAATATACGCCACAGTGGGCTTTCACCCGAGCGACTGCGAAGCCTTTTGCGATAAAACCGCCATGCTTATGGAGAGTTACGCCAAAAACCCGAAAGTCGTGGCGGTGGGCGAAATAGGGCTGGATTATCACTACGACACCCCGCCGCGCGAAACGCAGCGAAAAGCCTTTGTCAGCCAGCTGGGGCTTGCCGCCGAGTGCGGGCTGCCCGTCGTGCTGCATGTGCGCGACGCTTACGGCGACGCGCTGGAAACGCTTAAAGCCAACAGAGGCCTGCTTAAAAACGGCGTGCTGCTCCATTGCTATTCCGGCAGCGCCGAAATGGCGGCGGAGTTTTTGAAATTCGACTGTTTCTTTTCTTTCGGCGGGGCGATAACTTTCAAAAACGCCAGAAAGGAAGAAGTCATCAGGGCAATCCCCCGTGAAAAACTGCTCACCGAAACCGACGCGCCTTATCTCACGCCGGAACCGTTCAGGGGCAAACTCAACAGCCCGAAATATATAAAATACGTTTATGAAAAGATTGCCGCCGTGCTGGGCGTTTCCTTCGCGGAAACAGAGAGCCTGGTGCGAAAAAACGCCGCGGCTCTTTTCGGGAGAATAAAGATATGAACAACTATGTATACGAGGTGGGCGACAACCTGTATATAAACCTTACCAACAAGTGTTCCAACAGCTGTTTTTTCTGCATACGCAACGGCCATGACGGCATGAACGGCAAAAACCTGTGGCTGGACAAAGAACCGACGGCGCAAGACATCATCGACAGCCTGCCGCAAAACCTGGACAAATACCGTGAAGTGGTCTTTTGCGGTTTCGGCGAGCCGACGTACAAAATCGACGTTATGAGCCAAGTGGGCAGATACGTCAAATCCAAGGGCAAAAAGACCAGGGTCAACACCAACGGCCAGGCGAACCTGGTGTTCGGCGAGGACGTGACCGACAAACTTGTGGGGGCGATAGACAAGGTGAACGTCAGCCTCAACGCCTCCAACGCCGAAGAATATCAGCGCATATGCCACAGCGTGTTTGGCGAAAAGGCGTTTGACGCCATGCTGGATTTCGCGGAGGAATGCCGGGATAAAGGCATTGACGTCATCATGTCGGTGGTGGACATAATAGGCGACAAGGAGGTGGCCGCCTGCCGCGAACTGTGCGAAAAGCGCGGGCTTAACCTCAGGGTGAGGAAGTTCGAGTAGTGGAAATCAAAGACCTGCTGCGCGAGTGCGGCTTCCGTTTCGAAAAAAAATTCGGCCAGAACTTTCTGACGGACGGCAACCTGCTTTCCGCCATCGTCAGCGACGCCGGCGTCACGGCGGAGGACACCGTGGTGGAAATAGGCGCCGGCGCCGGCACGCTTACAGCGAAACTCGCCGGGTCGGCGGGCAGGGTGATTGCCTTTGAGATTGACGAAAATCTCAGAAAGCCGCTTGCCGCCGTGCTGGGGCGGTTCGGCAACGTGGAAACGGTGTTCGGCGACGTTATGGATTTTTCCATGGAGGAAATAGAAAACATGGCGGGCGGACCGTACAAAGTGGTGGCCAACCTGCCTTATTACATAACCACGCCGGTAATAATGAAGTTTATCGAGCAAAGCCGCCGCATGACTTCCATGACGGTCATGGTGCAGAAAGAAGTGGCCGAGCGTCTCGCCGCGAAACCCGCCACCAAGGAATACGGCAGAATCACCGTGGCGGCGGATTTTTTCGGCGGCGCGGTTTACAAGCGCACTGTGCCGAGAAGCATGTTTTATCCCGCGCCCAACGTGGACAGCGCCGTGGTGCGCATAGACAGAAACAAGCGTTTCGACGCCGACGGCGAACTGTTCCGCAAAGTGGTGAAAAGCGCCTTTGCCATGCGGCGCAAAATTCTGTCCACATGCCTGGCGTCGGGGCTGGGCATGAGCAAGGAAAAGGCCGCCGCGCTTATAGAAATGAGCGGGCACAGCCCTTCGGTCAGGGGCGAAACGCTGTCGGCGGAAGATTTCGCCGTGCTGACAAACGTCATAAAAAACAATATGTAAGACGGCTCCGCCGTCTTTTTCTTTCGTCCGCATGCGCCAAAAAACGACGTATTTTGCCGCCGCCCGGGCAGTACAATGTATCGGGGTGAATTAAAAAATGGCGGAATACGTAAAAAAAATTCTCGTCTTTGACGAACTCGCCGGCGGGTACAGAGTGCGGGACAAGAAAGTGTCGGGCATACTCAAAATAGAAAAATCTCTCGGCAGGGCGTCGGCGGAAATAATGATAACCAATTTGGACAGAAAAAAAGCGGAAAGCGTGGAGTGCGTTTTGTATGTGGGTGGCGGTTATTACTCCGCCGTGTCTGACGGGGTGAAGTTTTCCGTGCCGCTCAGGGACGCCCGCCAGCACGACGACGCGGCGTGTCTGCTCGCCGCCGTCGAGGGAAAAGAGAGGGCGCCTTTCGCTTTCGCTTCCAATTGCGACAGACCGTCCGCCGACGACCTGGCGGCAAGGCTGGGCGGCAGCGTGTCCGCCGCCGCCACGCAGTACGAGGATTTTATCCGTCGGACGGACGATTATTTCGGCGGCAGGCTGGACATCGGCGAAATCAGAAAAGCGTCGGCGGAAAAATTCGCCCCCGTCACGAAACTGGGCGAAATAAAGACGGGCGACGGCGGCTTTTTCGCCGAGGCGGCGCCTATTCTGGAAAAAATTCTTAAAACCTATCCGCCGTGCGACGAACTTAGCGCCGCCGTGAAAGATTCTTTCTGGGTAAGAGTGCCGTTCAGAAGGGAAAAATTTTTCGCCGTGGGGGTGGTGGAAAAAAACGGCCGCCCCGCTTATGTCGCGTACGCCGTGCCGGGCGGCAGAAAAAACGCGCCCGACGACGAAAGTTTTTCTTTTCTGCCCGTGAAAAACAGGGAAGAAGGCTTCTGGGTGATATATCAGGATATCCGCACGGGGGCGTGCGCTTTGCCGTGACGGCGAAATATTGTTGCCAAAGTCACAAAATAATGATAAAATGTCTAGCGATTAAGTGTCGGCGGATTTCGCCGCGCTTGTCCGAAACACAAACGTAAAACAAAAATCCGGGAGATAAAAATGTCAAAAAAATTTTTGGCTGTCCTGGCGCTGGCGGCGGCTTCACTGTTCGCTTTTGTCGGCTGCTCGGGAGAAGATTACAGTTTCACCGCTCTTGAAAACAACCCGTCGGCGGAAGCGGCTGTCAGAAGCAACGGCGGCGTCTATGTGGAAAAGGGCGATTACAGTTATTTCATCAACGGCGCGCAGGACGGCACCGGCAACAACACTTTCGGCACGGAGCACAAAGGCGCCCTGGTCAGATGCCTCACTGCCGACCTCACCAAATCGGACAGAAAGGTTGAGGTTGTGGTGCCTAAAATTCTTTACGCGGGCGACGTGAACTCGTCGGGATTTTACATTTTCGGCGACACTATCTACTACACCACGCCTAACAGCACCAAAGACGCCAGCGGCAACGTGCAGTATACCAAACTCGACTTTATGTCGGTGAACCTTGACGGCACCGGCACGAAACTCATCGCCACCATGGAAGACAACACCAAGGCCTTCCAGTTTGTCCAGACGGCGGAAGGCGGCGTGTATATCTTTTACGAGGGCACCGCGCAGGTCGAGCGCAACGGCGAAACGACCGACGTGACGGCTCTTTACGAAGTCAACGCCGAAACGGGCGAAACCAAACTCATCGCTTCCGACGTGGCGAGTTACGCCTTTGACCGTTCGGGCAGCGGCGACAGCGTGGCTTTCACCGTGACGCAGTACAAGACGTCTTCTTCCACGGGGACGGAAACCGCCGAAACCAAATACAACGTGCTTTACAGTTACACCGCGGGAGACGATGAACCGTTTGAGGTCGCAAGCGGCGTGACGGAAGAGAACGAAATCGAAATGCGCTTCATGACGGTGCGTTACGTTTCGGGCGATAAAATTTATTATACTTACACCAGCAAATATCTTGGCGAAATAGGCATAGCGAAAGCCACTGTCGGCGCCGTTACCACGGCGGCCGATACTCTCGCCCAGACCGACAGCGAATACAGCGGGTTTATCCCGGCGGCGGGCGAAGACGCGATATATATTCACCTTAACGGATATATCAGAAAAATCACCTTCTCCGGCGGCAGAATTTCCGAAAGCAAAATTCTGCTCAGCAACTCGTCGGAAATCACGCTGGAAAGAATCGTTTCCGACGGCAATGAGGAATATCTGTATTATTCGCTGGAAGGCGTGCTGTACCGCGTGAACACCTCCGACGTCAACCAGGAGGCTGCGCAGGTTATCGACGGAACGATGGTGTCTACCTGGACGACGTTTGACTATACCGTCACGGGTGAAGGCGAAAACGCCGCCGTCGCCGTGATTTACTTCAACGACAGCGAGAGCAACACTTTCGTCAACTATCTGTTTATGGACGTCTACGCCAAAGACGCCGCGGACGAATATGACATTTCCTCCAAGCGCATCGGCAAACTGACGACGCGGGACACCGAAACCGCCGTCGCCAACGGCAAGGACGACAGCGCCGGCGTGGACGCTCTTCCGGACGAAAACGACGACTGAAAATATTTTGCGCGCCTCCCGAAAGGGAGGCTTTTTTTCTACGCCGACGTGTTGACAGCCCGCCGACGTTGTGATATCTTATAAGTCCCCCCAAAAAAATATACAAAAAATAAGGACTTGTGGCGGACCGCTTGTGGCGTCATGCGCGTTTTTCATGCCTGCCAGTGGGTAAAATCCCGAAAAACCGACGTTTTCCGACATATCTGATGGTTTTGCGTCAAATTTGTACAATATTTGTAAGCAAAACCGTGCAAAAAGCACTTTACTGTATTTTTCAAAATGATATTATATAAATACAACGTTATTTGAAAGAAACCTGTCGCGAGTCAATAAACCGGGTTGGAGGAGTGTATGTCAAAGATAAGATGTTTTGTTGTCGACGACAACAAGGAAGTGCGTGAGGAAATCAAAGCGCTTATCGAAAAAAGCGAAAATATGGAATTTGTCGGCGAAGCCGCCGACGGAGCGGAAGCGATTGGCAAAATCGCCACCGTCAAACCCGACGTGACGGTGCTGGACATCGTCATGCCGGTTCTGGACGGCTACGGCGTTTTGGAATATTTCAAAAACGACAGGCAAAAACCCAAGTTTCTGGTCTATTCGGCGCTCAGTATGGACGATTTCGTGTTTAAGGCGTTTGCCTGCGGCGCCGACGACTATGTCGCCAAACCCTGCCGCGGCGAAATGCTGGAAAAGCACATAAGCGGCCTGGTGGAAAAGAAAACCGCCGACAAACTCGTCTTTCCCGAAAAAGACAACCTTAAAAACAACTACCGCTCCAAAACGCTGGACGAGCGCATCACGGGCGTGTTTCTGACGGTGGGCATACCCGCCCACATAAAAGGATATCAGTTTTTGCGCGAGGGCATCAAAATGGCGGTGGAAAACCCCGGCATTATAAACAGCATCACAAAAAAACTCTATCCGTCTATTGCCGTGAAATACGACACCACGCCCAGCAAGGTGGAAAGAGCCATCAGGCACGCCATAGAGGTGTCGTGGAACAGGGGCAAGATTGAAAACATCAACTCGCTGTTCGGGCTGAAAGTTTACGCTTCGAGAGAAAAACCCACCAACGGCGAATTTATCGCGCTGGTGGCCGACAAAATGCTGATTGAAGGCGTGTGAAAGGGCTGCCAAAAGTTTACTCCTCCTTAGCCCCGCGAAAAGTTTTTCGCGGGCTAAAGGTTTTATTGACATTCGCGCCGCCGCGGTGTAACTTCTGTGTATGGAAGTCACATGGAACCCGTGGCACGGCTGCCGAAAAATAAGCGAAGGCTGCCGCAACTGCTATGTCTACCGCGCCGATTCGAAATACGACAAAGACAGTTCCGTCGTCAGGAAAACCGCGGCGTTCAGTCTGCCGCTGGCGAAAGACCGCCGCGGGCTTTACAAATATCCGTCGGGCACGCTGTTTTTTACCTGCTTTACGTCGGATTTTTTCATAGAGGAAGCCGACGGCTGGCGGTCGGAAGCGTGGCGGATAATGAAAGAGCGGAGCGACTGCGGTTTTGTGTTTTTCACCAAACGGATATGCAGGGCGGAAAAATGCCTGCCGCCGGACTGGGGCGGCGGCTATCCCAACGTGACGGTGGGCTGCACCGTGGAAAACCGCGCCGCGGCGGAAAGCAGAATGCCGCCGTTCAGGGCTATGCCCGCGGCTAAAAAAATTGTGGTGTGCGCCCCGCTGCTGGAAGAAGTGTATCTCGGCGACATAAGCGGCGTGGACGAGGTTTCGGCGGGCGGCGAATCGGGAGAAAACGCCCGCCCGTGCGATTTTTCATGGGTGCTGAACCTCAGGGAGCAGGCGCTGGACGCCGGCGCGGCTTTCACTTTTCACCAGACGGGCGCGCGGCTCGTTAAAGACGGCGTTCTTTACAAAATCCCGCGCGCGTTCCAGCACAGTCAGGCAAAAAAAGCGGGCATAGATATTTTGGCGGACAAAAAGGCGCCGTCACGGCGGAGATAAGTTCAAGACGGGCTTTTGCCCGTCTTTTTTTGTTTTTTTCTTGCATGCGGGCATGCCGCCGCTTTGGGGTTGTGCCTTTTTCGGAGCTGGCAACATAAAGTTGCCTGTTTTTTTATGTTTACCTATTGACTTTTCGCCAGGGGGGGGGGTACAATGAATTTACCACCCATGTGGAAAACAAACGGAGGACAAAAAAATGAAAGCGAAAAAACTCTTGGTCGTGCTGTGCGCGGCGGTGATGTGCCTGTCGCTGGGCATACTCGGCGCCTGCAGCCATGAGCACGATTGGAGCGCGTGGAAAGTAACCACCGCCGCCACCTGCACGGAAAAGGGCGTTGAAACCCGCACCTGCGACTGCGGCGAAACCGAAACAAGGGATATCGCCGCCCTCGGCCACGACTGGGGCGAGTGGACTTTGTCCGCGGACGGCAGCGCTTACACGCGCGCCTGCAAGCGTGACAAATGCACCGCTACCGAAAGCAAAGCGGCAGGCTCGGCGGAAGAATATCCGCTTGTGGTGTCGGATAAAGCCGCGCTTGCGGACGCCATTGAAAAGGGCGGATACATCAAACTGTCGGCAGACGCGACTCTCACGGCGAGTGAGCTCAACGCCGCCCTTACCGCCAACAGAACGGCTCCTGAGGGTGAAGAAGACTTCACCCCTGCAGCCATCAGCATCGACCTCGGTGACAAAACGCTGACTATTTCGGCTGAAGCAAGCGCCAGCATCGGCATTACCGACGGACAAAGCCTGACCATTAAAAACGGCACGTTTGAAGCCGAAAATATTTTGACGGCAAGCGCTAAAAGTCATTTTGCTATCGAGTCTGGCGCGGTTATGACATTGAACAATGTCACCGCCACCGGTAACGCAGTGTTCTTCTATCCGAAGGGCGACGCGACGGCTGTAAACATCATTGACAGCGAAGTTACGACCGGCACATTTGTTGTGTCGAGCAACGCGGCGACTGTTGAAAACTACGGCGTTGTTATCAATATCGAAAACAGCACGCTGGTTTCCGAAACGGCGGCGGCGGTGCTTATCAACGTGGCCGGCACGCTTAATATCAGCGACAGCGATATCACCGGCGTTGACCAGGGCGTTGTGGTCAGAGCGGGCACCGCTGTGCTTGACAACGTAAATGTGACGGCTGTTTATAACGACACAAACCTTCAAGCTAACGTCAAAGACTGCATGATAAATCCGTCGTCCTGGAAAGACGGTAACTGGCTCGCGGGCGGCGCGTTGGTGGTCGGCGATATTTCCGCGGCCGCATATAACGCCAGCGCGATTGTTACCGTAAACGGCGGCAGTTACAAGAGCGTGGCGGCGGAGGAGGACGGCACTCAGGTCGATCCGTTCCTGGCCTCTATCTACGCCGTGCAGCTTAACGGCGGCGATGGCGAAGACGCTTATACCAGCGAAATAACGTTGACTGGCGATGTTGAACTTGCCAACCGGGTCATCAACTGGAACGACACAGCCGAAATCACCGGTCTTGACGACAGCGTGACGGTGCTGGGTAAGTGGGACGGCGAAAAATTCGTGGAGTATCAGGCTCCGGCGGATGAAGAAGAAGCCGCCTGAAATTATTTCAACCAAACAAAAAAGACGGGCTTGTCCCGTCTTTTTTTGCGCCCTTTCGGCAATAATAGCCGTGTATGGAAGTTATAAAGTGCGTTATCGTGGGCGCCGTGCAGGGGCTGACCGAATTTCTGCCCGTGTCCAGCAGCGGGCACATACTAATAGCGCAAAGGCTGCTGGGGCTGGAGTGCGACGCCGTGACGCTGTCGCTGGCTTTGCATCTGGGCACGCTGGCGGCTGTCGCGGCGGTGTATTTCAAAGAATTTCTGCGTTTGTTCAGGCCGCCTTTCGGCAGGCTGGGGCTGCTGGCTCTGGCAAGTCTGCCTGCCGCCGCCGTCGGGCTGGCGCTGGGGAGTTCCGCCGACGCTTTGTTCGGCGGCGGATTTTTGTGGGCGGGTTTTCTGCTGACGGCGGTTTTACTGTTTTTTGCCGAAAAGGCCATGAAAAAAAATTACAGCGGCGGCATAACCGCCGGCAGGGCGGCGATAATGGGTCTGGCGCAGGCGGCGGCGCTGGTGCCCGGGCTTTCGAGAAGCGGCGCTACTGTTTCGGCGGGGCTTCTGGTAAAGGGGGATAAAGCCGAAGTCACGACATTTTCGTTTCTCATGAGCGCTCCGATAATCGTCGGGGCGTGCGCGGCTCGTTTTTCGGGCGGCGCCGCCGTCAGTCCGCTGCCGCTTTTGGCGGGGTTTCTGTCCGCCGCGTTGTTCGGCTTTCTGGCGATAAGGCTGTTTGCCCGTTTTGTCAGGGCGAACAATTTTCTGCCTTTCCGCATATATCTCATTGTAGCGGCCGTCGCTTCCATCGCGCTGTGACGGCGGAGGAATATGGAAAAAGCCAAAACTCTTGTAATCGACACCGCCGTGAAAAACGGCAACGGCGAACTGTCCGGCGTGAAAATCCTAGGGCTGACTTCCGCCGAATGGATTAAACTTAGGCTGAAACGGTGTTTCGGCAACATCGTGTTTTCCCGCGGGTTGAAGGGCGACGTAACCGTGCCGTGGGATAAACCGCTGCTGTTTGACGACGACACCGTGCTCCGCCGCGACACGTTTGCCTATGTGGAAGAAAAACTGCGGCTGTGGACGCTGGCGGAAATGCGCGCTGCCGGCGTGATTCTGCGGGGGAGCTGTATTTACGCTGACGGAACGGTCACTTACGAAAGCGGCGCGGAGATTTTTTCGCCCTGCGTAATCACCGGCAACAGCCATATTTCCGCCGGGGCGTCGGTGCAGCCGTATTGCTTTTTGAAAGACTGTTTTGTGGGCGGCGGCACCACGGTCAGGAGTACTTTCGCCGACAACGCCAGAATAGGCGCAAGGTGCGAAATAGGGCCTTTCGCCTGTCTGCGGCCGGGCAGCGTTGTGGGCGACGGGTGCCGTGTCGGCGATTTTGTGGAAGTAAAAAACTCTTCTCTGGGCGACGGCGTCAAAGCGGCGCATCTGGCTTATATAGGCGACGCCGCCGTGGGCGGCGGCACAAACGTGGGGTGCGGAACGGTGTTCGCCAACTATGACGGGCGCGAAAAGCACAGAACCACGGTGGGCAGAAACTGTTTTTTGGGCTGCAACGTCAATCTGGTCGCCCCGCTGACGCTGGGCGACGGCGTTTTTGTGGCGGCGGGCACAACCGTTACCGACGACGCGGACGAAAATTCTTTCGTGATTGGCAGAAGCAGACAGCAGACAAAACGGAAAAAAGAAAAAGACGGCGGCGAGTGACGCCGCTCTTTTTTTATGTCAGCGAACAATACGCCGCCCGTGTGAATATAAATAAATACATTACGTCAAAGGGGGTTTTATGGGACTTTATTTCGGCACGGACGGCATACGGGGCGTGGCAAACAGGGAAATCACGCCCGACCTTGCTTTCAGGTGCGGCAATGCCCTGGCGGCGGTCGGCTCGGGGAAAATCGTCGTCGGCAGGGACACCAGGCGTTCGGGCGACGCTCTCGCCGCCGCTCTGGCGGCGGGGGCTTTGTCCGGCGGATGCGACGTTATTTACGCCGGAGTGGCGCCGACGCCCGGCGTGGCGTTTCTCGCTTCGGCGGCGGGCTGTTTCGGCGTGGTGATAAGCGCCTCGCACAACCCCGCGGCGTTTAACGGAATCAAAATTTTTTCCGAAAAGGGGGTTAAACTGTCCGACGCGCAGGAGGAAACAATCGAGCGGCACATGGCGGCGCCCTCTCTCGCCGACGCCTGCGGCTGCGGTTCCATGAGTTTTATGCGCTCTGCCGACTCTTATACCGACTTTCTCGTTTCTTCGGCTGCGGAGCGGCTTGACGGCCTGAAAATAGTGCTGGACTGCGCCAACGGCGCGACGTGCGAGACGGCTGTCAACGTTTTCGGGGCGCTGGGAGCCGAAGTTTTTGCCCTGGGCGTTTCGCCCGACGGCGAAAACATAAACGACGGCTGCGGGTCGCTTCATCCGTCCGCCGCCGCCGAGGCCGTCGTGAGATTGGGCGCTGACGCCGCCTTTTGTTTAGACGGGGACGGCGACAGGGTCATAGCGGTGGACGAAAACGGGCGGGTGGTGGACGGCGACATGCTGCTGTACATACTCGCCGCCGCCGGCAAAAAAAAGGGTAAAGACATTGGCGTCGTGGTGGGGACGTCGCACACAAACATGGGCGTGGAAAAAGCGCTTGACGGCATTGGCGTAAGGCTGCTGCGCGCCGACATCGGTGATAAATACGTCCGTGAGATGATGGAGCAAAGCGGCGCCGCCCTCGGCGGCGAACAGTCGGGGCATATCATCATGAAAGATTTTTGCGGCACGGGCGACGGCGTGTTGACGGCGGTGGCGGTGAGCGGGCTTATAAAACACAAACGGCTTTCGCTTCTGGCTGACGCCAAACTGTACCCGCAGGTCAATCTGGACATTGTGGTGGCAGACAAAATGATGGTCATCAACCACGAAGAGCTGTGGAAAACCGCCGCGGAGATAGGGCGGGAAACCGGCGGCAGAATACTGGTCAGGGCAAGCGGAACCGAACCTAAAATAAGAATAATGGCGGAGTGCCTCGGCGAGGAAAAATGCCGCGCCGCGGCGGAAAGGCTGGCGGAAGCCGTCAGAAACATAAGGCGGTGAATATGTGCGGAATAGTGGGATACGTCGGGCGGAGAAACGCCCGCGACGTTATTATACACGGGCTGGAAATTCTGGAATACAGGGGTTATGACTCGGCGGGGCTGGCGATTACGGAAGGCGGCAGGATTTCCGTCGTGAAAAAGACGGGTTATGTGGCGCGGCTGGCCAAAGCCACGGAGCGCATGGGCGGCGGCTGCGGAATAGGGCACACAAGGTGGGCGACGCACGGGGCGCCCAGCGAAATCAACTGCCACCCGCATACGGCGGGAAAGTTCACTGTGGTGCACAACGGCATTATAGAAAACTTCGCCGTTATAAAAAGGCGGCTGGAAAGCAAGGGCAGAAAATTTCTGTCGGAAACCGACACCGAAGTGGCCGCCTGCCTTATGGACGACCTGTATAAAGGCGACCCGACGGAAGCGCTTGCCGCGGCAATGAAAAAACTCAAAGGCGCTTTTGCCTTTGCCGTTCTCTGCGCCGACTGCCCTGGCGAAATTTTTCTCATGAAGCGGCACAGTCCGCTTGTGGTGGGGCTGGGCGACGGCGAGTGCTTTGCCGCCAGCGACTGCTCGGCTTTCTGCGGATACACCGACACCGCCGTGTTTATGAAAGACGGCGAAATCGGCGTGATGGGCGAGGGCGTGTTTACCCTGTATGACGGCAATCTCGTCAAAAAAACCGTCAGGACGGAAAAAATCGGCGGCGGCGCGCCATGCGGGCAGCCCGCGGAAGATTTCATGAAAAAGGAAATTTTCGAGACGCCCGCCGCCCTGCGGGACACGGTCAACGCCGTTTTCGGCGACGACAGCCTCAAAAAACGAATTATTGACATTTTCTCAAAAAATGATAAAGTTGTAATGACAGGATGCGGCACGGCGTACAACGCCTGCCTGATGGGCAAAAGTCTGTTCGAAAGAGTGCTGCGCGTGCCCGTCGAGGCGGAGTTCGCCAGCGAGTTTCGGTACAAAAACCCCATTGTGGACGATAAAACCGTGGTGGTGGCGGTCAGCCAGAGCGGCGAAACCGCCGATACGCTTGCCGCCGTAAGGCTGGCGAAAAGTCTGGGCGCCGACGTGGTGGCGCTGACCAACGCCGGGCGGTCGGCAATCACGCGCGAAGCCGACCTCACGCTGCTCACCGCCGCCGGCCCCGAAAGAGCCGTCGCGGCGACAAAGAGTTATTCGGCGCAGGCGGCGGCGTTTTTGTGCGTGGCGACGGTTTTATCGTACGACATGAAAACGGTGGAAAAAATCAGGGAGGAAATCTGCTGTCTGCCGTCTCTCGCGTCAAAAGCGCTTGCCTCGGCTGGCGAAGTCAAAGCGCTTGCCGCTCTTTACGGAAAAAAGCGCTCTGTGTTTTTTATCGGCAGGGGGCCTGATTACGCCCTTGCGGTGGAAAGTTCGCTCAAACTGAAAGAAGTGTCGTATGTGCACAGCGAAGGGTTCGCCGCGGGCGAACTGAAACACGGCACGCTGGCGCTTATCGACAGGGACGCCCTGGTTATCGCCATAGTGACGCAAAGGCATACGGCGGAAAAAACCCTCAGCGCCCTTTACGAAGTCAAGGCGCGCGGCGGAAAAATAATGATTGTCACGCCTTTTGACGATTTAATAGCCGAAAACCGTTTTGACGCCGTCATTAAAACGCCGCCGTCGTCGGGGCTTACGGCGCCCGTCACGGCGATGATTCCGCTGCAACTTTTCGCCTACTATATGAGCAAAGAGCGGGGCATTAACCCCGACAAGCCGCGCAATCTCGCAAAAAGCGTGACCGTGGAATAAATTTTACCGGAGAAGAACATGAAAAAAATCAGAAAAGCCGTCATTCTGGCGGCGGGCAGGGGCACACGGTTTTTGCCTTACACCAAGGCGTGCCCCAAGGAAATGCTGCCCGTGGTGGATACGCCGTCGCTTCAGCTGATTGTCCAGGAAGCCGTTTCGGCGGGGATAAAAGACGTGCTGATTGTCATCAGCCCCGAAAAAGAGGTCATCAGAAAACATTTTTCCGTGGACGCCGGGTTTGAGGACTTCCTGCTGGCTCACGGCAAAAAGGCGGAAGCGCGGGAAATTCACGAAATAGGCACCATGGCGAACGTGTCTTTCGCCGTGCAGAAAGTGGCGGACGGCAGCGGAAAAGCGCTGCTTCTGGCGGAGTCTTTTCTGGACGGCGAGGCCGGCGCCGTGCTCAACGGCGACGACCTGGTTTATTCTTCGGTGAGCGCCGTGAAACAACTGTGCGACTGCTGGGAGACCTTCGGCGGCACGGTGGTGGGCGTGCAGAAAGTAAGCGAAAAAGACATTTCAAAATACGGCTCTGTCAAAATCGCCGCGGACGAGGGCAACGGAACGTTTTTTATTGACGGCATAAAGGAAAAACCCGCCGCTCCTGAAGCCCCGAGCCTTTACGCCGCTTTGGGCAGATACGTTGTGCCCGCCGACTTTTTCGGCTATCTGCGCCGTGTGCCCGTGGCGGAAAACGGCGAATTGCAGTTTACCGACGCGCTCAATCTGCAGGCGGCTGAAAAGGGCATTTACGCCAAAGTGTTTGAGGGCAGGCGGTATGACCTGGGGTCAAAGGCGGGGTATCTCGCCGCCAACGTGGAATATGCCCTGCGCGACGAAAACCTGGGCGGCGGCTTTGCCGAATATCTCAAAAATCTTTCGGAGAACCTGTAATGAGCGCCGACAAGCAAAACCCGCACAGCGGGCATCGGGCAAGGATGCGGGAGAGATACAGGAGATACGGCGAAGAAGGGCTGAGCAAGCACGAGATGCTGGAAATAATGCTGTAC
>CAJFSP010000015.1 GCA_904419725.1 Candidatus Heteroclostridium caecigallinarum | reverse complement strand
TGACGCGCGGAACAAAGCCTGAACGACGCTCTCGCACGGCTGTTCGCGCTTATAGAGCCGAAAGGCAGAGGCGGAGCGCGCGCGACGCGCCGCCCGCCGCCGCCTTTCACCTGCGACCATTACTGGATAATGGTCGCATATCTGGTAAAAAACATAGGGGTTGCGCTGACCTCTATGTCTTGCCATACCTGAAAACGGAGGGAGATTATGCAAAAAGTCATATTGCAATCGTCAGGCGAATTGCTTTCCGATACATATTTTGACGACAAAAACAACGTGTATAAGACTATTCAATATGAGGATTTCGATTACGTATTATCTGAGGACAGCGGTAAGGTTGAGCTTATGTTTTTTCCGGACGGTTATAAAGTGCCGAAGCATATCGCTTTGGACGACGAAATGATTAGCGATTATTATACCGCTCCCGAACTCGGTTCGTTTCTCGGCTCGGCAAAGTTTCGCTCGGAAAACGGCGTTGCCGTTCCGTTATCTCCCGACGTTACGATAGCAGATTTGCAAAAGACGTTTAACCGCGGCAGTAAACGCGCTAAAAAGAACTTTTATAACTACGCACTTGCCAACAAGTGGCAATATTTTTGCACTTACACTTTCAACCGTGAAGACGTCAGGAACGATAAAGACTTGTTGTATTTGTCATGGAGCAATTTCATCAAGTCCATGCGCAAGAAATATCCGGACATAAAGGCGATAGCGGTTTACGAGGCTTTTGAGAAAGGCGGTTATCATATACACGCGTTGCTTGCCGATTGCGTGCTTACTCTTCGTCCCGCAATCAATCCGCATACGGGAGAGTTTATTTACAGCAAAAAGTATAATAACCAGGTGTTTAACTGCTTGGACTGGCAGGCGGGGTTCAATGACGTTGTTTGCATTCATCCTGATTCAAACAACGCGCAGATTGTCAATTATTTAGGCAGTTATATGACGAAAGAAAGTCCCGCGCCGTATCGCTGTAAGAGATATTTTCATACCCAAAATCTCAATTGCCGGAATGTTTATTGCGGAAAGTTTAAGCAAGTTAAAGATGAAAAATTTCCAGAAAACATGTTTGAAATTATAGATTATCTTAAAAAGGCCGACACCGATTTTACTTTGAAAAAGGCGATTTATAAATTCGGGCTTACGGAATATAAAAAGAAAAACGGCGTTGTTATTTTTCGTAACTATTAAGCGCGGGGGTAACGTGGGGGTAAATGTGTCTGTTGGCGGCAAAAAACGATGGTTTTTACCGCCTACGGACCAAAAGGTTAGGGGTTCGAGTCCCTTATGGTACGCCAGGGCGGATTTGTAATCCGCCTTTTTTTTGCAAAAGTAAACAGGGAATTTCGGCCGAGGCGCCCATGAAAAGGGGTGTCGGCCGAGTCCCGAAAAAACGCAGGGCATTATTTTTTTTTGGGCAGAAAAATGTGCGAGGGAATTTCGGCCGAGGGGCACTTGAAAATGGCGGCAACCGCGCAAAAACCGAAGCCTGTTTTTATGACATAAATGTCACAAAAGCGGGCTTTTTCGCTGCCGTCGGTCAGTTAAAATATAACCGCGGGCGGCGGGGGTGCGCGACGCGGTTTAATACGTCGTCGAAACACGGCCGGGGACAAGACCGGCGTGAATATATGTTGGCTCGGAAAACACCGCGTAAATGTGGATAAACGTCTGAATTGCGCGTTTTTGCGTATCAAACTGTGGAAAACGTTAAAAAAATTTTGCGGCTCCAGTCACGGTTTTTCGATACGTTTTGACAAAAAAGAGCCGCGTTTTTTGGGCGGAAATGTTTTTTCAAAAGCCGTATTGACAAATCTAGGGAGGGGGGGATATCATATTGATAAAGATACTGAAAATGTATCGAAAAAAGTCACACGTATCGGCGGAATTGTTTATGTTCGGCGAAAAAAATTCGCTTTGGCGAAAAAAATTCGCTTTGGCGAAAAAAATTCGCTTTTCGCAAAACCGTGTGCAGTGTGTGGAAAAGTCTTTGCATTAAAGACAAAGGAGGTTTGTATGGTAAGAACCAGAAAGAACGGCTTGACGGTTTTGCTCGTCGCGGTGCTGTTCGCTTGTCTGGCGGCGTTGAGTTTTTTTGTCCCGACTAAGGGTGTCAGCGCGGCGGACGGCACGGAAGGCTCGCCTAGCGACGCCGTTATGACGGCGGAAGACCTGCAAAGCGCCATCAGCGCGGCAGGGATTGGCGATACCGTGGCACTGAAGGGCAACGTTAACGGTAACATAACTGTTGGCGCGGATGCCGACGTCATTATTGACCTTAACGGGTTTGAAATAACGTCATCGACACAGGGAATGCCAACGGTTAAAAACGAAGGAAAACTCGAAATCGTTGACGGCAGCGCGGGCAAGACCGGCGTCATCACCAGGGAAAACACCGCGACATATTACGTTGTGGTCAACGAGGGCGATTTGACACTTGACGGCGTGACAGTTCGCAACGACAACGCCGCCGATACGTCGAGTTTGCTTGAAAACAACTTTGACTGCGCGCAAGAAAGCGCGGCGACGCTTACAATCGAAAGCGGCACATATTATTGCGCGGGCGGCAATGTCGTTAAAAATGAAAATTACGGCACGCTCAACATCAACGGCGGCAACTTTAGAAGCGATGCGATAGACAGAGGCGGCAGTTTCAGCGTGCTGCTTGTCGTGGGTACTGCAAATATTACGAACGGTACTTTCACCAGCACCGCTGATGGCGACGGCGTCCGCGTTGTGGGCACAAACGGTTCGACGGCAGCCCTGGACATCACGGGCGGCACGTTTACCGTGGCTGCTTCCGGCGCGAAAGCGCTTCTCTTGCAGAACGGCGACGTTGACCTTGACAAAGGGACTTTGGACGTCAACATCGGCGGCGGAACATTCAACGGCGATATCGGCGTTATTGTTCATGGTTTTGCCGTGACCGCAACCGATGAAATCACCATTAGCGACGGCACTTTTAGCGGCAGTGTTATTCTTGGCAGCACGATTAAGTCGGAGATTACCGGCGGTATTTTCTCTGAAACAGTCGATTCAACATATTATCCAGCCGACTTTGTGCTGTGTGTGAATGATGAAGGCAAATATACCGTAGCGCAACTTGACGGTATTCCGAGCGGGTGGCAAAGGGTTATTGTCGGGTTGGAGATGGGCACATATTCCGCTAAGGTGTATAAGAGTTTTGCCACAATACAGCAAGCGCTTGACAGCGCGTCTCAGCTGATAAGCGACGGTGCGGATCCGAGTATAGTCAGCGTTACTTTATATGATGACGCTATGGAAAATATTGTTGTTCCAAAACTTGAATGGACAACTGCTTCTGGAACTACTTATGTCCGTACAGTCAGACTGTATCTTAACGGTTACACGCTGACCGGTAGCGATAGCAGTCCGGTTATTACCAACAACGGAGCTTTCCAGTTATACGCGAATAAGAACGTTACCGCGGGCGGAAGCGTGATCCGCGGTGCGGATAGCGAAGGCGTTGTCATTGAGAATAACGGTACTTTGTCAATATATAATAACGGTATCCTCATTGAAAATCTTAATACGGCAGAGACATCATATCTTATAGAGAATAATGCGACTTTGACTTTCTCATCTTCGACATATGGTGGTGGAGTTAATACCTACGCTGCGGCGGGCGGAAACTTGATACTTAATAATGAAGCAGCGACGGTTACAATAAACAAAGGCAATCTGAATGGTTCGATTTGCAATAATGGCGGCACCGTTTCCATCAAGGGCGGCACTTATAGCGAAATACCTGATTACAAATATTTCGCCAACGGCTATGTCTGGACGAAAAACGAGAGCGGAACTTTTGACGCGGTTAAGTCGGAAGAAACTTTTGTGGCGGTTATAGACGGCATTGGTTACACTTCGCTTTTGGCGGCCATGGAAGCGGCACCTGAAGGCGCGACTATTACGTTGATTGACGAAGTTATTGTAGACACGGAAGTTACTCTCGACCTGTCGGGATATATTATCGTCATTGACGAAACGTTCCCGTCCGACACTCATGATGTGGCAATCAGAGTCATTGAAGGCGGCGCGCTGACAATTACAGGCGACGGCGTAATCGACGCCAAACTTGCCGGCGACAATGTAGTGCCTGTGGCGGCGATGAGAGCAAATTCGTCGATAATTATGAACGGCGGCACGATAATCGTCGATACTCCTTCCGAGTCGTGCTTGTTCGCGATGGGCGGTTCGATAACCATCAACGGCGGCACGCTTGAAAATCTTTGCAAAGATGAATATTCATATGGCGGCGGCAGAACGCAGGTAGTGAATATTTCCAACGGTACGCCTGGTAAACTTGTTATTAACGGCGGCACATTTATCGGCCGTAATCCTGCGCTGGGCGATGATAATCTCGGCGGCACCTTTATCGCCGAAGACGCGAAACTCGCGCAAAGCACTGACGAAAACGGTAATGTCGTGTATAAGGCGCTTGGTCAGGACGAAACGGTTGCCGGTGTCGACGCCGTGTATTATGTTGAAAATGGCTTGGCGGTGGCGGAAGTTTACACCGCGGCTGCTCTTGCCGACGCGCTGGCCGCTACTACCGGCGCGGTTAAAAATCCGGCTTACGACGTGATAAGGCTGGGCGACGACATCAGCGGAAATATCGTGGTGGACAAGGGCAGAACGCTTACCATCGACCTCAACGGCTTTACGCTGACGGGCGCGGACAACCACACTATTATCAACAACGGCACGCTGGTCATTACCGACAGCGTGGGCGGCGGCAAAGTAGTCGTCACGGCGGACGGCAAAGCGGCTTTGCTCAACTACGGCGACGCGACGCTTCTCGGCGGCGAGTTTACCCGTGAAACCGCGGGGACGGGCGGATGGTATGTCATCAAGAACTACGGTTCGCTGGTCATCGGTGAAGAAAATAAGGAATGCGGCGTTGTTGTTGACAGCAACGGCGGCGACGAAAGCAGTCTGCTTGTCAGCGGTTATTACGATGCCAACGATGAAGCGGCAAACGAGGGGCTCATTACTTCCACCAATCCGCTTAAAGTCGTCATCAACGGCGGCACGTTCAACGGCGGACTCAACACTATCAAAAACGATTCCGAAAGCGTCATGATCATCAACGGCGGCACTTTCACCAACGGCAAGAACTACACCGTGCAGAACTGCAACGAAATGACCGTCAACGGCGGCACGTTTGTGCAGACGGCTTCGAAGGACGTCAACGGATTGAAAGCGGTTTACGCTTTGTATTCCGATGACAACACCAAGTTGACCATCACGGCGGGTGATTTCACCGCTGTCACATACGCGGTGTATTTGAAGGACAACGTCAACGCCGTTATCAGCGGCGGCACGTTTGATGGCGAAACGGCGCTGTACGCGGGCGGAAAAGTGACGCTGACCATCAGCGGCGGCGCTTTCACCGGAACAGAAAAATACGGTATCTCTATCGACGAAAACGCTGTGGTTGATATTTCGGGTGAAGAAACCGTCATCAGCGGTAGTGAATACGGACTCCGTGTAAGATCCGCTTACGGCAACATCAATATCAGCGACGCTACAATCAGCGGCGAAACCGCCGTGTACATGAATAGACCGACGAGTTACGCAATAACGAGCGGCGTTTTCAACGGCGCAATCAATGTGACAAACAACACTGCGGGTATTTCGGGCGGTAAGTTTGCCGTTATGCCGAATGAAGCGTATTTCATTGAAGGTCTTACGGGTGCGCTGGTTGACGGTTATTATGTGACGGTGAAGGCGACCAGCCCTGTCGAAGAACTCAGACCTGCGATTTTCGAGGCTCAGGCGGCAGTCAGAAGTTATGCGGCGGCGCTGGGCATCAACTGGGCGGACATTGCCTCGGCGCGCGCGGCTGACGCGCAAGCCGTTCTCGCGGCGTATGACGCCATTGAGTCGGCTGCCAGCGTTGACCTGGTGCTTGTGGCACAACTTAACGCCATGGACGCTCTGGACAAATACGCGGCGGCTCTCGCGGCTGAACTTGACGCTTACAAGGCGGAAAAGATAGCGGCTCTTGAAACTCTCGCCGGCGACGGCTATGTGCCTGCCTACGCGATAGCGGCGATAAACGGCGCGGCCAGCGTTGCCGAAGTGGACGCCTGCTACAACGCGGCGGTTGCCGAAATCAACGCGGCGGACGGCGGCGAAGTTACTCCGCCGGCTCCGTCGGACAACGGCGACGGCGTCAGCCTTACGGGTGTGTACGTAATGCTGGGCGTGATTCTGGTCGTTGCGGTGGCGGCGCTTATGATTCTCCTGCTCAAAAAGCAGAAGCAGGCCGAAGCGGCCGAAGCGAAAGCGGCGGCTCCGCTTGACAGAGAGCTTGCCGAAGTCAAACAGGCGGTTGAGGCCGACGAAACCGCGGCGGCGGTAAGCGCGGCGGCGGAAGACGACGACAAAGAGCAAATCGTCATCGAAGCAAACGTGCGCACCTTTGACGAGGCTTACGGCGAACTTGACGAAGAGCAGAAAAAACTGTTTAACGACGTCAAGGACTACGCGCTGACCAAAGAGGGCGCGGCGCTGACGGAACTCAGCAGCGGCGTGTGCGTCAAGAAGGGCAGCAAGCAAATCGTCAAACTGACGGTGCGCAGAGGCAACCCTGTGGCGCTGTTCGTCATCGAAAACGAAATGATTAAAGATTTCCGCAGGAACAGCGACGCGCCTGTAAAACTCAAAGTCAAGGCGACGGAACTTGTCCTGAGAAGCGGCGGCGACCTTGAAGCGGCAAAAGCCATGGTGGACGTGGCTGTCGACCAGATTGAAAAAGACATACTGGCGGCGAAAGAGCGTCGCAGAGAGGCGCGCAGACTGCGCAGACAGCGCAAAAGAGAGCAAAAACGTCAGTAAAATCTGACGGAAAAGGCACGGGATACCGTGCCTTTTTTTTGTCAAAAATTTGCTTTGCCGCGCCAAAAAAATAATTAGCCGCCAATAGCCGCGGATAGGGTTTACAAAGGCGCGGTTGTATATTACAATAAAACATACCAAGCGGAAACAATCCGAAAGCGGAGGGTTCGCCCGACGCCGACGGCACCGCGCGGCATAACGCTGACCTGAACCGCAGGGCGGACCCGACGGCTAAGGGAAGGACATAACGCTGACTTCGGCAGTGTCTCCTTTCCGTGCCGCGGAAAGGAGATTTTTTTATGGAAAACAACAGGGTAGCCATTATAAGCGTGATTGTGGAGGACACTTCCGCCACGGAAAAACTCAACGCCTTGCTGCATGAATACGGCGGCGGCATTATAGGCAGAATGGGACTGCCGTACCGCGAAAAGGGCATTTCCGTCATTTCCGTGGTTATGGACGCCCCGCAGGAAAGCATAAACGCCCTTACGGGGAAACTCGGCATGATTAAGGGCGTGAGCGCCAAAACACTGTTTTCCAAATATTGACGGGAGGAAATTATGAAAATCAAAAAACTTTTGGCCGTCGTTCTGGCGGTTATGACGCTGGCTCTCGGCGGAGTGTTCGCCGCGTGCGGCAACAATAAGGGCGAAGTGACTGTTTACGCGCCCGACGGCGCGCCGGCGCTGGCTCTCGCGCGGCTCATGAGCCAAGAAATGACTTTCGGCAAAGAAGCGGTGGATTATAACATCGTGGACGCCACAACGATTCAGACTTACGTCAGCGGCGAAAGCCCGCAGGCGGACATCGCCGTTCTGCCGGTCAACGCCGCCGCCAAAGTGCTGGGCGACGGCTCGGTTTATCAGATGCTGGGCGTTGTCACCCACGGCAATCTTTACGCTCTGGGCAAGGCTGACAGCGTGGTTCTGACGGAGAACAACATTGTTTCGACCCTCGTGGCGGGCACTAAAATAGGCAGCCTGCAACTCAACAACTTTGTGGGCTGGGCGTTGAGGCTGGTGCTGGATAAATATGACATAGACTATGCGGTGCAGACCGACCCTGCCGATTACGACGAAACCAAAGTCAACCTGTATGAAGTAACGGCGGCGCAGATAATACCGACTGCCGATTACGACTATATGATAGCGGCGGAACCCGCCGTCAGTACGAAGGTCAGCAAAACGAACGGCCAGCTGAAAGTGGCGGGCGATTTGCAGGCGCTTTACGGCGTGGACGGTTATCCGCAGGCGGTGCTGGTCGCCAAAAACACGCTTATACAAAACGACGCCGCTTTCGTAAAAGACTTTATCGCGGCGGTGGACGATGGCGCCGACTGGCTGCTGGACGAAAGCACTTCGGCGAAAACCATTTGCGAAGCCGTTATGAGCGGAAAGCCCGACGGCTCGTCGCCTACGTTTACCGAAGACAATCTTACAAAAAGCGTTATAGAAAATTGTTCGGTGTTTTTTGAAAGCGCCGCCGACGCCAAAAGCCAGGTGAAAGACTTTCTGGCAAAACTCTCCGCTGTTTCGGGCATGAGTTTTTCCGTCAGCGACAATTTCTTTTACAAAGGCTGAGCGGCAAGTCGGGTGAAAAGGGCGGGCAAGCCGTTTGCCCGCCGTACGGGCTCGATTAAACGAAAAATGAAACAAAAAACCAAAAACGCCGTCATATCCGCCTTTGCCGTGCTGTGCATGTGGGCGGTGTGGGTGGCGGCGTATTTTATTGTAAACAACCAATACGTTTTGCCGTCTTTCACCGACACCGCGGCGGCGATATGGGCTTTGCTCTGTTCTGGGCGGTTCTGGGCGTCTTTCGGCATGACGGCGCTCCGTGTGCTGCTGGCGTGGCTGGCGTCTTTCGCGCTGGCGGCGGTCTGCGCCGCTCTCTCGGCGGCGTCGGGCGGTTTCCGCCGCTTTGTTGCGCCAATCGTCGGGGTGCTGCGCGCTCTGCCGACAATGGCGTTCACGCTCATGCTGCTTATCTGGACGTCGCCGCGCGTCGCGCCCGTCATCGTGGCGCTTATGATGCTGTTTCCGCTGACTTATTCGCAGATGACGGCGGCGTATTCCGCCGTGGACGGCGGACTCATTGAAATGGCGAAAGTTTACGGCGTGTCCAAAAAAGACAGGGTAATGAAAATTTATCTGCCGCAAACGCTGCCGCCCGTTCTCGCGCAGGCGGGCGCCGATTTTTCGCTGGCGCTTAAAGTCATGGTGTCGGCGGAAGTCATAGCCGGCACATACACGTCGCTGGGCGGCATGATTAACGAGGCGTCAATGTATCTCATGGTGGCGGAGATGTTCGCCCTGACGATAGCGGTGCTTGTTTTCGGCGGCGTGTGCGAATACGCCCTGGGCAAACTGACCAAAATCACCGACAGGTGGAACAAGGGGGCGGCATGATTACACTCAAAAATATCACCAAAAAATACGGTTCGCTCACTGTGTACGACGGGTTTGACCTGCAAATAACCGAAGGCGAAATAACCTGCCTGCTGGGGCCGTCGGGGTGCGGAAAAACCACGCTGCTCAATATTCTGGCGGGGCTGACGCCTTACGGGGGCGAGGTGTCGTATAAAGGCGGGTGCTCGTACATTTTTCAGACCCCGCGCCTTGTGCCCAATCTCACGGCGGAAGGCAACCTGAAACTTGTCTGCGCCGACGGCGATAAAGCCGCCGAAATGCTTAAAAGAGTGGGGCTTATGGATAAAGCCTCTGCCTATCCCAAAGAACTGTCGGGCGGTCAGGCGCAGAGGGTGGCGATAGCGAGGGCGTTTCTCCGCCCCGGCGGGCTGCTGCTTATGGACGAGCCTTTTTCGTCGCTGGACACGGCGCTTAAAATAAAACTCGTTGATTTGTTTTTCTGTTTGTGGCGGGATGCCCGCCCCACGGTGGTGTTCGTCACGCACGACGCCGAAGAAGCCTGCATGATGTCGCACCGCGCGGTGCTGCTGGACGGCGGGCGGGTCAAAGCCGACATAACCGCCGCCGACCTTCCACCGAGAAAATACGGCGCCGCCTGTGAGTTCAAAGAGCGGATAATCAGCAAAACGCTTGAATAAAAGAGCCGTTACGGCTCTTTTTTGCCGCCGCGCTTTGTTTACAATTTTTCCGTTTGATTTTATAATGTAAAAAACGGAGGTATTTATGGGCATGAGAATCAACGGGCAGTTGCCTACGCCCGAAGAAATAAAATCTGCTTTGCCGATGTCGCCTTATCTCAAAAAAATCAAGGCCGGACGCGACGGCGAACTGAAAGATATTTTTCTGGGCAAGGACAACCGCTTTATAGTGGTGGTGGGGCCTTGCTCCGCCGACAATATCGATTCTGTTCTGGAATATGTCCGCCGTCTTGCCGAAGTCAACCAAAAGGTTAAAGACAGGTTGTTTATAATCCCCAGGGTTTACACAAACAAACCGCGCACCACGGGCGAGGGCTATAAAGGCATGCTTCACCAGCCGGAGCCGGACAAGGCGCCCAACCTGCACGAAGGCATACTCGCCATCAGGCAGATGCACCTTAAAGTCATTGCCGAAAGCGGGCTGACTTCCGCCGACGAAATGCTGTATCCCGAAAACCGCAGTTATCTTGACGACGTCTTGTCTTATGAGGCGGTGGGCGCGCGGTCTGTGGAAAACCAGCAGCACCGCCTTGTCGCCAGCGGAATGGATATCCCCGTGGGCATGAAAAACCCTACCAGCGGCGATTTCACCGTCATGCTCAACTCTGTGCTGGCGGCGCAGAAAGCGCACAACTTTATTTACAGGGGGTATGACGTCACCACCGACGGCAATCCGCTGGCGCATGTAATTCTGCGCGGCGGGGTCAACAAACACGGCAACAATATTCCGAATTATCACTATGAAGACATGATGCGGCTTAAAAACCTTTATGAAAAAATGTCGCTGGCAAACCCCGCCGTCATAGTGGACGCCAACCACTCCAACTCGGGCAAGCAATACAAACAGCAAATCCGCATTGTGGACGAAGTGCTTCACAACCGCCGCTGCGACGCCGACCTGTACCGCCTGGTCAAGGGCGTTATGATAGAAAGTTATCTCGTCGGCGGTAGCCGCTCCGTCACCGACCCGCACGTTTTCGGTCAGTCGATAACCGACCCGTGCCTCGGGTGGGAAGACACCGAAGCGCTGCTTTACAAAATAGCGGAAGACATCTGAAAGGTTTTTTCAAAAGCGCCCGAGGGGCGCTTTTTTCTTCGGGCGGCGGGCGAACAGATCGCCGCCCTGTGGAGTGGGGTATTGACAAAACTCGGGGCGCGCGAGTATAATAATCATACCGTAACAGCGGTAAAAAAATCCGGGAGGGAAAGGGAAATGAAAATGAGAAAACTTCTGGCGGTCATAGCCGCCGTGCTGGCGATGACGCTTGTGCTTGCCGCGTGCAGCACCAATGTCGACGGCAAAACGTTTAAGTTCGACAGCGTTTCTATCGAGTGGACGGACAACGCTACCGAAGCGGAGAAAGCGGCATTGGTCGCGCTTGTTCAAAGCGGCAGTGAAGACACGATAACCAAAGACAACGTGTTGGACAAATTCGCGGAAATCGTCTCCAAACAGGCCGCTGAAAACATTCCGTCGTTCACATTTGAGGACGGAAAAGTAAAAGCCGGCAGCGCGCCCGCGACAGAGTATACCCAGGAAGGCGAAAAGGTCACCATCGGCAGCGGTTCCTCCGCGACGACGCTCACCGCCAAAGGCGGCAAACTGTATTGGAATGTGGCTGACATGTTCGGCGCGTCGGATATGTCCGTGACAATCGAAGCGGTGTTTGTTCAGGCCTGATTTGACAAAAACTATAACAAAAAAAAGACGGCGTATGCCGTCTTTTTTTTGTTGTTCAGTCACGGACGATAATTTTGATTGAAGTGCATTTGCCGCCGTTGCAGTCGCTTTCAGACACGCTGCACGCCGCCACGGCGATTCTGACGTCGGTTTCGGCGATAAACATTATTTTGTCGCCCGCCTTGGAAAGGGGCGGCATTACTTTTATTTTTCCGTTGGCGAAAGCCTTTGTGTTCATAAAAATGTTGAGCGGCTGAACCGCCGGCATATCCGTGCCCAGCGCCGAGTTTATGTTGTCAAGGCAGTTGGGGTGCCCGTCGCCGTTGCCGTAAAAAAAGTCGTACATTTCTTTGCGGCAGCACGGGTGAATAAGGTCGTGCCTGCCCACGTCGTCATACAGCACGCGGAACATCGGGTTGTAAAGGTTGGAATAAATATAATCTCCCACCGCAAGGTTAAGCGACTCGTTGCAGTCTATTGTCACGCCCGCCGAAAGAAATTCTTTGCCGTCAGCCGTCACGGCGAAAAAGTCGGCGACCTGCCCGCCTTCGACGTCGATGACGGTTACGGTCTGTCCTTTGCGTACATCAAACGCTATTCCGCCGCGCGGCGGCACCGTATATTCTGTTTTCATATTTTCTCCTTTGTTTTTAGCGTATTATAACAGACGCGCCAAACAAAAGCAACAAGGTTTTTTGCCCGTCCTATTGACAATAAGGCAGGGGGTGGGTACAATGAATTTACCACCCATGTGGAAAACAGACGGAGGAGAAAAAAATGAAAGCGAAAAAACTGCTTGTCGTGCTGTGCGCCGTAATGATGTGCCTTTCGCTGGGGCTGTTTGCCGCCTGCGGCGGCGTGTCCGCAGAAAGCGTGTCGCTGAATAAAAGCACGCTGGGGCTGAAAATCGGCGAAACGGGCACGATAGTCGCCGACGTCGAACCGTCGGACAGCACCGACTCGGTCAGGTGGTCAGTCACCAAAGGCGGCGAAGCGATTTCCATCGCCGCCGACGGAGATATCGTCACGGTCACGGCAAAAGCCGCCGGCAACGCTACGGTGACAGCCACGGCGGGCGGAAAAACCGCCTCGTGCGATGTTGTGGTTTCCGCGGACATCAATATTACGCTGAGCGAAGAGTCGGTAAGAATTTTGTGGGATGAAACAGCAACCATAACCGCCACGGTTTCGCCGGCGAGCATGACGGACGCCGTTTCGTGGACGGTGGACGACGCGGACATTGTCAGCATAGAACCGAACGGCGGCAGCGTGACGGTCAGGGGCGAAAGAATCGGCAGCGCCACCGTTACCGCTTACATAGGCGACGAGTCCGCTTCTTGTGAAGTTGCCGTAACGCAGATGACGCAGGAGATGACCCTCAGCGACGATGAGTTTGAACTTCCGGAGGGCGAAAGCAAAACGGTTTCCGTCACGCTGTATCCGGAAGGCACCGCCAGTCCCGTTAATTGGTGGATTGAAGAAGGCGACGATATCGTGTCGATTGCCGCAAACGGCACTTCGGCCACGGTGACGGCAAAAGCCATAGGCGAGGCGACGATTGCCATAAGGTCGGGGTCTGTGGAACAGCATTGCTATGTGACTGTGGTGGAAAACGTGCCGAGAGTGCCGGCAACGGGCATAACGCTTGACAAGACCGAGGTTGAATTGCCGTGGGGCGCTGCATTGCCGCTGACTGCCACGGTCGAGCCCGCCGACGCCACCGACAAGGTTGTGTGGAGCGTCAGCAAGGGCGGCGAAGATATTGTTTGGGTGACCCCGGGGAGCAGTTCGGACAGAGGAGCGACGATTTACGGCAACAGCCCGGGCACTGCCACGGTAACCGCCACTGCCGGAGATGTGTCGGCGTCTTGCGTGGTTACCGTGCCGTATAAGGAATTTGAGCTGACGCCGCCTTTTAAACTCTGGACGATAACGATAGACTGGATAGAGGGCGTGACGGATGAAAACAAACAGGCGACGGTTGAAGCCGTCACAAGCAGCGGTCTGATGGGCGACGACCCGACGGTGAACGCCGACAACGTATTGCAAAAATTCGCCGCTGCGCTGAAAGAAAAAATGGAGAGCGTCTTTGGCTGGCTGACTTTTAACGACGACGGCACGTGCGAGTATATCGCGGGCTGTGAGTGCTCTTATACCAGGGACGGAAACCATATAACAATTTTGATAGAACAGGAAAATTCCGCGCCCGTGACGGTGGAAGCCGACATCGAGCATCACACTTTGATGTTGAAGTGGCCGCTGCGGATGTTCGGTCTGGATTACGCGCTTGTCACAATGGAGTACCGCTGATTGTTTTGCGGCAAACAAAATAAAAAAGACGGCGAAAGCCGTCTTTTTTGCTGTCTGTTTTACATGTCTTTTTTGCCCAGAATTTTCGCCGACAGCCACATGGACAGGGCGAACAGCGCCAGGCACGCCGCCGTGAACAGCGCCAGTGCGAGCGGCGTGGTTATGCTGCCCGACACCGACATCAGCAGTACGGACAGGGCGATTGCCGCAACAAGCGCCGCGATAAGCGCCAGCCGCCCCTTTTCCACGCCGAATTTGAACAGCACGGGAAACACCACGGCGCCAATCATCAGGTTGATGGCGAAAAACCCGGCGTTAAGCATCCAGTCGATTTCGCCGATGACCGCCTGGCACACGGCAAGCAGAGCGAATGAAAGGGCGCCCAGCGCCAGCGTCAGCAGATATTTTTCCGCCGCTATCGCCAGCGGCGACAGGCCGCACGCCCGCGCGAATTTGTACCAGTTGTCTTTTTCGTCGTACGCCATGGATGACGACGCCGTGGATATGGTGATGAACACGCCGAAACCCATCATGAAAGAGAGGTTTTTGCTGATGACGGCGGCGGCGACAAACAGCGCCATCATCACGCCGTACCACAAAAGCAGTTGGCGCAGGTTGTAAAAATCTTTGAGAAACAGTCCTTTCATAATTTTTCTCCTTTGACGAAAAACAGCATGATATCTTCGAGTGTGGTTTTTTCCGTTCCGAACGACGGCGGAATCATGCTTCTTTTCACCAGGGCGTCGGCGCCGTAATTGCGCCTGCGCACACGCACAACGGCGGCGGGGTCAAGGTCGGATATATTTCCGCCGTACACGGCGTATTCTTCCAGCAGGGCGTCCTTTTCGCCGCTGACCGCCACTTTGCCGCCGTGGATAAACACCACATAGTCGCACAGTTTTTCCAGGTCGCTGGTGATGTGCGACGAAATAAGCACGGCGTGCCCGCTGTTTTGCATAAAGTCGTACAGAATGTCCAGAATCTCGTCGCGGGCGACGGGGTCGAGCCCGCTGGTCGGTTCGTCGAGAATCAGTGTTTCGGCGCCGTGCGAAAGAGCGGCGGCGATTGCCGTCTTCATTTTCATGCCCTTTGAGAACTCGCCTGTCTTTTTATCCCGTGGCAGACGGAACCTTTCCGTCAGGGCGAAAAAGGTCTGTTCGTCCCAGCGGGAAAACATGTTTTTCATGACGGTGTTCAGCTCCCTGAGGTTGACGGCGGAGGGCAGAGATACGTCGTCCAGCACAACGCCCGTCAGCTGCCTTTGGTTTTTGCCGAGCCTGCCGAGCGGCACGCCGTCAAACAGAATTTCGCCGCCGTCGGTGTTTATCACCCCCAGCAGCGATTTGATTATCGTGCTTTTGCCGGCGCCGTTTTCGCCGATAAGCCCCACAACGGAGCCGCGGGGCACGCCGAAACTCACGTTGTCCAAAGTAAAGCCGCCGTAATGTTTTGTGAGATTTTTGATTTCTATTTTATTTTTCATTGTCGCTCCCCAGCGCGTTTCGCGCCGCCGTTATAAAAGTGTTTTCGTCCACATTGCAGTACGCCGCCAGTTTCGCCGCCTTCGCGAGATATTCTTCCATTTTGCGCAGGTGCTCTTCCAGCGCCTTTCCGCCGCCTTTCGCCGCCACGAAACTGCCCTTGCCCACCACGGAATAAATAAAACCGTCTTTTTCCAGTTCGTCATACGCGCGCGAAGTGGTGATGACGCTTATCCTGAGGTCTTTCGCCAGGCTGCGTATCGTGGGCAGCGCGTCGCCGCTTTTGAGTTCGCCCGACAACACGGCGTTTTTGATTTGTTCGTAAATCTGCTCGTACAGGCTGACGCCGCTTGTGTTGTTTATGCTGATGTTCATCGGCCGCTCCTCATTGTCATTATTTAATATATACAATATAAACAAAAATATGTCAACAATATTTTCACAAAAGGTGGGCGGCGGCAAAAAAGCGCTTTACGCTCTTAAAGTGTGGCAAAAGCACTTTACAAATTTAAAGTGGTGATGTAAAATAACGGGGATATGACAAAGATAAAAGAAGAAATCAGTTTCAAAACAGACAAAGACAAGATGTATGACGACCTGTACGGGTGCCTGTGCGGCGTTACCGACAAGGAGGATATGAAAAAACTGCTTGCCGACCTTTGCACATTCAACGAGGTGGAGCAGATGACCCAGCGGCTTTTGTGCGCCAAACTGCTGCTCAGGGGGTACACGTACAATCAGATTATCGAAATAACCGACATTTCTTCCGCCACGCTGAGCCGCGTGTCAAAGTGCCTCAGGCACGGTAGCGGCGGCTATCGCGACGTGGTGGGCGCTATCGTGAAAAAGGAGAAAGACGATGACGGCGTGTAAATGGAATAACGAGGAAGAACTTTGTTTCAACCTGCAAAAACTGTACGGCGGTTTCGGCTATCAGCGGTACAAGATGGGCAAGTTTGAGGAATATTCGCTTTATCTCGACAACAAAAACTTTTTGAAGAGCCAAAGCGTCATCACCTTTAACGACCACGGCGGCAAACTCATGGCGCTTAAACCCGACGTTACGCTGTCGATAGTCAAAAACGCCGCTCCCGGACAACCGAGAAAGGTGTATTATAAGGAAAGCGTCTACCGCCCCGACAAGACGACGGGCGAGTTCAGGGAAATTTCGCAAATCGGGCTGGAACTTCTGGGCGGCGTGGACGACGCCGCCACCGCCGAAGTGCTGTTTCTCGCGGCGAAAAGCCTGGAAGAAATAGACGACGACTATATTCTCGACGTGGCGCACCCGGGGGTTGTCGCGGGGCTTATCGAGGACTGCGGCGCCGCGGGGTTCGCGGGCGAGCTGTACGCCTTCGTTTCGGCGAAAAACACCCACGACCTCAAAAACTTCTGCCGGGAAAAGGGCGTGGACGAAACACTATCCGACAAACTCGCGGCGCTGGTTTCCTGCGGCGGCGACTGCGCTTCGGCGCTCAAAACCGCCGAGCAAGCGGCGGGCGAAACAAAATCTCTCGGCATTTTGCGCTCGGTGTGCCGCGCGGCGGAAGCCCTCGGCATAGCGGACAAAATACGGCTGGATTTTTCAATAGTGGGCGACGCCGATTATTACAAGGGCGTGATGTTCACGGGGTATGTCGGCGGCTCGCCTTATCCCGTGCTGTCGGGCGGCAGATACGATAAACTCGCCGGCAAATACGGCATAGACAGCGGCATAGGCTTCGCGCTGTATCTCGACCAGCTGTCGTTTTACGGCGGCGCCAAAAGCGGCGGAACAGACGCCGTTGTGCTTTACGACGACACTACCGCACCCGCCCGAGTCGTGGCGGCGGTTAAAAAATTTGCGGACGGCGGGCTTACGGCCGCCGCCGTGAGAAGTCTGCCGGACGGTTTCGGCGGAAAAATCGAAGACCTGCGGAGGTGCGCTGATGCTTAACATCGCTTTGCCCAAGGGCAGACTGGGCGAAAAGGTTTACAATATGCTGGCAAAGGCGGGCTACGCCTGCGAGGAGTTCGACTCGGGCAGCCGCAAACTCATTTTCACCGACGAAAAAAACGGCGTGAGTTATTTTTGGGTAAAACCGTCGGACGTGCCTATTTACGTCGAGCACGGCGCGGCGGATCTTGGCGTCGCCGGCAGGGACGTGATTATCGAAAGCGGCGCCGACGTGTACGAACTGCTGGACCTCAAAACCGGCGTGTGCCGCATGGCGGTGGCGGCGAAAAACGGCTATACCGACGACTTGTCCAGGCCGCTCAGGGTGGCGACTAAATTTGTCAACATCGCCAAAAATTATTACGACGGAAAAAACAGGGATATCAATATCATCAAACTGTCGGGTTCGATAGAACTCGCGCCGCTTCTGGGGCTTTCCGACGTCATTGTGGATATCGTGGAAACGGGCACCACGCTCAGGGAAAACAACCTTTCGGTCATAGAGGAAATTCTGCCGCTCAGCGCGCGGCTCATAGCCAACAAGGCCAGGTACAAGTTCAAACAGGCGGAAGTAACCGCCGTTGTCGACAAACTGCGCAAGGAATTGGACAATGATTAAAATTTTTGATAAAGATTTCGATATAAACAAAATTCTCAGCCGCGAAATTCAGTCTTACGGCGAATATGAAGAGAGCGTCAGGCAAATCGTGGCGGACGTCATGACGGGCGGCGACGCCGCCGTTAAAAAATACACCCGAAAGTTCGACGGCGTTTCGGTGGACGGCCTTGCCGTGAGCGGCGATGAAATTGACGAGGCGTTTGCTTCCGTTTCTCCCCGTTTTCTGGAAGTGGTGGAAAAATCCGCCGAAAACATAGCCGAATTTCACTCCAAGCAAATTAAAAGCGGCTTCGAGATAAACCGTGACGGCGTCACGCTGGGGCAGAAATACACCGCCGTGGAAAAGGCGGGGCTGTATGTGCCGGGCGGCACGGCGAGTTATCCTTCCACCGTGCTGATGAACGCCGTGCCGGCTAAAATCGCCGGCGTGGGCGAAATAATCATGTGCACGCCGCCTTCCGCAAACGGCAAAGTCAGGGCGGAAATTCTCGCCGCCGCCAAAATAGCGGGAGTGGACAGAATTTACAAATGCGGCGGGGCGCAGGCAATCGCCGCCATGGCTTACGGCACCGAAAGCATACCCAAAGTGTATAAAATCGTGGGGCCGGGCAACATCTTTGTGGCGCTGGCGAAAAAACTTGTGTTCGGCACGGTGAGCATCGACATGATTGCCGGCCCGAGCGAAATTCTCGTTGTGGCGGACGGCAAAGCCGACGCGCGGCACGTCGCCGCCGACATGCTGTCGCAGGCGGAGCACGACAAACTGGCTTCCGCCGTGCTGGTGACGGACAGCGCCGCTCTGGCGAAAGACGTCGCGGCGGAAATAGACAGACAGCTGGAAACGCTGCCTCGGCGCGAAATCGCTTCGGCTTCCATTGAAAATAACGGCAAAATCATCGTGACGGACAGCATAGAGAGGGCGGTGGAAGTGGCGAACGCCATCGCTCCGGAGCACCTTGAAATGTGCGTGGAAAACCCGCGCGCCTGGCTGGACAAAATCAAAAACGCCGGGTCGGTGTTTCTGGGCGGATACACGCCTGAGGCGCTGGGCGACTATTTCGCCGGCCCGAACCACACACTGCCTACGGGCGGCAGCGCCAAATTTTCTTCGCCGCTGTCGGTGGACGACTTTCTCAAAAAAACGCAATATATTATGTATTCGGCGGAAGCGCTGGAAAAAGCCGCCGCCGATGTGGAATACTTCGCCGAGAGCGAGGGTCTTGACGGCCACGCCCGTTCGGTGAAAATCAGGTTCGGAGGCGCGAAATGAGCCGCTTTCTGGACATCGGCGTGGCGTCGCTAGTGCCGTATGTGCCTGGCGAGCAGCCGAAAGACGCCGGGTATATCAAACTCAACACCAACGAGTCGCCTTATCCGCCGTCGCCATCGGTGATTGCAGCCGTTAAGGCGGAAAGCGAAAAACTGCGGCTTTACAGCGACCCCGAAACGTCGGACCTCACCGCCGCCATAGCGGAGTTTTACGGCGTGGGACAAAAAAACGTCATAGCGGGCAACGGCTCGGACGAAATTCTGGCGTTTATATTCAAAGCGTTTTTCGGCGAAAAGGGGGCGGCGTGCCCCGACGTCAGTTACGGGTTTTATCCCGTGTTCTGCTCGCTGTTCGGCATAAAATACAACCCCGTGCCGCTGGACGAAAATTTTATGATTGACGCCTCCGCTTACGCAGACGTAACGGACAACGTTGTCATAGCCAACCCCAACGCGCAGACGGGCATATATCTGCCTTTGGACAAGGTGGAAGAAATAGCGCGCAGCCGCCCCGACAGGCTGGTGGTGGTGGACGAGGCTTACGTCGACTTCGGCGGGGAAACCGCCGTGCCGCTGACGAAAAAATATAACAATCTCATCGTGGTGCAGACCTTTTCCAAATCCAGACAGCTGGCGGGCGGCAGAGTGGGTTTCGCCGTGGCGGACGAAAGCCTGATTAACGACATTAAAACGGTGAAATATTCTTTCAACCCGTACAACGTAGGCAGGCTTGGCATAGCGGCGGGCTGCGCCGCCATGAAGGACAGGGAATATTTCGACGCCTGCCGCTCCAAAATCATCGCCACGCGCGGACGGGTCGCCTATGAACTCGCCAAACTCGGCTTCACGGTGCTGCCGTCCAAAGCAAACTTTCTGCTTATCCGCCACGGCGACGTCGGCGGAGAAGAGATGTACCGCGCGCTTAAACAAAGGGGCGTGCTGGTCAGGCATCTCAAAGACGAGCGTATAAAGGATTTTGTGCGGGTGACAATCGGCACCGACGACGAAATGGACGTCTTTTTGAAAAAGACGGCGGAAATTTTGGGAGAATTGAAATGAGAAAAGTTGATTTCGCCAGAAAAACTTCCGAAACGGACATAAAGGGCAGCCTCAACCTGGACGGCAAGGGGCTGTACGACATAGAAACGGGCTGCGGGTTTTTCAACCACATGATGGAACTGTTCGCCAAACACGGCGGATTCGACGTCACTCTGCGTTGCGACGGCGATTTGCGCGTGGACGGGCACCACACGGTGGAAGACTGCGGCATTACGCTGGGCAAGGCTTTCAAAGACGCCCTGGGCGACAAAAAGGGCATCAACCGCTACGGCAGTTTCATCATGCCGATGGACGAGGCGCTTATTCTCGTGGCGGTGGATTTCAGCGGCAGGAGTTATGTGGGGTTTGACGTAAAGTTTCCGGATGAGTATAAACTCGGCGATATGGATACCGAACTTATTCACGAGTTTATGCTGGCGTTTGCCCGCTCGGCGGAACTGACCCTGCATGTTCGGGAAATCTGCGGCGAAAACAACCACCACGTGGCGGAAGGCGTGTTCAAAGGGCTGGCGCGTGCGCTCAAGCAGGCGGTGGCGGTAGACGAGAAAAACGGCGACGTTCTGCCTTCCACAAAAGGGGTGCTGTGATGATTGCCGTGGTGGACTACGGCGTGGGCAACCTGTTTTCGCTGGTGTGCTCTCTGGGCAAAATCGGGGCGGAAAGCAAAGTGGTGACAACCGCCGACGAGCTGAAAAAAGCCGACAAAATCATTTTGCCGGGCGTGGGCGCTTTTGCCGACGCCGCCGAAAAACTGCGGCTCAGCGGCATGCGCCAAACGGTGCTTGAAATGGCGGGCGGCGGCACGCCGCTGCTCGGCATATGCCTTGGCATGCAGCTGCTGTTCGACAAAAGTCTGGAATACGGTGAGCACTGCGGTCTGGGGCTGGTGAGCGGCGTGGTGGACGAAATAAAGGGTCTGCCGTCCGGCTTCAAAGTGCCGCACATGGGCTGGAACGCTTTGCGATTCAAAAAACCATGCCCGATTTACAAATATATCAAAAACGGCGACTACGTGTATTTCGTGCATTCGTACCACGGCACGCTGTGCGGCAAGAGCGTCACCGCCACGGCGGATTACGGCGTGCCGGTAACCGCTTCGGTGATGGAAGGCAACGTCTTCGGCACGCAGTTCCACCCCGAAAAGAGCGGCGAAACGGGGCTGAAAATACTGACGGCTTTCGCCGAATTGTGAGGTAACCATGCGGATATTTCCCGCTATCGATATCAGAGACAGCAAAGTCGTGCGGCTGACGCGCGGCGATTACGGACAGATGAAGGTTTACGGCGGCAGCCCCGTCGCCACGGCGGCGGATTTCGCCCGTCAGGGCGCGGAAAACCTGCACGTCGTTGACCTTGACGGCGCCAAAGACGGCACTACCGCCAATTTCGGCGTGATTAAGGATATTGTCGAAAACAGCGGCATGTTTGTGGAAGTGGGCGGCGGCATAAGGGACGAAGCCCGTGTGGAAAAGTATCTTTCAGCGGGGGCGGGCAGGGTCATTCTGGGTACCGCCGCCGTCAGAAACTTCGGTTTCGTGGAGTCGTGCGTCAAAAACTTCGGCGACAAAATCGCCGTGGGGGTGGACGCCTCGTGCGGCAAAGTGGCGGTCAGCGGCTGGCTGGAAGTCACCGACGTGGATTCGCTGGATTTCTGCGCCAGGCTGCGCGACGCCGGCGTGGACGCCGTCATCTACACCGACATTTCCAGAGACGGCGCCATGGGCGGCACCAATCTCGACGTTTTCCGCCGTCTTGCCGAAATAAAGGGCCTCAAAATAATAGCGTCGGGCGGCATAACTTTTTATGACGAAATTAAGGCTCTCGATGAAATGGGCGTCTACGGCGCCGTGCTGGGCAAGGCGCTTTACGAAGGCAAAATAAATCTCGCCGAGGCGTTGAAAATATGAATTACACTTTTATATCGGGCGCGACGGGCGGCATAGGCCAGGCGTACGCCATGACGTGCGCCGCGAAAGGTTACAAACTGTTTCTCACCGGCAGGAGCGCGCAAAAACTCGAAGCGTTGAAGCACCGTGTTTTCGGGCTGTATCCCATGCTGGAAGTGGAAATTTTCCCATGCGACCTGACGGACGAAAAATCCCGCGTGCGGATGTATGAATATATCGACATGAAGGGGCTGCGCTTTGACAGAATCGTCAACGTTGCGGGCGTGGACACTCAAATGGCGTTTCAGGACTACACCATGGAAAAACTGCTGTTTCAGGTGCGGGTCAACGTGGAGAGCACCCTCGCCAACACGCTGGCGCTGCTCGAAAGACGCGCCGCCGAAACCGAAGTCATCACCGTGGCAAGCATGAGCGGCGCGACGCCCATGCCGTATTTCGCCGTTTACAGCGCCACAAAAAACTGCCTTGTGTGGTTTTTTTCGGCGCTCAGGCAGGAACTTAAAGACAAAGGCGTTAAAGTGACAACCGTCATGCCGGGCGGCGTGCCCACCAGACCCGACATAATCGAGGATATCAAAGGCCAGGGGCTGTGGGGAAAACTGTCCGCCAAACCGGCGGGATACGTCGCCGCGCTTTCGCTTAAAAAGGTCGCCAAAAACAAGCGGCTTGTCATACCGGGGTTTTTCAACAAGTTTTTGTATTATCTGATGAAAATAGTGCCTTTCGGCTTAAAGACGAAATTTATCGCCCGCAGATGGAGCAAACTTAAAAAAGACGCTTTCTGAAAAGCGCGCGGAGGTGTTTATGCTTGCCAAAAGAATCATACCGTGTCTTGACGTGCGCGACGGCAGGGTGGTGAAAGGCACCAACTTTCAGGGCATAAGAGACGTTGACAGCCCGCTGGCGCTGGCGGCGTTTTACAACGACAGCGGCGCCGACGAACTGGTGTTTTACGACATCACGGCTTCCGCCGAAGGGCGGCGGCTGTTTATAGGCGCGCTGAGAGAAGTGGCTTCAAACGTGTTTATCCCGCTCACCGTGGGCGGCGGAATAAACACGCTTGACGATTTTGACATGGCGCTTAAAAACGGCGCCGACAAAGTCAGCGTGAACAGCGGCGCGGTGAAAGACCCGTCGCTTATAGGCAAAGCCGCCAAAAAATACGGCGACCAGTGCGTGGTGCTGTCGATGGACGTAAAGCGTGTGGACGGCAGATTTACCGTGTTTGTCAGCGGCGGCAGGGTCAACACCGGCATTGACGCCGTCGAATGGGCGAAACGCGGCCAGGAAGAAGGCGCCGGCGAACTGGTGCTCAACAGCATTGACACCGACGGCGTAAAGGGCGGTTTCGACATCGAAATGCTCAGCGCCGTGGGCGGCAAACTGTCAATACCCGTCATCGCCAGCGGCGGCGCCGGCAAGGAAGAAGACTTCGCCAACTTGTTTGAAAAGGCGCCGTGCGCCGACGCGGGGCTTGCCGCCTCGGTATTTCATTTCAGACAGGTCGACATAAAACATCTCAAACAAACTCTGGCGGCGCGCGGCGTGCCGGTGAGGTTATAAAGGAGAATATCATGGTGGATATCGAAAAACTCAAATTTGACGAAAAGGGGCTTATACCCGTCGTCGTGCAGGATTATTACACAAAAAAAGTGCTGACTCTGGCGTATATGAACAAAGAAAGCCTTAAAATCAGCATGGAGAAAAATCTCACCTGTTTTTTCAGCAGGTCGAGGGGCAAGTTGTGGCTCAAAGGCGAAACGTCGGGCAATTATCAGCATATCGTGTCGATAACCGCCGATTGCGACGGCGACGCTCTTGTCGTTGAGGTCAAGAAAGACGGTCCCGCCTGCCACACGGGCAGCGACAGCTGCTTCACCAGCGAAGTGTACGCCAACGAAAACGAAAAGAGTTTTTCTTTCGACATGCTATATGAACTGCTCGAAGGACGCAAAACAAACAAAAAAGAAGGTTCTTACACCACTTATCTGTTTGAAAAGGGGCTTGACAAAATTCTCAAAAAGGTGGGCGAAGAATGCACCGAAGTCATCGTGGCGGCAAAGGGCGGCAGCAAGGAAGAAACGGTGTTTGAAATCGCCGACCTCGCTTACCACGTCATGGTGCTTATGGTGCAGTACGGCATAAAAATCGACGACGTCGTGGACGAACTCGCCAAACGCCATGTCGTGGACAAAAAGATTAAGCAGGAGACGATGAAATAATGCCGTCAATCAAATGCAACCTGCACACGCACACGCAGTTTTGCGACGGAAAAGACAGCATGGAAGACATGGTGCTTGCGGCGATAGACAAAGGGTTTGAAACGCTTGGGTTTTCGCCGCATTCTTACACGCCGTTTTGCCTGGACTATTGCGTGAGGGATTTTTCCGCCGTGGAGCGTGAGTTCGCGCGGCTTAAAGACAAATACGGCGAAAAAATAAATCTTCTGCTCGGAGTGGAACTGGATTATTACGGCGAAATGCCGAAAGCGCCGCTGGATTTCGTCATCGGCTCGGTGCACTATGTCAGGGGCGCCGACGGCGATTTGTACGCCGTGGACGAATCTCCCGAGGATTTCGCGCTGGCGGTGGAAAACGGTTTCGGCGGCGACAAACTGCTGCTTGCCGAAAAATATTTCGAGACGCTTGCCCGGATGATAAGGGAAGTCTCGCCAGACATAATAGGGCATTTCGACATAATCGACCTTTACGGCAAATACGAGCCGGCGGGCGGATATAAATCCGCCGCTCTCGCCGCCTGCGACGCCGCGCGGAAGAGCGGCGCCCTGGTCGAAATAAACACGGGCAGACTGTTCAAAGGCAAAGGCGGGCTGTATCCCGACGATTTCATTATAAAACAGCTGAGCGAAAACGGCGTTGGGCTTATTCTGTCGTCCGACGCGCACCAAAAAGAAGCGCTGGGCTATGAGTTTGACTCCACCGTTCTTAAACTCAAAACGCTGGGCGTAAGGCGGCTGGCGGTTTACGGCAAAAACGGCAGAACTTTTACGGAGATTTGACTATGCTGGGCATCATCTGCGCCATGGAAACGGAAGCGGCGCCAATCGTGAGTCTCATGACCCACAGGCGCGAAAGGATAAACTGCGGCAAACGTTTTGTCAGCGGCGGTCTCTTCGGCGGGCACGCCGTGCTTTGCGTGTGCGGCGAAGGCAAAGTAAACGCCTCTTTCGCCGCGACGGCTCTGGTCAAGGATTTCGGCGTAAAAGCGCTGCTCAATCTCGGCGTGGCGGGGGCGGCTTCGCCGTCGCTGGGGCTTTACGACGTTGTGGCGGGCGACAGCGCCATACAATACGATTTCGATTTGAGTTACGTCGGCGACCTGCGCAGGGGGCAGCTGCCCGGATTTGACGACGAGTTTATTCCGCTTTACGACGGCTATGTAAAAGGCTTTGAAAAATTGGGTCTGCGCTGCGGAAGACTGGCTACGATAGACACATTCAGGTACAATAAAGAAAATCTGGAATTTCTGCGCCGCAACAACGTGCTGGCGGAAGACATGGAAATCGCCGCCATCGCCCAGGTGGCGGAGTTTATGGGCGTCAGGGTGGCGTCGGTCAAAAGCATTTCCAACGCCATAGCAGAAAACGGCGGCGACGAGTTCGGCGCCGGCCTGTTCAAGGCGATTGACGCTTATGTCAGGCTGCTGCCGGATATTGTAAACGTCGTGCGCGGCGAATAAGGAGATTTTATGGAAAAAATAGCGTCCTTTCAAAAAGACCACGACAAACTCATGCCGGGGTTTTATCTTTCGGGCACGGCCAACGGCGTGTCCACTTTCGATCTGCGTTTCAAAAAGCCTAATCAGGGCGATTTTATCGCCCAGCCGGCCCTGCACTCGATAGAGCACATAATGGCGACTGTTCTGCGCAACGGCGGGCATAAAAACGACATCGTGTATTTCGGGCCGATGGGCTGCCGCACGGGGTTTTATCTGCTCACCGTAAATATGGACGAAAAAACCGTGAGAAACACGCTGAAAGAGGCTCTCGCCGCCGCGCTGGATTTCGACAGCGTGCCCGGCGCCGAAAAAGCCGAGTGCGGCAACTATCTGGAACACGACCTCAACGGCGCAAAAAAAGAGTGCGCCAAATACCTCAGACTGCTGGAAGGGCAAGATGATTGAAAGTTTCGCCCCGATTTACGACAAAAACTGCCGGGTGCTGATACTCGGCTCATGCCCGAGCGTTCAGTCTCTCGCCAAAGGCGAGTATTACGGCAACAGGCAAAACCGCTTCTGGCGGGTGATGTTCCGTTTGCTGGGAGAGGAGTATTCCGACGACTATTCCGTCAAAACAGGCATGCTGCTGCGGCACGGCGTGGCGCTGTGGGACACAATCGGCTCGTGCGCGCGGCAGGGCTCGCTGGACAGCGCCATTAAAGACGTCCGCCCCAACGACGTGGCTGCGCTTATCAGGGGCGGCGGCGTCAGGTGCGTGGCGCTCAACGGCGGCAAAGCCAAAGCCGTGTTCCGCCAGAAGGTGGACGCCGACGTGGTTTTTCTGCCGTCCACCAGCCCCGCCAACGCCCGTATGGATTTCGAAACTCTGTTTTCCGTGTGGCAAAAAACCCTGTCGCCTTATCTGTATTGATATTTGTCAACAGGGCTTATGATTTTTTATCGGGGCTAAATCAGCCCGAATCCGAAACGCCGCGAATGTTGTAATGCTTGACATTACAATCAAAGGGTGATATAATCGCCGTGTAAAAGGGGAGAAAATGAAAATAACATCGAGATTCACGGTGGCGGTGCATACGTTGCTGGTTATAAACGCTTTTCAGGACAAAGTAAAGACGACGTCGGAGTTTATCGCGAGCAGCGTAAACGTCAACCCCGTTGTCATCCGCAGAACCATGCAGAGCCTTAAAGCGGCGGGCATGATTGACGTCAAAGCGGGGAGCGGCGGCGCGCGGCTTGCCAGGCGGCCGGAGGACATCACGCTTTTTGACGTGTACAGCGCTGTGGACAGCGTGGAGGGAGATTTGTTTCACTTTCACGAAAACCCCAATCCCGCCTGCCCTGTGGGCAGAAACATTCACGCCGTGCTTGACGTGAAACTGCAAGAAGCGCAGGCGGCGCTGGAAAACCGGCTCAAAAAGACCACCCTTGCCGATTTGGCGGGGCAGATACGGGTGTGACGCCCGTCGCGGCGGTTTTGGACTGAAAAGCAAAAAAAAAGACGGCTGAAAGCCGTCTTTTTCATATCGTCATATCATCGGTTTTAAGTCAGGCGAAACGGCAAGCGGAGCCGCCGTCGCCGCTTTGATTTCTTCCACGGTGTACTCAGGGTTGTATTCCACAAGCAAAAAGCCGTTTTCCGTCACGTCAATGACGCCCATCTGCGTGACTATTCTGTTCACGGCGTTTATCGCCGTGAGGGGCAGCGTGCAGTTTTCCATGAGTTTCGGCTGACCGCGGAGAGTGTGTTCCATGGCGATTATTACGCGCTTCGAGCCGACAACCAAATCCATGGCGCCGCCCATGCCGGGGATTTTTTTGCCGGGCACGCACCAGTTGGCTATGTTGCCGTTGCTGTCCACCTGCAACGCGCCCAGTACGCACACGTCAAGGTGACCGCCCCTGGCGATGGCGAAACTCAGCGCGCTGTCGAAAAAGGCGCAGTTTTTTCCCACGGTGGCGAAGGTGCCGCCGGCGTCTATGAGATAGGGGTCGATGTGGTCTTCGGCGGCGGCGCCGCCGAGACCGAGGCAGCCGTTGTCGGAATACAGCGTTACGTCGATATCGTCCGGTATATAATCGGCGACGAGCGTCGGCAGGCCTATGCCGAGATTCACGACGTCGCCGTCTTTGAATTCTTTCGCCACGCGGCGGGCGATTAATGTTTTGACGTCGCTCATTTCCGCGCCTCCGTTATATAGTCCACAAATATTGACGGCGTATGCACGCATTCCGGTTCGATGTCGCCTGGTTCGACGATTTCGTCGGCTTCCACAATGACAATGTCGGCGGCTGTCGCCATGAGCGGCTGAAAGTTGCGGCTGCTTTTCGCGAAAAACAGATTGCCGTTTTTGTCGGCGCAGCGCGCGGAAAGAATAGCCACGTCGGCGCGCAGCGGTCTTTCCAGAATGTATTTTTTGCCGTCGAGTTCCATAATCTGCCTGCCCACTTCGGCAATGGTGCCTATGCCGGTGGGGGTGAGAAAGCCGGCTATGCCGGCGCCGCCGCAGCGTATGCGTTCGGCAAGCGTGCCTTGCGGAATCAGGTCGACGAAACATTCGCCGCAGGTCATCTGTCTGCCCACTTCCGGGTTGGTGCCGATGTGCGAACCGATGAAACGTTCGACCTGTTTGTTTTCAAACAGTCTGCCAACGCCTTGGCCCGGGTATGTGGCGTCGTTGCTTATAACCGTGAGATTTCTCACGTTGTTTTTTACCAAAAGGCCGATTATCCCGTGCGGTGTGCCGCAGCCGAGATATCCGCCCAGCATTACGGTCATGCCGTCTTTTACGAGACCCGCTGCCTGTTCCTGTGTGATGATTTTGTTTTTCATAGTCGTAAAAATGTTATGGTGCAAATTATAATCAAAATCGGCAAAAACGCAACTTTTTGAAAGCGTTTTTGCCGATTGAAACTTTCACAGTCCGCCTGTTTTCGGTTTTCTGACCGCCGAGGCGAATGTCAGGCAATAAACTTCGCGGCAGCCCGCCTTTTTGAGCGCTTTCGCCGCCTCGCCCAGCGTGGCGCCCGTGGTCTTGACGTCGTCCACCAGCAGCAGCCTTTCGGGCGGCTTTTCCGTGACAAGAAAAGCGCCTTTCACGTT
>CAJFSP010000014.1 GCA_904419725.1 Candidatus Heteroclostridium caecigallinarum | reverse complement strand
CTTACGCTCTTCGTAGCTTGATCTCTCGTTTTCTTCCCTCAACGATTTTCGCAATATATTTAGTCTTACATACTAACTTCGCGTTTATCGCTTCGTTTTCTTTCGCTCTATGTAGTTGTCAATGTCCGTGTGCTGTCCTTGGCGACAGCTTATATATATTAACACTACTTTCGAAGTGTGTCAATAACTTTTTGACGTATTTTGTTGATTTTTTTCTTTTATTTTTTCGTTATATTTTCAGCCTGCCGCCGCGTATGTCGTCGACAAACTCGCCGATGAGCGACATCGCTTTTTTGATGCGCTCCATATCCGTGGCGTAGCAGCAGCGCAGATATCCCGCGCCCGCCTCGCCGAAAGCCTCGCCCGGCACGACAAGCACCTTTTTCTGCATGATGAGATGATAAGCGAAATCCTCGCTGCCGATACCCAGGCTCTTTACGCACGGAAAAACGTAAAACGCCCCTTCCGGTTCAAAGACGTCAAACCCCATATCCCTGAAAGCCCTGACCATATACACGCGGCGTTTGTCGTATTCGTCGCGCATTTCGCGGACATATTTGAAATCGTTGGCGAAAGCGTCGCGCAGCGCGAACAAAGCGGCGTGCTGCCCCTGTGTGCTGGCGCACATGATAAGATACTGGTGTATTTTATACATCTGTTCGGCAAGTTCTTTGGGCGCGCAGAAATATCCCATGCGCCAGCCGGTCATTGAAAACGCCTTTGAAAACCCGTTGAGAACGATTGTTCTTTCTCTCATTCCCGGCAGGGAAGCGATTGAAACGTGCTTTTTGCCGTATGTCAGTTCGCTGTAAATCTCGTCTGAAATGACAATCAGGTCGTGCTTTATAATGACAGGCGCGATTTTTTCAAGGTCTTCCCTTTCCATTATGGCGCCGGTAGGGTTGTTAGGATACGCCAGCAGAATCGCCTTGGTTTTAGGCGTAACGGCGTTTTCTATCATCTCCGGCGTAAGCCTGAATTTATTGTCGGCTTTGAGATAAATCGGGTTTACTATGCCGCCGCAAAGTTTGACGTCGGGTTCGTAACTGACGTAACTAGGCTCCAGAATAAGTATATCGTCGCCGTCGTCGAGCAAAGTGCGCATGGCAAGGTCAATGCCCTCACTGGCACCCACGGTTACGACAATTTCGGTTTCGGGGTCATATTCCACGCCGATGAATCTTTTCTGATATTCGGCTATGGCCTTTCTGAGTTCCGGCAGCCCCGCGTTTGAAGTGTATTTGGTGTGGCAGTTTTTTATGCTTTCGATGGCGGCGTTTCTTATCGGCTCAGGCGTGATAAAGTCAGGTTCGCCCACGCCCAGAGAAATGCCGTCTTCCATGTCGTTCAGCAAATCGAAATATTTTCTGATGCCGCTTGGCCCGAAACTTTTGACCTTGCGGCTGAGATATTTATCATAATTCATAAAACACAACGCTCCTTAATTGTCTATATACATTTGCGAATAATTCAAAATTTTAAAACCCATTCTTTCGTACAGCCTTGCGGCTCGCACGTTGGATTTTGTGACTTCAAGCCTGAAGCGCCTGACTTTGTCGGAAAAATTCGCCTTGACATAGTCAAATAAGGACGTGGCAAGACCGTGTCCTCTGTATTCGGGCAGTATAAACAACTCTTCCATCAGCATGACCGTGCCGCCAACTTCGTTGGAATAAACGAAAGACGCCAGGAAATACCCCGCCCTTTCGCCGTCGCATTCCAGAATGTATCCCAAAACGCCGGGATCGCCCTTCATGAGCAAATCGAAAGTGGTGGCGAAATTGCTTTCGTCAACCTGATGATCCACCGCGGACGAAGAATAAAAGGTTTTGGAACAGTCAATGTAAAATTGTTTGTCTTGCCTTGTGAAATTTCTTATCATATCCTTTATAACACGCTTTACAGCAACGGGCTGAAAATCCTCATCACGCATTCCATAAAGCGCTCCTTCTTTGTTCTGTTTTTGACCGCCTCTTTATCAAACGGGGTGCTTTGCGCCTGGTCGGCGAGAAAGATGTCCTGCATTTCCTTGTTAAACTTGCGGTCGTAAATAAAATCTGTCAGTTCGAAATGGAGTTTGAAACTCCGCATGTCTATATTAAAGGTGCCGACGGAAGAAATCTCGTCGTCGACAAGCATTGTCTTGCTGTGGATGAATTTAGGGTGCATATACACCTTGGCGCCCAGTTTGACGATTTCCGCCGCGTAGCCTTTTGTGGCGTAATAAACGTATTTTTTGTCGGGCACGCCGGGTATCATGATGCGCACGTCCACACCGCTGTTGACGGCCGCTTCCAGCGCGCCCTGGAAAGCGTCGTCCGGTATATAATAAGGAGTCTGTATCCACACGCGTTTTTTCGCCGCGTAAATAAGTTTGATATAACTCTGTTTAAGCGTTTCGGCTTCCGTGTCAGGTCCGTCGGAAACAATTTGCATCGGCAGCACCCTGTTTACGGTGTGCGGTTTAATCATAAACGTCGTGAGATCCACTCTTTTGTCGGAAGCGTACGCGTAATCCTGCAAAAACCGCAGATTGAGCGCCGCGACGATATCGCCCCTGAGCCGCAGATGGGTGTCGCGCCACGGAATTTTCCCGTGACCGGCGTATTCGTCGCCGATATTAGCCCCGCCAGTATAAGCAATTTCGCCGTCTATGACAACTATTTTGCGGTGGTTTCTGTAATTTATGTTGCGGTTGAGATATTTGAGGTGCGAAGACATAAATTTGACGACCTCGCCGCCCGCTTCTTCGATTGGTCTGAAAAATTTCTTGCCGGCGAGCCATGTGCCGAAATCGTCGACGACAACCCTGACGATGACGCCTTCTTTCGCCTTACGCACAAGCACGTCGCGCAGTTTGCGCCCTATTTCGCTGTCCTTATATATAAAATACATAAGGTTGACCGTGTGCTTCGCGTTGGATATGTCTTCCAGCATTTTGTCGTACTGCAACTGTATGTCGGTGTAAATTTCCACATCGTTGTACACGCAGCACGGACTCTTGTTGTAACTCGTGCAGAACTTGATGAAATCGGCGGTGTCGTTTGACAGCCAGCCCGTGAAACTCTCGAAATACGAATAACTTTCTTCCAGAATCTCGTAGTATTTTTCGTCTTCCAGAACCTTTGACAGGAGTTTTTTCTTTTTTGACAGCCTTGGTCCCCGTCCGATAAAAACGTAAAAGATAAACGAAATAATCGGCACAGCGTAAAACGCCAGACTCCATATCATTATGGACTGGGGATTACGCCTTTCACGAAACACCATAAACGCGATGGCAAGCGTGTTGAGCACAAACACCGCCGCTATCACTTCCACAATAACTACACCCGTTCTTGCCGCAAGCATTGACTCCTCGTTATATTATTCTTCGCTTTCGATGACTCCTTTATGTTATCTTTGGTTTTTGCTGTTTTCCCTGCGGAGGGCGGCGTATACCGCGTCGCGTTGCTCCGCGCTCATCGGATTTTTGTTGACGCTTTTTATGTAAGGCACCACGTCTTTGAGATGGCCGAAAAACCCGATTTCGCTTTTCACGTTTATCTCGGTGCTGTCGGGAAACGCCACTATCGAATAAAACTTCACGCCGTCAAAATCGTTGGACAGTTTTTTCATCTTGTCAAACGCGGCGAGATTGTCCTGTTCGTAATCGCCCAGCACATGGTTTACGCCGTCTTTGGTGAGCACGAACTTGCCGCGCTCGTTTTTGGAAACCGAACCTATTTCGAAACGGGCGTTGACGATAAACACGCCGTAATCCGAAACAATGACGTTTTCGGTAAATCTTTTGTGCCTGGAATTTTCAAAATACAGTTTTTTTATGCGCTTGTATTTTGATTTGTCGAGTTTTCTGAGTTCGCCGTTCACGTTAAACCCTTTCGCCCTCTTTTTGAGATAAGGCACGAGTCCGTACCTTATTAAAAGAAACATAACAAGTATAACAATTACAGCCGCTATTAAAATTCCGGTAGTCCTGAATATATTAGACATCAACAACATTTTTGTTTTCTCCTTTGACTAATTATTATATAGCAAATCGGCGATTTACGCAACTTAAAGATTGCGCCTTTGAAGTTAAAAGCACTTTACAATTTATTTGTTTTAAGTATAATTATATTTGGAAAAATTTTTTCGGAGGATAACAATGGCAGTCCACGTAATAAACGAAGCCAGAAGATGCCTTAACTGCAAAAATCCGCTGTGCAGACAAGGCTGCCCCATTTACACGCCTATTCCGCAGATGATTCAGGCGTTTCTCAACAACGATATCAACGCGGCGGGAGCCATGCTTTTTGAAAACAATCCGCTCTCGCTGGTGTGCTCGCTTGTGTGCGACCACGACAAACAGTGCGAAGGTCACTGCGTGCTTGGCAGAAAAGGCGCGCCCGTGCAGATAAGCAGCATAGAAAACTATATTTCCGACTCGTATTTCGACCGCATGGTCATCGAGCGCAAACCGCCTAACGGCATGAAAGCCGCTATTATAGGCGGCGGCCCTGCGGGCATAGCGATAGCGATTTTCCTCGCCAGGAAAGGCTACGGCGTGACAATTTTCGACGCCAAAGAAAAAATCGGCGGCATCCTTCAATACGGCATACCTGAATTCCGCCTGCCGAAATCCATTCTCAAACGCTATCAGGACAAACTCAAAGACCTAGGCGTGCACTTCCGCCCTAACACCACGATAGGCGGCTCGATTAAAGTGGACGATTTGTTCCGCGACGGATATTCTTCGGTGTTCATCGGCACCGGCGTATGGCGCCCTAACACTCTGGGCATCAAAGGCGAAAGCCTCGGCAACGTGCACTTCGCCATCAACTATCTCAACTCGCCTGACAGTTACGACCTTGGCGAAAGAGTGGCGATTGTCGGCGCCGGCAACTCCGCAATGGACGTCGCCAGAACCGCCATCCGCAAAGGTTCGAGACACGTCACCATTTTCAGCCCGTCGGCCCACCCGAGAGCCAGCGTCCGCGAAGTCGAATACGCGCAGATTGACGGCGTAAACATCGTTTGCGGCAAGAGCCCTATCGAAATCACCGAGGAAGGCCCTATCATAGCCGACGTCACCAAAGACGAAAACGGCAACAGAATTTACCATAAAGACACGGCGGAACTCTTCCCTGCCGACTCCACCATCATAGCCATAAGCCAGGGGCCGAAAGACAAAATCGTGTCCACCACCACGGGCATACACACGGCTAACGGAGGTCTTGTCGAAACCGATACAGAAGGCCACACCACCAGAGAAGGCGTGTTTGCCTCGGGCGACGTCGTAAGCGGCGCGAAAACGGTGGTCGAAGCGGTGTTCCACTCCAAAAAAGTCGCCGCGGCGATGGACGAATATATGCAAAAAAAGAAAGCCGAGGAAGAAGCGAAAAAATAAAATGCGCGCGATAACGACACAGCGTCTGGTTTTGCGTCCGCCGAAAGGCAGCGACCTTAACGATTTTTACGAGTACGCCAAAAATCCAAACGTAGGCCCCGCCGCCGGCTGGAAACCCCACGCCGACACGCGCGAATCGCTGGAAATCCTGACGGGGTTTATCCGTGACGGAAACGTCTGGTCCATTGTGGACAAACTCACAGGCAAAATGATAGGCACGGTCGGGCTTATAAACGACGAACGGCGCAAAAACGACGGTGTTAAAATGCTGGGCTATGCCCTGAACGAACATTATTGGGGGCAAGGCATAGCCACCGAAGCGGCAAGAGCGGTCATCGAATACGGTTTCAGCGAAGAGCGGATAAACATGATTACCGTTTACCACTTCACTTTCAACAAACGCTCGAAAAGCGTCATCGCCAAATGCGGCTTCAAGTTCGAAGGAGTGCTGCGCGGCGCCTTTACATCATACGACGGCAGCATATACGACGAAGCGTGCTACTCTATCACAAGGGAAGAATTCATAAAACAAAAGGAAAATAAATTCGAATAAACAAAAACCCGACTTAATGTCGGGTTTTGTTTATTCTCTCGTCAGCCGTTTCTCGCGTCAGCCTATAATGCCGTCGTCGCCTGAAAAACCTTCCAGCGAGCCGGCTTTGACCTGAACGCAGATATAGGTGATGGCGCTGTCATCAGCGGCGAAAAATCTGCGCTTTGCCGACGGAGCGATTCTCACCCAGTCGCCCGCCTGAAGTTCAACCACGTCGCCGTCGATTTCCGCTTTGCCTTTGCCGCTCAGAATGCCGTAAATTTCTTCGTTCTGCTTGTGGGCGTGCACGAAAGGCACGCTGGCGCCGGCAGGCATGCTGTTGACGCTGATCTCCGCGCCGGTAAGCCCGAGTTTGTCGTGAAGTTCAGTTCTGGCGTCCGCCCCTACGCTGACTTTGCTGTAATTTTTCATTTTTTGTTCCTCCTGACTGTTAATATTTTTCGGATTTGTTGTAATCATCTCGATTACATCTATACTGTAACATCAAACATTACAACTGTCAAGAGTTTTATCAAAATTTCCCTGAAAAATTTTTTCAAGAAAAAACCCCGCCCGAAAACGGGCGGGGTTGCCGCTATATCAGCCTGAACGCCGCGCCGCCCATGCGCCGCATGAGCTTATATTCCTTTTTTACGGCGTAATAGTCTTTTTTGAGGCTTTCGCCCCTTTGTTTCAATCGTTTATAGCCGTCTTTGTCTTTAAGGCGGCGCATATACCAGGTGAATTCCAGCACCACGAGAAACTCCCACGCGTTGGCGTAAGTCAGTTGCCTCGGCGTATATTTCTCTTTAATGACGCTTTTAATCATATCAAAGGCGTCAAGGACTTTCAGTTTGCGTTTGTTAAACCCCAGCGACGACAAACTGCCCTTTGTTTTAATATAGTGATAAAGTTTTTTAGCGGTATAACCCACGGTGGCGTCCGGCGGTAAACCGTCGAGAAAAGCGAACAAAAACGCCAAATCCTCGCCCCAGAACAAAGACGAATCGAAGCGGATGTCCGCAAGATATTTCTTTTTGAACAGCTTGTTCCACAGCGGAACAAAAAGATATCTGTCAATGAAAATCTGCTCGATGGCGGTCAGTTTGTCAAAAACGACGGTTTCGCCGTTTTTGCTTCTGAAATGCCTGTCTGTCGGGTTTTGCCACACATAGTTGCACGCGCTCATGGCGCGGCTGCCGTCGGCGCCGCAAAGAGCGGCAAGCGTTTGTAAAAATTCCGGCTCTACCCAATCGTCGGCGTCGACAAAGGCGACATACTCCTGTCTGCCCCCATATATCATTTCATCAGCGCGCCGGTGACAAGCGGCGGGGCGCTTTGCTCGTCCGCCGCCGAGGCGCTGTTGACGTTGTAAAGTTTCTCGACTGCCATCGTCCACCCTATCGCTTCGGGGCTTTGCGGGTTTTGCGTCTGCTCCCAGAAATATTCGGCGTCAACCCACAGAATCGGCGCGTACGCGCCGCTGTTTTTGTCATAGTCGAAAGAAACGAGTGACGGCGTGACAATCCGCTCATAATCCGTGCCGCCCGCTGTAATCATGGCATATTTATCCGCCGTCGACGCACGGTAACCGTCCAGATAAGACATCATGTAGGCATACAGTTTATTGAAAGACATGCTTCCGGCGGTATTTGACGACATGTCGCTCATGCGTATGTTGAACTTTGTTCCGTTGAAACGCATGTCGAAAAAATACACCGTTTTGCCGCCGTTGTTCTTGGCGGCAGAATCTGTCAGCGACATAATCGCTCTTGTGTTGGGGCAGCTCAGGCTGCCGAACATCAGCTCGAAACTGTTTACGCCGCCGTTTTTAAGCATGTCTATAAGCTGGTGATACGTCACCGCCTCGAACACGCTGCCGCTGTCGGCGGCGCAGTCGCCGTCAGCGAGATGAAAATCCGACGACGAAAAATAATCGAATATATCCGCTTTGTCAAACGCGCGGGCTACTTGCGCCATCCCGTACGGCAAATCGGCACGACGGATAATATCGGCATGCCCGCCCGATACTTCTACCGCCATAAATGTCGCTTCAGGCAAAAACGAAAGGCTCAGGCGTTCCATCAGTTCGTCCCTCATGGACGCCACTTTGACCGTGAGGTCTTCCAGCGTTACGCCGCCGCCCGGCTCATAGCCGAGATACAGCGCTTCATACGGCACGACCGTGCCGTCAGTCAGCGTGCTTGTCATATTGAGTTCCGCCCCTATGCCGCCGTCGAGTTTCATGTCGAAGTTATACACTTCAAAGCCCCTCGACTTTGCCAGGTCGTTGACGGTTTTGATGTTGCTTTGGCTTTTAACGTCCCACGCGCCGCCGAAATAGAGATAATATCTGCCGGGAGTGTCCAGCAGCATCATCAGCATGTCATAAGTCAGCGTATGCAGGCGTATATCCCCTTCATCGGCAAGCGACTTATACACCGATGAAAAATAATTGTACGTGTCGGCGAGCGATTCAATCTCTATTTCCGCCGTCGCTTCCGCAGACATATTATACTCGTCGGTCTCTTTATACCGCGCTTTTATTGTGTGTTTGCCGTATGACAAATTGCGGTAATACAAATTATCGCTGTATTCCCCGCCGTCAACGCTGTATTCCGCCCCACCGACGGCGGCAAGCGACAAGTCTTTTCCGTTGACCGCATAACTTATTTCAGGCGCGGGTCTGTCCGCTTTGGGCAGAGTAATCTCCCTGACGAAACTTTCCGACGCTTCATGCGTGGCGGTAGCGGCGTATCTCACCGCAACGGTATATGTGCCGCCATAAGTCAAATCGCCGTATCTGAGAGTTTTGCTCCACCCCTGATTTTCGAAATTATATTCATAATCTCTCCCGTCAGCGGGCACAAGCACGATAGCGTTGCCGTCAATTTCATAAAGCAGAGCGGCAGGAGCGTTTTGCGGCGCTTTTGACACAAAAACAAAAATATCCTCGGTTTTGCCGCCGTATGTCAAGGTTATCTTTGTGTCGCCGTACGCAAGCGTGCTTTTGTCCGCCGTGTAGTCTTCCACAACGACACGTGTGCCGTCGTCATAATCGGCAATAACAATCAGATGCTCGAAATCAAAGGTGTCGCCGAGGACATATTCCGTTTTGAAATCGCCGTCGGCGGAAATAAAAACAAGAACGGGCTCTTTTCCGCACGCCGCCAAAAGCCATAGCGACGCGGCGACGGCAGCCACGCACAAAGCAAGCAAAAACTTTCTCATTACCTTTTTCTCCGAAGTAATAATAAATTCCACCTACATCATATCATTTTTAGCTTTTCAGTTAAATACCTTTGGCAAAATTTTTCTAAAAATTTTTATAGTCCGCCGTAAAAGCGCAGTCCACCCCGCCGCATAACACTCAAAATAAAAAAACAACCCGATCAAAGAAATTCGGGTTGTGAACTGTTTTTTTTGCTTATGTGCCTTTGCGCATAAGCATTCGAAGTAAAAAAACAACCCGAACCGAACTTCACGTTCAACCCGGATTGTCGTGGTGGGCTCAAGTAGACTCGTAAGGAGCGAAGCGACGGAATAGCGATTGCTACACGCAAGTGTCAATCGCGTCACTGTGAGAGTCTACGGCGCCGCTGCGATACATAAAAAACAACCCGAACCGAGAAATTCGGGCTGTGAACTGTGTTTTTATCGCTTATGCGCCTTTGCGCATAAGCATTCGAAATAAAAAAACAACCCGAAACAAGAAATTCGGGCTGTGAACTGTGTTTTTATTGCTTATGCGCCTTTGCGCATAAGCATTCGAAATAAAAAAACAACCCGAACTAAGAAATTCGGGCTGTGAACTGTGTTTTTTATCGCTTATGCGCCTTTGCGCATAAGCAATAAAAAACAACCCGAACCGAACTTCACGTTCAACCCGGATTGTCGTGGTGGGCTCAAGTAGACTCGAACTACCGACCTCACGCTTATCAGGCGTGTGCTCTAACCTGCTGAGCTATGAGCCCTCGATATAATCAACAACGCGCGTTGTTGATTGTTAAATACCCTTTCGCGCCAAGGGTATGTGTGGTGGAGATGAGCGGAATCGAACCGCTGACCCCCTGCTTGCAAGGCAGGTGCTCTCCCAGCTGAGCTACACCCCCACGGCGCACCTGTTCTCAAATGCCTAGATATGATATCATTTGACAAAAATCTTGTCAAACGTTTTTATCGGCTTTTGGCTCAAAAATGTTTTGCGTTTTTTTTAAACTATGCTATTATTGACTAGGTAAAACACAAAAGGAGATTTGATAATATGAGCGAACTTAAAGGCGCTTTGATGTTCGGCCAATCGGGTGGCCCTACATCGGTGATAAACGCCAGCGCGTGCGGCGTTTTCCAGGAAGCGTTCAAACATGACTGCATAACAAAGGTGTACGGTCTCAGACACGGCATACGCGGTCTGCTGGACGAAAATTTTGTCGACATGGGCGCGGAAGACCCTGAACAAATCGAACTGCTTAAAAACACGCCGTCGTCGGCGCTGGGCAGCGTGAGATACAAACTCGCCGACCCTGACAAAGACGACACCGACTATAAAAAAATTCTGGAAGTATTCAAAAAATACAACGTCAGATACTTTTTCTACAACGGCGGCAACGACTCCATGGACACCTGCTCCAAAGTCAGCGCCTATCTCGCGAAAGCGGGCTATGAATGCCGTGTGATGGGTGTGCCTAAAACCATAGACAACGACCTTTGGGGCACGGATCACTGCCCGGGGTTTGCCAGCGCGGCGAAATATCTCGCCACAAGCTGCATGGAAATCCACCACGACGCCAGGGTTTACGACAAAGGCACCGTGACCGTTCTGGAAGTCATGGGCAGAAACGCCGGCTGGATGACCGCCTCCACCGCGATAGCAAGTTATCAGGGACAGGGACCTGACCTCATCTATGTGCCGGAAGTCCCGTTTGACGTGAAAGCGTTTCTTGCCGACGTCAAGAGAATTTACGCCGAAAGAGGCAACGTCATTGTTGCCGTTTCCGAAGGCATACACGATGCTGACGGCAAATATATAGCCGAATACAGCCAGTCCCTCGCGAAAGACTCTTTCAACCACGCGCAGCTGGGCGGCACGGCAAGTTTTCTCGCCAACCTGTGCAAAGAAGAACTCGGTGTTAAAACCAGGGCAATCGAATTCAGCCTTCTGCAACGCTGCGCGGCGCACTCGGCGTCGGCAATAGACGTTCAGGAAGCATACAACGCCGGCGCGGAAGCGGTGAAAAACGCCGTTGAGGGCAAAAGCGGTTACATGATAGCCTTTGAAAGAGATATGACAAACGGCTATAAATGCGTAATCAAACTGCTGCCTTTGGCGGACGTCGCCAACAAAGAGAAAAAGCTGCCGCTTGAATATCTCAACAAAGAACGCAACTTTATCGAAAAAAGTTTTCTTGACTATGTGATGCCGTTGATTCAGGGCGAAGCCCGTCCTCCGTTTAAAAACGGTCTGCCTGTTTTCGCGCATCTCAAACTTGAAAACGCCGCGAAAAAATAATCGCAACGGTTAAATAATAAAAGGCGAAAGCAAATTGCTTTCGCCTTTTTGTTACGTCCTTTCCACCGTCACGCCGTCGAAATCCACCTTGATTCTTTTTACCTGCCAGGTGTTTTCCATGTCAGACGTTATATCGGCAAGCTGTTTTTTCATATCAATAGTGCTCACAGCCAGCATCGTAGGACCGGCGCCGCTTAGAAACACCGCGCAGGCGCCGGCGTCCAGCGCGCGCTGCCTGATGTCGAAATATCCCGCTATAATGCCGCCGCGGTACGGCTGGTGAAGCCAATCTTCCGAAGCCACCCGCAGCAAATCGCCGTCGCCGTTTTCCAGCGCTTTGATAAGCAGCGGCACGTTGGCGATGTTCTTTTTGGCGGCGGTAAGCCCCACCGCTTTGGGCAGCACGTCTCTCGACAGTTTTGTGCTGAGTTCGAAATCGGGAATAAGCGCGTAAAACTTATAGGATTTGTGTATCCCGAAATTTTCCACGACAAGCCTTTCCCTGTCGCCGTCGGCCGTCAGCACGGCGTCGGTAAAACCGCCGTAAACGCACGGGGTGACGTTGTCGGGGTGCCCTTCAATAAGCGAAGCGGTGTAAGCCAAATCGTTTTTCGTGTAAGGCACGCCGGCGAGTTCATACGCGGCGGTTACGCCCGCGACAATGCACGTCGAACTGCTGCCCAGCCCCCTTGCCGCCGGAACCTGCCCGTGAAAAGAAATTTCCACCGGCGCCGCCTGTCTGCCGAGACTTTCGGCGGCGGCCTTATACGACTTATACACCATGTTGCCGTCGTTGCAGTATTTTTCGGCAAAGCCGCTGTAAGAGTTGCGCGCGCCCGGTTTGAAAGTGAAATGATTGTATATGTCGAAAGCGATGCCCAGGCAATCGAAGCCCGGACCGATATTGGCGCTTGAACAAGGCGTCTTTATTTTAAGCATCGCCTTTCTCCAAAAAATCTTTAATCATAGCCTTGACTTCTTTAACGCCGCCGCAGTTGTCGTGAACCCGCGTTATGTTCCGCAAAGAAGTCAGGGTGTAAGGCGCCGGCATGCCGGATATGGCGGCGAGCCTGTCAAGCGACTCGAACTCGTCTTCCGACGGGGTTTCGCCCAGCGCTTCCAGCACCGACGAGCAGAATTTGTACGGACTGGCCGTCGAAAGTATGACGGTGTATTCCGGCAAATCCATCTTGCGCGCCACGGCGGACGCCACGGCGGTGTGCGTGTCTATAAGGTAGCCGTGCTCCTTGAACACTCTGCCGATTTCCTCCGCGGTTTCCTGCTCGGTGGCGTAGTCCGCCGCGAAATCTTTAAGGAAAGGCAGCAGTTCCTTTGCCATAAACAGACCGTCGTTTTTAAGGTCGCGCATAAGCGACGAAACATATTCGTCGTCGCGCGTCACAAACCACAGCAGCCTTTCGAAATTGCTGGAAATGAGAATGTCCATCGACGGCGACTGCGTTATGTAAAACTTGCGCCTTTTGTCGTACACGCCTGTTTTGAAAAAGTCAGTGAGGATTTTGTTCATGTTGGAGGCGCAAATCAGTTTGTTGACCGGCAGCCCCATTTTTTTGGCTATATATCCGGCGAGTATATCGCCGAAGTTGCCTGTCGGCACGCTGAAATTGATTTTCTGCCCCATCCCGATTCTGCCGTTTTCCACAAGCCTGAGATAAGTATAGAAATAATACGCCACCTGCGGAATAAGTCTGCCGATGTTGATGGAGTTGGCGCTGGAAAGATTCACACCGTCGATTTTTTCGCCCAGCATCTCTTTGACCAACGTCTGGCAGGCGTCGAAGTTGTCTTCAAGACCGCACACAAACGTGTTGCTTTCCGTTGTGGAATTCATTTGAAGTTCCTGAATTTTGCTGACGCCGTGTTTCGGATAGACCACCGCGATTTTGAAGCCTTCCTGCCCCCTGAACGCTTCGAGCGCGGCCTTGCCCGTGTCGCCCGATGTGGCGGTGAGTATGGCGTATTCGCCCTCGGCGCCCAGATTTCTCTTGGCGGCGCGTATCTCGCACGGCAGCACGCTGAGAGCGAAATCCTTAAAGGCGCAGGTAGGTCCGTGATACAGTTCCATATAGCACACTTTGTCAAACTCTTTGAGTTCGAGCGTGGAAAGTGTGTCGAACTTGTCGTACGCTCTCGTCACGTCGGCTTCAAACTCTCTGTCGCCGCGAAACTCCCCGAAAAACTCGCAAACCACGGCGTGGCAAAGTTTCGCGTAAGAAAGTTTCGCGAGTTCGCCCAGTTTGTTGGCTATGTTGGGAATTTCACCCGGCACGAAAAGGCCGCCGTCATCAGCGAGGCCTTTGAGAATGGCTTCGCTGGCGGTATAATGCCCGTTGTTGTTTCGTGTGCTGTGGTAATACATCTTGTTTCTCCTTTTGTCAGCCCATTACTTCGATGACGGAGTCGACGCTCTGCACCGAAGGCGCGCGGGAGATTTTTTCAAGCGCTTTCGCCATGCTGCCCGACGTCGTCATGTGGGTTACTATGATAAGCGATTTGATGTCAGGGTTGTCGTTTTTGTCCTGGATAACCGACTCGATGGAAATTTTATTGTCGCCGAAAATCTTGGCGATGCCCGAAAGTATGCCCGCCCTGTCGGTAACCGACATGCGCAGGTAATATTTCATGTGCCCGTCTTTTTCCATCTTGGCTTTTTTGAGGGAGCGCTGACCGACGTCGCCCATTTTGTGGGCGAAATTCATGATGTCGTTAGCCACGGCGCTTGCCGTCGGGTGCGAACCCGCGCCCCTGCCGATGAGAGTTATTTCATCGGAATAATTGCCTTCAATCGTGCAGGCGTTGAAAGCGCCGTTGATTTTGCTGAGCTGGTGATTGTTTGACACAAACACAGGGTTGACTCTCATTTCGAGTTTGCCGTCGCCGCATTTGGCGATTGCCAGCAATTTTATCGTGTAACCGAGTCTGGCGGCGATTTGTATGTCCTGCGGAGTGATTTGCGTAATGCCCTTTTTGGAAATATCCTCGAATTTGGCGTCAAGACCGAACGCGAAGCGGGACAGTATGCAGAGTTTGTATGCCGCGTCGATGCCTTCCACGTCGTTGGTCGGGTCGCTTTCGGCATAACCGAGCGCCTGCGCCTCTTTGAGGCATTCTTCGTAAGACAGCCCTTCCTGCGTCATTTTTGTGAGGATGTAATTTGTTGTGCCGTTGAAAATACCCTTGATGGATTTTATTTCGTCGCCCAGGAAGTTATTTTTAAGAGTGTTTATTACAGGCACCGCGCCGAGGCAGCTGGCTTCGTAAAGCAGAACGGCGCCGTTTTGTTTGGCGGTTTTGAGAAGTTCGCCGCCGTGCATGCATATAAGGTCTTTGTTGGCCGTGACCACGTTTTTGCCGGCACGGAGAGCGCTTTCGATATATTCCTTGGACGGGTGGATTCTGCCCAGCAGCTCCACGACGATATCCACGTTTTTGTCTCCGCAGATGTCTTCCATGCTGTCGGTGAACAGATTTCTGTCAAGGCCGAATTTTTCGAGTTTGTCGGCGTTGCGCTCAAAGATTTTCACGATGTTGACTTTCGCGCCGTGTTTGTTCAGGATTTCCGCTTCGTTTTCTTTAAGCAGGCTGACAAGGCCCTTGCCCACTGTGCCGAGTCCCAGCAAAGCGACGTTGAGTTGTTTGATTTTTGCCATAAATGTCCTCCGTTGTGCCGTAATTGTAAAAAAATCGGCCTTTTAAGGCGCAAATTCCGCCTGTTATTGTTCTATTTATTATAAGTTTTTACAAAAGCGTTGTCAATACCTTTGAAAACCGCAAGGCGGTTTTTTGGGCGATTTCGCCGCAGTCGTTGACTAAAACGCCGCGCGAGTGTATTCTAATATAGTAAAATAACAAATATTGTATAGAGTGATTTCGAAGAGGTGAAAATGGCAAAGGATTTGACGGTCGGCAAACCGTTTAAGGTCATATTGGCTTTCGCTCTGCCTATGATTATAGGCAACATTTTTCAGCAACTTTACAACATAGTCGACACGGCTGTGGTCGGCCAGTTTGTAGGCAACGCGGAACTGGCCGGCGTAGGTTCCACGGCGTCAATGGTGTTTCTCATTGTGCAGGTCGCGATGGGCGCCAGCGTGGGCTGTTCGGTCGTTATTTCGCAGCTGTACGGCTCGAAACGCCTGCGCGACACAAAAACCGCCACATACACGACGCTCATCACCATGGGCGTCATGGGCATTCTGTTCACGGCGCTAGGTCTGATATTCATCGACGGCATACTCGTTATGCTGAGCACCCCCGCCGACATTTACGACATCGCGCGCGAATATCTGCAAATTTATCTTTACGGCTGCTTCCCTATGCTGCTTTACAACGGTATTTCGTCAGCGTTCCAGGCATTGGGCGACAGCAAACTGCCGCTGTGCTTCCTGATTTTGTCGTCAGTGCTCAACGTAGTGCTCGACCTGGTGTTCGTGCTTTCTTTCGGCATGGGCGTCGCGGGCGTCGCGTGGGCGACTTTCATCGCGCAGACGCTGGCGTGCCTGCTCAGTCTGTTTGTGCTGATACGCCGCATAAACAAAATCAAAACCGACGAAAAAGCCAAAGCCTTTGACAAAACGATATTCAAAAAAATCGCCACAATCGGCCTGCCTTCGATGTTGCAGCAGTCGGTTATATCCATCGGCCACATATGCGTGCAGTCGCTTGTCAACAGTTACGGCGCCACGGTAATAGCGGGCTTCACGGCGGCGAACAAGGTGGAACAAATCCTGACCTCCACCTTCACCAACATCGCCAACGCGCTGTCCTCTTTCACGGCGCAGAACATCGGCTGCCACAAAATCGACAGAATCAAAGCGGGCTACCGCACGACATTCTATATGATAGCCGCGCTCAGCGTAGTAATGCTTGTTCTGTCGCTCACAATTCCTGACGCGCTCATTTCCATCTTTGTTGATTCCACGGCGTCGGCGGGCGAAATAGAAGTGGGCAGACAGTATCTCACAATCGTCGGCTGCACATACCTGGTATGCGGGCTCATGGTCATCTCCAACGGCGTGCTTCGCGGCGCGGGCGACGTTAAAATCGTCGTCATATGCTCACTGTGCAACATAGCCGTCAGGGTGGGCGGCGCCTATCTGTTCGCGGGAGTATGGGGCTCGGCGGCGATATGGTGGGCCGTGCCTATGGGCTGGCTGCTCGGCGCGGCCATCTCCACCGTGCGCTACTTTACCGGCAAGTGGCAGAACAAAGCCATTATCTGACAAAAAAAGACCCGCTTGAAAGCGGGTCGTTTTTTTTGTTTTTATTTTACCTTTTTTCTGTTCACCGTGTTGAAGCCGAGCACCGCGCATATTATGGCGCCCGCTATACAAACAACCGCCATCACCCAAATGAGCGTTTCGTCGGTGATGAAAGGTTTGGCGAACATATATACGCCTAGAATCAGAATGATAAGGTTTACTATAAACTGCCACAGCGGATATCTGGCATTGCTTGCCGACTGGTGGTAATACGCCCTGAACATTTCCACAATGCCCCTGAGCGCCAGCGCCAGACCGAGTATCGCGCACGCGCCGCTCACGTTGATGACTTTGAACTGCGCAAGCACAAGCCCCAGCGCCACGAGCAGCAGAAGCACAAACTCAATGACGGTAAGTATCATTATCGTCTGTCTGCTACGTTTGATTTTTCCCAGCAGAAACCCGAACAGATAACACAGAATCGCCACGGCGATGACGATATTGAGGATGCTCTGCCCGAGGTCGGTCACGCCCGGTATCATGACAATGCCCAGCACCAGCAAAACCACGGCGGCGACGAAATAAACTATCGTGTCGCCCTTGAATCTTTTTATTTTCATGTTTCACTCTCCTTGTTTTTTATATAATACCATTTAACCGCCGATATGTCACAGAAAATTTCAGTCGACGGCGAGATATTTTTCAGAAAGTCTCACATATTCTTCGGCGTTATGCCTGTTTGCCACGATTTCCTCGTCGGTCAGGCGGCGGACGAACCGCGCGGGAGAGCCGAACCACATTGTGCCGTCGGGAATCACGGCGTCCTGCGTCACCAGCGAGCCGGCGCCTATCACGCAGTTTTTGCCTATCCTGACCCTGTTCAGCACTATGGCGCCCATGCCGATGAGACTGTTGTCTCCGACATGACAACTGTGAAGAACGGCGCCGTGCCCTACCGTTACGCCGTCGCCCAAAACCAGCGGCGTGCCCGGCTCCACATGCAGAACGCAGCCGTCCTGGATGTTTGTGTTTTTGCCGACACGTATCGGGGCAAGGTCGCCCCTGACGACGGCGTTATACCACACGGAACTGCCGTCGGCAAAAGTAACGTCGCCGTTAATCACGGCGTTTTTCGCTTTATATACCATGTCTGTCGTATCCCTCCGCTATCTTTTCCAACAGAGTAAAAAACAGGTTTTTTTCCTCAGGCGTCAGCATATGCAGCAAAGCCGAGTCGTCGGTAAGTTGCTCTCTGATTTTTTCGGCGAGAAGCCTGCCCGTCTCGGTGAGAAACACGTTGAATTTTCTTCCGCCTTTTTTGGGGCAGTCGCTTGCCACATACCCTTTTTTCATCAGCGTGGCGATGACTCTCGTCGTGTTGGCGGGGTCGACGCACAGCATTTCGCTGAGTTCTTTCATTGTCATTCCGCCGCCGTAAAGCGCCATGACATAAGCGGCATGGCCGCTGCTTATGCCGTACGGTTTGAGAATTTCAGCCTGCGCCTTGGCAGTCATTTTTTTGATTTTCGATAAATTGACGATAATCGTCTGCAAATCGTCGAAAACCTTGCGCTCCATATCACACACACCTTCCTTTTCACGAGATATTATAATAACTTTGTTTGATGTTGTCAATTTTCATCATCGGCGATATAATAATGCAAAAGCATTTCGGAGGGAGTATGAAAACCATTGGTCTCATCGGCGGCATGAGCGCCGAAAGCACCGTGACATATTACAAGGTGATAAACAGCGTGGTAAATCAAAAACTCGGCGGTTTCCATTCGGCGAAATGCCTGCTTTACAGCGTGGACTTCGACGAAATCGAACGTTGCCAGATGAGCGGCGAATGGGAAAAAAGCGGCGAGATTCTCGCCGACGCCGCCCGCCGCCTGCAAAAAGGCGGGGCGGATTTTCTGGTGCTGTGCACCAACACTATGCACAAAGTGGCTCACGCCATACAAAGCGCCGTAAGTATTCCTTTTCTGCACATAGCGGAAGCAACGGCGCGGCGCGTAAAAGACGCCGGCATCGGCAAAGTGTGCCTGCTCGGCACGGCTTTTACAATGGAAGAAGGCTTTTACAAGGACGTGCTCGCCAGAAACGGTATAGACGTCATAGTGCCGGACGCCGACGACAGAAAAACCGTCAACGACGTCATATACGGCGAACTGTGCCACGGCGTTATTAAAGACGAATCGCGAGCGAAATTCGTCGGCATAATAAACAAGGCGGCGGCACTCGGCGCGCGGGGCGCGATACTCGGCTGTACCGAAATAGGCCTGCTGGTCGGCGACGGCGACATTACGCTCCCCGTTTTCGACACGGCGCTCATCCACGCCGAAGAAGCGGCGCTCGCCGCGCTGGAATAATAAACGCGTCAAAGAAAAAGACCGCCGGAAAGCGGTCTTTTTCTTTTTGACATATTGCTTTAATTTATTTGCGTAACGCCGCTTATCGTAAACGACACGGTGACGTCCTCGCCGCCGCGCGATACTTTAAGCGTCAGCGTATCGCCCTGACTGTAATAATAAAGGAAATCCGACAATTTGTAACTTCTGTCCAGCGCGTATTCTTTCCCCTCGAACGTTATGGAGATAAGTTCGTCGTCCACGCGCAGATGACCAGACGCCGAGCCGTTCGTCGTAACGCCGGCGACAGCCACCGTCTGCACTATGCGCGTCGCTTGCGCGTCGGCGTCATAAACCGCCTTGCCGGAAGTTATTTCGGTCTGCACGCCGATTTCCGCCTTGTTCACGCTGACGGGCGCGGAAACCCCGCTTTCATACTGTTTAATGATGTTGTCGGCTATTCCGCACGCCACAGACGCCGGAATGGCGTACGCCATATTCTCGATGCTGGCGGATTCTATTTTGGCGTTGACTATACCCACGAGATTGCCTTCCGTGTCGTACAGCCCGCCGCCGCTGTTGCCGGAGTTGATTGCCGCGTCAACACGGATTACCCTGAGCGTGCCCGTCGTGCTGTTGTCGGCGAGAGTGATTTCTATTTCTTCGGAATCGACGCTGACGATACCTTTCGTTACCGAAAGCCCCGCGCCTGACGGATTGCCCACCGCCACTACGGACTCGCCCGCGTAAAGCTGCGAAATATCCGCCGTCGCCGCCGTGGCGGACGAGTTTTTCAGCACGTCGCTGCCCGTTACTTTAAGCACGGCAATATCCTGTTCAAGCGAGCCGCCTATATATTCCGCGCTTATTGCGTAATCGGTGTATTCCTGACCGTAAAGATACAGTCTTATGTCGTCGCTGACGCTGCCCGTCCCGACCGACTGCCCCCACGTGTTAGTAGGCTGATAATACACGACGTGATAGTTGGTGACTATATACGCGTCGCCGTTTTCTTTATCCAGTTCCACAATGACGCCGGAGCCCAGGCTGGTGCCGCTGCCGAAAACTGCGTTGATTGAAACGGTTGAGAGAAGCGACCGCGCCGCCACGTCGTTCATGCCGTCGTCGGAAGAGTCGCCCTTTTCGCCTTTAAGACTTTCAAGCCATTCCGTTTCGGTGCCGGCATATCCGTTTTCCACCGCCACTTCGTATGCCGATTTGCCCTGCTCGCCCGTGCAGGCGGCAAAAACAAAAAAGCAGACGCAAACCAGCAGCGCGGCGATTGCCGTCTTGAATTTTTTCATATTTCCTCCGATGTCATACCTGCCAGCCGCCGTCGACGCCAAGCACCTGCCCCGTCACGAAATCCGCTCCGTCGCCCGCCAGAAACAGCGCAGCCCGCGCGACGTCCGCCGGAAGACCGAAACGGCACAGCGGCGTGTCGTCTTTGATGCTCTCCGCCACGCCAGACGCCAGACCTCCGTTCATTTCGGTGTCGATAAACCCCGGCGCCACGCAGTTCACCGTTATGCCCGACGGGCCGAGTTCTTTGGCGAGCGCCCTGGAAAACCCCTCCGCCGCCGCCTTGGAAGCGCAGTACATTGTTTCGCAGGAAGACCCTCTGCTCCCCCAAACGGAAGTCACGTTGATTATTCTGCCGTACTTGCGTGAAATCATATGGGGCACAACGGCTTTGCACATATTATATATGCCGCCGAAATTGACTTTCATGATTCTTTCCGCCTCACCGTCGGTCAGGTCGGTAAAAGGCTTTATAAGCGACACGCCGGCGTTGTTGACAAGCGCGTCGACGCGCCTGCGCCTCGACAGCACGTATCTGACCATTTTTTCGCACTCCGCCATGACGCCGACGTCGGCGGCGTATACCTCGGCGGAACAGCCTTTTGCCGCCAGTTCGGCGGCGAGTTTTTCGGCGGATACAATGTCTTTGTCGCAGTTAATGACGGTGTGCCACCCGTTTTCGGCAAACAGTTTCGCCATTGCCCCGCCGATACCGCGGGACGCCCCCGTAATAATTACCGTTTTCATGGTTATTCCCTTTTATTATCGGCAAAAGGCGGCATGTTTAACCGCCTTGACCACTGGCTGACGGTATATATCTGCAATATATACAAACCGCCGCCCCGTTTTTGTTGGAGTTACTCGGTTTTTTCGCGTTTCAGGCTCTCCACCTTGATGGCGTTGCCCTCGGCGAGAAGCGCGCGCAAACTCTCTTCGTCCTTATCGTCCAGCGCTTTTTTGAAAGCGGAAAGGTTACCGATGAGATTTGTCAGTTCGGCGTCAAGCGCTTCGGCGTTAAGCATGAAAAGCTGCGTCCACAGGTTTACGTCGAGTTTGCCCACCCTTGTCATGTCGGCGAAACTGCCGGCGCAAAACCCCTCTTTTTCTTCTATCGTGCCGCTTTTACAGTAACTGTTCGACACGATATGCGCCAGCTGCGAAGTATACGCGATAACCCTGTCGTGATGTGCGGCGTCCGTCACCTTGACGCTGCCGAAACCGATTTCCTCCGCCAGCGCGCGCACTTCTTCCACGGCGCCGATATCGGCGCCGTCCGTCGTGATGATGAAACTCGCCCTGTCAAACAGATTTTCCAGCGAATAATCGTAGCCGGAAAACTCCCTGCCCGCCATAGGGTGCGCCCCCACAAAACGCAAGCCGCGCTTTTTCGCCTCGGGCGAAAGCGCCCTGATGATTTCTTTTTTAACGCCGCATGTGTCAAACACGACGGCGCCTTTTTTTATGTAACGCGCGTTTTGGGCGAAAAATTCAATTTCGGCTCTCGGCGGCAGCGCGAGTATAACCATGTCGGCGGCGCCCATGTCCTCAGGCGCGACGGCTTTTTTTATTGCGCCGCATTTTTCCGCCTTGCCGAGCGTTTCTTTGTCGGTATCGATACCCACGCATTCGTGTTTTGTCCTGGCGCTTATCGCTTTGGCGAGAGAGCCTCCTATCAGCCCCAGTCCGACTATACAGATTTTCATAACGTCCCTTTACAACTCTTCGTGATAAGCGCCGAGAACGCTCATCGTTTCGCAATAGGCGTCTATGCACGCCAGCATTTCGCCGGTGGATTCGGCAAACACGTCGCACTGAATGTCCAGATAAAACATAAACTCAAACTCCTGCTCGGGTATAGGCCTGGATTCGAGTTTGAGCAGGTTCACCTTGAAACTGGACAGAATGCTCAGCAAGCTGAACAGCGTGCCGGGTCTGTGCTTAATGGATACCATAAGGCTGAGTTTGTCGGCGTCGGCGCGCACGGTCAGCGTTCTGGCAATTACGATGAATCTCGTGAAGTTGTGCTCAGCGTCCTGCAACCCCTTTTTAAGCAGTTTCAGCCCCTTGTCCGCGTTGCTTTCGGCGCCGATGGCGCCCACCGACTTATCGTTCATCTCTGCGACTTTGCGGCACGCCACGGCGGTGTTGCTTTCTTCCACGCCCTGAATGCCGCGCGATTCCAGAAACCGCTTGCACTGATACAGCGCCTGCGGGTGCGAATACACCTTTCTGATGTCTCCCACATCGCTGTCCGCCGTGCCGAACAGACAGTGGTTTACGGTGAGCCTGTCCGCCGCCACGATTTTTATATTGTACTCTTTAAGCAGGTCGTACACTTCGTTGACAGAACCCGCCGTGGAGTTTTCTATAGGCACTATGCCGTATTTTATTTCGCCTTTGTCGACGGCGGAAAACACGTCGCCGAAATGAGCGTAAAACGTCGGCTTCATTTTGGGAAAAAGTTTTTTCGCCGCCTGTTCTGCATAGGCTCCCGTTGTGCCGGCAAGCCCTACCGACGTTTCGTTTGAAAACTCGACGTCGCTCTTTTCAAAGCGCGTTTCTTTGCCTTTCGCCTTGCACATATTCTGCCGCATTTTGGAATATGTCATTATGCCCGTGTAGAGATAATCTATGGCGGTTTTGTATTCTGCGCCGAATTTGGCGGTCAGCCTGTCGAGAATGGCCTGTTCCCTGTCTCCGTGCTCGACGGGCACGTTGTTTTGTTTTTTATACTCGCCCACCTGTTTCACCAGCGCCAGCCTTTTGATATAGGCGCCCGTAATGACGTCGTCAACCTCGTCGATTTTATCCCGCAAATCTTTAAGTTCCATAATCTCCCCGCTCAGTTTTCATAAAGCAAATCAAGCACGGCTATCGCCGCCGCCGCTTCCACCACCGGCACCGCCCTGACCACAACGCAAGGGTCATGCCTGCCTTTGATTTCTATTTCGGCGTCGGCTCCGTTTACAAAGTCCACCGTGCGCTGTTTTCGGGCTATCGACGGCGTCGGTTTGAAGGCCGCGCGGAACACAATCGGCATGCCGTCGGTTATGCCGCCCAGAACGCCGCCGCAGTTGTTGGTGGCGGTTACGACTTCGTCTCCGTCCATGCGGAAAGCGTCGTTGGCCTGTCCGCCTCGGGCAGCGGCGTAGCCGAACCCCAGACCGAACTCCACGCCTTTCACCGCGGGTATGCCGAACACCAGCGAAGCGATTTTGTTTTCAACGCCGTCAAACATAGGCGAACCGACGCCCGCCGGCACGCCGCTGACCACGCATTCCACCGAGCCGCCGACGGAATCCTTGTCCGCCGCCGCCTCGGCTATCCTTGCCCGCATCTTTTCTCCGGTCGCGTCGTCTATAACAGGGAAGCCTTCCGTGAGTTTTTTCACCAGTCCGCCGCTTACCGTCAGACCGAAAGGCTCGTCTTTAACGCCGCCTATTTCCGAGATATGCGCCGCAATCGTTATGCCCTGCTCTTCAAGTATCTGCGCGCATATCGCCCCGGCGAACACCAGACACGCCGTAAGCCTGCCTGAAAAATGTCCGCCGCCGCGGTAATCGTTGGCTCCGTTGTATTTGACGTAAGCGGTATAATCGGCGTGCCCGGGGCGCGCTTTCGCCGCCATCCGGTCATAATCGCCCGATTTCGTGTCGCCGTTGTAAATAAGCGCCGTCAGCGGCGCGCCCGTCAGTTTACCCCGGAACATGCCCGAAACAATGTCAGGCATATCGCTTTCTTTTCTCGGCGTGGACAAATCTCCGCCGGGTCTTCGCCTTGCCATATACTTGGCTACTTTATTCATATCCGGCTCGAACCCCGCCGGCAGTCCGTCCACCGTCACGCCGATGGCTTTGCCGTGCGATTCGCCGAAAACCGAAATTTTTATGTTTTTACCCCACATCGATGACATCAGCCTGCCCTCCGAGTAATTTATATTTTTCAAAAAAGTCGGGATAACTCTTATCCACGGCGCGCATATCGCTGACCGTTATGCCGTTTTTTGTCCTTAACGCCAACACCGCCATCGACATGACGATTCTGTGGTCGTTAAACCCGTCGGCGTTTCCGCCCGTAATTCCGCATCCGCCGAAAATCTCGACGCTGTCGCCCGATACGGCGTTTTTCACGCCCACGGCGGTCAGGTTGTCGCTAATGGCTTTGAGGCGGTCGCTTTCTTTTATGCGCAGTCTGCCGCAGTTTTCCAGCCTGCTTGTCCCTTCGGCGCACGCCATGGCGACTGAAAGTATCGGCGCCAGGTCGGGTATCTGCCCGACGTCGACGCTCACGCCTTTAAGCGATGATTTTTTGACGACGACCTTGCCGTTTTCAAAAGAAACGTCGGCGCCCATGCCTAGCAGGATGTCGAAAATCGCCCTGTCGCCCTGCGTGGAATTTATGTCCAGCCCGTCAACGACAACGCCGTCGTTGAGCGCGCCGTACACAAGCCAGAAAGCGGCGTTTGACCAGTCGCCCTCCACGGTGAAACTGTCCTTGCGATATTTTTGGCTTCCCTTTATGAAATATCCGTCCGCCGTTTCCGCCGCTTCCACGCCAAACTCTTTAAGTACCGCCAGCGTCATATCGACATAGCCTTTTGATTGCAGCGGCGAAGCCAGTTTAATCACGCTGTCGCCGTCAACCAACGGCAAGGCGTAAAGCAGCCCGGTTATATACTGCGACGACACGTCGCCCGGCAAAACGTATGTTCCGCTTTCCAGCCGTCCGCCCACGCGCAGCGGCAGCCCCGCCGTTTTGTCGAACCGCGCGCCATGCCCCGACATGGCTTCGGCGAGAATATCATACGGCCGCTCCGGCAATTTACCGCGCCCGGTAAAAACGGCGTCTACGCCGAGGGCGGCGCATACCGGAATTAAAAACCGCAGCGTGGAGCCGCTTTCGCCGCAGTCGATGACGGCGGTTTTGGCGGCGTCCGTTCCAATGAAAACCACGCTGTCGCCCTTTATTTCGTACCGCGCGCCCAAAGCGCGCGCGGCGTCCAGAGTGGCTTTAACATCGTTTGACAAAACCACGTTTCGCACTTCGCACTCCCCGCCGAGAGCGGCGGCCAGAATGGCTCTGTGCGCCATGGATTTGGAAGGCGGAGCCTTCACTTCGCCGCCCGAAGGCGACGCTTTATACATCTTGCAATACATATTTCAATTTTACTTTACGTCGGTATCTTTGTCAAAAAATTTCGGTATAAAAACAAAAGCCGCCGGCGGCGGCGTTTGTTCAGCTGTTTTCCAGAGCGTCGATGGTCGTTTTGTAAAGATAACTGCTGCCGAGTTCTTTCAGCAAAACAAGACTTATGTTTTTCCCTTTGAGTTTTTTGTCGTTGGCGGCAATGTTCCACAAATCTTCGGCGCGGTAGTTTTCGCCTTTAAGCATGCCGAACTTGTCCGTCAGCGCCTCTATGGCGTCGGCGCAGCCCTTCGGCGTAAGCCCCCTTTCTTCCGCCCAGCGGCAGATGACGCGCATGCCTATGCCCACCGCCTGCCCGTGCGGCACCGCGAAACCGCTCGCCTTTTCAATTGCGTGCCCCAGCGTGTGGCCGAAATTGAGTTTTTGCCTTTCGCCGTTGTCGAATTCGTCTTTCGCCACGAAATCGGCTTTAATTTCCACACAGCGGGCGATTATCTCTTCAAGGCCGCCTCCCGGCGACGACAGTTTTTCCAACAGATCTTTGTCGGCTATGCAGCCGTATTTGATGACTTCGCCCATGCCGTTTTTGAATTCTTCTTGCGGCAGCGTGGCGAGAAAATCCTCGTCGCACACCACAAGCCTCGGCTGGTGAAATGCCCCCGCCAGGTTTTTCCCCGCGGAAAGGTTTACGCCAGTTTTTCCGCCGACGGACGAATCCACCATGGCGAGCAGAGTTGTGGGCACCTGCACGAAATCCACGCCCCTGAGATAGCACGCGGCGGCGAAACCCGCCACGTCCCCGACTATGCCGCCGCCCAGCGCCACTATAAGGTCGCTTCGGGTGAGTTTGTTTTCCGCCAGTTTTTCCAGAATATCCGCCACGGTATTCATGGATTTATGCTCTTCGCCGCTTTCGATTTCAACGTAACACACGTCTTTGCCGCCCAGAAGAGCCGTTATCTTTTCGCCGTACAGCCCGCCGACGTTTCTGTCCGTCACCACGGCGATTTTGCCGCTTTTGCCGAGTTTGTTTATAGCTGACGGCAGATTGTTTATTTCGCCTTTGCCGATGACCACATCGTAAGGTCTGCCGGCGTTTACCCTTATTTTTTTCATATCAGCTGTTGAGACTGTCAACGCATGCTTTGAGCGTGTTGACTTTTTTCATGAGTTTTTCGAAAGACGGGAAGTCCAGCGACTGGGCACCGTCGCACAGCGCCGCTTTCGGGTTGTTGTGCACTTCTATGATAAGACCGTCGGCGCCGGCGGCCACCGCCGCCAGCGACATCGATTCCACAAGCGCCGACTGCCCCGTGGCGTGCGACGGGTCGACGATTACAGGCAGGTGCGTTAGCCTTTTCAGCACCGGTATAGCCGAAAGATCCAGCACGTTTCTGGTGGCGTGGTCGAAAGACCTGATGCCCCTTTCGCACAGAATGACGTTGTTGTTGCCGCCCGCCATGATGTATTCGGCGCTCATAAGCAATTCTTCCAGCGTGTTGGCAAGCCCTCTTTTGAGCAGAATCGGTTTGTCGCAGCCGCCAAGTTCGCGCAGCATTACAAAGTTCTGCATGTTTCTCGCGCCCACCTGAATGACATCGACGTCGTTAAACAGGTCGATATGCTCCATGCTCATCAGTTCCGACACAATCGGCATACCCGTTTCTTTTTTGGCTTCGAGCAGATATTTTATCCCCTCGGCTTTAAGCCCCTGGAAAGCGTAAGGCGAAGTTCTCGGTTTGAACGCCCCGCCGCGGAGCAAATGCGCACCGCTCTTTTTGACGCTCTCGGCGATGGAAATAACCTGCTGTTCGCTCTCCACCGAACACGGCCCCGCTATAACCTGAAAATTGCCGCCGCCTATTTTATAACCCGACACGTCCACAACGGTGTCGTGCGGATGAAACTTTCTGTTGGCGAGTTTATACGGCTCGGCGATGCGCCTGACGCTCTCCACCGCCGGAAAAGTCGTTACCGCGTCGATATCCACGGCCTGCGTGTTGCCTATAAGGCCGAGTATGCGCTGCGACTCGCCTATCATCGTCTTAGGTTCGACGTTCTGCGCCTTTATCCAGTCAAGAAGTTCGTTTACCTCGTCCTGCTTGGCGTCCTGTTTGAGAATGATTACCATATATACCTCCGGTTTGATACGATATTAAAAAAACCGATATTCTTATTTCAAGAATACCGGCGTTTACGCGTTTATAATATCCCGTCAATAAGAAAAAACTTCATTACAAAACTCTTGTTCCGTTATAAAACAAGCTAAAGTAAAAGTAAAAGTTTGTAAAGAAGCGGGAATTTCTCATTGATTTCTCCTTGTGCCACTACTTTAATGCAAAAAAAGCGCGCTTGTCAATTATTTTGCAGAAATTCTTTGATTTTTTTGACGGTTATAGCGGCGTCTTCGTGTTTCACCGAAAAATGGCAATTAGTTCTGTAAATCTCATAGCGTTCGCGGTACAGCCTGAAAATTTCATCACGGCTTTTGCCCGCCGCCAGCGGACGGTTGCGGTCGTTTTTAATGCGCCCGTAACACTTGTCGAAATCGGTGTCGAGAAACACGACGGTTGTGCGGCTCATCAGCAAATCGGCGTTTTTGAGTATCGCGCCGCCTCCCGCCGAAAGCACGAAAAACTCTCCCGACAGGATGTCTTCCAGCGCGCGCCGTTCGGCGAGCCTGAACCCCGCCTCGCCTTCTTCCGCCATAATCTGCGGGATGCTTTTCCCCGCGCGCCGTTCTATTTCGGCGTCGCTGTCGATTATGCCGTAGCCTATCTCACGGGCGAGAATTTTTGAAACGTACGTTTTTCCGCAGCCCATAAAGCCCGTCAGCGTGATTATCTTTTTATTCATCGTTTCTCCATTTCGCTGTTAGCCATATCGATGACGGTTTTTATCTCATCTTCGTCAAACGTGAGCCCGTGCCATATCGTCTGCGCTTCCGCCGCCTGCCTGACCAGCATTTCCATGCCCGTCACGCACGGCACGCCGTGCTTTTTAGCGTATCGGGCAAGCAGCGTTTCTCTCGGGTTGTAAATCGCGTCGAACACGCCGCCGCACGCCGCCGCCACGCTTTCGGCTACGGGCGAAACGCCGACGTTCGGATACATGCCCACCGGCGTGGCGTTGAGCATAATGTCAAAGCCGCCCTGCACCATATCAATCGGCACGGTTTCGATAAAAGCGTCCGGACAAAGTTTTTTCACCGCGGCGACTATTTCCGCCGCCTTCGGCGAATTTACGTCCCTGACCGCCATGGTCACGCTGCCGCCCGCGAGCGCCGTTTCCACCGCCATCATGCTGGCGGCGCCGCCGCAGCCCAGAAGCAGCGTTTTGCCGCCAAGCGACATGCCTGCGTTTTCCACCGATTTGACAAACCCCGTGACGTCGGTGTTGTACCCCACGTTTTCGCGCCCGGTTTTTACCACGTTGACCGAGTTATATCTGGCGGCGGTTTCGTCCAGCCTGTCGATATGGCCGATAATCTCTTTTTTATACGGAATGGTGACGTTAAACCCGTCCAGCGACAAAAGCATTACGCTTTTGGTCGCAAGGTCGTCGATTGTGAAGTCGTAAAGCGAATATTCGCACACGGCGCCTTTGAGTTTAGTCAGTTCCCTGTGAATAAACGGAGACATGCTGTGCCCCAGCGGATGCCCCAAAAGACCGTATTTCATGATGTTCTCCTTTCAGGATATTATATCATAGCGGGCGGCAAAGTCAATACTCCCCTTGACGCAAATAAGTTCAATAGGCGGCGGCGGGTTTTATCTTCCGGCGCGGCAAAAAAGCGGGGCGGGTAGTTCCGCTCCGCTTTTGAAACAAAAAAAAGACCGTACGGGTGCGTACGGTTTCAGGTATGACAGGAATAAGCGAACCCACAGCTTTTTGGGTTTTGCCGGTTTGTGATGTCCGGCTCCAT
>CAJFSP010000013.1 GCA_904419725.1 Candidatus Heteroclostridium caecigallinarum | reverse complement strand
AACGACCACTTGATTTTTGTGCTTTACTGCATAAATTATATTAGGTATCATAATGACCGCCATTATGGCAAGTCCGTAATAATTAAACCAATCCATATTGAAATTATATCAAAAACATCGATGAATTTCAAGCAAACAACGTAGTCAAAAGTAAATTTGGCACTTTGGCGGGTGCTTGAATAAACGAGCGGTTTGGCAACTCAAAACCACTGTAACAATATAACGATAAAAGAAAAACCTAAAACGATTTACACATAAAGTGTTTCGTTTTAGGTTTCGTTTGGTGGGCAATAACGGACTCGAACCGCTGACTTTCTCCACGTCAAGAAGACACTCTCCCAGCTGAGTTAATTGCCCATAAATTATATGCCGTCGTTTTCCGTCCGGCTGCGCGGTTACAGTCACATCGCGCTGCCGCATGTGCGCCCGTACTTTCATTATTATACAGAAAATCCGCCGCACGTCAACCTTTTGTCCGCCGTGTTTCCGTTTTGCCCTGGTTTTTTTACGGAGGCCTAAACGGTTTTGTCAGACAATTGAGCGAATAATTATACCGACGACTGCTGTTATTATAGCACAAATCACGGTAATTGCAAGTTTTTGGCGGATATTTCTTTTTTGCTGCGTCAATTCTCTTTCAAAAGCCTCGCCGTTGCGTGTCAGGGTTATGACCATGACCGGCTGCCCTTTCTTTTCCGAATGAATGAGTTCGAAATAATTGTCCATTGCCAGCTGACGGACGATTTCGCGCATGTCGCAGGGCGTAATGCCCGACTTTTTGGGCAGGGCGTCCATTATGTCTTCTTCCGTAAGAATGGCGGCGCGCCTGTCAACTGCCTTGTCGTATATGACTTTCATCACCGCTCTTTCGCGTTTATTGAGCATTTCACAACCCCACAATATTGCCGACGATAGCCCCCAGAAACGCCGCGACAAAAGCGATTATGCCGACAATCCAATAAACCTTTTTGTCGAAAGCGGGCTTGTCAAGCAGGCGCTTTTCGTCAAGCAGGGCGGAGTGGGCCTTTGGCGTCAGCGTGAGGCACATCTGCTGTTCGTCGAGATATTTCAGCACGACGAATTCGCTCCTGTCGAGATACGCCACGATGGAGTCGATTTCCTCGGCGGTAAGCGCCAGACGCGCAGGCATCGCCGCCACTATATCCTGTTTTTCCAGCACCTTGAAACTGCCGCCCGGGCACTGCGTCTCGAGATACGCCAGCACGGCGCGTGTTTTTTTGTCCAGCATTTGCCGTATTATAACAAAAATTCTCCGCCTTGTAAAACGGGCGTTATTCCGAATACAGTTCGAAAGACACGTATTCCGGTTCGCAGGTGAGATTCATGCCCAAATTGCGCAGCACTTTCTGCTCGCCGTTGGCAATGATATGCGTTGAATGCGCTTCGCAGCCGCGCAGAAGTTTCAGGCACTCCTTCGCCCTTGCGGAAGCGTCTGACAGCGAAGCGGATACCGACAGCGCCAGCAACGTTTCTTCGGCGTTGAGACTGGATTTTTTACTTTTCAGTATATTTGTTTTAAGGTCAATGACAGGGTCGATTGCCGACTGCGCGATAAGTTTAAGGTCATCAGGCATACCCGCCATATGCTTCACTGCGTTGAGCAGGGCGCTGGACGCCGCAGTGAGCAGTTCAGACTGCCTGCCCGTCACGATGTGACCGTCGGGTGTCTCGATGGCAACGACGGGCACTTCAACCGATTTGTATCTTTCGATGGCCGGAGCGACAACCACGCGCTGGCTCGGTTTAAGCCCCAGTTCGCTCATCAGCATTTCCAGCCTGTCCACAGTTTCCTGGCGCTCTTTGCCCTCGCGCACGTCGCACAGCGCTTTGTAATACCTGCGTATGATTTCCTGGTTGGCGCTTTCCCGCACGGCTTCGTCGTCATATATGGCAAAACCCGCCATGTTGACGCCCATGTCGGTAGGCGACTTATACAGTTCTTCACCCGTGATTTTTTTGATTATCGTTTTCACTACAGGGAATACCGCCAGGTCGCGGTTGTAGTTGACCGTTTGCTCGCCGTACGCCTGCAAATGGAAATAGTCAATCATATTGACGTCCTGAATGTCGGCGGTGGCGGCCTCGTAAGCCACGTTTACCGGGTGTTTGAGCGGCAGATTCCAAATCGGGAAGGTCTCGAACTTGGCGTACCCCGCTTTGACGCCCCGCTTGTATTCATGATACAACTGCCCGAGACATGTGGCGAGTTTGCCGCTGTTAGGTCCCGGCGCCGTAACCACCACCAGCGGACGGGTGGTTTCGATATACGGATTTTTGCCGTATCCCTCGTCGGAAACGATAAGATCCACGTCGTTGGGATATCCCGGCGTGAGATGATGGATATATACCTTTTCTCCCCTGTTTTCAAGTTTGTGTTTGAAAGCCAGCGCCTGCGACTGCTCGGTAAACTGCGTTATCACTATGCTTGACACATATATGCCGTAAGACCGCAAAGCGTCTATAACGCGCATGACTTCCTCGCCGTAGGTTATGCCGAAATCGGCGCGTATTTTGTTGCGCTGAATGTCGTTGGCGTTTATGCAGAAAATGATTTCCGCCTTGTCTTTGAGGGTAGACAGCAGTTTGATTTTGACGTTGGGGTCAAAGCCGTAAAGCACCCTTGAAGCGTGCAAATCGTCAAACAGTTTTCCGCCGAATTCGAGATACAGTTTGCCTCCGAATTTTTCTATTCTTTCCAGAATGCGGCTGCTTTGCCTCTGCACGTATAAATCGTTGTTGAACCCCTCTTTTTTCATAATTCCTCCCCTTGTGTGCCGTCCCACTGAAACCGTTTCATGTCCACTTTGAAATCGTCGCCCACTTCCACGCCCTCGCTTTCCAGCATGGCTCTTTGCACGCACGCCCCGCCGAAAGCGAAACTTTCGGTAAGGCTGCCGTCTTTCATGACCACTCTGTGGCACGGCACCGCGCCGGGGTACGGATTGACGTGCAGCGCCCAGCCCACCTGGCGCGCCATACGCCTGTTGCCCGCGAGCGACGCGATTTGCCCATACGAGGCAACTTTGCCCCGCGGGATTTTTTTGACGACTTCATAGACGGTTTCGAAAAAGTTCATAGATAAAATTACCTTAAAATTGTATAGTATTTCACGGGTTTTTTCAACAAAGAACGACAAAATTTTGGGCAACATTTTTTGCCCGCATTCTGTTGACTTCCCGCCTACGTTTTCTATATACTATAAGCGTATCACCGATGGCGGAGGCAAAATGTTTCCGCCTTTTTTATTCGAAAAAATCATGGGCAAACGACAAGAGGCACAACAAACAGTTGTGCCTCTTGCTTTATATGGCAGGGGTGCAAGGATTCGAACCTTGGATACACGGGTCAGAGCCGTGTGCCTTACCGCTTGGCGACACCCCTGCGACTTGTACCATTGTACACCACGAAAATGTATTTGTAAAGCGTTAATCGATAATATTGCGATTAAATTGCGCTAAATAGCCGCTTATTTTTATCAAAAAAGGAAGTCCTGACGGACTTCCTTTAATCATTTAACCCTATTCGTGTCCCGACATTATCTTTTTGATTTGCTTTTTGCAACCCGAGAAAGCCATACGACACCGATTCATTCAGATTGTTTGTGTTAATCGAACCGCCAGCGGTAATGCCTCCAGACACATATGAATCTTTATTCCACCCTACTAATCCGCCGATATACGGCTTAAAGTCAGGGTCGTCCCAACAGTCTCTGAAAGTCACGGTGATTGTTCCCCTAAAAGTCCCGGAACGCACTTCGCCTCCGTATGAATTTAATCCGACAATGCCTCCGATTGCGTCTTGCCCGGAGATGTTTTTATAGAAGTTGTATTCATAGTTAATACTGCCGGTGAATGAGCCGTCGTCAATCGTGCCGTTTTCATTAACACCAGCAATACCGCCCAGCCTATATCCGCCGCTAATGGTTACTTCACTTAAAGCCCCGCTTATGTCGGCATAATTGATACCTACGACGCCGCCAATGCATACATAACCGCGCCCTTCAATACTGCCTTCAACAATTATATTATCAAGCCTGGCGTGATTAACTCCCGACAACATCCCGGCTGCGCAAGAAGACGGAACGCTTGTCGGCGAGTTCGAACCGTTTGTGACACTTATGTCGCCAATTATTGTTAAGTTTTTAATCTCACCCCTTGTGGTACTGAACAATCCGAATGATTGTGCCGCGCCATTGGACATTGAGATTTTTAAATTGCTGATTGTATGATTTCCGCCGTCAAAATGCCCGTTAAAACCGTAATTATAATTTGCCCCTAAAGGAGTCCATTTGCCGGTCAAAACCAGATTTACCGTCAATTTATAATATCCGCGGATAAACTCCTGATTTTCATCATTTTTAAAACTATTATATTCCATATTCTGCAAATGCCGAAGGCATGAAATCAAATAAGGGTCGTCGGCTTCTCCGCTCCCTCCGCCAAAAAGAAGCGGAGTGGTTATGTTTTGTGTGGAAAAATCATCTCCGTTAAAAATCGTTTTTTGATTCGGCGTCTGGTTTGCCAAATCATATTCTATAATCATGCTGTCAAGCCTGATTGTTATGTCGGTAGCCATGCGGTGGAATTTTGACAGGAAATAGTCTGTTATATCCCAAGTCATAAATAAACCCTCCTGCGACGGTGTAGCAGCGGCAAGCATGTCCACCGTGAATACCTGACTTCCGCTGTCATTAGACAGAATAAAGGTGACTTGTTCCACATCAGCTGTCAAACCGAATGTCAGCGTCACGTTCTCCCCGCTGTCTATCGTCAATTCGGGATTATAGTCATATTCCACGACTATGGTCAGCCTGTATACTGCGTTAACGTCATCTTCCACTCCGCCTACCAGACCTACAGGAGATATATAGTAAGTCTCGCCGCACATTAAAGTTGGTTCACACCACAGTCCTTCACTACCAATGTTTATTTCGTCATCGTTAACATTAAAATCTTCAATTAACACACCGTTAATATACAATTGTGGGTGGATAATTTCATCTCTTTTCATCGTGACTTTGCCGTCCACTACCTCTTTACCGTCGACAACCCATTCCACAATGTTTGTGTCTTTGTCAATGGTCAGACTAACGACGATATCTTCTTCGCTCCTTGACATAGCACCGATATAGACTGTCTCGCCCTCATCAATATGCATTAAATATGTTGTAATTCCGCTTTCATGGTCATAATTTTTTGTTGCGGGGAAAGTTTCATTGTTAATATTTTTAAAATCAAATGAAGTATCCGGTGTTACTCTATCTATTGCCAAAAGGTAATATCCCGTTTCAGGTGCGGTAAATTTATAATACCGCTTCGGGTCGCTGACAAGAGAGTTTTCAGACGGCGCCGCGCATTGGTTTTTGGTCAGCACGATTTGCCTTTCCTCACCGGAGGTATTTTTCAGTTCTACGTACATCGGCTTTTGCGAATCAACGTAAAAATCCCTGTATGTATCGTCTGTCACGTCAAATTCATAATTCGGGTCCGGTATTTCATACACGGCGCCCACCAGACCGCCGTCGGACACTGTGAAATGGAAAATACCGTTTTCAGATGACAATAATTTGACGCGCCTTGTAGAATTGGGTGCCATGGTGACGCTCACGTTGTCGATATACGTCCTGAGATCCAAATTGACCGTGCCGTCCACCATGGCGAATCTGTCGTCGGTCTTGATACAGATGTTGTAAGTTTCGCCTTCGTTCATCTCGACGAAAAACTCGCCGTTCTCTTCCGTCACGGGAACGACCGCGCCGTTCAGCATAACGCCCACGGCGAAATCATCCCTGCCGTTAGGCGCAATCAGATATTCGCTGGTATATTGCGGGGTAAATTCAAAAAACACTTTGCCGAACGGCAATTTATACAGTCTGTTGCTACCCATTTCCAGCGGCACATAGTCTCTTACATTGCGCAGCAACATTGCCGACGTGGCTGGCCGACTTTCAAAAACGGCGGAATCATTCACCGAGCCGCCCGCACCGAGCGAAACGATTTCTATGGCGTAACTGCACATGAGCCGCGTCTGCCAGGCTTCGTCGGCGCTATGTGAAATTTTAAATTTGGCTTCGAGCACATCCGTGCCCGCCGTGCGGAACAAAACAGGGTCGTCATCCGTCGACAGCAATCCGGCGTACGCCGTTTTTATCAGCTGGCCGTAGTTATCGATTTGCGATTGTTTTGAATTGAACATTTCGTTGGACAGCGGCGAGTATGTCTCCTGCCCCTTGACGTTTGTGACAACCGTTTCACGCTCGTCGTCGATTTCAGCCAGATTGTTTGTAAACTCGACAAAACTGACGCCGACATCCAACGCCGTGGAAAGCGGCAACACGTCCAGAATAAAACCCAGCGTAGCGCCAATGTATTCGGCCGCGTTGCCGCCGCCGTTATTGCGCGACGCGGTAAAAATTGTTTCCGCCGAAGTGAAAAAAGAGCCGTAGTCCGAATTGACGTTGTAATCGTCGTCGCCGTAATTAGGATAATATTCATTCATCAGGTTTGCCCCGATGACTATGTCTTTAACCGCGTAGTTGGTGTTTTCAGTGAAAGACGGCGTGGAAGCCTTTGCCGCGTCGCAGAATTTAGCCGCGACGACGATATCGTTTTTGTCCGATGAAACCGGCAGGTATGTTTTGTCCGACGGCGATTGGTCGGGCTGCAATTCACCGTTGCGGTACACTTCCTGTCTATATTCAAAATTGTTTTGACCGGTCAGATAATAAAATTCATAGCAAAACAACGGCTCTATCCTGATTTTCGCGAAATCGTTGTCGCTGAGAGACGTGTCGGCGCAAACGTTAAGCACAAACACCGTGGAAACGTTTCCGTATTGAGTATTTGCCCTTGTGTTAACATAAAACCCGTACTCCTTGCCCATGTAGAAGTACTCGCCCCTGTGCGCGAACAATTCTCTCGGCACTAACTGCACGATGGGATTATCACGAGTGTAATTTTCCGTGAAATCCGGATAAACGTATTGCTTATAGTCTTTGATTCCGAATATTTCATCCGAAGTTTCAACGGAAAGCGCCTCGTCGCTGTCGGTATATTCGTCAAACTGCCCCGGCTCTATTGTAACGGATTGCGTAATGTCGCCCGTTTCCGCGGCGTAAACGTCACCCGCCAAACTATCCGCCCCGTATACGGACGAAACGCAAATCAACGCGAAGATAAATATCGCCAATTTCTTTTTCATGTCCTTTCCTCCCTCAGCGCGGCGCGCTTTTACACTATAAACAGACGGATGTAAAACCCGTAAACAGGAACGCCGTCGATATAAAATGAATACGTCACCTTGTATTCGCCGCGTTCACTCGGCGGTTCGTACATCAAAATCGTGTCCGTGCCGCCGAAAGGGTCGGGACGGTACCACGTTACGCCGATATCCAGCTCGCCGACGTTTTCCGAAAGCATAATGTCGGTATCGGCGTTGTAAACGTCGCATTGCGGCAGGCGTTCAACCCCGGACCGATATTCATAAGTTACGTTGCGTTTTCCGTCCGTCGGGTCGTCCCTCGTGTCAAGACGAAAATCCACGCGGTCGTCATGGATGATGAAATAAACACTTTTCGGCACGGCGTCGGGATCTGTCCTTCTGAAAAAAACAGCGGCGCCCACTATCACCAACACCACCGCCGCGGCGAGAGCGGCGACGGCTGCCCATCTTTTATGATTTTTTGTCATTGCCTCACCTTGTTTTTGTTGATTTTGCGGTATATAAAAATACCCATAATCAATATAATCCACGCGCGGCATAATTCAAATAAATTTTCTGTAAGGAAACTGTAAGTTTTTTGTAAAATCGTGCCTCATGCCGTTTTGATTTTCGAACAGTCTTGACAACTATATTTTATATTTGATAACATAATTACAGATGTTGAATATATTACAAAAGAGGTAAAGATATGGCATATTGCAGAAATTGCGGAAGCAAAATCAGTGAAGAAGCGGCATATTGCCCCAACTGCGGCGCGCGCTGCGCAAAAGAAGACCCTTCGGTTCAGCAACAACCGGTTGTGGCTAAAACCGAGCCTATGGCGGTAGCAGCGCTTATCATGGGGCTTTTGACAATATTTTCTTATTATGGCGGCGTGCTCACCGGGATACTCGCGATAGTATTCGCAAAATCGGCAAAAAGGAAAATCGAGGCGTCAAAAGGTTTGCTTGACGGAACGGGAATGGCCACCGCGGGACAGGTGATAGGTACTATCGGCCTGATTTTCTGGGGTGTTATACTGTTTTTGGCGATTATCGTTGCCTGTGGTACAGTAACATCGTCTTTATAAAAAAAGACGGCTTACGCCGTCTTTTTTGTTTCATTTTCATTGCCGTTCGGCAATCATATCCTTGACTTTCATGAGGCGCACCAGCGAGCCTCTTTCGTTTTCTTCGAGTTTCAGCACGATATATTTAATGGTTTCGCGCAGCTGCGGAATCATGACGTGTTCCAGCGCGTTGACCCGCCTTTTGTTTTTTTCTATTTCGTCCGCCAGCATGTTGGTGGTTTTTTCCACTTCGGCGAGTTCTATCAGTTTGACCAGCAGCGTGTTGAGCGTTGCGATGGAACTGTCCATTTCGTCAGTGACCGACAAAAAGCCGTAAGGATACAGCGCGCCGTCGCCCCCGCTGACTTTGATAGACGGCACCATGACGCTCATGACGCTTTTCTTGTCACAATCCAGAGTGACAGTGCGCGACGGATAAACCAGCGCTTCTTCCGCCTGGCAAGGGCTCATTACGGCGCGGGCAAGCACGAAGTTTTTCATGGCGTCGCCCAGTTCGCGCTCCAGCTCTTTGCGCAGCCGCCTGTTGCGGTTGGCGTAAATTATAAACTGCCGCACCATTTCGTCGGTTTTGTCTTTAAGCAGTTTGTGTCCCCTTTCCGCTGTTTTCAGACGGTTTTTGAGCCGTTTGAGTTCCATACGGGTGGGGTTTACCCTCATAATCGCCATATGTTACCTTTGTTCTCTCGGTTTGTAATATTTGTCGAGATACTTGTCGTCGATACGTTTAAGTTCGCCGCGCGGCAGAATGCCCAGCAGACTCCAGCCGAGGTCCAGCGTTTCCTCAATGCTTCTGTCGGTGTCATAACCCTGCGAAATATATTTTTCCTCAAACTCGGCGGCGAATTCCGCGTAAAGTTTGTCTATGTCGGTGAGCGCGCTTTCACCGAGAATCGCCGCGAGTTCCTTGGACTCTTTACCGCGGGCGTAGCAGGCGAAAAGCTGGTTCATCACGTTGGAGTGATCCTCGCGGGTCTTGCCTTCGCCTATGCCTTTGTCTTTAAGACGCGAAAGCGACGGCAAAACGTCAATCGGCGGATTGCACCCCTTGTTGTACAGTTCGCGCGAAAGGATAATCTGCCCCTCCGTGATGTAACCCGTAAGGTCGGGTATCGGGTGCGTTTTGTCTTCTTCCGGCATGGTGAGGATAGGTATCTGCGTTATCGAGCCTTTTTTGCCCTTTATGCGCCCCGCCCTTTCGTAAATCGTGGCGAGATTGGTGTAGAGATAGCCCGGATAGCCCCTTCTGCCCGGCACTTCTTTTCGCGCGGCGGAAGTTTCGCGCAGCGCTTCGGCGTAGTTCGTGAAATCGGTCATGATGACCAGAACGTGCATATCCTTTTCGAAAGCGAGATATTCCGCCGCCGTCAGAGCCATTCTCGGTGTGGAAATGCGCTCGATTGCGGGGTCGTTTGCCAGATTGACGAACAGCACCGCCCTGTGTATGGCGCCCGTCTTTTTGAAATCGCTTATAAAAAAGTCGGCTTCCTCAAAGGTGATGCCCATCGCCGCGAAAACTACGGCGAACTGCTCGTCGCCTCCGCGCACCTTTGCCTGGCGGGCAATCTGAGCGGCGAGGTCGGCGTGCGGAAGTCCGCTTGCCGAAAACACAGGCAGTTTCTGCCCCCTTACCAGCGTGTTGAGGCCGTCGATTGCCGACACGCCCGTCTGTATAAACTCGTTCGGGTAATCCCTGGCGAAAGGGTTAATCGGCTGGCCGTTGATGTCCATTTTTTTGTCCGGAATAATGGCCGGCGCGCCGTCTATCGGTTCGCCCATGCCGGAAAACACCCTGCCCAGCATATCCATGCCCACGCCGAGTTCCAGCCCCCTGCCGAGAAATCTCGCCTTGGCGGTGGAAATTTTCAGCCCCTGCGTGCCCTCGAACAACTGCACCAGCGCCCTGTCGCCGTTGACTTCCAGCACTTTGCCGCGGCGCACTTCGCCGTTGGCCTGGGTTATTTCCACAAGTCCGTCATAAGAAGCGCCGTCAACGCCTTCCACAAGCATCAAAGGCCCGACGACTTCTTTTATGGTTTTATATTCTTTGAGCATCATCGTTCTCCTTTGTCTTTGAGTTCGGCTATTTCGCGCCTGAGCTGAGCCGCTATGCCGTCAAATTCCGCCAGATTGTCTTCGCCGATATACTTTGCCCTGCCGATTTTTTCCCTGACAGGCATTTTGAGTATATCGTCGAGTTCAACGTCGCCGCCCAGCAGCGACAGGCTGAGTTTGTAGCAATCGAGAATAAGCCTCAGCATTTTGTATTGTTTTTCAAGCGATGTATATGTGTCCACTTCATGAAAAGCGTTTTGGTGCAGATAGTCTTCCCTGACCGATTTTGCGGCTTCCATTGTAAGGCGGTCTTTCGGCGAAAGGGCGTCCATACCGACAAGGCGGACTATTTCGTCAAGTTCCGCTTCTTCCTGCAAAAGACGGTTGGTTTCGGCTTTCAGCGCCGAAAAATCCGCCGCCACGTTGTCGTTGAACCATTCGTCCAGCCGCGCGGAATACAGCGAGTAACTCTGCATCCAGTCGATTGCCGGAAAGTGTCTTTTATACGCCAGCGAAGCCGACAGCCCCCAAAAGACCTTGACTATGCGCAGCGTCGCCTGCGAAACAGGCTCCGACAGGTCGCCGCCGGGAGGCGACACGGCGCCAATCGCCGTTATCGCGCCCGTCCTGCCGCCGAGAGTTTTGACCACGCCCGCGCGCTCGTAAAACTCCGCCAGCCTGCTCGACAGATAAGCGGGATATCCTTCTTCGCCCGGCATTTCTTCCAGCCTGCCCGACATTTCCCTGAGCGCCTCCGCCCAGCGCGACGTACTGTCCGCCATGATGGCGACGGTATAGCCCATGTCCCTGAAATATTCCGCTATGGTTATACCCGTATAAATCGAGGCTTCCCTCGCCGCGACGGGCATGTCCGACGTGTTTGCTATAAGCACGGTGCGTTTCATAAGCGGCTGACCGGTTTTCGGGTCGGTCAGGGTGGGAAACTCGTTTAGAACGTCAGTCATCTCGTTGCCGCGCTCGCCGCAGCCGATATACACGATAATCTGCGCGTCCGCCCACTTGGCGAGCTGGTGCTGCACCACGGTTTTTCCGCTGCCGAAAGGCCCGGGCACGGCGGCGACGCCGCCCTTGGCGATAGGAAACAGCGTGTCTATCACCCTTTGCCCCGTTATCATCGGTTCGCCAGGAGTGAGTTTTTCGACATACGGTCTGCCTTTTCGGACAGGCCATTTCTGCAACATGGTGAGTTTTTTCACGCCGTCCGCTGTTTTGATTTCGGCGATTACCTCGTCGACGTTATACATGCTCTTTTCCGCTATTGCGCACACCGTGCCGCTTACGCCGTAAGGCACCATGATTCTGTGCTCGACAAGCCCCGTTTCCTGCACGGTGCCGAGAATGTCGCCGGGGCCGACCTTGTCGCCCTTTTTGACCTCAGGCACAAACTCCCACAGTTTCCGGTGGTCGACGGCGGAAACGGTAACGCCGCGGCCTATGCGGTCGCCAGACAATTCGTAAAGTTTTTCCAGCGGACGCTGTATGCCGTCGAATATGCCTTCTATAAGTCCCGGCGCAAGTTCCACCGACAGCGGCGCCCCCGTCGACACGACGGCGTCGCCCGGTTTAAGCCCGGCGGTTTCTTCGTATACCTGTATGGACGCCCTGTCGCCCCTCAGTTCGATAACTTCGCCTATAAGTTGTCTGTCGGAAACTTTGACGACGTCGTACATTTCAACGTCGGCCATATTTTCCGCCACTATGAGCGGTCCGGATATTTTAACTATTCTTCCTTGCATTTGTCAGTCCTCTCTATTAAACAGTATATCCGCGCCGATTGCCTTTTCCACGTCCTTTCTGACGCTTTCCAGCCCGTAGCCCGTCGAGCCGCGGCTGGTCGGTATCGCCACTATCGCGGGGAAAGGTTTTGTCTTTGCCTTCTGAAGCAAATCCTCGTTGGCAGCGGCGTACTGTTCGGTGATAAACAGCACGGCGAAGTCCTGCTTTGACAGCTCTTTGAGCCATTCTCTGGCCTGCTCGCCGCTGTCAGCGGCGAAAACTTCCATGCCCACCGCCTTGAACGCCAGAATACTGTCTCCGTCGCCTATGACGCCCACTCTGTTATACATAAGATTCACGCAGCCTCTTGACAATTTCTTTTTTGTCCACACGGTTTTTCAGACAAACCAAAATAAGCCTTATGTTTTCCGTCTCGGTCTGTTTGCCGAGATAATAATACACAAGCGGCTCTATGCCTTCTATGTTGTCTTTCGCCGAATACATTATTTTCTTTTTTAAATCGGCGGCGCGCGCCTCGCTTTCAGCCATGGCTACGCCGCTTTTGTATTCGCGCAGCAATATTTCCAAAAAGTCCCTATACTCATCGCAAGGCAGGTTTTCTGCCGCTTTTTCGCCGTTTGAGGCAAACATCTCGTCAAAAAACCCGCGCGGGATTTTTCCGCATGCGGCAAAAACGCCGTCAAACGTCTCTTTGCCGAACCCCGCTTTAAGACACCTGAAAAAATTGATGAGATTTTTAGTGTCCGCCTCGGCGGCGAAATAATCTTTCACCGCTTTGCTGCCGCAGTTTTTCAGCAGGGCCGAAACATGTCCGTAATACGCCGTGTCGAGAATGTCGTCCACAACCGCCGGGTTTCTGTCCCCTTCGAAAAACTTTTCGTCGATTTTGCCAAGCGCCTCCGCCATTTCGGGCGGAAGAGCGGAGTAATCGTCGCGCGAAAGGCTCTCGAACAGTTTCTGCCCGTCAAACAGTCCGCCGTAAGCGTACGCCGCCGGTGTTTTGCGCGCGTATTTACATTTCATCGCCATTTTAGCGTTGAGATAATCGGCGCGCAGCAGAAAACAATCGGTGGCGGCTCTGTCAGCCGTGTTTTCCGACACAAACTCCGCCGCCTGCCTCATCTGCGCGGCAAGCACTTCTTCGAAATCGGCGGAAGTCATGGCGACGCCGTCGGCGTAACCCGCTTCAAACAGCAACCGCAGCGCTTCATCCGTGTCTTTTGATTCGGCGACGCGCCTGATTTTTTCATCGGAAAGCAGTTTTGTCGTAAGTATCGCGGCGCTTCCCGACGCGTAAAGATAACTCGCCTGCATTATTTTTCCCCGAACAGAATCTCGGCGACTTCACCGGCGCCGTCTTCCCTCATTTCTGACAACAGCGCCTCGAAAGTCAGGTTGACGTCGTATTTGTCGGAAGACAGAATTACGCCGCCGGTAAAATCCCCCTCCGCCGACAAAGTAAACTTCTTGCCTTTGAGAACGCTTTCCACAAACTTCCCGGTGATGAGCCCTTTGTCTCTTTTCGCGATAATAATTTTTTCGCCGCCTTCCGCCTCGGTCAGCAGCGCGCCGATAACCGAAAGATACTTTTTATCGTCAAGGGCGCGCAGTTTTTTCAGGGCGGTTGAAAAACATTCGTCCATCAGTCCCTGCTTCAGCGAAAGAAAATATTTCGACGCTTCCGCCGACGCGGCGGCTGTTTTTCTCTTTGCCGTAAGCGCGGCGTTTTCGGCGGCTTTCGCAACAACGTCCGCCGCCGCTTTTTTGGCATCGGCGGCCGCCGCGGAAGTTATCTCCCGCGCTTTGGCGTCGGCTTCGGCCTTTATTTCGGCGGCCTGCGCCTCGGCGTCGCTTATTATGCTGTCTATTATGGCTTCTTTACCTTTCATAAACGCTCCGTATCGTTACTGGATAACTCCCATGAAGCACAGGAAGAAGGAAATGATGAGCGAGAAAATCGCGTACATTTCCACTATGGCGGTGGAAGTCATGGCTCTGCCCAGCATTTCAGGGCGTTTGCCCACCATAACTATGCCCGCCGCGGCGACTTTGCCCTGATAAATGGCGCTGACGAGCCCCACCAGGCCGACAGGTATGCCGCTGATGAGAAAACCTATGCCCTGCTCGACGCTGAGTTCGGCAAGACCGCCCAGCACGCCCATTCTCAGAAGAATAAGAAAGCCGATGATGAAGCCGTAAAGGCCCTGCGTCGCCGGAAGCAATTCCAGCAAAAGACATTTGGAAAATCTGTCGGGTTTTTCGGCGCACACACCCGCGAGCGCCTGCCCCGCCTTGGCGACGCCGAGAGCCGACCCGAAGCCCGAAAATACCACGGCGATTGCCACGCCGAGAAATCCCAGATAATGGCCAGTTGTAAACATAAGTACCTCCGTCAGTTGATATTGGTGTATTTCGTTTCACCGACAATCGGGCTGAACAGATAGCCCTCGCCGGTGTAAAACCTCGAAAAGAATTCTATAAATTGCAGTCTGCTGTCGTGCACATACGCGCCCAGCACGTTTACCGCCACGTTGAGCGTGTGCCCCACAAGCAGCACGATAACGGCACAGACAACGCCTATCGGTCCTGTAAAAATACCGGCGATTTCGTTGAACACCATGCCGATGACGCCCGTCGCCAGACCGAGACCGAACAGCCTGAGATAACTCAAAAGGTCGGAAACAAAACCGATGACTTTGTAAAGTCCGCCAAGGCCGCCCACGACTTTGCCGAAAAAGCCTTTTTTGTGCCGCCCGGCCGTAAACAGCACCAGCGCCAGACTGCCCAGCATTCCGTACAGCCCGACGTCGCCCAGCACGCTTACGCCAAGAGCCATGCCCACGGCGAGCGTTCCGCCGAAAGCGAAAAACAGCACCCACAGAAAATCATCCAGAATGCCGTCCAACGGGCTGCCTTTCTGCCACTTTGCCACTCCGCTGAGCACCATGCCCGTGCATATCTGCACGGCGCCCAGCGCCAGAGCCATAGCGACAAACCCTATCGGATTGTCGAGCGGGCTGAACAGCAGCGGCTCGAATACCGTGCCCGACGTATCGATGGAGAACCACCCGCCGAACATAATGCCCCAGAACACGGTGCTTATTCCGCCCATTGCTATAACGTAAATAAGATTGCGCATGCCTTTGGCGGGTTTTATGATTTTCGCCAGGAGCAGCGCGCCTATCGTCAGCAGAATTCCGTAACCGGCGTCGCCCAGCATCACGCCGAAAAACACAAAGAAAAACACAGCGACAAACGAGTTCGGGTCGCGCTCTCTGTAATCCGGCACGGAATACATGTTGGTTATTTCCTCATAAGGCGCCACGATTTTATTGTTTACCGTGAGAGTCGGCGGTTTTTCGTCGTCCAGCGGGTCACGGAAGTCAATGACTTTCACGTCCAGAATTTCGTCCATTTTCCGCGCGACGACGTCTTCTTTGTCAGCCGGCACCCACGCTTCCAGCAGAAAAGTCTTTTTGGTTTTGCCGAGATTTCCGTCGGCGTCGCTTTTCCTGAGCGCCACGTCGTAATAATCGTGCAGAATTTTCAGGTCGGACGACAACTCGAAATAGCCCGCCGCTTTTTTCACCGCTTCAACCGATTGCCTGTCAAGTTCGCCATATTCGGCTTGCAGGCGCGCGGTCTGCTCGGACGGCGTCGCGTCGTATTCGAGCCTGCACGGCGTCAGACCCGCCGCCGCGAGTCTTTCGCCCGTCTTTTGCGCGTCGGTTTTAAGGCACACGGCGTAAATCACGCTGAAAGATTTGCCGTCCGTGTCTATTACGTCAATCTGCGCCCCGACATCTTCCAGAAGGGTTTCCGCCTTATCGCCGGGCAGCGGAATCACGCCGAGATAAGCCGACGTATGCGCCGTGTCTTTTACCGCCGAAAACGGCATGTCCATTTTCAGATACGGCGCGATTTCCGCGATTTCGGCTTTTATTTTCTGCTTTTGCCCTTCGGCGGCGAAATACGTTTCCGACAGACTTTCCGCTTCGGCGACAGCCGACAGCAGCTCTTCTTCCCTTGCCCTGAAAGCGGCAAGGTCACGGAAAGAAATGTCCACCCTGTGCCCCTTGTAAGGATTTTTCGCTTTCTTTTCAAGACCGAGGGAAACGGAAATTTCCCCGCATAATTTAATAAAGGACAAGCAATCACATACCTTCGACATTTTGCTTCGCATCTCGTCGCGGCATTGCTCGTCCACGTTATTAACGATATTTTCGTATCTTGTTTCGATAATATGAGCGCAGGACAAATCCGCCAAAGCGTCCACCGTATCGGCTCGCTTCGCGTCAAGACCTATCAGCGTCATTCTGCGCATTTTGGCTATTGCCATCTGTCAATAAATCTCCCGACCACAAAATCCGACGCCTTGCCGAGATTGCGCCTGTATTTTTCCGCCGCTTCGTCGGCTTCGCTTTTGCCCTTCGAATATACTTCCGCCGCTTTGATGTCGGCTTCCTTTTCCGCTTTGACAGCCAGCGCCTTTGCCGTCTGCTTGTTATCGGCTCTCGACGCCTCCCGCATATTGTCGGCGGCGTTCTGCGCCTCGAACAGCGTGTTTTTCGCCTCTTCCCTGGCGGCCGCTATCATTTCTTCGGCGGTTTTTTCCGCGTCGACTATGCAATCAACAATTTCTTTGACCATAATTTTACTTAGTCCCGAACAACCTTGCTCCGATATCGCCGAAACCGCCCGCTATAAAGCCGTTTTCGTCAAGTCCGTCAACCATGCCGGCACAATAAACCGTAACGTCGGGATGGGCGGCGTTCACACGCTCGACGCCCTGTCTGCTGGCGATGAGCGTAAGAAATTTTATGCTTTTGCAGCCCGTTTTTTTAACGTGGGCGATAGTTTCGCACGCGAGCCCGCCGGTGGCGAGCATCGGGTCGCATATAATGACTTCTCTTTCTTCCACGTCGTCGGGCAGTTTTTCATAATACACAACGGCGTTTTTCGTCTCGGGGTCGCGGTAAGCGCCTATGTGCCCAACTTTAGCGTTCGGCATAAGTTCCAGAAGACCGTCCAGCATACCCAGCCCGCCGCGCAGAATCGGCACAAACGCGATAGCTCTGCCCGCTATAATCTGCGTCCTGACGATGCCCATTGGCGACTCGATTGCCGCCTCGCGGAGCGGAAGTTCCCTTGTCAGTTCATAGCACATCAGCATGGAAATTTCTTTGACAATGGACTTGAAATCTTTCGGCCCTGTCTGTTTGTCTTTAAGCAAAGACACCTTGTGCGTTATGAGCGGATGGTTCATGACAATACAATTCATCGCGTTTCCCCTTTATCGGTAAAATACCCTATTTATTTTCTATATCCATCATTTTTCTGACGCGGCGCTCATGCCTGCCGCCCTCGAAAGGCGTGTCGAGAAAAGTGTCCACAATCTGAAGAGCCAGTTTTTCGTCTATGACACGCGCGCCCATCGCCAGCATGTTGGCGTCGTTGTGCCGTCTGGTCATCTCGGCGGAAAACAAATCGCCGCAAAGAGCGCACCTTATGCCTTTGACCTTGTTTGCCGATATCGATATGCCTATACCTGTGCCGCATATCACAATGCCGGCGTCGGCGTCACCGTCGGCGACTTTTTTCGCCGCGGCGTAACCGTAATCGGGATAGTCGCACGAGTCTTCCGTGTAAGTGCCGACGTCCGTCACTTCACAGCCCCTTTCTTCCAGATGCCTTATTACCGCGTTTTTGAGTTGAAGAGCGGCGTGGTCGCAGCCTACGACGATTTTTTTCATGAGCGTCTCCATAGATATCCAAAGTAAAATAACTACAATAAATTATACCTTACACTAAACCTGAAAGTCAAGTCAATATTCAATTTTTCGTTTTTGACTCTTCCGGCCAAAGTGTTTCCACAAGTTTTTCTATTTCGGTTTTCAGCTGGGCATAGCACAGAGTGTACACGGCCTCGCCGCCGCCGTACGGGTCGCCGATATCGGGCATATCCGTCACTTCGCCCAATGTTTTGATTTTGTCCATTTCCGGCAAAGCGTTTTTGTGATTTTGCGTCATGCACAAAACCATGTCGGCTTTTTCCACCATTCCGCCGTCAATCTGTCTGGACTTGAATTTTCTAACCGCCACGCCGTTTTTTCTGAGCGTTTTTTTTGCCAGTTCGTTAATGGTGCCGTACTCATCGGCGCAGAGCCCGGCGGAAGCCACTCTCACGCCTTTTACGCCTTTCTTTTTGAGGGCGTCTTTAAGCATAAATTCCGCCATGGGCGAACGGCATGTGTTGCCGGTGCACACAAACAATATGTTTTTTATCATAATTCACCTAAATGACTTTTCCGCCGCAACTTTTGATGACTCTGTTGTACACGCTGTCGGCCTCTTCGCCTTTTTCGTCCCATACAATCAGAATTTTGCCGCACGATTTTTCCGCGTCGCGCAGCGCGGCGAAAATCTCATGGGCGCCGCCCGCCGCTCCGTCGCCCAGCGTAAAGAATTTGTCCGTCATACCGCGGTATTTTTCACTCGCCACAAGTCCCGCGCCGGCGTCGGCGTCGAGAAAAGCGCGGATTTTTTCTCTGTCGCCGTCCACATTGAGGTATGTGTCGCACTTCGGGGCGTAGTGTTTGTATCTTATGCCGGGCGAATTCATGCTTTTGTCCACGGCGTCGGGGAAAAACACTTCTTTGCCCAGCACGCTTTCTATTTTGCTTTTTGTCACCATGCCGGGGCGCAGGATGAGCGGCACCTTTCTCGTCAAATCAAGCACGGTGGATTCTATACCGACGTCGCAGTTTTTGCCTTTGAGTATCAGCGGGATTCTTCCGTCCATGTCCTCTGCCACATGCCGCCATGTGGTCGGGCTTGGCCTGGACGAGGTATTGGCGCTTGGCGCGCATATCGGCACGCCGGCGGCGGAAATAAACGCCCGCGCCTCTTCCGACAGCGGCATCCGTATGGCGACGGTGTCCAGCCCCGCCGTTACCGTGTCGGGCACGGAAGACTTCTTTTTAAGCACCATGGTGACGGGGCCCGGCATCAGACCTCTCATTATTTTCATGGCGTCTTCCGTCACTTCGGCGGCGACGGAATAAACGCCGTCGGCGTCGGCGACATGCGCTATAAGCGGGTTGTCGCCCGGCCGCCCTTTCGCCTCGTAAATCTTTTTAACGGCGTTTTCGTCAAACACGTTGGCGCCAAGCCCGTATACCGTTTCCGTCGGGAAGGCGACTATTTCGCCGTCTTTTATGAGTTTAGCCGCAAGAGCGAGACTGTCTTTGTTTATATCCAGAATCAATGTCTTCATTTGGTTAAAGTATAGGTCTTTTTTCTTTCCGTGTCAATGCGGGCGCCGCCCAAAAAGCCGCGGAAAAACATTCCGCGGCTTTTTTATTCTTTGGCGTCTTTTAGTTTTATGAGATAGGTTTTCGCGCCGTTTTTGTTTGACTGCTCCACCTTGACATCGAAAATATCCAGCGCTTTGATGAAGTCCGACAGTTTTTTGAAACCGTAGTTACGCTGGTCAAAATCGGGAAACAGTTTTGTCATTCTGTTGCCGACGTCGGCAAGATACACCCAGTCTTCCTCGCTGTCGGTGGCGGCGGTGATGAGCGCGTCGATTTTCTCCTTGCCTATTTCCGAAAGCAGGTCTATGTGCCTGCCGCCGCTCTTCGCCGGCGATTTCTTCGCGCCCTTCGGCTCTTTTTTCTGGTTTACGTCGAGATAAATAAATTTGTCGCAGGCATTGATAAGCGACTTTGGCGACTTTCTTTCGCCCATGCCGTAAACGATTTTCCCGTCTTCCCTTATGCGCGTTATAAGGCGCGTGAAGTCGCTGTCGCTCGACACAATGCAGAACCCGTCGATATTTTTGGAATACAAAATATCCATCGCGTCGATAATCAATGTCGAATCGCTGGAATTTTTACTGGCGGTGTTCTGAAACTGCTGAACAGGCAGAAGAGCGTTTTCGGCAATGATTTCCTTCCACGACGCGCCTCCGGGTCTCGTCCAGTCGCCGTATATGCGTTTTGTAGTCACAACGCCGTATTTTGACAGTTCGTCGAAAATCGTCTTGATGTATTTGGGTGAAATGTTTTCCGCGTCGATAAGCAACGCCAGTTTGCAGTTTTCCGCCATAAATCTCTCCGTAAGCGCAATAAAACAAAAATCCTATGTCTGGCTGCATTCAACCTGCCTCAGCAGGTGGGTGAACTGCCGGCACTTTCTGCCTTCCGTTCGGCTTTCGCACTGTATCCCGTCGGGATACCGGCATGACATCCATGCCTCGGACTCCGTTCTCCCTTTTATCAAATGTGGTTGACGCACAAGCCATATAACATAGGACAATTAAATTATAAAAAGAAAACCTGCATTTGGCAATAGCAAATGAAAAAATAATGCCTTATTTTATTTGAAATTTCCGACAAAAAATGTTATTATATTTCGGCAAAACGCTTTGCCCCCATGGTCAAGCGGTCAAGACGTAGCCCTCTCAAGGCTGAATCAGGGGTTCGATTCCCCTTGGGGGTACCATGCCGCCGTCCGTATGGACGGCATTTTTGTTGCTTTCTGCCGAGGGTCCCCTTTTTAGGGTTTCGGCAGATTCCACGCGGCAACTCAACCCGCTTTTATGTCCGAATATTCCGAATATTTCGGCGGTGAAAGCGGGTTTTCCTTTTTTAACACAAAGCGGCGACCCGTCAGGGTCCGCCGCTTTGTCATGGCTCGCGTATTATTCGGCTGATTTGACTTTTTCTATTTCCGCCAGCCGCTGTTTTGCCGCCGCGGTTCTTTCGTGAGCCTCGTCGAGCCGCTCACGGCGTTTTTGTTCTTCAAGCGCTTTGCGTTCTTTTTGTTTGAGTTTCACTTCTTCCCGTCTCACTTTCGACTCGGCTTTCACCGCCTCGAAATTCGCCTTGTCAACTTCATGCTGCGCCCTTGCGCTTTCCGCCATGTCTTTGAACGGGTGAAATCCCGACATTCTTTTTGCCTCCTTAGCTTTGCCGAATGTTTCGGCAATAAAATCGTTTAACATTTTTGTTTCGGCGGAAGACATAATCAGTTTTCCCCGCCGGTTATTTCTCTGCCCATGCTCATTATTACGTCGGCGTATTTGCTTTTGCGCGACGAAAGCATGGCGCTGTATATCGGATAGTTCGCCGAAACAACCGCGATGCCCGCCATGCCGATAATCACGCCGAGGGCGATTCCTCCGCCGATGACCTCCATTGCCATACACATGCCGCAGCCGAGTATCAGCGCGCCCGCCGCGCCGAATATCCAGGCGAAAATTTTAGCGGGGCGTTTGACCTTTGCGTCGAGTTTTCTGAGCTGCGCCAGCCTGTTTTCTTCCGGCGCACGGTACTGATTGGTGATTTTTTCCACATATTGTTGCTGTGTCATAATCGCGTCTCCTTTTTTGATTTTGTACCTGTATTATAATCGCCGTGTGTTGCCGAACCGTTCAAATCTTGTAAAAGGAGCGTAAATCTTTTGTTAAAATTTCGTAAAAAAGGGCTTCCTGACGGAAGCCCTTGGTTTTAATCGTCGTGTATTTGGCCGTCGCCCAGCAATTCCGCCGACAAAGCAAGAATTTCGTCGCGGTATTTGCTTTTGTTTTTTGCCAGCAGCGTTTTGTGCGTCGGATATGCCGTCGCCATGACAGCCGCGCCTGCAAGCGACGCGGCAATGCCCCAACCCGGCATGCCGAGTTCCAGCACCATTGCCATGCCGCCGCCGAAAATAAGGCATCCCGCTATGCCCAGCGTCAGTGCCAAAACAAGCGGCAGCCGTTTGACTTTCGCGTCCAGCGCCCGCAGTTCTTCGAGTTTGCCGCGCGTCTTTTCTTTTGGCTGATATGACTTCATTATATACTGTATTTCACGCCGTTCTTCCTCCGTAGGCGCGGAATATGAATATTCAAACCTGTCCTGCCTGTCAGACATTGTTTTCCTCCTCCGTCAGTTTTCTCTTTTCTTTACGGGCGACAATAATCATAAACACGCCGAGCGCGGCAGTGAGCACGCACACGCCGAAACCCGTCGCCGCGTTAAACAGAGCGTTGTCGCCGCCCGGCGAAAACTCGGCGAACATAGCCGTCTGCAACGCCAGGATGGAAACCATCGCGTCGGCGAGATTCACGCTCCTGATTGCCCTTACGCCGAAATCGTCGGTTTTGCGCGCTTTGAACATATGTACGACCGCCGCTATTATTTTGCAAAAAGCGTACAGAGCCGCCGCATAAATCATCATGCCGGGGTGCTCGAAAGAATTGTATCCGCTGACCATCCGCGCGATTACCACAGAAAGACACAAAGGCATAAATACCAGCGCAGCCCCGCACCTGCCGTAAACGGCGATTTCTTTTTCTTTCAGCCGTGTTTCCGCTTTGGGACGGTAGCCTGAAAGAACCCCGCCGCGCATAAGCGCCAGCAGAATATAGTATACGGCGAGCGCTCCGTACCACACGGACAGCCTTGTTATGCCTATAACGCCGTTATACACCGCATACGCAATCGTCACGGTAAAAGACAGCAACGCGAAGCATATGGTGCGGAAATCGTATTGTTCCATCATTCTGGCGGCAACTTTATTCCGTTTCAGCAGCGAAACGGTTCTTTGTTTGAGCGTCGGCGCCAGCCGCACCGTTATGACGACCGACAGCATAAAAAACACCCCCGCAAGGCAATAAGCGGCGTAAGCCGCCGCTGCCCACACGCCTTCGGGCATTATAATCACGGCGGCGAGAGCCGCCGCCACAAACAGCGCCGTCAGCAGATACGTTATCCACACGGCGTGCCCGCGCGGATTTTTAAGCCAGCGGACAAACTTTTTTAGGCAGCTCATCGGTTCACCGCCGGAAGCGACACCGTAAACACGCTGCCCTTTCCCCTGGCGCTTTCAACGTGTATTTCGCCGCCAAGAACGTCTATGACTTTTTTGACCAGCGCCAGTCCGAGTCCGTTGCCTTCGCCAGCGTGCGACGTGTCGCCCTGATAAAACTTTTCAAAAATCCTGGCGCCGGTGCCGCTGTCTATGCCGCAGCCCGTGTCGGCCACGGAAACAACGGCTTTGCCGCCGACAAGCCTGAGCGAAACTTTAATCGCCCCGCCGGGGTCCGTGAACTTAACGGCGTTGGAAATGAGATTATTCCAGATTATATCGAGATACTCCTCCACGGAATATACTTCGGCGCTTTGAAGGTCGCATTCCAGCCGCAGATTTTTGTTTTCAAGCATGTCCTCATATTTCAGTACGGCACGGGCAAGACTTTCTTCCAGGTCGATTTTCGTGAATTCCGGCGTGATTTCGTGGTTTTCCAGCCGGTTGAGTTTCAGCACGTTGCCGACAAGCGCCGTGAGTTTTTTCGCCGTGTCTTCCAGCACGTCGGCGTAATGTTTCAGCTCTTCGTCCGTTACGCCGTCCTTTTTCAGCGCGGCGGCGTAATTCTGAACTACGGCGAGCGGCGTTTTGAGTTCGTGCGACACATTTGACACGAAATCGTTGTTAAGCACGGCTGTCTTTGACAATTCCGCCGCCATTTTATTGAGGTTTTCCATGATACGGTCATACTCGTCATATCTGCCGTAAGGATGGGCGGGTTCCAGCCTCACTGAAAAATCGCCCGCCGCTATTCTGTCTGTCGCGCCGAGAATTTTTCTGACGGGTCTGTCAACCGTGACGCGCCTGCGCGCCACGTCTATCACCGTGCACACAAGCGCGAGCGCGAGAATTCCGCCCAGCATGATTACCGCGATGAGAGTGTTGTTGTCCGTAAACCGCGCCACACAGGAATAGCCCACCGCGGCAAGAGTCACGACGGCGGCTATGGTGACAAAAAACCACACCGCGCCCATAATCGACCTGCGCGCCCTCATTTCAGCACCGCCTTGTACCCCAGACCGTGCACGGTGACAATTTCAAAGCCGTCGCACGCCGATGTTTTTTCACGCAGTTTCGCCATATATACGTCCACCGTGCGCGACGTGGCGGATGAATCATAGTCCCAGAACTCATCCATCAGCTGCGCGCGCGTAAAAGTACGCTTCGGAAAGAAAAGCAGTTTGAAGAGCAAATCGAATTCACGCACTGTGAGCGGCAGTTCCTCGCCGCCGACATACGCGGTATGCTCGTCGCTGTTCATCCTGAGATTGCCGGCGACAAGTTCCCTGCTTTTTTCTATGTTTGCCCGGCGCAGAATCGCCGCCACCCGCAGCACAAGCAAGTCGGCGTCAAACGGTTTGACCACATAATCGTCTATACCGAGTTTGTACCCGAGTTGTTTCGACGGTTTGTCATCCAGCGCCGTCATAAACAAAATCGGAATGTCGCTGCCGCTTTCACGGACGCGGCGGGCAAGTTCGAAACCGTCGGTTTTGGGCATCATGACATCTGTGACAATCATGTCGAACCGCTTGCTTTCCATGGCGGCGAGAGCCTCGTCGCCGTCGAAACACGCCGTAACTTCATACCCGCCGTCAATCAGATACGTTTTAACCAACGCGCTCAGCGCCCTGTCGTCTTCCGCCAGCAAAATGCTTATCATGGCGCCCTCCTTCCAATTTCACGGCGATTATACCCCCGCCGTATTTGCGATATGCTAAAAAAATGTTAAAATTTTGTAAAAATATCCGTGTTGTGTCTACCCGAGAGCGACGTCGAGAATCATCATTATGACAAACCCCGCCATCACGCCCCATGTGCCGAGATGTGGATGTTCGGCGAGTTTTGCGTCGGGAATCAGGTCTTCCGCCACCACGAAAATCATCGCTCCCGCGCCGAAAGCCAGAAGCCACGGCTGCAAAGCGGATATATGCGCCGCCAAAAAATAGCCCGCCACGGCGAACAGCGGCTCCACCGCGCCGCTTGCCGCGCCGTAGATAAACGCTTTGTTGCCGCTGCCCGTAACCGATTTTATCGGCAGCGCCACAGCCGCGCCCTCCGGAAAGTTTTGTATGCCGATACCTAACGCCAGCCCCAGCGCCGACACAAATGATGACGTGTCGCCGTTTGCCACAGCCACGCCGAAAGCGAAGCCGACAGACAGTCCTTCCGGAATATTGTGTATCATCACCGCCAAAAACATTTTGGCGGATTTTGTCATGCGCGAAGGCGGACCTTCTTCCAGTCCCGCCCTGTGTATGTGCGGCACGATTTTGTCTATCACCACCAAAAACAGCCCGCCGAGTATAAACCCGACGGCGGCGGGCGCGAAACTCCATTTGCCGTACCCTGCCGACGCCGCTTCCTCTATCGCCGGAACAAGCAGCGACCACACGGAGGCGGCAATCATTATGCCCGAAGCGAAGCCCATAAACAGCGTGTTGGCCTTTTCGCTCACATCCTTTTTGAAAAAATACACCACGGCGGAACCGGCGGCGGTCATTATGAATATAAACCCTATGCCTAAAACCGTCATCAAAGTGTTGCCCATAAACTTACCTCACCCGTAAGATACAATTTTTGACGGAAAATATCAAGAGTTTTATCAGGCTGACGCCGCGAAAAAAGGCGGTCACCCACCGCTAAAAGTTGTAAAAACATGGCCACTGTGCTATAATCCAAAAAAATATTGACGGAGAAATATATGTATTGCACAAAAAAAATCACCGACGACATCGTGTGGGTTGGCGCCGGCAGCAAAAAAATTTCAATATTCGAAGGCATGTATCCGGTGCCTAACGGCATGTCTTACAATTCGTTTCTCATAAAGGACGAAAAAACCCTGCTCATGGACACTGTCGACTCCCACGTCGGCATTCAGTTTCTGGAAAATCTCACCCATGAACTCGACGGCAGAAAACTGGATTATCTCGTCGTCAGCCACATGGAGCCTGACCACTGCGCGCTCGTCAGGGAAATAATTTACAGATACCCCGACGTAACCCTGGTGTGCAACGCCAAAACAAAAACCATGCTGGGGCAGTTTTTCGGGCTGGACAGCCATGAAAAAACGCTGCTCGTGGCGGAAAATGACACGCTCTGCGTCGGAAAACACACTCTGCGCTTCATAATGGCGCCGATGGTGCACTGGCCGGAAGTCATGGTCACATACGACGAAACATCGGGAATTTTATTCTCTGCCGACGCGTTCGGCATATTCGGCGCGCTCAACGGGCAGATTTTCGATTTCCAGGTGGACATAGCGGCATGGCTGAGCGAAGCGAGAAGATACTACACAAACATCGTGGGCAAATACGGCGCGCAGGTGCAGGCGCTTTTGAAAAAAGCCGCCACTCTCGACATCAAAATGATTTGTCCGCTGCACGGTTTTATCTGGACGACGCATATCCCGTATATCATTGAAAAATACACCAAGTGGAGTCTGTACGACGCCTGCGAAAAAAGCGTCATGATTGTTTACGGTTCGGTTTACGGCAACAGCGAAAACGCCGCCGCCATTCTGGCGTCAAAACTCGTCGACAAAGGTATGCATAACGTTGTTGTTTACGACGTTTCTATGACGCACATGTCGTATATCATAGCCGACGCTTACAGGTGCAGCCACATAGTGTTCGTTTCCCCTACATACAACAACGAAATTTTCACCAACGTGGAAACGGTGCTTAACGACATGAAAGCGCACAATATCCAGAATCATAAAGTGGCGGTAATCGAAAACGGCACATGGGCGCCGAACGCCGGCAAAAAAATCTGCGATACGCTGGCGCAGATGAAAAACATGACGCTCATCTCGCCCGTGGTGACAATTAAATCGGCGCTTGGCGAAAAACAGCTCAGTGAAATCGACGCCCTGGCCGACGAACTCATAAAAACCATGAACTGAATTTTATTAAACAAACAAAAACGGCAGCCATGCTGCCGTTTTTGTTTATCACTCAAAATAACTGGTGTAGGAATAAATATTCTTACCGTCAATAGACACGATTTTATCAGAACGTTCAATTATATTACCATCGGCATCATATTTTGCGTCACTTGAAGAAATATATCCGTCATCATAAACTGTGAGGCCGAAATTGCTTTGATATATCTCATTGCCATGCATATCATAAACAACCGTTAAATAAAAGCCATTATCAAATGAAGTGGCATTATAATCAATATCATATCCGATGACAACAAAACCGCATGGACTGATTTCGGCACGGAGAGGCTGCCGAACAGGATGACGGTCTATTACCGTCTCTCCTGAAAAATCAACCAGAATCGATTCTTCATTCCAAGAATACAGCAATACTTTACTATTATTAAAGTCAATTTCAACTTTATCATAACCGGAAACCATTGAAGTCAAAGACAATGTCTCGTCAATATCTTTGACTGTAAACTCATCGGGTGTTAATTTAATGATTTTCGCATTATTATATATAATCGGATATCCCGTCACATCAACGGTAGTTGTATATTGACCCATATCAAAATCAATTTTATATTTTTGGGTGAAAGTGTCCATCGCATACACACGGATTTCATCGTTAACCCCGAGAGCAACGGCTTCATCTTTTATTCCGCAAATAAACCGAGCTCCATTGACAGATAATCTTTCCGTGCCTTGCATGTCAAACAATATTATTTTTTCACTGCTGATATGCGCAAATCCGTTTTTGTTGGCAAAATATTGATTTGTATATTCTGTTTCGTGGAACTCTCTTTCAAAAATGATACTTCCGTCCCCGCAGTTTATAGCGAAATGAATGCTTGTAACTGAGCCGTCACCCCCGTTAATCCTCCGTTCGCCATAATAAACATTACAATTACTTTCTTCATTCCACCAATAACCGCCGCCTCTCGCGTCGCCATAATAATAAATTATGTCACCTTTCGCGTTGTAAAACGCGTTACCGTCGGTAAAAACGTTGTCTCCAAGCGGATACAAATAACTTCCGAGGCTTTGTACCCAATCAAATGTTACAATATCTCCTCCGTTAAAATCAATTGACATGACCAGGCAATAATCGTCTGAATAAGCATAAATTCTGTTATTCGTACAGCTGAAAAATTCGTAACTTTTATCCAATTTTATTTCTTCAAACTCGGCGTTTACGACAATGTTTTTCTGCCCGCCCGCGACGTATTCAGCACTACTGGCATAAGGAATATAAGCGACTACTTCTCCTTTGAAATTTTTCAACACTTGCGCCGTGTTATAAGCGGCATTTGATGCCGTATATAATACCTTTTGTGTATCGATAATCTGCACGGGGTGTCCCTGAATACCGGCAATAAAAATATTCTGGTCACCCGCGCGTGCCATATGGTCATAATTACACTCGATAACGTGTTCGCCTTGTTTATCAATGACCCCATATTTGCCATTTTCACATATAATGGTTGTGCCATTGACAAATAAACCGTTTTCCGACAGCGTTACACCATCTTCGTTTCCGGTTTCTTTGTCTGAATCATCAACACACCCGACAAAAAGAAAAATTGAAAAAGTTAAAATCACAGCAAAAATCAAAGCAAAAATTTTCTTCATCCTATACCTCTCGCCTCTCTCAAATTATATAAATTTAATATTGTAATGTCAATAGCCAAAACAATACCATTTATTGTGTTGATGGTAAAAAGCGGCCAAATGAAATTACATGTCCGCTGGCGGACTCATAAAAGCCATGAACCGAAACAGACGGTTTTACCAAAAAACGCCCGCCTTACTGCGGACGTCTTTATTGTTTGGGGCTTTTATTTGAGAGAAGTGAGAAACTTCACCGTGGACGGGTCGTAATGCGAGAAGAAAGCGCTTTCGCCTTCATCGAGAGCGGCGATTTTGTCCATTTCGTTTTGCGTAAGAGCGAAATCGAACACTTCGAAGTTTTCCTTCATGCGTTCTTTATGGGTGGATTTCGGTATGACCACAACGCCCTTCTGTATCAGATACCTGAGAGCGACCTGCGCCGCGCTCTTGCCGTACTTGTCGCCTGTTTCAATCAACGCGGCGTTGGAGAAAAAGTCCTTGCGCCCCTCGGCGAAAGGCCCCCACGACTCATGAACCACGCCGTACTCGTCCATGATTTCACGGGCTTTTTTCTGCTGGTTGAACACATGCGTTTCCACCTGATTGACCATAGGTCTGATTTGATTGAACTCGCAAAAATCAATGAGCCTGTCGGGATAAAAATTCGACACGCCGATTGCCCTGAGTTTTCCGGCGCGGTAGGCTTCTTCCATGGCGCGCCATGTGCCGTAATAATCGCCGAACGGCTGATGTATGAGCAGCAAGTCGATGTAATCGGTACGCAGTTTTCTGAGCGACTCGTCGATGGATTTTTTCGCCTTTTCATAACCGGCGTTTGATATCCACACTTTTGTGGTTATAAACAGTTCAGCCCTGTCGATTCCGCTTTTCGCCACGGCGTTTCCGACGCCTTCTTCGTTAAAATACGCCTGCGCCGTGTCTATCAGACGGTAACCGACCGACAGCGCGTCCGCCACGCAGCGCTCGCACTCTTCGGGCGAAACCTGATATACGCCGTAACCCAGAACAGGCATTTTGACTCCGTTTGACAACGTAACGTATTCCATAAAAAACCTCCTTTATGTCCATATTATACCAAACTTAATATTGACACGCAATTGCCGATTTGTTACAATAGTATAAACTTAAAGTTTATATAGGTGGCATATGGTCTGCGAAAACATACTTACATTTATCAAAACGGCGGAACGCGGCAGCATTAACAGAGCCGCCGAAAGCCTTTACATCTCCCCCACGGCGGTCATGAAGCAAATAAACACGCTGGAAGAAGCGCTGGGCGCAAAACTCTTTGTGCGCGGCAAGCGCGGCGTGGCGCTGACCCCCGCGGGCAAGTCGCTTTACGACGACTCCGTAAAAATCGTTAAAGACTGCGTCGCCGCCATGGAAAGGGCGAGAACTCTCGCGCACAGCGGCGAAAATGTGATACGGGTAGGCAATTCGCTGCTCAACCCGTGCAAAGAACTGCTCGACATGTGGAACGCCGCAGACGACGCCGATAAATCGCGGTATAAAATACAGATTGTGCCTTTTGGGGATACCGTTGAGGAAACCGACGAGATTTATCACTCTATGGGCGCGAAATTCGACGTTATGATAGGCGCGTGCGACATTAAAGGATATTCCGAAATGTTCAGTCTGCTCAACGTGGGTTTCAGGCGCCTGTGCGTCGCCGTCCCGGGAACGCACCGTCTGGCGTCGAAAACCGTCATATCCCCCGCCGACCTGTCCGGCGAGACCCTGATAATTCTCAAACAGGGGCTGAGCGGAATTCTGGACAGCGTGCGGCGCGATTTGCGGCGACGCTACCCGAAAATACGTCTCGCGGACTCCGCGACATACTACGACATTGACGTGTTCAACAGATGTGAACACGAGGGCGCTCTCCTGTTGACGCTAAACGCGTGGAAAGACGTGCATCCGGCGCTTGTGACCATACCTTTCGATATCGACTATCTGATACCTTACGGCGTCATGTATCCGCTGAATCCGTCGGCGGCAGTGCGAGGGTTTATAGATATCATAGAAAACAGCGTAAAAAAAGAACGGCTTTGAAAAGCCGTTCTTTTGATTTTTCTTAAAGACTGTCGCCGAAGTCCGCGCGGAATTTTTCCGCGAGTTTTTGCTGCCAGTCGCCGATAGGTTCCAGCCTGCCGAAGAAGAAGCGCAGCACTTTCGGCTCTTCGACGAATTTCAAGCCGCCGACAAGATTTCTGTTTTCATACAGCCAAATTATCCTGTCAATGACGTATTTGATTTGCGACAACGTATAGACGCGGCGCGGCACGGCAAGGCGCAACAGTTCCACCGCCGCCATACGTTCGCTGCCGTCAGGTTCTCTTTCCTCGGAAATAGTGCCGCGTTCCATGCCCCTTATGCCGCCGGCGATATACGCCGCGCAGGCAAGCGAACCGGCAGGATATTGCGTCTGCGGCACTTGCGGGATAAAGCGCGTTGCGTCAAGGTGACAGCCGAGACCGCCGGCAGGCGTAACAACAGGCACGCCCGCTTTGAGAAACTCATCCGTCATATATTTGATAAATTGAGGTCCCTGGGAAATGACGTCTTCGTCCATGGTTTCGTCAAGACCTACCACCATGGCTTCCATTTCACGCACGCTCATGCCGCCGTAAGTAAGGAAGCCCTCAAACAGCGGAACGAGTTCTTTCATCTTTTCGCACAGTTCCTTGCTGTTGGTGGCGATGCCGCCGCCCCTGGCGAAACCGAGTTTTCTGCCCGAAAAATATATGATATCAAAGCATTTGGCAAGTTCCAGCGTGATTTCTCTCAGCGACATATCCTTGCACGCCGCTTCGCGCTGTTTGATGAAATACAGGTTGTCCTGCCACAGGCTGGCGTCCAGAACCGTCATTATGCCGTATTTTTTGGCGATGGCGCTTACGCCGCGGGCATTGGAAAGTTCAAACGGCTGACCGCCGATGAGGTTTGTGCCCGCCTCCATGCGTATAAACGGAATCTTTTCCCTGTTTTCAACAATAAATTTTTCCAGTTTGTTCAAGTCCATATTGCCCTTAAAGAGGCAATCGCTGGTGACTTTGAGACCTTCGTCCACAAGCAGTTCTTCCACCCTGGCGCCCAGCCTTGTAATATGCGCCTTAGGCGTGGTGAAGTGGAAGTTCATCGGGATAACGTTGCCTTCTTTTACGAACGTCATGGCGATGATGTTCTCGCAGGCTCTGCCCTGGTGAGCGGGCAGGAAGTATTTTGTGCCGAATATTTCGCCCACTTTGTTTTCAAGTTTGGTAAAGGTCGCGCTGCCCGCGTAACTGTCGTCGGCGACGAGCATGGCGGCCTGCTGTCTGTCGCTCATGGCGTTGACGCCGCTGTCGGTCAGCATGTCCATGTAGACGTCTTTGTTTTTAAGCAAAAATGTGTTGTTGCCCGCTTCGGCAATGCATTTGAGCCTTTCTTCGACAGGCGGAAGATTGAGTTTCTGCACTATGCGCACTTTGTGCATTTCCAAAGGGATTTGTTCTCCGCTGAAAAATTTCACGTTTGCCATTGTTCCGATTCTCCAAAAAAATTTTTCTTTTGCCGGGATGGAAGCAAAAAAGCCCGTCCCCTGCCAAACCAGAGGACGAGCCGCAAACCCGTGTTACCACCTCAATTCATCCGCGCCTCACGACGCGAACCTTAACGAGTAAATTTACTCTGCCGCTGTAACGGGCGAAACCCGTCCCCGCCTACTGCTTGTTCAGGGGGCGACTCCGGCATGTATTCCCGCATGTACGCGTCGCCCTTTCACCAGCCGGGCGCTCTCTGCACGCAACCTTTACGGTACTATTTGCCTTCAAAGTTTTTGACTTTACCATTATATCACAAAAAACGCCGATGTCAACCACAAAATCGCCGGCGCCGACTACGTCTTTATGTCGGTTTATGAAATATCTTACCGCTGTGTAAAAAACCTGCTCGACAAAGCGCAATGAAAAATAAAAAAAGCCGGGATTTCTCCCGGCTTTTCTTTTGTTATTGCCGCTCATTCAGCCGTCGGCATCCATACATAGTCCACATTTCCAGAAGCCACTTCGGTTTCCGTCAAGGTTACACTGGCGCCGTCCATAGTTATGGTGATATAATCCGCATCATATTCTTCGCTGTCGGCATATCACTTCAGCCCTAAAACTTAAAGCGAAACAAGCGGTTGAAATGCTGATAAAGCGCGTAGATGTATTCAAAGACCTTTTACGAATCTCACTAAAATAT
>CAJFSP010000012.1 GCA_904419725.1 Candidatus Heteroclostridium caecigallinarum | reverse complement strand
GGAATAATCTCCACTAAAAGTGGAGGAATAATCTCCACTAAAAGTGGAGGAATAATCTCCACTAAAAGTGGAGGAATAATCTCCACTAAAAGTGGAGGACTGACCATTCCGAAACAGCGGGCATGCCCCGCGCGAAACATTGTCAACCATAAAATACATAGAAAACAAGGAGAAAAAATCATGAAAAAATTTGTATGTTCTGTATGCGGTTATGTTCACGAAGGAGACAACCCACCTGAATTTTGCCCTCAGTGCAAAGCGCCTGCTTCCAAATTCAAAGAACAGGCCGGCTCCATGTCCTGGGCCGCTGAGCACGTTGTCGGCGTGGCGCAGGGCGCTTCGCAGGAAATCATCGACGGTCTCAGAATGAACTTCAACGGCGAATGCACCGAAGTAGGCATGTACCTCGCTATGGCGAGAGTGGCTCACAGGGAAGGTTATCCTGAAATCGGTCTTTACTGGGAAAAAGCCGCTTACGAAGAAGCGGAACACGCGGCGAAGTTCGCCGAACTCCTGGGCGAAGTTGTGACCGACTCCACCAAAAAGAACCTCGAAATGAGAATCGCCGCCGAAAACGGCGCCACCCAGGGCAAAGTAGACCTCGCTAAACTCGCGAAAGAACAGAATCACGACGCTATTCATGACACTGTTCACGAAATGGCGCGCGACGAGGCGAGACACGGCAAAGCCTTTGAGGGTTTGTACAACAGATACTTCAAAAAATAAGTTTCTTTTTCTTGAATATAAAGAGCGCTCCGGCGCTCTTTTTTTCTGCGCGCGGCGCATATTATATGGCGGCGGCTGTTGAAAAAAACGCCGCGTTGTGCTATACTTACGCCGTGGAAATTTAATTCGGGAGATAATGCGATGGCTGAAAAAAAGAGAAAAAGCAAAGCCGAACAGCGCAAAGATATGGCGAAACTCGCCGCCGTCGCCGCCGCCGGCGGCTATGCCGCGGGCAAATTCGCGAAACGTGGCAGGCGAGGCAAAAAGGGCAGAAAAATCGGCGCGGTCGTTGGCGTGCTCGCGGCGCTCATTATAGTCGCTGTCGGGGCTATGTATTATTACGACGTCAAACCGTTTGACGCCGACTGGTTCAACGGTCAGTTCAAATCGTGGTATATGTCGGCGGATTCTTTCGTGCAGAGTGACGGCAACCTGCAAATCAGGTTTTTGGACATAGGGCAGGGCGACTGCGCGCTTGTGCAGCTGCCGGACGGCAAAAACATGCTGATTGACGGCGGCAAGAACAACGGCAAAACGGAAGAAAAAATAATTAAAACGCTGACCGGTCTTGGCATCGACACGATAGACTACGGCGTGCTGACGCATACGGACAGCGACCACGTCGGCGGTTTGGACGCCGTTATCGCCAGCGACGAAATAACCTTCAAGGCTATGTATATGCCGCTTATCAAGTCCAAATCGCCTGACGACAAGGTGGAAGAGTGGTTTGAAGAGGCAAAGGAGACGTATCTCAAAGACCTGGAAGCCGTTCCTGCCGATTTTGAAATTCCCATGATAAGAACTGATAGATATGCTGACTTTATGGAGGCGGTGCTTGCCGAGGAAGGCTGTCAGCCGTACTTTTCGCTGGAGGGAATGACCATCGGCGGCGAGGAAGCGGGATATATTTTTGATTTTTATAACCCTACTTACAAGGAATATCAGTCTTTGGTAGGCGAAGAAGAAGAACAACAAACTGCGAAAGAGAAAAACAACGTGTCGCCTGTCATGATTTTGCGTTTCAACGACAAGAAAATTATGTTCACGGGTGACTGTGACGACGCCGAAAGCAATTTTATAGAAACGGCGGTCAAGGGTAATATCGCCGACTATGACGTCGACGTGCTTAAAGTGGCGCACCACGGCGGCAAGCAGTCCACAAGCGAAGACTTTTTGAAAATCGTAAAGCCGGAGTTTTCGGTGATTTCGGTGGGCAATAACAATTACGGACACCCGACCGACGAGGTGATTGACAGATTGAACGCCGTGGGCAGTAAAATATTTACCACGCAGGACAAAGGCGACATAATCCTTACTATGAGCGGCGACAGAATGGGCTGGAGTTTCGCGAAGGACGGCAGCAGTTACGGCGACGCTTCGGAATATGACGCCGAAGACGCTCCTTCCGCCGCGGTAAGCGCGATTATACCGACGTATAACGCTAAAAATCTCACGGGGAGGGCGGCGTGATGAAAATACTTATTGTCAACGGCCCTAATCTGCATATGCTCGGCAAACGCAAGGCGGAACACTACGGCAGTCTGACGCTCGCCCAGCTTGAAAAACAGGTGGCGGATTATGCCGCCAAAAACGACGTGGAAACGGAATTTTTCCAGTCCAACTGCGAGGGCAGGCTTATAGACGTCATTACGGACAACGACGCCGACGCCATAGTGCTCAACGCCGGAGCCTATACCCATTATTCTTACGCGATAGCCGACGCCGTGGAGTGCTGCGGCAAGCCCGTGGTGGAAGTGCACCTGTCCGACGTTGAAAACAGGGAGGACTTCCGCAAAAAAAGCGTGCTTACTCCTGTGTGCGCCGCGCGGTTTTACGGCAAGAAACAGGGCAGTTATTTTGACGCCATAGACTGGCTGACGGAGAACAAATGAAAAAGAACGTCGCCGTGATAGGCATGGCGGGCAACATGAAAGACGGCGTGGCGCGCGCGCTGGCGGCGCGCCGCGGCATGATGCTGATGGATTGCCGCGATTACATCACATTTGAAAAATCCATGCCGCCGGAGGAAATAGTGCGGAAAACAAACATCACCTATTTCAAAAGACTTGTTTCCGCGGCGGTTGCGGAAACCGCCGACCTGGAAAACGTGGTGTTTGTTTCATGCGACGAAACTGTTTTGTCGGTCGCCGACCTGAAAAAACTCAAAGAAAACTGCGTTGTGATTCTGCTCATCGCTTCCACAAAGGCGATACTGTCGAAATACTCGAAGATAAAACCGATGAGCCCGCTGATTGACGCGGAAAAACTCGGCAAAACAAACGAAACCTGCCAGAAACGGTATTCCGCCGTGTGCGATTTCAAAATTGACGTCGGCAAAAAATCGCTGGCGAAAGCGGTGGGCGAAATTAACGATTATCTTGAAACTCTCCCGTGAAAGGAGAGTTTTTGTTTTTCGTGTTTTGACTTTTGCCGTCATGTCTGTTAAAATTCAGTGGTGGACAAACCGGAAAAACTTTCGCCCGGCCGCAAAGCGGCGTTCGCCTGCGGCGACGTGTTCGGCGGCGGAGCGTTTAACATTCTCAATTTTCTCTACCCGGCTTACGCCGCCCTGACGCTCGGTCTGGGCGCTTCTCTCACGGGAATAATAGTGATGCTGTCAAAAATATGGGACGCCGTTACAGACCCGTTTATGGGGCTGATAAGCGACGGTACGCGCAGCCGCATGGGCAAGAGACGCGTTTACATTCTGGCGGGCGCGCCGCTGGTGCTGGTCAGCATGGTGCTGCTGTTTTTCCCGTGGAATATTTCTTCCACGGCGCTGAGATTTATTGCCGCTCTACTGTCTTATATGTTTTTCGCCACGGTGGAAACAATGGTGATGATTCCGTATTACTCTCTGTCGAGCGAAATTTCATCCGACTATACCGAAAGGGCGAAAGCCAACACGCTGCGCATAGGGTTTTCGGTGGCGTCGTCCATCGTGTGCGTGGCCGTGCCTAATCTCATAGTAAACGCCGTTGGGCAGCCGTCGGGATACATAGTCATGTCGGTTGCTTTCGGGCTGCTGTTCGCCCTGACGCTCACCGTCACGGCGCTGTGGGCAAAGGAAGAAGTCGTTTCGCCTCCTGTCAGGGCGAAATTTTCCTTCAAGGAATTTGTAAAACCGCTCAGATGCAAATCTTTCAGGGGTTACATGGGCATGCAGGTGTGCGCGGGCACGACCATGGCGGTCATGAGCGGCGTGTTTTTCTTTTATATTATGTACGTCGTCAAATCGGGCAACACCCTTGCCGCCGGCGGCGTGGGCGACGGACTTGGCACCATGGCCGCCGGCGTCATGTTTGCCATGCAGATTGTGGCTTTGCCGCTCTACCTGAAAATAATCAGGGCAAAGAGCAAGGCGTCGGCTTACAGGGTCGGCGCGGCGGGCTGGATAGCGGTGGCTTTTTTGCTGCTGTTTGTTCCGCCTGATTTGCCCGACTCTCTGAACTGGATTATATTCGTCATGGCGGCTCTTATAGGTCTCGGCGTGTCAGGAGCCGTGCTCGCCCCTCACACCATGATAGGCGACGTGAACGACGCTTTTGAGTTGCAGTTCGGCGCGCGGAGCGAAGGCGCCGTGTCGGGGCTGCTTAATCTGCTCAACAAGACGGGGCAGGCGCTGGGCGTGGGCATAGCGCTCAACCTGCTGGAACTCGCCGGCGGGTTTGTGAACCCCGACCCCGGTCAATACATAGCCGCCCAGCCGCAGTCGGCGCAGACAATGCTGACGCTGTTTATGGCTCTGACGCCGCTGGTGATAATGACAATCGGCATTTTGATATCACGCCGGTATAAAATCACCGAACAAAAACAACGGGAGATAGCCGATTTCAACGCCCGTTTCGCCGCGGCGGAAAACAAGGCGGCGCTCGAAGAAGAAAGGCAAAGGCTTTTGGATACTCTGTAAATGAAACTCAAACGAATAAGCGGCGTCTTGTACGGAATCGGTCAGTTTGTCAACAGGTTTTACCTGCGCAGGCTCAACCTCGAAATCAAAGACGAAAACGCGCCGCGTCTTGACAAACCTTATATTATTTTCGCCAACCACAGCAGCGTGATGGATTATCGCCTGACGTCTTTTCTGCTTCGCAAAAGCAAACCGTATCATGTGGCGGCGAAAAATCAGTTTGCCGGAAGGCGGCGTCTGATGTATAAAATCGGCGCTCTGCCGAAAGTGCAGTTTTTGCCCGACGTCGCGCTCGTCAGAGATATTGAGCGGGCGGTGAAACTCGGCAAAAGCGTGGTTATTTTTCCGGAAGGCGTTGTGTCTTTCGACGGAACAAACAGGGAACTGCCTTTCAGCGCCGCTAAACTGGTCAGGCATCTGGGCGTGGGCGCCGCCGTGATAAAAATCAAGGGGTCGTATCTCGTGAAACCGAGATTCAACGAGGTTTTCCATAAGAGCGGAAAAACCGAAGTCGAGTTTTTCGGATGTCTTTCCGCCGAACAGGTCAAAACAATGTCGGCTGACGAAATCCACGGCGCGCTTAAAGAGGCCCTGCGTTTCGATGTGTGGGAGTGGAACCTGAAAAACAACGTCGCGACCAAGGGGGATTTGTCCGTCGGCATGGACAACCTGCTTTATGAGTGCGCCGTCTGCGGCGGAAAAACCGCCGTCAAAGACGGGCGTCTGGTTTGCGGAAAATGCGGCTCGGCGTGGAATGTGGACAAATATTACCGCCTTGCGGGTTGCGGAGAGTTTAACATTCATGAGTGGTTTGAAATACAGCGCAGAAGGGCGGCGGAAGCCGCCATCTCGGGCGAGTTCCGCATGGAAGAAGAAGTTTCCGTCATGATACTCGACGGATTCAGAGGCTTCAAAAAGGCGGGGAACGGCAGGTACATCCACGGCGTCGACGGCGTGAGATTTACCGGTGAAATCGGCGGGCAAAAGACCGAGTTGTTTTTTGACGGCGCGAAATATCCGTCGGCGCCGGCGGGCAACGATTTCATCGAGTTTACGCTGCGCGGCGTTACTTACAGGTTTTATTTCAAGACAAAGGGGGCGGCGATTAAATCGGCCCTTCACGCGGAGGAAATTTTCAAAATAAAAAACAAAAAGCGGAGCCGATGAAAACGGCTCCGTTTTTTTGTTGTACGGCGTTTTTACGCGATAAAAAAAGCGGTGTTTTCACACCGCTTTTTTGTGTTTGACGATTAGTCTCTGCTCGCCAGTTCTTTGTAGCCCGCGAGACGTTCTTTAGCGTCTTCTTCGTTCTTGGCGTACAGTTCTTCGGCGATTTCAGGTTTAACTTTCATCAGCGAAGCGTAACGGGTTTCTTTGCGGATGAATTCCTGATAGTTGCCCGTAGGGTCTTTGCTGTCGAGTATGAACGGATTCTTGCCCTGTTCTTTGAGTTCAGGGTTGAATCTGTAAAGCTGCCAGTAACCGCACTCAACCGCTTTTTTGATTTCTTCCTGCGATTTGGACATGTTGATGCCGTGGTTGATGCAAGGAGCGTAAGCGATGATGAGGGACGGACCGTGATAAGCTTCGGCTTCGGACACGGCTTTGAGCAGCTGGTTAGGGTTGGCGCCCATACCTACCTGAGCCACGTAAACGTAACCGTAACTCATTGCCATCATGCCGAGGTCTTTCTTCTTGACGCGTTTGCCGCCCGCGGCGAATTTAGCCACAGCCGCGGTAGGGCTGGATTTGGACGCCTGGCCGCCGGTGTTGGAGTAAACTTCGGTGTCGAGCACCAGAACGTTTACGTCTTCGCCGGAAGCGAGAACGTGGTCAAGACCGCCGTAACCGATATCGTAAGCCCAGCCGTCGCCGCCGAAGATCCAGATGGACTTCTTGACGAGCTGGTCTTTCTGGGATTTGATTTCTTCGAGAGCCGATTTGTCTGCCGCTTTGGCGATTGCTTCGTCGAGAGCGTCGACAACTTTGGCGGAAGCCGCTTTGGATTTTTCACCGTCGTTGAAGCATTCGATCCATTCTTTGGCCGCCGCTTCGAAAGCAGGGGTGGTGCCCGCCGCGATTACTTCTTCCATAAGGGCTTTGAGTTTGTTGCGTTTCTGACCCACCGCCAGGTTGAAGCCGTAACCGAATTCGGCGTTGTCTTCAAACAAGCTGTTTGCCCAGGCAGGACCGTGACCTTTGTCGTTGGTGGTGTAAGGGCAGGTAGGAGCCGAGCCGCCGTAGATGGAGCTGCAACCCGTGGCGTTGGCGATCATCATTCTGTCGCCGAACAACTGGGTGATGAGTTTGACGTAAGGAGTTTCGCCGCAGCCCGCGCAGGCGCCCGAGAACTCGAACAGAGGCTGTTCGAACTGGCTGCCTTTGACGGTGTTCTTGTTGAGCGGATTGGCTACTTTCTTAGCCGCTCTGCTGATTTCGTAATCGGCTTCTTCCTTCTTGATGATTTCGGCCGCAGGTTTCATGACCAGAGCTTTTTCTTTAGCCGGGCAGACGCCAGCGCACACGCCGCAGCCGCTGCAATCCAGAGGGCTGATTTCCATGTGGTATTTAGCGCCTTTCACGCCGATTGCAGGTTTAGCGGCGAAATCGGCAGGGAGTTCGGCGTTTTCGTCGATGAGCTGAGGTCTGATAACGGCGTGAGGGCAAGCCAGAGCGCACTGGTTGCACTGTATGCAGTTTTCAGGAATCCATTCAGGCAGGTTGACGGCCACGCCGCGTTTTTCATACTGGGTGGTGCCGACAGGCACTTTGCCGGTAGGGTCGAACGCCGACACAGGGAGCGAGTCGCCTTCCTGTTCCGCGATAGGGCGGATGAAGTTCTCGTAGTATTCGTTGTCGGATACATCCTGTATAGGAGCGCCGGTGGTGGCGTTTGCCCAGGATTCAGGATATTTGATTTCTTCGAGGCCGGCGATTGCGTTGTCGATTGCCGCGTAGTTGGCGTTGACGACGGCTTCACCTTTCTTGCCGTAAGATTTTACGACGGCTTTCTTCATGTAAACTTCGGCGTCGGCATAAGGAATGATGTCGGCGAGTTTGAAGAAGGCAGCCTGCATAACCATGTTGGTGGATTTGGCGGCGCCGGCTTTCTTGGCGATCGCGAGACCGTCGATATTGTAGAATTTAATGTGTTTTTTGGCGATTTGCTGTTTTACCGAAGCAGGAAGTTCTTCTTCCATCTGTTCGGCGGTCCAGCTGCTGTTGAGCAGGAAAGTGCCGCCTTCTTTGAGGTGGGACAGCATGTCGTAACGGGTCACGTAACTCTGGTTGTGGCAAGCCAGGAAGTCGGCCTGTTCAATCAGATAGCAGGACTGGATAGGGGTAGGACCGAATCTCAGGTGGGAAACGGTCAGGCCGCCCGACTTTTTGGAGTCGTAGGAGAAATAGCCCTGCGCGTAAAGGTCGGTGTTGTCGCCGATGATTTTGATGCTGTTCTTGTTGGCGCCGACGGTGCCGTCGCTGCCGAGACCGTAGAACATGCAACTGGTGGTGCCTTCCGGAGCCACGTTGATTTTTTCGTCGATGACGAGGGAAGTACCGGTAACGTCGTCGTCGATGCCCACGGTGAAGTGGTTTTTGCTGTCTTTGGCCGCAAGGTTTTTGTAGCATGCCAAGACCATGCTAGGAGTAAACTCTTTGGAACCGAGACCGTATCTGCCGCCGATGACTTTCTTGCTGACGCCCGCTTCCGCGAGAGCCGCCACAACGTCGAGGTAGAGCGGTTCGCCGAGGGAACCGGCTTCTTTGGTTCTGTCCAGAACGCAGATGTTCTTGACCGAAGCAGGAATGGCGCCCACAAAGTGTTTGACGGAGAAAGGACGGTAAAGGTGAACTTTGACAAGACCCACCTTTTTGCCCTGTTTGAGCAGGTAGTTGATGGTTTCTTCGGCAACTTCGGCGCCGCTGCCCATCATGACGAGGATATCCGTAGCGTCAGGCGCGCCTACATAGTCGAAGATGTGGTGAGGTCTGCCGGTGACTTCGGCGACTTTCGCCATGTATTTTTCAACAATTTCAGGAACGGCGTTGTAGTATTTGTTTGCCGCTTCCCTGTTCTGGAAGTAGATGTCAGGGTTCTGGGCGGTGCCGTACTGAACAGGGTGTTCAGGATTCAGGGCGCGGGCTCTGAATTCTTCGACATATTTTCTGTCCAGAAGTTTGTCCATCTCTTCATAAGGGATTTCTTCTATTTTGTTGATTTCATGGCTGGTGCGGAAACCGTCGAAGAAGTGCAGGAAAGGCACTTTGGCTTCGAGAGTGGCGAGGTGGGCGACCAGAGCCAGATCCATAACTTCCTGAACGGAATTGCTGGCCAGCATGGCGAAGCCCGTCTGTCTGCACGCCATGACGTCCTGATGGTCGCCGAAAATGCTGAGGGCGTGAGCCGCAAGAGCCCTTGCCGAAACGTGGAAAACGCAAGGCAGCAGTTCGCCGGCGATTTTGTACATGTTAGGTATCATCAGCAGCAAGCCCTGGCTGGCTGTGAAGGTGGTGGTCAGAGCGCCCGCCGCGAGAGAGCCGTGCACGGCGCCCGCCGCGCCCGCTTCCGATTGCAGTTCGGCCATTCTGATAGGCTGGCCGAAAAGGTTTTTCTTGCCGGCAGCCGCCCATTCGTCCGCCGTTTCGCCCATAGGGGTGGAAGGCGTGATAGGGTAGACGGCGGATACGTCGCTGAACGCATATGCTACGTAGCTCGCGGCGGTGTTGCCGTCTATGGTCTTTTTGATTGCCATATAAAAGTTCCTCCTAAAAAATTATACAAGATGCAATGTGTGCGTACACACAATTTTCTTTGTATATTATAAAGTCTTTGGACGTTAAAGTCAACCACTTCAAAATAAAAGAGACCTGTTTTTAGGCTTCGCTGACGGGCGCCGCGCGGCGAGAATTTGCGTTATTTTGTTTGTTAAAAACGTGAGATTGCGGTATAATATCAACTATGCTTGAAAACGCCAAAGAAATCATAAAAGTTGACGACGTCACTTATATATACCGCAACTCTTCCGACGAAGAGGAAAACGCTTCCGCCGCGAAACAGGTCAACGGCGTGAAGGGCGTCTCTTTGTCTATATACGAAGGGGAGTTTCTGGCGATTGTGGGGCACAACGGCAGCGGCAAAAGCACGTTGGCGAAACTGCTCAACGGTCTTCTCGCCCCGCAGCAGGGCAAAGTGGAAGCCTTCGGGTTCGATACTTCCGGCAAGGACGTTTACGAGGTTCTGCGCAGGGTGGGCATGGTGTTTCAGAACCCGGACAACCAGATGGTCGCCAGCATCGTGGAGGACGACGTGGCTTTCGGGCCGGAAAACCTCGGCGTGCCTCAGCCTGAGATAGTGGAAAGGGTAAAATGGGCGCTTTCCGCCGTCAAGATGAGCGACTATGCCGACAAAACGCCGACGAGAATGTCGGGCGGGCAGAAACAGCGCGTGGCGATTGCCGGCGTGCTGGCGCTTAAACCGCGCGTGATTGTGCTTGACGAATCCACCGCCATGCTCGACCCGCAGGGCAGAAAGGAAGTTATAGACACCGTCATGCGCCTCAACAAGGAAGAAAACATGACGATAGTGCTTATCACCCATTTTATGGACGAAGTGATAATGGCGGACAGGGTCATCGCCATGGACGGCGGGCGGATAGTAATGAGCGGCACGCCGAAAGAGATTTTTTCGCAGGAAGACAGGATTAAGGAAATCGGGCTGGATTTGCCGGTTATTTCAACGCTGGCGCACGCTCTCAACAAAAGAGGATTCGCTCTCGACACCGATATTTTCGACGTGGAAGAGCTGGGGGAGGAGATATGTCAATCGTTATCAAAGACCTGAACTTTGTCTACAACCCCAAATCTGCTTTTGAAAAACACGCCCTCATCGACGTCAGCCTGACGGTGGAAGAAGGCGAGTTTCTCGCCGTAATCGGACACACGGGCAGCGGCAAAAGCACTTTCGTGCAGCATCTCAACGGGCTGGTAAAACTGCAAAGCGGCACGCTGATTGTCGACGGCATAGACCTGTCGCAAAAAAAGATTGATTATAAAAAACTGCGGGGCACCGTGGGCATGGTGTTCCAGTATCCGGAATATCAGCTGTTTGCCGACACGGTGTACAACGACGTGGCTTTCGGCCCTAAAAACCTCAAACTGCCGCAGGAAGAAATTGACGAACGGGTGAGGGAAGCGCTTGCGCTTGTGGGCATGGATTTCGAATACGTATCGCAAAAATCGCCATTTGAACTGTCGGGCGGCGAAAAACGCCGCGTCGCGATAGCGGGGGTCATCGCCATGCGCCCGAAAATCCTGGTGCTGGACGAACCGACCGCCGGGCTTGACCCGCAGGGTAAAAAGGAAATTCTCGACTTAGTCACAAAACTGTGGAAGACATCCACGCCGACAATAGTCATGATAAGCCACGATATGAACGAGGTGGCGAAATACGCCACGCGTGTGGCGGTGTTTGACATGGGGAGGGTGGTTTACGCCGAGCCGCCGCAAAAACTGTTTGAGCGTCAGGACGAACTTATCAAAATGGGTCTGGACGTGCCGACGCTGGCGAAACTGCGCAACTATCTGGTGTCGCGCGGGGTGGACGTGCCGTCTGACTGCCTTACGGTGGATAAGATGGCGGAAATCCTGGCGAAACTCAAAAACGGAGGCGAAGTATGTTCAGAGACGTAGCCTTCGGACAGTATTATCCCGGCGACTCATTCCTGCACAAAATGGACGCGCGCGTAAAAATGGTGCTGTCGCTCGTCTATCTCATCTGCATATTTTTTATACAGAGTTTTTTCGGCTTCGGCGTTATATTCTTTCTGCTCGCGCTCATCGTGGCAGTGTCGAAAGTGCCCGTCAGAAGCGTGCTGAAATCGATAAAACCGATACTCATTCTGCTGATATTCACCACGCTGCTCAACCTGTTTTTCAACCTTGAAGGAGAAACGCTGGTGCAGTGGTGGATTTTCCGAATAACGACGGGCGGTCTTATATTTTCCGCCAAAATGATTTTGCGTCTGGTGCTGCTCGTCATGGGCATGTCGATGCTGACGCTTACCACCACGCCGGTGGATTTGACGGCGGCGATAGAGTCGCTGCTCAAACCGCTTAACGTCGTGCATTTTCCGGTGCACGAACTTGCCTTTATAATGAGCATAGCGCTGCGGCTTATTCCGTCCATTATGGAAGAGACCGACAGAATAATCAGGGCGCAGAAAGCGCGCGGAGCCGATTTCGAGTCGGGCAACATTTTCAAGCGGGCAAAGGCCTTTATACCGATACTCATCCCGATGTTCATCGGGGCGTTCAAGAGGGCGGAAGAACTTGCCGTGGCCATGGACGCCAGATGTTACAAAGGGGCGAAAGGCCGCACGAAAATGAAGATTCTGAAATGCGGCTGGCGCGACGCCGTCGGCGCGGTTGTGCTGGTGCTGTTTTTCGCCGCCGTAATCACGCTCAATTATCTCGAGCCGGCGCTTTCGGCTTCGCTGCCGTGGATGTTTTTCGGGGCGTAGGAGGCTTTATGCGCAAACTGGCGATAGTTGTGGAGTATCTCGGCGCGGGGTACAGCGGCTGGCAGTCGCAGGAACATAAAAACACCGTGTGCGACGTGCTGACCGCGGCGCTGGAAAAAATCGTGTGCCACAAGGTTACGCTGTTCGCCAGCGGAAGAACAGACATGGGCGTCAACGCCATGCGGCAGTACGCCAACTTTCTCACCGACAGCGGCATAAGCCCGTCCAAACTGTGCCTTGGCGTCAACACAAAACTGCCGCCCGCCATAGCGGTGAAAGAGTGCTATGAAGTGCCTTTGGATTTCGACGCCAGAAAAAGCGCAATTTCAAAGACATATCTCTATAAAATATATATTTCGCCGACGCCCAGCCCTTTGAGATATCACACCCACGCGCAGTTGTATTTTCCGCTGGACGTCGAAAAAATGCGCCGCGCCGCCTCGTACATAGTGGGCGAGCACGATTTTACGGCGTTTATGGCGACGGGCGGTCAGGCAAAGACCACCGTGCGCACGGTTTACAGTCTGGATATACTCAGTTTCGGCGACGAAATACACTTTGAAGTTGCCGGCAACGGCTTTTTGTATAATATGGTGCGCATAATAGTGGGCACGCTGGTCAAGGTGGGTCAGGGGAAAATCCCGCCGGAACAGGTCGGCGAGATGATCGAGAAGAAAGAGCGCGCGCTTGGCGGCAAAACCATGCCGCCGCAGGGGCTGTATCTCAAAAGCGTGAGATATCCCGAAAAATACGGCAAAATCTGACCATGGATAAATACGAAAAAATAAAAGGGCTGTTCGAGGCCGCCGCCGACCCTGCCGCCGCTGCGGCGATGTCCGACTATATGCGGGGCAAATTTATTTTTTACGGAATCGCCGCCCCGAAACGCAGGGCGCTGTACAGGGATTTTCTTAAAGCGGAAAAGAAAAACGGCGCCGTCGATTACGCTTTTCTGGACAGGTGCTGGGCGGACGAACACAGAGAGTTTCAGTATGTCGTTTTCGACTATCTCACCGCGCTGGAAAACTTTTTGACTTACGACGATATTTTTGTTATGGGAAAATACGTCAGGACAAAACAGTGGTGGGACACGATAGATTTTTTCGACGAAATAATCGGCGGCATAGGTCTGCGCGACGGGCGGGTAAACGGTCTTATGCTGGACTGGTCGCTGGACGGCGACTTCTGGGTCAGGAGAATCGCCATAGACCACCAGCTGGGAAGAAAGGAAAAGACCGACGCCGCCCTGCTGGAAAAAATAATAGTAAACAACCTGGGCTCAAACGAGTTTTTCGTCAACAAGGCCATCGGCTGGGCGCTGAGGGATTACTCGAAAACCAACCCCGCATGGGTGAAAGATTTTTTGTCGAGGCACGGCGGCGAAATGAGCAAACTCAGTTTGAGAGAGGCGGGCAAATATATCAGATAAAAGGGCGGCTTTGCCGCTTTTTTGCTTAAAAAAGGTCGTTTTTTGCCGTAAAAACGCCTTTTTCGGCGTGTTTGAAGAAAAAATCGCTTGACAGAAACACCGCCTTGATGTAATATATTTCAGCTGTGGAAATTTGCGGCATTAGCCCTGCCGCCATAGGCGCTTCCCCACAGGCGCGTATTTCCGTCCGTGAAACAGCATTTTTCTTTATATTATATGGAGGACGAAAAATGAAAACGTTTATGGCAAAGCCTTCCGAGGTTGAAAGAAAGTGGTACGTCGTAGACGCCACCGATATGCCTCTCGGCCGTCTGGCAAGCCAGGTCGCCGCTATTCTCAGGGGCAAAAACAAGGCTATCTTCACACCTCACGTTGATACGGGAGACCATGTCATTGTTATAAACAGCGACAAAGTCGTGCTGACGGGCAAAAAACTCACACAAAAAGTTTACCGCACCCACACGCATTATGTCGGCCTTAAAGAAACCAGTTACAAAGATATCATGGCGAAAAAATCCGACTTCGCGGTTTATCGCGCCGTGAAGGGTATGCTCCCTAAAAACAGTCTGGGCAGCAAAATGCTTAAAAAACTCAGGGTTTACAAGGGCAGCGAACATCCGCACCAGGCTCAAAACCCTGAAACGCTCAAATTGCTGTGATTGAGGTGGAATTATGGTAAAAATCGCTAAGAGTAAAAAAATTCAGTTCTGGGGCACCGGCCGCAGGAAAAAATCCATTGCCAGAGTGAGACTTCTCCCTGCCGGCAGCGGAAATATCACCATCAACAAAAGGGATATCGACAACTATTTCGGTCTCGACACGCTGAAATACATCGTGAGACAGCCTCTTGCCCTTACCAACACCCTTGACAAATACGACGTGCTTGTCAATGTGTACGGCGGCGGCTTCACCGGTCAGGCGGGCGCCATCAGACACGGCATCGCGAGAGCGCTTGTCGTGGCGGGCGAAAGCAAAGAGGTGCTCAAAAAAGCGGGATTCCTCACCCGTGACCCACGCATGAAGGAAAGGAAAAAGTACGGTCTCAAAAAGGCCCGTCGCGCTCCTCAGTTCAGCAAACGTTAACGACATACAAAAAGCAGCCGAAGGGCTGCTTTTTTTGTTGTACCCGCGCATTGTTGCAATTTTTTCGCGTTTTGGTTATAATAACCTAAACTCTTGTAAAATACGCATGGGTAAGAGGTGACAATGGAAGACAAAGACCTGAAACAAGAGCCTGACAACCGTCCCGAAGAGGCGATAGAACCAGAAGCCGCTTCCGACGCCGTGCCGGCTGAAAACGCCGAGCCGATTGCGGAGGCCGAATCCGCGCCGTCATGCGGCGAAGCCGTAGAAACGGAGAAAGCGCCGTCTGACATGAGCGGCGACGAACCGCCCGTTGAAGAACTTTCCGCCGAAGAACAGGCGAAAATCACGGCGGCACAGCAAAAGGCGGACACCAAATATCACGAAGTTCTGGGCGACAGGCGCATCAAAAAACCCGGCAAATTCGCCGCGCGCATCATCGCGGTGATTGTCGTTATACTTCTTGTTGTTTTTATAGTGGCAAAACTGCCGATGTTTTACAACTGCATGACGCCGGGCAGCACCGACACTATAACCAATCTGCTGGAACTTACAGGCGGCGACGATTTCGGCGACGCGGCAGTGGGCGACAGGGTATGGCAGCTGTGGTATGAATATAACGAAAACAGGGGCGAAAACGAGTTTAACGAAAGGTCGCCGCTGGGCGACGCCGTTTCGAAAGATATTTTCGCCACGGCGGAAGAAAACATCGCCGAAGAATACGCCCAGATAAACCTGCTTTGCGGCACAAAATACGACGTCAACAATTTCGAGGACGGCAGCGTGGAATATCTCACCGTGATTATGTATAAGTTCGACAGCGTGGAAGAAAGCACCGCTTACGGCGAGAGAAAAGCCGACGAACTCGGCGGCAACCATGAATTCAAGGATTTGCTGTTCTTCAAACTCGGAATGGCGCAGGCGACAAACGACAATTTTGTTTATGATGCCTGGTACAACGGCGGCACATATATAGAAATTTACTGCACAAACGCCGACATTGCCTCCCAGATAAGGACGCTTATAAACCACAACAGCTGAAAATTCAGTAAAAACAAAAAAAGGACGGTTATCCGTCCTTTTTTGTTATATTTCTCTTCTGCCGATGAGATAGTCCGCTGATACGTCGAAAATATCCGCCAGCGCCGATAAGTTTTCCAGACTCGGCTGCGCGGTGCCGTTTTCATAGCGTATGTAAGACGGCTGGCTTATTCCCAGCATTTGCGCCACCTGCCGCTGCGTGTAGCCGTATTCTTTGCGCAGCGCCAAAAGCCTTTCACAAAAAATCTTCATATTGACAATTATAGCGATTTGCTATAAAATAACTAAAAAATAGCAATACGCTATCAAAAAGGAGGAAAATATGGCAAAAAAACTGAAAATTTTTGTGCTGGTTTTTGTCGTCGCTTTGTCGCTTGGTCTGCTTGCCGCCTGCGCGCCCAATGAATACACGCTGAAATACGCCGCGGGCGAGGGCGGCGGTATGACTGGCGAAACGGAGCAGGTTGTGAAAGAAGGCGAAGACGGTTCAACGGTGACGGCGGTTGCCGATTTCGGCTACAAGTTTGTGAAATGGAGCGACGGGGTGACCACCGCCGAGCGCACTGACAGAGAAGTGAGCGGAGATATAACCGTCACGGCGGAGTTCGAGTTTGACAACATGACCGTGATGAATCATGTAGTAAAAGAAATCAAGGCAAATTGCCTGTCGCTGTCTTGCCCGTCGGAAAGCGTTTCGGAAGATATATTTTATTTTGATAAAGAAACATCCAGCACATATGCTCAAGGCGAGGCATTATTCATGGGTATTCAAATTGTAAATAATATGATAGAAACTATACCAATTGAACTTGATGTAGTTTATCAGATGAATACTGATATTGGCGGGCTTGAACAAGGAAAAATACAATTCAAATATAATGCGGAGGATTTGAGTTATCGGATTTATTATAGTTATTTGAATAATGCTGTAAACGTCATAATTTACTTAAAACTCGCAGATGATTTTTCCGTAAAATATTTGGATATAGTTCTATTACCAGTGAATAATAATTTTGAATTGACGCAAGCAAGGGGATATAGATTTGATTTCGAAAAACAAAGATGGTTGTTTTTGAATCCACAAGCATCGGAAAGCAGTATATTGCAGTATTCTATAAAGTTAGTAAGCGAATTTAATGCTTTTTTGAATAGTGAGTCAACTGAAAACCTAATTTATAATAATGCATTGGAAAGTTTTTGGATGATATCTGCCTATGTAAGAAATACCGATGGTGATGGCGGCTGTGGTACGGTTGTAGCGGAAGTTGGAAATAATTATTTTACATTTTCAGGCGGCAGCACGCTAATACTTGAAAATGATGACTCAGCCACAATAACCTGCGTGCCTGATGAGGGATATCGTTTTGTAAGGTGGAGCGACGGGGTGACGTCGCCTACGAGAACCGACGTGAAACCGACGGACGGAAACACGCTGACGCTGTACGCCATAGTGGAAAAGATAAACTGAAACAAGCCCCGGCGGGAGCCGGGGTTTTTCATGCTCTCTTGCCTGCGGATTTGGCTATTGACCGACGGGTTGACCTTGTTATAAAATAATCATGCAAACAAAAGACGGCGGAATCACGCGGGAGAAAGAGATATGAAGAAAGTTTTGACGTTAATTTGCGTGTTTGTTTTGGCGTTGTCGGTAATGACGCTGGCGGCGTGCGGAAACGATGTGTACACGCTGACGTATTCGGCGGGCGACGGCGGATACATTTCGGGGCGGAGCGCGCAGACGGTGCGTGAAGGCGACGACGGCAGCCAGGTTGCCGCCGTGGCGGATGACGGTTACGTTTTTGAGCGTTGGAGCGACGGTTTTGACGTGTCGGTCAGAACAGACAGGGCCGTGAACGCCAATATGCACTTCAAAGCGTATTTTCGTCCGCTGGGTAAATTCTCCGCGCGATATGTTTCCGCGGGCGGCGGCGTTATAGAAGGCAAAACGGAGCAGACTGTTGAAGAAGGCGGCGATTGCTTGGCGGTAAAAGCGGTGGCGGACGACGGATATCGTTTCGTTATATGGAGTGACGGCGTGCTGACCGCCGAGAGAACTGATTACGGCGTGAAAGAAAATTTTGCCGTAACGGCGTATTTCGCGGGGCTTGAAACGCATATTGTGGCGTATTTCGCCGGCAGCGGCGGATATATCGACGGCAGCGCCGTGCAGCGGGTGACTGACGGCGGAGACGCCGAAACGGTGACCGCCGTGCCGTTTGAGGGGTTCAGGTTTGTCAAATGGAGCGACGGCGTTTTGTCGGCGGAGCGAAGCGAAAAAAATGTGACGGACGACAAAAACGTGACAGCGATGTTTGCCGCCGAAACATATAATGTGAGATATATCGCCCTTAACGGCGGCAGAATAAGCGGCAATGCAAACCAGACGGTCGGGTATGGCGAAAGCGCTTCGGCGGTATTGGCGGTGCCTTATGACGGTTATGAGTTTGTGCGGTGGGACGACGGCGTTACCACGCCTTTCCGCTGTGACGCCAACATAAAGACGGGCTTCACAAGAATGGCGCATTTTGCCTTGAAAACATGCCAACTGCGCTATGACGCTTTATACGGCGGGTATATCGCGGGGCAGAGCGCGCAGACCGTTGCCCACGGTGAAGACGGCGCCGCCGTGACGGCTGTCGCGAACCCGGGCTTTGAGTTTATAGGGTGGAGCGACGGCGTAACGGAAGAAACGAGAACAGACCTCGGTGTGACCGGTGATTTGTCCGTAACGGCGCATTTCAAAGAGACAGACAGTTTTATTCTGCTGTACGGCGCAACTGAAGGCGGATTTGTGTCAGGGGATACGATTCAAACCGTGTATAAAGGCGGAAACGGCAATGCGGTGGAAGCCGTCGCCTCTGAAGGATATAGATTCGTGCAGTGGAGCGACGGAATGACTTCCGCCGTGAGAACAGACGCCGATGTTGTGGGCAACGTTTTTGTAACCGCCGTGTTTGAAAAGACTACTTATGAGTTATTGTATCAGGCTGAACAGGGAGGATATATAGACGGAAATGCCAGACAGGAGGTGCAGTTTGGGAAATACGGCTCGTTAGTGACGGCGGTGGCGAATGAAGGGTATGAATTTGCCGGGTGGAGCGACGGAATTGAAAGTGCAACAAGAACCGACCCAAAGCCGCAAAACGGGGAAGAAATCAATATTTATCCTGTTGTTGAAAAAGTAAATTAATCGTGTTTTGAGCGCAACAAAGATTATTTCTTATAAAAAAAACAGAGCCGTTGGCTCTGTTTTTGCTGATTATGCACCGCTTTCCTTTGCCGGAAGTTTTGTAAAGATAACCGGCTTTTGCCGTCAACGGTCAACGGTTGTCCTGACGTCGGTTTTTACGTTCAGCGGCGGGGAGAGCGACATGCGGCATCACATATTTTTTCATTATGTAATACAGCGGCATGCCTATGCCGTAAATAACCGCCGCCTGCGTCAGCAGCATGCTGCCGGCGTTGACCCAGTAAGCGATGTCGTTGGATGAAATCATCCAAATAAGCGGCATAAACGCCGCGTTGAGCAGTACGGGCGGCAGGGCGGCAAGCCACGGCTTTTTGATTTTGCTTGTGAGATACGCCGCGGCGAGAGTGGTGAGCGAGCCGAGGATGATGTCGGGCAGGCCGAAAGCCGAAACAAAGTTGCTCAGACCGCAGCCCACCGCCAGCCCCCAGATTGTGTAGGGCATGAGAGCGGGCAGAATGGTGAGAGCCTCCGCCGGGCGGAACTGCATTCCGCTTGAAGTGGTTATAACCCCGAAAGGCATCGTCAGCACGACGTAAAGCGCCGCGACGAGGGCGTTTATCGCCAGAATTTTGGTTGTGTTTTTCATGAAAAAAGCGAAACGCAAGAAGGCGCTCCGCATACCTCCTAGTTTTTTTACCGATGGGTGTTCTAGCACCATCATTAAGTTGACGGTATTATCGCACATATGCCGTGTTTTGGCAAATAAAAAAACGGTCGTCTGACCGTTTTTTTACGCTTTTTTGGTTTTGTCGCTTTTCATGGCGCTGACAACAGCCGAACCTATGAGCCATATGCCCGCCAGCCCCACAAGCCCGTAAACGACCCGCGACACGACGGACATCGTACCGAACAGGAAACTCACGAGGTCAAACGAAAAAACGCCTATAAGCAGCCAGTTGAGCGCCCCGATGATTACGAGAACAAGCGCTATGACCGAAGTTATGTTTCTCATGATTACCTCCGTTTACGTCAGTTTGTGCAAAAACGGCGGTTTTATGCGGAGGGTTTACGCTCTTTCGATGAAAAGGGAGTCGAAATCGACGGGTTCGACGAAATCGGCCGGTTTGAAACGTACGCTGTTGAAGTCGAAAAAAAACTGCGCCGAAGTGCGCGTGATGACGGGCGTGGGGATTTTAAGCGCTTCCGCCGCGTCCATAAATGCCCTGGTTATGCCTGAAAAGGTGTTGAGATTGTCGGCTTCCACAACGGCGTGCCGAATGATTTTTTCGCCTTTTGTTATCTTTGCCCAGACTCGCATACTGTCTCCGTTTTTGTCAATAATCTGTCAAAATTGACACTTTACAAGCGGTTTTATTTGTGATATATTTTAAGTAATATTTCGGGAAAGGTCAAACATATGGAAAAACAAAAAATTTCTTCGGCGGTAATCAACAGACTGCCGGCATATCTCAGATTGTTTACGGAACTGGAAGAAAAGGGCGTGGCGCACGTTTCTTCGAGCGAAATTTCCGAACTCATGGGGACAACCGCTTCGCAGGTCAGGCAGGACTTTTCCAACTTCGGCGGCTTCGGCAGGCAGGGGTACGGCTATGACGTGCGTTATCTGTGCGAGCAGATGCAGCAAATCATGGGGCTTGACAAAACCTACAACGTGATTATCGTGGGCGGCGGCAAAATCGGCCAGGCGCTGGCGAATTATCAGGGGTTTGACAGGCTGGGGTTTTTTATCAAAGCCGTGTTTGACAAAGAGGTCTGGCACATCAGGGTGCCGAGTCATATCGACGTGTTCGACACCGACAAACTGCCTGAATTCTGCCGTGAAAACAAAATCGACATCGCCATTATTTCGGTGCCGAAAGAGGCCGCGATGGACGTGGCGAGAATGGTCAGGGACGCCGGGGTGAAGGGCATATGGAACTTCGCTTCGCAGGAAATCAAACTCGACGGCGTGCATGTCGAAAACGTGCATCTCAACGAGAGCCTGTTCCTTTTGACTTACAAAATGAACAACGAAGAACTCTGATTTTTTATGGATGTAACAATTGCAAATTGCGACAATTACGACTCGTCGTCGGTGGATAAAGCCGTCGGCGAGTTGTTTGATAATCTGGGCGGAACGGCAAAAATACTCGGTGGGGCGAAAAGGGTGTTTATAAAGGCCAACCTGGTGCGGCAGATGCCGCCGGACAAAGCCGCGACTACGCACCCGTCGGTTATAGCCGCCGTGGCAAAAAAAATCATTGCCGAAACGGGCGCCGAAGTCATCGTGGGCGACAGTCCGGGCGGACTGTACACGGCGGCGCACATGGCGGCGGTGTACAAAACGTGCGGCATGACAGACGCCTGCGAGGCGTCCGGCGCGAAACTCAACGACGATTTCGGCTACTCTTCCGTCGCGGTGGACGGAGCCGTCATCAAGCGCATGGACTGTATCGACGCCTTTCTGAAAGCCGACGCCGTGATAAACGTGTGCAAGTTCAAGACCCATTCGCTGACGGGGTACAGCGGCTGCGTGAAAAACCTGTTCGGGCTGATTCCGGGGCTGATGAAAGTGGAAATGCACACCAGGTTTTCCGACCTGGGACCGTTTTGCGACGCGCTGATAGACATAGAGCGGTTTGCCGCCGCGAAAATAAACCTGCACATCATCGATGCCGTGACGGGCATGCACAAAAACGGCCCGACGGCGGGCGAACCGATATTTATCGGCAAACTCATCGCCTCGCGCGACGCTTATTTCGCCGACATCATAGCCGAAAAAATGTTTTGCGACGACGTCATGAAAATGCCCGTCATCATGAAAGCGGCGGAAAGGGGAGTGCTTGCCAAACCCGTGGGCGAGATAGTGTGCGGGGCGCCCGTTGAAAAAATCGACGGTTTCGAGGGCGTGGACGTGGGCAGCATGGCGCTGTACAGATATCCCAAATTCATACGCAAATTCATCAAGAATACTTCGTCGAGAAAGGTTAAAATAAAAAAGGACACCTGCCGCGGCTGCGGAAAGTGCGCCGTGCACTGCCCGAACAAGGCGATAACAATAAGGGACAAAAAAGCGCGCATAAAGCAGAGCCAGTGCATAAGATGTTATTGCTGCCAGGAGTTGTGTCCGTTTTTGTCGGTAAAACTCACGAAGCCGCTGGGATACAGGGTGTTCAGGGCGTTTTCCGGCGGAAGGCGGAGCAAATAATTTGACTTATTTTTCCCGTTGGTGTATTATATCGGAAACGCATCCGGTGCTGATACGGCAACGGGTGGTTTTTTGTTTGTAAAAACGGAGGTTATGATGGCTGAAGAAGTGATTTTGACCCAACAAGGCTACAATGAGTTGGAAGAGAAACTTCGGATTCTCAAAACAGAGAAAAGACAGGAAATATCCCGCATTATAGGCGAAGCGAGAGCGCAGGGCGACCTTTCCGAAAACGCCGAATATGACGCCGCGAAAGACGAACAGGCGCGCATCGAAGGCGAAATCGTGGAAATCGAAGCCAAACTGCGCAACGCTAAAATCATCGACACGGTGGCTGACACCAGCGTTGTTTCGCTGGGCAGCGAAGTCAAAATACTCAACTGCAAAACAAATAAAGAATTGGTTTACCGTATTGTCGGCACGACCGAAAGCGACCCGTTCCACAACAAAATCAGCAACGAGTCGCCGGTCGGCAAAACCCTGCTCGGCAAAAAACTCGGCGAGACGGTGAACGTGGTAAATCCCGCCGGCGTGACGCAATTCAAAATTTTGGAAATACATTCCTGACAGACAAGGAGAATACCATGAGCGATAAGGTTATCGGCGCCGAACAGGAGCAGGATTTTACCGAAGTAGTCAGAGTGCGCCGCGAGAAATTGCAGCACCTGATTGAAAGCGGCAAGAATCCTTATGAAATCACCAAATACGATATCGACAGCGACTCAAAAGACATAGCGGAAAAATTCGACGAAAACGCCGCGCGCCGCGTAAGCATCGCGGGGCGCGTCGTGTCGCGCCGCATTATGGGCAAGGCGAGTTTCTGCCATATCCTCGACAACGAGGGGACGGTTCAGATTTACGTCCGCAAAGACGTTGTGGGCGACGAGGCTTACGCCGAGTTCAAAAGCTGGGATATAGGCGATATAATAGGGCTTAAAGGCGAAGTTTTCCGCACCCATATGGGGGAAATTTCCGTAAAAGCGGACAGCCTCACGCTGCTGTCCAAGTCGCTGCTGCCCCTGCCTGAAAAATTCCACGGGCTTAAAGACAACGATTTGAGATACCGCCAGAGATACGTCGACCTCATCGCCAACCCGGAAGTCAAACGCACTTTCGTGCTGCGTTCAAAAATAATCGGGTGCGTGAGAGAGTTTCTGGATAACCGCGGCTTTATCGAGGTGGACACGCCTATTCTCAACACCATCGCCGGCGGCGCTTCGGCGAGACCTTTCATAACCCACCATAACACGCTTGACATTGACATGTACATGCGCATAGCGCCGGAACTGTATCTTAAACGCCTTATTGTCGGCGGTTTCGAAAAAGTTTACGAAATGGGCAGACTGTTCCGCAACGAGGGTATGGACGTAAGGCACAACCCCGAGTTCACCACGGTGGAACTCTACCAGGCGTATGTCGATTTTGAGGAAATGATGAACATCGCGCAGGAGATGTTCTGCTATATCGCCGACAAGGTGCTGGGCACGCGGCAGATTGTTTACGGCGACGTTACCGTCGACCTCGACCACTGGGAGAGGCTCACCATGCTGGAAGCCGTCAAAAAATACACAGGCGTCGACTTTGCTGGCATGAGCGGAGAAGAGGCGGTCGCCGCCGCGGAAAAACTCGGCGCCCCGTGCGAAGACAACAAAAAAACATGGGGATATGCCCTGTACGAAGTGTTTGACAGGCTTGTGGAAGACCACCTTACGCAGCCGACGTTTATATACGATTATCCGGTCGAGGTATCTCCTCTCGCCAAGAAGAGCGTGAAAGACCCGCGGCTGACTGAGCGTTTCGAGTTTTTCATCACCAACAGGGAAATGGGCAACGCTTTCAGCGAACTTAACGACCCGATTGACCAGCGTGAAAGGTTTATGGCGCAGGTGAGGCAGCGCGAAGGCGGCGACGACGAAGCCCAGATGATGGACGAGGATTTCGTAACCGCGCTGGAATACGGCATGCCTCCTACAGGCGGGCTGGGAATCGGCATTGACAGAATGGTCATGCTGTTCACCAACCAGGCATCCATAAGAGACGTGCTGCTCTTCCCGACGATGAAACCTATCGGCAAGGCCGCCAAAAAAGCCGAAGCCCCGAAAGCGGCGGAAGAAAAAGCCGCCGATGAAAAACCGGTTTACGATTTTTCGAAAGTGCAGATCGAACCGCTTTTTGAGGATTATGTGGATTTCGAGACTTTCTCCAAGTCGGATTTCAGGGCGGTTAAAATTCTGAAATGCGAGGCGGTGCCGAAGTCCAAAAAACTTTTGAAATTTACCCTGGACGACGGCAGCGGCAAGGAGAGAATTATTCTCAGCGGCATACACGCTTATTATGAGCCGGAAGAACTCGTCGGCAAAACCTGCGTGGCTATAACCAACCTGCCGCCGAGAAACATGATGGGCATAGACTCCTGCGGAATGCTTATTTCCGCCGTGCACCATGAGGAAGGCGAAGAAAGACTGCATCTTTTGATGATAGACGACGCAATTCCCGCCGGCGCAAAGATGTATTGATTGCCGGTACAATCGGTATCCGAAATAAAAACTCCGTGAAAACGGAGTTTTTTGTTTGCGCAAAAGGCTTTGGCGTGTTGTTATTTGGCGCGTAAAATGGTAAAATCATATTGTTATGATGCCTATTGTGGAAATGCTGGAAAAATACGCCGCGCAAAAAAACGCTCGGTTTCATATGCCGGGGCATAAAGGATACGGAAGCGGCGCGCCGAAGTTTTTGGCGGAGTGTTTTCCGTATGACATAACCGAACTTGATTTTTCCGACAACCTGGCGGACCCGAGCGGCGCGATAGCCTCGGCGCAAAGGCTTTACGCCGAGGCGTACGGCGCTGAAAAATGTCTGTTTTCCACAAACGGGTCGACCTGCGGCGTGCTCGCGATGCTGGCTGCCGCGCGTGGGAAGATAATGGCGGAAAGAGCGTCGCACGTCAGCGTGTTCAACGCGCTGAAACTGCGGCGTGAAGAGGCGGTGCTTGTCAACAACAGATATTCCGACGGTAAATTCATGCCGCTTGCGCCCGATGACGTCAGATACGCCCTTGAACGCAACCCCGACGTCGGCACGCTGGTCATCACGGCGCCTAATTATTACGGCGAAACGGGCGACGTCGCCGCGATAAGCGGAATATGCCGCGAAAGGGGCGTCAGACTGATTGCCGACATGGCGCACGGGGCGCATTTCGCCTTTACTCCGCTGCTGAAAAACATTTACCGCTTTTGCGACGCTTTCGTGGTTTCGGCGCACAAGACGCTGCCGGCCATGACGCAGGCGGCCGCCGTACTTGTCAACGACGGGGCTTTGTTTGACGGCATAAACGGGGCGATGAGAGTTTTTCACACCAGCAGCCCGAGTTATGTGCTCATGGCGTCGCTCGATTATGCAAGGGAAAGGGCGTCGCTTGCGGCGGCGTCGGGAGAGGACAGGCGGGTTTTTGACGCCGTGAAAGAAATCACGGCCGTGCCGGGCGTGAAGTTTATGCCCAACGACGACTTTACCCGCCTGGTTATAGAAGACACAGACGGCGCGGCGGCCGAAAGATATTTCGTTTCGCAGGGCGTGCGCCCCGAGTTCAGCGACGTTTCGCGCGTTGTGTTTATACTTTCGCTTGCCGAAAGCCGTGAAAATTTATTAAAATTGAAAAGAGCCGTTGAAACGATGCCGCATTTCGTCAAGCCGGCGGACGGATTTTCTTTCGAAAAGCCTGTTTTTACACCGCTTAAACCGTGTTCCGGCGATACGGAATATGTGCCGCTCGGCGAGGCGGAAGGGCGCGTATGCGCCGGTTCCGTCGGGCGATATCCGCCGGGAGTGCCGCTGTTTGTCAGCGGCGAAACCGTTTCTTACGCGGCGGAGGCGGCGCGAGGGGAGATGTTCGGGCTCAAAAACGGAAAAATAAAGGTGTATAAATGAAAAACTTCATCACGCTGGAAGGCAGCGAGGGCGTCGGAAAATCAACGCAACTGCGTTTTCTTAAAGAATACTGCCAAAAAAACGGCATAGACGCCGTGTTTACAAGGGAACCCGGCGGCAGTGAAATCGCCGAAAAGATAAGAAACATCATTCTTGACCCGTCAAACGGCGGAATGACCGACGTGTGCGAAGCGTTTTTGTACGCCGCCGCGCGCAATCAGCATCTGCGCGACGTCGTCGCGCCGGCGCTGGCGGACGGCAAAATCGTGTTTTGCGACAGATACGTCGATTCGTCTTACGCCTATCAGGGGTTCGGCAGAAAACTCGGATATGATTTTGTAAAAAATCTCAACGATTTGGCGATAGGACAATATATTCCGCAATACACGATATTTCTCGATTTAAGCCCCGAAGAAGCTTTTGCCAGAAAGGGCGGCGCCGACAAAGCCGACAGGCTGGAACAGTCGGGCGACGAGTTTTTCGGGCGGGTTTACGACGGTTACAGATACGCCGCCGAAAAAAACGCCGACAGGTTTATCGTCATCAGACCGCTGGGCACAAAATACGAAACGCACGAAAAAATCGTGGAGGCGCTGAAACAAAAAGGCGTATTTTGAAATATGGAACAATTGACCAGACTCGTAACGGGCACAAAAGCGTTTGAAAGTCTGTGGAAACAGTTTTCCGCCGACAGGTTCGCGCATGCCTATCTCATAACGGGCAACGACCCGGAATATCTCAAAGAATTTCTGCTGTACGCCGGCGCGATGGCTCTGTGCCCCAAAGGCGGCTGCTTTTCATGCGTGGTGTGCAACAAGGTTTTCGCCGGCGAACACGTCGACGTGCACGTTTACCCGAAAACCAAAGACAAAATTCTGCTTGCCGACATATCGGAAATCCTTGACGACTGCTATGTAAAACCGTTCGAAGGGGACAGAAAGATTTATGTGCTCAACAACTGCGACACCCTTTCGCCGCTGCTTCAGAACAAACTGCTCAAAACGCTGGAAGAACCGCCCGAAAACACCATTTTCTTTTTGGGGGCTACAAACGAAAGCACGATTCTCGCCACGGTCAAATCGCGCTGTCAGCAGGTGCGGCTGGACGACACCTCTTTCGAGGAAGTGATGAAATATCTCACTTCGTCCGGCATAAGCGAAGCCGACGCCGAAATAGCGGCGTGTTTCGCCGACGGCAGGCCGCTCACGGCGGAAAAATACGCCACCGACAGGAGTTTTTATAAAATTTTCGACGAAGTCACCGAAACGGTGAAAAGTCTTTCGTCGTCAAAAGACGCGCTCAAAGCGTCGGCAAAACTTTCTTCTTACGGCGCCGGCACGCAGACCGTTTTGCGCATGCTCCTGCTGCTTTACAGGCAGACGCTTGCCGCCTACGCCGACGAAGAGATGTTGTTGCTCAAACATAAAAAAAATGATATACTTTTTATCAAAGGAATGTATTCGCCCGAGGCGCTTTACAGAGTCGTGGACCTGCTGACGCAGGCGAAAATACGGCTGGACGGCAATTGCAATCTCTCCGCCGTGATTGACGGGCTGGTGCTTTCCATTCTGGAGGTTAAATATTCATGCCGAAGATAGTTGGCGTAAGGTTTAAGGATATAGGCAAAATCTATTATTTTTCGCCGGGCGATATAGAGTTTGACGTGGGCGACGGCGTCATCGTCGAGACGGTCAGGGGCGTGGAGTTCGGCAAAGTGGTGCTGGCGCCGCGCGAAGTGGACGAAAGCGAAATCGTCAGTCCGCTTAAACCCGTGATACGCAAAGCCACCGAAAAAGACTTGCAGACCGCCGAAAAAAACGCCGCCAGGAAAGACGACGCTATGAAAGTCGCCAGGGAAAAGATAGCCAGGCATAAACTCAAAATGAAACTCATCGACTGTGAGTTTACATTTGACAGCAGCAAGGTCATCTTTTATTTCACCGCGGAAACAAGGGTGGACTTCCGCGAACTGGTAAAGGATTTGGCGAGTTATTTCCGCATAAGAATCGAACTCAGGCAGGTGGGCATACGCGACGAGGCGAAACTGCTCGGCGGGCTGGGGCCTTGCGGCAGGGCGTGCTGCTGTTCAAGTTGCCTGGGAGACTTTGCCAGGGTGTCAATCAAAATGGCTAAAACACAGGGGTTGTCGCTCAACCCCGGCAAGATAAGCGGGCTGTGCGGCAGGCTGATGTGCTGCCTGCAATATGAAAACGATTATTACAGCGAAGTTTACAAACTTATGCCAAGGGTGCACTCCGAAGTAAGCACTCCCGACGGCAAAGGCATCGTTCAGTCAAACGACATGCTGAAAAAACTCGTTGTGGTCAAAATAACCGACAAGGAGGGCAACGCGGAAATAAAACCGTATCCGCTGGCGCAAATAAAAGCCAAACACACGCTTACCGATGCGGATTTGCCCGACGCGGAAGAAGATATCGGCGAAATTCTCGACTGAAAAAATCACTGCAAATATCAATAAAAATATATACATCGCGGCAAGTTTGTGCTATAATGTCAATAACTTAAAAAAGGAGGCAGCGACCTATGCCACATAAGATTTCAGATGAATGCATCAAATGCGGTGCCTGCGAATCTATCTGCCCTGTTTCGGCTATAAGCGAAGGCGAAAATCAATATCAGATTGACGCCGATACTTGTATCGATTGCGGAGCATGCGCGGCACAATGCCCTGTTAGCGCTATTTCCGAAGCCTAACAAAAACTTGTTTCGGGAGGGTTTTTTACCTTCCCTTTTTTTTTGCTTTTTTCGGCGCGGCCTTTACGCCGCGCATTTTATATGACGTTATTGTAAATGGCGCAGCGGTTATCCGGCGGTTTGCGCAGGCGTTTTTTGTTTGGTTTTGTACAAGTTGTCATTTTTTTATGTCAGGCGGCGTATATATTACAAAAAACAGCGGAGATAAAAATATGAGCAAAAAATCGAAAGTATTTCTCAGTTGCTGTCTGGCGCTCATGATTGCCTGCGGTTTTGTGGGCTGTCAGAACATGAACAAAGCGCTGGAAGACAGCGTGAGCGAAATTCACGAAACGGTTTTGTACGGCAGGGCGGAGGGCTTTTTCGTGGAAGTCATCGGCGGCAGGATTGAAAACGATTACGCTTTGGACGGCGTTAAAAACGGCATGAAAAACTTTGTCGCCGTTAAAGTCAGAACAGACGGCGAATACTCTGATATGTCGGCGGCGTTTACCGTAAACGGCAAGACGTATAACGAAACGTTGACAGTGTCGCCTTTCGACGCCGGCAGATGGACAGCCGTTGCCGACGGGGAACTGCCCGTCGAAACGCTGGACGTGACCCTGACCGCCGACGGCGAGTCGTTCGGCGTGGCGCTGGCGAAAGTGCCAAGCGGCGACGTGAAGCCTTTGGACATACTCAAAGAAAATTTCGAGAGCCAACTTATGGAGTGTTACAAAGACGGCAAATTCGACTGTGAAATTTCCGTGCGCCTGGTGAAAAGCCCCGACGAAAACAGCGACGTATATTATTGGTATGTCGTGGCGTACAAACCGGACAAAACCTTTTTCGGCCTTATGATAGACAGCGCGACGGGCGAAGTTCTGGCGAAAAAATCCTGACCTTTCGCTTGTCAAAAAAAAGGTTGACCGCTATAATGTAATATAATTATGAGCGAAGAAAGAAACGGTGCTTCATCAACAACACTTATTTTGAAAACGGCAGGCAAAACGGCGGCTCTACTGTGCGTTTTGCTTGTTTTGATATGCGCTTTATTTCTGTTGCTTGCCCCGATGCGGGCAAGCGACTTTTTATATTCACTCGGGTGGAAAAGTTTTTCCGCCGACATGGCGTATACGGCGGCGAGCCGCAGCGACGGTTTTGACGACTGGTGGTCCGTGCTTGTCAAGTCGGTAAGCGCCGAAAACCACGCCAAAGCCTATGAGGCGGCGGACAGGCTGGAAAGGCACGGCGACTTTCGGGAGAAAATCGCCGATAAAGAAATTCTGGTGGGCGGCGTTTCGTACGGCGGCGAGTATTACGTCGCTTACAACAAGGCGAGAAGCGGGCTTGTCTATTCCGCTTCGGCGTCGGCGGGAATCTGGAACTACTGCGTCGATTGGGTGGAAGACAACGGCTGGGGAGAATATCTCGGCGTGAACTTCTATTCCGTCAACCCGGTTAAAGGATATGTCGACGCCCTGAAAGACTACCCCGAAACGGAAGTTTCGCTGAATAGCGCTCTGGAAACCTTCGACGCCCTGTATCTCGGCGAGGGGGATTACGCCGGCATACTCGGCAGTTCGTCAAAGCGCAACGACTTTGCTTACACCGTTTATTCTCTGGTAAAGGCGCGGCAGGGAGAAATTTCCGCCGAAACGGCGCTGCTTTGGGAGGAAAGGGCGAACTGATAAAAAAACGCCCGTAATTATTTTTCGTTTTTGAAAAGTTCCTTGTCGGGGGACGTATTTTCATTTATAATATAATAGGTAACATATAACAACAAGAATCGGATTTTTACGGAGGGAGAAACATGGAAAAAATTATCAAGGAAGGACTTACTTTCGACGACGTGCTGGTTATACCGAGCGAATCGCACGTGACGCCTGACAAAGTGGACCTCAAAACGTCGCTTTGCAAAAACATCAATCTCAACATACCGCTCATCAGCGCGGCTATGGACACGGTAACCGAAAGCAAACTCGCGATAGCCATAGCGAGAGAAGGCGGCATCGGCATAATTCACAAAAACATGTCGATAGAGGAGCAGGCTGTTCATGTGGATAAAGTCAAAAGAAGCGAGCACGGCGTAATTACCGACCCGTTCTTTCTCCATCCCGAAAACCTGGTGACCGAGGCGCTGGAACTCATGAGCAGATATAAGATTTCCGGCGTGCCGATTGTGGACAAGCGCGGCAAACTCGTGGGCATACTCACTAACAGGGATTTGCGCTTTGAAACCAATTTCGACCAGCCTATCGACAACGTGATGACCAAGGAAAACCTCGTCACGGCGCCGCAGGGCACCACGCTGGAAGAAGCGCAGAAGATTCTCGGAAGGCACCGCATTGAAAAACTGCCTATCGTAGACAAAGACGGGCTGCTTAAAGGGCTCATCACCATTAAAGACATAGAAAAGGCGACGCAGTATCCTCGTTCGGCGAAAGACGCCAAAGGGCGCCTGCTTGTGGGCGCCGCCGTGGGTACTTCCGCCAACACCATTGACAGGGTCAAGGCGCTTGTGGACGCCAAAGTCGACCTCATCGGTCTCGACACGGCTCACGGACACAACAGCGGCGTCATCGAAACCGTCAAAAAAATACGCAAACTTTTCCCTGACATTACGCTTATGGCGGGCAACGTCGCCACGGCGGCGGCCACAAGGGCGCTTATCGAAGCCGGTGCGGATATCGTAAAAGTGGGTATCGGCCCCGGCTCCATCTGCACCACGCGCGTGGTGGCGGGTATAGGCATGCCGCAACTCACCGCCGTTATGGACTGCGCCGAAGAGGCCGACAAACTGGGCAAGGCGGTTGTCGCCGACGGCGGCATTAAATACTCGGGCGACATAGTCAAGGCCATCGCTGCGGGCGCTTCCGCCGTTATGATAGGCAGCCTGTTCGCCGGCACCACCGAAAGCCCCGGAGAAATGGAAATTTATCAGGGCAGAAACTTCAAGGTGTACAGGGGTATGGGCTCGTTGCCGGCAATGGCGCAGGGCTCCAAGGACAGATATTTCCAGGAGAACAGCAGAAAATTCGTGCCGGAAGGCGTCGAAGGCCGTGTGCCTTACAGGGGAAACCTTTCGGACACTGTATATCAGCTTGTGGGCGGCCTGAGAGCGGGCATGGGTTATGCCGGCGCGAAAGACATCGAGGCGCTTAAAAAAGACGCCAGGTTTGTGCGCATAACCAACGCCGGTCTTTTGGAAAGCCATCCGCACGACATATCCATCACCAAAGAAGCGCCTAACTACACGACGGCGGTCAAATAACAAGGGGACGACATGACTAGACAAACTGTTTTGGTAATAGACTTCGGCGGGCAGTACAACCAGCTGATTACCAGGCGTGTCAGGGAGCATAACGTGTATTGCGAAATGCTTCCTTACACCGTAAGCCTTGAAAGAATAAAATCGTATAATCCGGTGGGGCTCATCTTCACCGGCGGTCCGAACAGCGTGTATCTCGAAACGTCGCCGTCGGTGGACAAGGGCGTGTTCGACCTGGGCGTGCCGATTCTCGGCATTTGTTACGGTGTGCAGTTCATCGCCCACGCGCTTGGAGGCAAGGTTTCCTCGGCTGAAAAGAGGGAATACGGCAAGCAGGAAATGACTGTGGAAGACTCCACGCTGTTCAAGGGCGTGCCGTCGAAAAGCGTCTGCTGGATGAGTCACACCGATTATATTTCCGAAGTGCCGGCCGGTTTCACCGCCACGGCTTATACCGAAACCTGCCCCGTCGCCGCAATGGAAAATGACGGGCGTAAAATATACGGCGTGCAGTTTCACCCGGAAGTCATGCACACGCAGTACGGCTCCGCCATACTCCGCAACTTTTTGTATAACGTGTGCGAATGCGACGGCAGTTGGACGCCTGAAAACGTGGCGCAGGAAACAATCCGCGCCATTAAAGAAAAAGTCGGCGGCAAAAAGGTGCTTTGCGCCCTGTCGGGCGGCGTGGACAGCGCCGTTGCCGCGCAGCTGGTATATAAAGCGGTGGGACAGCAACTCACCTGCATTTACGTTGACCACGGCATGATGCGCAAAAACGAGTCGGAAGAGATTATGCGCGTGTTCAAGGAAGAACAGGGCATGAATCTCATCATGGCGGACGCTAAAGACAGGTTCCTGGGCAAACTCAAAGGCGTTACCGACCCGGAAACCAAACGCAAAATCATAGGCGCCGAGTTTATCAAGGTATTTGAGGCGGAAGCCAAAAAAATCGGGGCGGTGGACTTCCTGGTGCAAGGTACGATATATCCGGACGTCATCGAAAGCGGCAGTCCGACTTCAGCCGTCATCAAAAGCCATCACAACGTTGGCGGCCTGCCTGACGTTGTGGATTTCAAAGAAATAATCGAGCCGCTGCGCAGCCTGTTTAAGGACGAAGTGCGCAGAGTGGGCACGGAAATAGGTCTGCCTGATTCCATCGTGCAAAGGCAGCCGTTCCCGGGACCGGGGCTGGCAATAAGAATCATCGGCGAAATCACCGAGGAAAAACTGGAAATTCTGCGCGACGCCGATTTCATCTTCCGCGACGAACTCTCCAAAGCGGGGCAGGCTCCGCTTATCTGGCAGTATTTCGCCGTGCTGACCGGCAACCGCTCCGTCGGCGTGATGGGCGACGCGAGGACTTACGACTATACGCTGGCGCTCAGGGCGGTGACCAGCGTGGACGGAATGACCGCCGACTGGGCGCGCATACCGTACGACGTGCTGGAAAAGGTTTCCACCAGAATCGTCAACGAAGTGAAACACATCAACCGCATCGTTTACGACATCACCAGCAAACCGCCGGCAACAATAGAGTGGGAATGACGCTCGAAACGGCGAAAACCCGCATGAATACAGGCTTTTTTGCCCGTCCATACTGCTCTTGATACTGGATTGATACTATTTGTGTCC
>CAJFSP010000011.1 GCA_904419725.1 Candidatus Heteroclostridium caecigallinarum | reverse complement strand
GTACAGCATTATTTCCAGCATCTCGTGCTTGCTCAGCCCTTCTTCGCCGTATCTCCTGTATCTCTCCCGCATCCTTGCCCGATGCCCGCTGTGCGGGTTCTGACGGGTTTTTTCATCTGATTTTTCCATAACGGTAAAACGCGGCAAGGAGTTTGTCCCCGTTGCCTTATTAAATGTAGCACATTTGAACAAAATTGTGTATAATATTTCAGTAGTTTCCGCGAACAGACCTGTATCCGCGGAAAAAGGAGCGAAAATGAGCGTTATAACTGACAAAACCTTTGGCGATATGCTGGCGGCGCTTCAAAAAATTCTGCGTGTCAATACCGTCAAATCCGCCGCCGAGCCGGGGAAGCCTTTCGGCGCCGGCAACGCGGCGTGCCTCGACGCATTTCTTGCCATGGCGGAAGACATGGGGTTTGAGACTTACAACTGCGACGGATACGCCGGGCACGTCGATTTCGGCGACGGCGAAACCTTCGGCGTGCTGGGGCATCTCGACGTGGTGCCCGTGGCGGACAAAGGCTGGACATGCGCCCCTTTCGGCGGCGAAATCAAAGACGGTTTTCTCTACGGCAGGGGCGTGCTTGACGACAAAGGGCCGGTGGTGTCATGCCTTTTCGCCATGAAACAACTCAAAGACGAGGGCTTCCGCCCGTCCAAAAAAATACGCCTGATTGTCGGCTGCGACGAAGAAAGCGGCTGGGGATGCATGGACTACTATGCCCGAAAAGTGCCGCTGCCGAAAACGGGTTTTTCTCCCGACGGCGATTTTCCCGTCATCAACGTGGAAAAAGGCGTGTGCCACATTGACATAGACGCGGGCGCGCTTCCGAGCGGCGTGAAAGAAATCAGCGGCGGTCAGAGAGTAAACATCGTCATGGACGAATGCCGCGCCGTAATCGAAGGCGGCGTCAGCGTATATAAACAAAGCGGGGCGGCTGCGCCCGAAAAGACTTTTTCAGGAAAGAAAAGCGACCTGCGCCTTGAAGCCGACGGCAAAAACGTCATCATCACGGCTTTCGGCAAAGCGGCGCACGGCTCCACACCCGAATTCGGCGACAACGCCGCAAAGAAACTGTTCGCCGCCTTGTCGGCGCTTTTCCCGGGCGACAAAACGATATCCCTGGCAAACGCCGTGTGCGCCGATTATTACGGCGAAACTCTCGGCATTGCCATGAGCGACGGCGTCAGCGGCAAAATGACGGTAAACGTCGGACGGCTGCGCGCCGAAAACGGCAGACTGGTCATGGGGCTTGACATACGCTACCCCGTTTCTTGCGCCGAAAGCGACCTGCTGAAAAAACTTTCGGCGGCGACGGGCGCGGCGTATAAAATCACAGGCAGCCACAAACCGCTGTATGTGCCGGAAGATAACCCGCTGGTCAAAACGCTGCTGGACGTTTATAAAAGTGTGACGGGCGAAGCGGCCGCGCCGCTCGCCGTGGGCGGAGCGACGTACGCCAGGGCGCTGCCCTGCGGCGTGGCGTTCGGCCCCGTGTTTCCCGGCGACGAAAAAGTCATTCACGAAACAAACGAGCGCGTTTCGCTTGACAAACTGCGCCTTATGACGGAACTTTATTATACGGCGATAAAACGCCTGTGCATGTAAAATAAACGGCGGCGCGCCGCCACACGAGAGAGAACTATGGACGTAAAGAAAATTTTAAGTCAACACATCGAAATAGACGGCGTTTCCGGGGAGGAAATATACTCGCTCGTCACCGAAACGGCGGACAGCAGGCTGGGCGACTTTTCGCTGCCGTGCTTCCGTTTCGCCAAGGCGCTTAAAACCTCCCCCGTAAAAATCGCCGAAGACCTCAAAGAAAAATTCGACGGCTGCGAAATCGTCAGCGAAGTGCGCGCGGTGAACGGCTATCTCAACTTTTTTGTGGACAACAAAGTCTTTTCGCGCGGAGTGCTTGCCGAAGCGGCGGCGGACGGGTTCGGCTCTTCCCGCGCGGGAAACGGCAAAACGATATGCATCGACTATTCGTCAATCAATATCGCGAAACCTTTCCACATAGGCCACCTTGGCACCACGGCGATAGGCGGCAGCCTTTACAAAATCTTCAAAAAACTGGGGTATAACGTGGTGGGCATAAACCACCTTGGCGACTGGGGCACGCAGTTCGGCAAACTCATTGTGGCGTACGACCTTTGGGGCGACAGGGAAAAGATAGAAAAAGGCGGCGTGGAAGCCTTGCAGGAAATTTACGTCAGGTTCCACCGCGAAGAAGAAACCCGCCCCGAACTGACCGAACAGGCGCGGCACTGGTTTGCCCTTATCGAGCAGGGCGACAAGCGCGCTCTGGAACTTTTCCACTGGTTTAAGGACATCACCCTTAAAGAGGTGGACAAAATTTACAAACGCCTTAACGTGACTTTCGACAGTTACAACGGCGAAAGTTTCTACAACGACAAAATGCAGCCCGTGCTTGACCAACTTGAAAGCAAGGGACTGATAAAGACAAGCGACGGCGCCAAAATAGTCGACCTTTCGGCGTATGACATGCCGCCGTGCCTGCTGGTCAAAGCCGACGGCGCGACGCTTTACGCCACAAGAGACCTTGCGGCGGCGTTTTACCGAAAAAAAACATACGACTTCGACAAGTCGCTTTACGTCGTGGCTTATCAGCAGAACCTGCATTTCAGGCAGTTGTTCAAGGTGCTGGAACTCATGGGCTGCGACTGGGCGAAAGACTGCGTGCACGTGGCTTACGGCATGGTGTCGCTTGCCGAAGGCGCCATGTCCACCCGCAAAGGCAATGTGGTGTGGCTGAGCAAAGTGCTGGACAAAGCGGTGGAAAAAGCCATGGCAATCATCGACGAAAAAAATCCGTCGCTTGAAAACAAAGCCGAAGTCGCCGAAAAAGTCGGCGTGGGCGCCGTTATGTTTTCCGCCCTGCAAAACGCCAGGATAAAAGACATCACCTTTTCGCTGGACAAGGTGCTCAATTTCGAAGGCGAAACGTGCCCTTACCTGCAATATACATACGCGCGCACGGGCAGCGTTCTCTCGAAAGCCGGCAACATCGTCAACGCCAGAATCATGCCCGACTATTCTGCGCTTGACAACGACGAAAGCAAAGAACTCGTCAAACTGCTCAACAGGTATCCGTCGGTCATCGCCGACGCCGCCGACAAGTACGAGCCTTCGGTCATTTCGAAATATCTCATAGACCTGGCGCAGGCTTTCAACAGGTTTTATATCGCCCACCGCATTCTGGACGAGCCGACGGCAAGGCAGATAGCACGGCTTACGCTGACGAAATGCGTAAACAAAACAATCAAAGACGGTCTTGCACTGCTGGGTATAGACGTGCCTGAAAAGATGTGATTTTCCGCCGCGCACGAAACGCGCAGCGGCGGAATAAGATAAATCGCTATGGTTTATTCAATCAGCGAAAAAAACATCGGAAAACTTCTTTTGGACAGTAACGGAAAGACATTTTACGGCGCGTGTCAGGAGTGGTACCCCACCCGTTTCCGCCGGATGACGGGCTGCGGCCCCACGGCGGCGGCAAATCTGCTGGCGTGCGCCTCGGAAAACGTGCCGTTCGGCACGGCGGAAGCCCGCGTCGCCGTTATGCAGACCATGTGGAACTATCTCACTCCCGGCGTGCGGGGGCTTCACCGCGTGCGCAAATTCAAAAAGGGCAGCGACGCGTTTTTCAAAGCGAAAAAACTGTCTCTTTCATGCCGCTGCGCGGAATTCGCGGCAGACTCCCCTCTCACTATCGGCCAAACGGCGGACTTCATAAAAGAAGCCCTTTCGCTTGACGCGCCGCTGGCTTTTTTAAACCTTTTGAATAACTCCGTCAAAGACCTGGAACGGTGGCACTGGGTGACAATCGTGTCTTTCGACGACGCCGAAATGACCGCCACGGTGTTTGACGGCGACAAAAAATTTCTGCTGCCGCTGCCGCTGTGGTTCGAAAAGCCGCGCGACCGCTGCGGGCTGGCTTATTACGCCAAATAAAACGCCGCAAGGCGTTTTTTTCATGGGCGCCGCCGTTGACATACGGGGCAAAATATCTTATCATCTTTACAAATCCACAAAAAGGAAATGAGCGGTATGAAAAATTTGATAAGATGTTTCGCCTGCGCCATGGCGCTGGCGGCCTGTCTGTGCGCCTTTACGGCGTGCTCCGACCACACAACCTACAACTGCGAAGCCTATGACTTCGTCGCCGCCGACGGCTCCGTCATGAACATGCTCAACATGCTCAACGGCCTGACGCTCACCCTCAACAAAGACGGCACCTGCTCGCTCGTCGTGGCGACGCCGGCGGGCGTTGAAAGTTACGGCGGCACATGGAAAGACCAAGACGGCTATATCGTAACGGCAATCAACGCCGACTGGAGCATGAATCTCAAAAAAGACGGCAAAACCCTGACGCACACCGGCGCCGAAATCATCAACGGCGAAACAGGCGTGTCCACCGTGCGCTTTGTGAAAGCGTAAACAAAAACCTCCCTTTCGGGAGGTTTTTTGCTGTTTAACTCCGGGCTGTGTCAGCGGCTTTCTTCCGCCATCTGCCACGTATAGCCGTCCCATACGGTGCGGACGTAAAGCGGGGCGCCCTCGTCCTGCTGATTGTTGAAGGTCGCTTTGCCGCCCACATTTACAATCAAATCGGCGCCTCTCTCATATGGGTTTTTCGGCGATATGCCGAAAGTTATATTTCCTTTCGCCGTCACGGTGACTTTGCTGTCCGTATCGGAGTTGGAAATATACCATGCGTTAAGGCATCCCGTAAGATTGCTCACGTCATTGTTAAAAGTCGGCGACCAGTAATATCCGCCGTCAACTGTAATGTCGATGGTTTTGACCGCCGAGGCGGATGAAAAATAACTTGCCACCAACGCGCCGAGAGGTATTTCACCGGCAGACCAGTTTCCGCTCACGGCGTTTTGCTGCCAGGTCGTGTCGTCCCCATCGATTTTACTCATCAGCGCCCTTGCCGTAACGTCGGTAAGGACGGCGGTGCCCTCCGCCACCACTATGCCTCTGCCGAAGGCGTAAATAACCGTGTCGCTGACGGTCAGCGCGCCGCCTTTGGAGTTAAAATAAATGCCGCTCTGATAATATCCCTGCGGGATACTGTCGTCAAACCTCTCGAAATCGCAGCCGGTAACGGTCACGTCAACGTTATCCGCGCCCACATTGATGATTTCGTTTTGGGCGACATCGCCGCTTTCCGCCTCGCAGCCGTCCAGCGTAACTTTGGCGTTATCGCCGACGACCTGCACCGCTATACCGTCCCATCTGAGAGAAACGCCTTCAAGCGTCAGTCCGGCGCCCTCATTCACATAAAATATACCGCCGGCGCCGACGGCAACAACGCCGCAGCCGGAATAGGTGTCTTTGTGTTTTATCGTCAGTTTGGTGTTTTTCGAAACCGAGGCGGCCGGCAGATAATCAACCCCGCCGGTGATAGTCAGGTCGTCGGCAAGCAAAACGGTGATTTCTTTGCCCCGCGCTGCCGTCATGGCACTGTCCCACTCGGCTGATGTTATCTCGATGTCGCTCCACGCGGCGATTTCTATTGTGCCGCCCTTTTTAATCGCTTCGGCAAGCGCCGCCCCTGTGGACACCACCGTGCTTTCGGTTGACGAGCCGCCCGAACTGCTGTTTTCCACAGCGCCGCAGCGGCCGCAGCGGTGTTTATACACGCCGTTGTCGAGATACGGGTTGCCCCACTTGTGCCCGAGGGCTTTAATGGTTTCGGTCTGCTTTTCCCCGCACCCGCAAACACGTTCTTTCGAGCCGTCTTCAAGACAGGTGGCTTCTTTGACAGTCGTCCAATCGCCGAAGTCATGTTCGTGCGGGTCGGTACAGGCGCCCAGCATGAACAGAGCGGCGAACATCACGGCGGCGAACAGCGCCGCGAGCCATTTTCTTTTTTTCATCTTTCCTCTCCTTAACCAGGCGCCAATGCGCCTTTATTAAGATTATCATACCCCCCCCCCCCGCAGAATTGTCAAGCGCTGCGGCGGCGCCCGCCGCCCAAGAAAAGAAAACGGCAAAAAAAGAGCGGACTTTTTGTCCGCTCTCATTCGTTATTCGCTTTGTTTCCAGCCGTCAACACGGATATAAACGGCGTCGGAAACGTCGTCGGCGCCGCCGGGCATAAAATTGCTTTTCGTGACAGTCACCTCGCCGTTTTTTCCGAACACCGTTGTCTGAAACACGGGGTTAGGCGACATGCCGCTCGGTTCGCCATTGAAATCGGGTTTCATGCCTTGCCCTTCCACAGGCTGTGCAGGTTGCAGTAAGCGTAAGCGTCTATCGCTTCATCGCCGTCCACAAGCGCGAAAACCGCCTCAGGTTTGTCACCCGGTTTCAGCTGTTTGCGCTGGTTGCCCGTTTTGGTTTCAAGGGCAATCCACTCTATGTAATGTTCCGCCGCCATAGGGTGCTCGACTTCGCCTACTTTCACGGTAACGGTGTTGCCGCTGACCGAAATCACGGGCACGTGTTTTTCAGCGGCGGCGTCGGTGGTGCCGGGCACGATTTCCTGCATTTTCTGCCCGCAGCACATTACAGGCACTCCGCTGTCTTTGACATAAGCGATGATGTTGCCGCAATGGGCGCAAATATAAAATTTCATTGGTGTGTTCCTCCTTGGCTTTTTTATATTATATCACACTGCCGGCGCAAAGTATATAAGCGGCGGAAATTTTCCGCCGCTTTTTTCCCGCCCAGTCAGTAATTGTACTTTTTGCGGTGCGTCAGCAGGAAAGTAACGGTAAACGCCAGCGTAAGTATTTCGGCGGCGGTCACGGCAAACCATATGCCGTTTACGCCGAGTATCATCGGCAGCAGCAGCACCGCGCCCACCTGGAACAGCAGCGTGCGAAAAAAGGAAATGAGCGCCGAAATAAGCCCGTTGCCCAGAGCCGTGAAAAACGCCGAGCCGAATATATTGAACCCGCTGAGCAAAAAGGATATGGAATACAGCCTCATGCCGTGCGACGTCAGCGCGAGCAGGTCGGCGTCATACCCCACGAAAATGCCCGCCACGACAGGCGCGAAAACTATGCCTATCGCCGCCAACGCCGCGCCGGCGCAGGCGGTCAGCACCAGGCTTTTTTTGAGCAGGTTTTTGAGTTCGCCGTGCCTTTGGGCGCCGTAGTTGAAACTGATGAGCGGCGCGCTGCCCACCGAATAACCTATAAACATCGAAACGAACGCGAAACTCAGGTACATTATCGCGCCGTAAGCCGCGACGCCGTTTTCGCCCGCTATCTGCATGAGCTGCGCGTTGTAAACCATGTTGAGCACCGACAGCGACAGGTTGGTCATAAGTTCCGACGAGCCGTTGGTGCATGTTTTGACAAGCACTTTGCCGTGTATGCCGAATTTAGTGAAGCACAGCAGACTGTTGTTTTTGCGCAGGAAATATATAACCGGCAGCCCGCCGCCTATAAGCTGGCTTATGGCGGTGGCGACAGCAGCGCCCGCCACGCCCCACTTGAACACGGCGACGAACAGCGCGTCCAGCGCTATGTTGGTGCAACCCGCCGCCACAATGACCGCCAGCCCGATTTTGGGTTTTTCCGCCGTGACGAGCAGGTTTTGAAACACGTTCTGCAACAGAAAAAAGGTCAGCGAAACAAGCAGAATCCTGCCGTAAGTCATGCAGTGCGCCATCATGTCGTCCGTGGCGCCCAGCGCCCTGGCGACAGGTTCCAGAAGCAGCTGCCCGGCCGCCGTCAGTATCACGCCCAGCGTCACGGCGAAAACCACCAACATGGTAAAATACTCTTTCGCGCGCTTTTCGTCGCCCTCGCCCAGCGTTTTGGCGACAATAGCGCTGCCGCCGGCGCCCACCATGAAGCCCACGGCGCCCAGGGCGATAGGCACGGGCATAATCAGGTTTACGGCGGCAAACGCCGTTTTGCCCACAAAGTTTGAAATAAAAAGCCCGTCCACCACGCCGTATATGGAAGTGAACACCATCATGATGACCGACGGCATGGCAAACCGCAAAAGTTTTCCGTAAGTAAAATGTTCGCCCAGCCCTATTTTGCGTTTTTCCTTTTTAAGCACGCTTTCCATACTTTTTCCTCACGCCTCTCCTTTACCGCGCCGCAGTTTTTCAAACTGCGCTTTGAGTTCTTTGTTGAATTTCGACGGCGCCTCGGCGAGAGCCCGTCTTTCCTCTTCGCCCAGCGCCTCCCACGCCCTTTCTTCCGCCTCGTAAACGCCGCGCACATATATGTCGGCAAAGGCGCGACCCTTGTCCGTCAGCGAAATGTTTTTGACGCGCAAATCGTCTCCGGCGGCGGCAAGCGTTATCAGCCCGTTTTTTTCCAGATGGCGGCACGCCGAGTTTACAGTCTGCTTGCTTATAAACAGCGTGTCGCTTATTTCGGCCTGCGTCCTCACGCCTTCGCTCACCATCCAGATGACCCAATACTCCATGACCGCCAGCCCGCTCTCACGGGCGAAAGCGGCGTATATGCCGTCCGCCTCTTTGTACGCCAGGCGGAATTTTTCCAGTTCTCTGTCTGTGTTTTTCATGACGTTTCCCTTCTGCCGGTATAATAGTATCATTTCGGACTGAATTATCATAATTCATACCGCCGCCGATGTCAACCGCGGCACAAAAAAAAGACGGGCAAAAGCCCGTCTTTTATATCAAAATTCATTCGGCGTCTTCCGCTTCCGCCGGCTGTTCGCCTTCGGCGGTTTCTTCCGCCGGTTCTTCATGCGGGGTGGTCGCCACGCACACCACTTTGGCGTCGTCCTTAAACTTCATTATTCTGACGCCCAGCGTGTCCCTGCCTATTTTGGAGATATCGCTGGCCTGCACCCTGATGATGACGCCGTTGTCGGCGATGAGCATTACGTCTTCGTCAGGCGCCACGAGTTTAAGGTTGACGAGGTTGCCCGTTTTAGCGTTGAACACGCCGGCTTTAATGCCTTTGCCCGCCCTTGCCTGCAAGCGGTAGTCGGCGACGTCGGAAATCTTGCCGAAGCCGTTTTCGCTGACGGTCAGCACGTCGTAGCCGCTCTTGATGACGGCCATGTCGGTTACATAGTCGCCTTTGTCAAGTTTCATGCTGCGCACGCCCTGGGCGTCCCTGCCCATAGGGCGCACTTCTTCTTCGGAAAACCTGATGCATTTGCCCTTGTGGCTCGCCACGAGAATTTCGTCGTAACCCGTCGTAAGCGACACCGAAATAAGTTCGTCGTCGTCTGTCAGCGAAATGCAGATTTTGCCCACTTTGCGGATTGACTCGAACTCTTTAAGGTCGGTTTTTTTGATGAGGCCGTTTTTGGTCGCCATAAGCAGGTTGCCCTGCCCCGATTCTTTTCTCGGTATGACTGCCGTTACCTTTTCGCCTTCAGTGAGTTGCAGCAGATTGACCACCGCCCTGCCGCGCGCCGTCTTTTGCGCCTCGGGCACTTCATACGCCTTGATGTTGTACACCTTGCCCTTGCTGGTGAAAAACAGCAAATCGTCGTGGGTGTTGCACACAAACATGTTGACGACAAAGTCTTCTTCCTTGGTTTTGTGCGCCGTCACGCCCTTGCCGCCCCTGCGCTGGGTTTTATATTCCGCGGTAGGTATGCGTTTGACATAGCCGAAATGCGTCATTGAGATTACGACGTCTTCCTTTTCTATAAGGTCGCCGATGTCGATTTCGCCGTAGTCCAGCGAAATTTCCGTTTTGCGCGGCGTGCCGTATCTGGCGCTGATTTCGCGCAGGTCGTTTTTGATGATTTCGCCCACCTTGGCGGGGCTTTCGATAATGCTTTTGAGTTCGGCGATGTATTTTTTCAACTCTTCCAGCTCGTTTTTGAGGCTTTCCACTTCCAGGCTGGTGAGTCTTTGCAGACGCATTTCCAGAATGGCGGTAGCCTGCTTGTCGCTGAGCAGGAAGGTTTCCATCAACCTGTCTTTGGCGACGTATTTATCGGCGGATTTTTTAATGATTTCTATAACCCTGTCGATATTGTCCTGCGCTATTACAAGACCTTCCAGAATGTGCCTGCGTTCTTCGGCTTTTTCCAGGTCGTATTTGGTTTTGCGCAGCACAACGTCGTTCTGGTGGGCGATATAGCGGCTGATGATTTCTTTAAGGTTGAGCACTTTCGGCTCGCCGTCGGCAAGCGCCAGCAGGTTTATGCCGTTTGACACCTGCAACTGCGTGTGTTTGAACAGCGAGTTGAGCACCACCTGGGCGTTGGCGTCTTTTTTGACGTCGATGACGATGCGCATGCCCTGTCTGTCGGATTCTTCCTTGATATCCGAAATGCCTTCGAGTTTTTTGTTTTTGACCATGTCGGCGATGGACTCGATAAGGCGCGCCTTGTTGACCTGATAAGGCAGTTCCGTCACGACGATTCGGCTTCTGGTGCCGTTGTTGAATTCCTCTATTTCCGTTTTGGCTCTTATAATTACGCCGCCGTGCCCCGTTTTGTAGGCGTGGCGCACGGCTGCCCTGCCCATAAGTATGCCGCCCGTCGGATAATCGGGCGCGGGGATTATGGTCATGAGTTCGTCCACGGAAATTTCCGGGTTGTCGATTGTGGCGATTACGCCGTTTATAACTTCGTTGAGATTATGCGGCGGAATGTTGGTCGCCATACCCACGGCAATGCCGTCGGAGCCGTTTACAAGCAGATTGGGGAACCTGGACGGCAGCACGACAGGCTGTTCCAGCGTTTCGTCGAAGTTGGGATAAAAATCCACCGTGTTTTTGTCAATGTCGCGCAGCATTTCGCTGGCGATTTTGGACAGTCGGGCTTCGGTGTACCTTTGCGCGGCGGGCGGGTCGCCGTCCACCGAACCGAAGTTGCCCTGGCCTTCCACCAGCGGCTCGTTTATGGAAAAATCCTGCGCGAGGCGCACAAGGGCGTCGTAAACGGCGAAGTCGCCGTGCGGATGGTATTTGCCCAGCACGTCGCCAACGATACGGGCGCATTTTCTGTACGGCTTGTCGTTGGTGAGGTTAAGTTCGCCCATGGCGTAAAGAATACGCCTGTGCACCGGTTTAAGACCGTCGCGCACGTCGGGGATTGCCCTCGACACGTTGACCGCCATGGCGTAAGCGATGAAAGACTTTTTCATTTCGTCTTCGACGCCCACCTTGACCACCTTGGAGTTTTCCAGCGCTTTTTGATATTCTATATTGTTTACGTTATCGGTTTTCTTCATATTTCCGCCTCATCACACGTCGAGTTCTTCCACAAGTTTGGCGTTGTCCACAATAAACTGACGCCTGAGTTCAGGTTTTTCGCCCATAAGCACGCTGAATATTTCGTCGGCGGCGTAAGCGTCGTCCATGGTTACCTGCAAAACCGTGCGGGTTTCGGGGTTCATTGTGGTTTCCCACAGCTGTTCGGCGTTCATTTCGCCCAGACCCTTGTACCGCTGTATCGCCTCGCCTTTAATGCCCAGTTCGGCGATAAGCCTGTCTTTCTCCTCGTCGTTATAGGCGTACACCGGCGTTTTGCCTTTCATGAGTTTGTAAAGCGGCGGCTGCGCTATATAAACGTGCCCCCTTTCAATCAGCGGCCGCATAAAGCGGAAGAAGAAAGTCAACAGCAAAATCCTGATGTGGCTGCCGTCCACGTCGGCATCGGTCATGCAGATGATTCTGTTGTAGCGCAGTTTGCTTTCGTCGAAATCGTCGTGTATGCCGCAGCCGAAAGCCGTTATCATGGACTTTATTTCCTCGTTTTCGAGTATGCGGTGCAGGCGGGCTTTTTCCACGTTGAGGATTTTGCCCCTGAGCGGCAGAATAGCCTGGAAACGTCTGTCGCGCCCCTGCTTCGCCGTGCCGCCGGCCGAGTCGCCCTCCACCAGATAAATCTCGCAAAGGTCGGCGTTTTTCTCGGTGCAGTCGGCGAGTTTGCCCGGCAGAGTGGTGTTTTCCAGCACGTTTTTGCGGCGGGTAAGTTCCCTGGCGTTGCGCGCGGCTTCCCTTGCCCTTTGCGCCGTCTGGCATTTGAGGATAAGTTCGCGCGCTTCTTTCGGGTTTTCTTCGAGATAAGCGCCCAGTTCCTCTGTAACGACCCTCGCCACGGCGGTGCGCATTTCGCTGTTGCCGAGTTTGGTCTTTGTCTGCCCCTCGAACTGCGGCTCGGTGAGTTTGACGCTGATGACGGCGGTTATGCCCTCGCGCACGTCTTCGCCTGACAGTTTGTCGTCTTCTTTAAGCACGCCGAGTTTTTTGCCGTAATCGTTGATGACCTTTGTCAGCGCGTTTTTGAAACCGTCAAGGTGCGAGCCGCCTTCTTCTGTGTTGATGTTGTTGGCGTAAGTGTAAATAAGTTCGCTGTATCCGTCGTTGTATTGCAGGGCGATTTCCACCTCGCCCTCTTTGACGGATTTGTCTATATACACCGGCTGCGAAAACAAAACGTCTTTGTTCTTGTTGAGGTTTACCACAAATTCCGCCAGACCGCCCTCATAGCAGAAAGTTTCCTTGCGCTCCTGCCCGGGCCTTTCGTCTTTAAGGTTGATGACTATGCCCTTGTTGAGATACGCCACCTCGCGCAGGCGGTTTTTAAGCCTGTCGTACTGAAACTCCACCGTTTCGAAAATTTCGGGGTCGGGGCGGAAAGTGATTGTGGTGCCGGTTCTGTCGGCGGCGCCAACTATTTTGAGCCTTTCTTCCGGCTTGCCGCGGTGGTAAACCTGTTTGTAGTGGTTGCCGTTCTGGAACACTTCCACAATAAGGTCGGTGCTCAGCGCGTTGACGACGGAAATGCCCACGCCGTGCAGACCGCCCGACACGGTATAGCCGCCCCCGCCGAACTTGCCGCCGGCGTGCAGTTTGGTCAGCACGACTTCCACAGCCGAAAGCCCTTCTTTTTTGATTATGCCCGTCGGTATGCCCCTGCCGTTGTCGGCGACGGTGAGCGTGCCGTCGGCGTTGACAGTAACGTCGATTTCGGTGCAGTAGCCTGCAAGCGCCTCGTCGATGGAGTTGTCCACTATTTCCACCGCCAGGTGGTGCAGACCTTTTTCATCGGTGGAGCCGATATACATGCCGGGTCTTTTGCGGACGGGTTCCAGCCCTTCCAGCACCTGTATTTGCTCTTCCGAATAATTGTTGGGTTTGTCCATATTACCTCCGTAAACCGTACACACGTCCCGCGCGAACCGCGGGACAAACCCTTTGCCGCCATTCCGACCGACGGCAAAAACATCGCCTGTGTCTTTTTGCCATTATACCACAATTATACCCTTTTTGGCTTGTATTTTAAGCCAATAATGACATGTTTTTTTGATGAATTTTTTCCTTTGCCGTTTTAAGCCCCTTATTTGCCCTGTAAACGGCATAAAACGGCTTTTTGACAAAACACACTTTCAAAACCAAGTAAAAAAGAAAAACAACCTTGAAAACACAGGCGCCCGGGGGCATAAAAAAAGGAAGCGCGCGCTTCCTTTTTTAATTCTGTTTTCTTTGTTAAAATCACTTGAAATTTTTAATTTTGCGTAATCTTTCCGCCGCTCACGGTAAAAAAGCGGCATTCTCCGCGAGGCGTTTTGTTAAATTCCGTGGCGGCGACCAGCGTCTGCGTGCCGCCGATGTATTCCAGCAGCCTGTTTTGGCGGGCGGCGTCTATTTCGCCGAACACGTCGTCCAGAATAAGCACAGGTCTTTCGCCGGTTATTTCTTCCATAAGGCTGACTTCCGCCAGTTTGAGCGACAGCGCCGCCGTGCGCTGCTGCCCCTGCGAGCCGTATTTGCGTATGTCAACGCCGTCCACGGTAAACTTTATGTCGTCCCTGTGCGGACCGCGGAGAGTGTAGCCCAGCCGCAGTTGCTTCTCCGTGTCGAGCGAAAGTTTTTCAATTAAATCCGCTTTGGCTTCTTCTTTGGAAAAGCCGGTCATGTCTGTCTGGTACACAACGCCGAGTTCTTCCTTCCCGCCGGAAAGAGCGTAATGGGCGTCTGCCGCCAGAGGAAAAATCTTTTCGGCAAAGCCCGCCCGTTTGAGGTAAAGCCGAGCCCCCTCTTCGGCGAGTTGGGCGTCCCAGACGGACAGCATTTCTTTTATGTCGGCGTTTTTTGCCTGCGTTTTTATGAGATTGTTGCGCTGGCTTAAAATTTTGTTATACCGCGCGAGAGTGTAAAAATAGTTTTTGTCAGTCTGGCACAGGTCAATATCCATAAACCGTCTGCGGGAATCGGGGCCTTCCCTGATGACCCGTATTTCCTGCGGCGAAAAATATATCACGTTGAGCCTGCCCATGAGTTCGCCTATTCTGGCTATGGGCATGCCGTTTACCGCCACACGCTTTTTTTCGCCGCGGCTGAGTTTGATTTCAACCGAGCAGACGCCGCTTCTCACGGCGGTTTCGGTTTTGACGGAAGCCCAGTCGCCGTCGCGGTTAATCATATCCTTGTCGCGGTCGGTTCTGGGCGACTTGCCTATCGAGCACAGCACTATGCTTTCCAGAAAGTTGGTTTTGCCCTGCGCGTTTAGCCCCGTGAATACGTTTAGTCCGCCGCAGAGCGAAATTTTTTGCGCCCCAAGGTTCCGGAAATTTCTGACGGTTACGCTTTTAACTTGCATTGTGTTACCGTTTGAGTATCATGTCTTTCAGGTCTTTGACGTAAACGGCCATTCTGCCGTCCGTCTTGCACTGTTCTTCTATCTTGTTGCGGGCGTGAAGTATAGTCGTGTGGTCTCTCCCGCCGAAAATCTCGCCTATCTTGACAAGCGGCATTGTCATGAATTCCGTTATAAGATAAATGCATATCTGCCGCGGCTCCACGATTTCCTTGTTTTTCTTTTTGCCTACAAGCGACTGCCTGTCCACGTTGAAATATTCCGTGACGGCGTCTATTATCGTGTCGGCGGAAATCATTTCTTTCTGGTCGTCGGTGTAGTCTTTAAGCGCCTCGTTCACCACTTCCATGTCTATCACTGAGTGGTTTATGAGCGAAGCGTAACTGATGACCCTGGTCAGCAGACCTTCCATGTCCCTTATGTTGCTCTGCACGCTGCCGGCAATGACTTTGAGTATGTCGTCGCTTATGTTGGCGTTCTGTTCCGCCGCCTTGCGCTGCAAAATGGCTATTCTGGTTTCGAGGTCAGGCGGCTTGATGTCGGCAATCATGCCCCACGCGAAACGTGTGCGCAGCCTGTCTTCCAGATGCTGGATTTCTCTCGGCGGACGGTCGCTGCTGATGATAATCTGCCTTTCAGCGGTGTAAAGGTCGTTGAAAGTATGAAACAGTTCTTCCTGCGTGGCGTCGGTTTTGGATATAAACTGAATATCGTCAATCATCAGCACGTTGCAGTTGCGGTATTTTTCCCTGAAAGCCTTTTTGGCGTCGCCCGGGTTCTGGGTATCCCTTATCGCCTCTATAAGTTCGTTAGTGAATTTTTCGCAGCTGACGTAAACTGTTTTATACCCCGGCCTTGTTTCTTTAAGCCTGTTGCCGATTGCGTGGAGAAGGTGCGTTTTGCCGAGTCCCACGCCGCCGTATATAAACAGCGGGTTGAATTTTTTGCCCGGCGCTTCCGAAACGGCTTTCGCCGCAGCCGCCACAAACTCGTTTGATTTGCCCACCACAAAGTTGTCGAAGGTGTATTTTTTTATAAATACCGAGTCTTCCAGTATATGCTGCGGAATGGGTATCTCCTTTTCCTCGTCGGCGTAAAGGTCTTTCTGGTCGGGCGTAATAAACTCCACGTCGTCAAGCATGGGCAGAATCATCTGCATGGCGTCTTTAATCTGCGTGTAAAACCTTTTGCGCACCAGATTTCTGCTGACTTCGCTGTTTGAACAGAGAATGAGTTTGTTGTTCATTATGCTGACGGGGTCCGTAGTGTCCAGCAGCGTGTCGAAACCCAGAGCGGGTATCATCGTTTCAAGTTCGTCAAGCATTTTTTGCCACAGTTCTTTTACGTCCATTTTTTAGGTTTCCTTTATGTATTTTCCGTTTTATAAAATTAAGCGTTACGGAGTTATTATACAATAAGAGCGGCGGTTTTGTCAGCGGCGGCGCCGAATTTTTCGGCGGCGCCATTCCGCGGGTTTTACATTATACACCAAATCCGCCGCCAAATCAAATTTTTCTTTTGCTCCTCCGCTTACGGAAAACGGCGGCGCGGTAATAAAAATCCGTTATATGTGGACAACCCGCAGCAAAAAATCCACAAAAGAAACGGCGTTTGTTTTTGCCTGACTGACAAGATATTGTATTGCAATTTTTTTTTGTTTCGTTTATAATGTATTTGCCGTCATAACGGCGGATAAAAAACGATGGTTTTCCACAACTTAACACAGACTACTGCATCTGCTGTTATCTGAAATATAAAAAAACATACGACAAAATTTTTTGCGGAAAGAGGAAAATATGAAAGTTGTTTGCCAAGGGCTGGAACTCAGCGACGCTGTCATCAAAGTAACAAAAGCAATAAACGGAAAAAGCGTTTCACCAATTCTCGACGGAATAAAACTCACCGCGAAAGACGACTGCCTGACGCTTTTCGCCACCGACCTGGAACTGGCCATTGAAAAGAAAATCAACGCCGAAGTTCTTGTGGAAGGCGAAACAGTGGTGCCCGGCAAATTTTTCGGCGAGCTGGTAAAGATGCTTACAAACGAGCAGATAGAACTGACGCTGGACGAAAACCAGAAACTCAAAATAAAATATACCGACGGCGAAGTGGAAAAGAAATGCTTTTCCGTCGAGGAATATCCAGAGTTGCAGCGCATAAGTTCGGGCGGCGGCTTCTGCATACTCGCCAAAGAACTTAAAGACCTTATAAGCAAAACAATTTTTTCCGTGTCGGTTGACGAAGGCAGGCCTACGCTCAAAGGATGTCTGTTCGAGGCGGAAGACTATACGATAAGCGGCGTGGCGCTTGACGGATACAGACTGGCGCTCGTCAAAAAACCGCTGGAACAAAAAGCCGACAAGACAAGCATAATCGTGCCGGCGAGGAGCCTTGCGGAACTCAGCAGATTTCTCGACGACAGCGACGACATAATTCACGTTAAAGTGGAAAACAACTTTATGATGGTCGACCTTGAACACACCATGATAATGACCAGGCTGCTTTCCGGCGATTTTATAAATTACAGACAGATTATACCCGGCGAGTTTGACACGAATATCATCATCAACAAAGACCAGTTCAAAAACAGTCTCGACAGGGCAAGCATACTTTCCAGGGGAGAAAAGAACAATCTCGTCAAACTCGACATAAAGGAAAACGTGCTTTATCTCATATCCAACAGCGACGACGGCGCTAATCTCAAAGAGAGCATAGCAATAAACCTGTCGGGCAAAGACATGACGATAGCCTTCAATTCCAGATATCTGCTCGACTGCATGAAAGCCATCGACGACGAATTTATAAAGATAAATCTCAACACGCCGGTCAATCCGTGCGTTATAACCCCTTGCGACAAGGAAGAATACCTCTATCTCATACTCCCGGTCAGGATGGTGTAAATTAAAAACGAAAGAAGCGGAAACGCTTCTTTTTTTTTGTTACATCGCGGCGCGGCGAAAGAAAGGCGCTCATAACTTGACACAAAAAAAATTTTACACTATACTGTATCGGATAAACAATACTATATTGGGGAATTCCCTTGTAAAAAAGAGAGGACATTATGAAAAGAACTTATCAACCTAAAAAGAGACAACGCAGCAAAGTGCACGGTTTCAGAAAAAGAATGAAAAGCAACGGCGGCAGAAAAGTCATTGCCAGAAGAAGAAACAAAGGCAGACATAAACTCTCCGCTTAAAGCAAGGTGAAAATGTTGGAAAAACGTTTCAGGCTGAGAAAAAACTATCAGTTCAATTACGTATATAAAAACGGCAAGTCGGTAAGCGACAAAAACATGGTGATAGTTTACTGCCGCAACAAAAACGGCAAACCGAAAGTCGGTTTTTCCATAAGCAAAAAATTCGGAAAAGCGGTGAAGCGCAATAAGATGAGAAGAAGGCTGAGAGAAATCGTATATAAAAGATACGGCGCGCTCGACAGCCGTTTCAACTATGTGTTTTTGCCGCGTGGCGTTTGTGCGGATATGACTTTCGCCGAAATCGTTTCTTCCGTCGAAAGACTCATGTCCAGAATAGGGTGTGAAAACTGATGCGTTGGGTATGTATAGCGCTGCTCAAATTGTATAAACTGGTGCTGTCCCCCATTATCGGAAGAAACTGCATTTTTTATCCGACATGCTCCGTCTATTCGATGGAAGCGTACAGGACGTTCGGTTTTTTCAAAGGAAGTTATCTCACCGCCAAAAGGCTCATTAGGTGCGGCCCTTGGTCCAAAGGCGGCTTTGACCCTGTTCCGTACAAATTCGGAGGAAATATCAAGTGGGTAATTTAGTTTCGTTGCTTTCCGCCATACCGGTGCCTGACCTCAACTGGGTGGGCACGCTGGTACAGGGATTGTACAACGCAATAGGCAGTTACGGCTGGACGGTGGTATTGTTTACGCTTATTCTCAAAGTGATAACGCTGCCGCTGGATTTCTGGCAGAGATGCCTCACCAAAAAGAACGCCATCAAAATGGAACAGATGAAACCTATGATGGCGAAAATAGACAAAGCGTACGGCGAAAACAAAAAAGGCGCCCAGCAGGAAAAGCAGAAACTCATGAAAAAGTTCGGCTATTCCATGTTTTCGAGCTGCCTGCCTGCCCTTGTCACAATCGTGTTCTTTATTTTCATGTTCACGGGTCTCACCAGTTATACCACGCACGCCAACGTGACGGAATACAACAACCTTGTGGACAGTTATCATTACGCTATAGTTGTTTCGGCGCAGGAACAGGGCGTTGACCTCGGCGAATACGCCTGGCTTATAGACGACGGCGATTACGAAGTCGGCGACTGGTCAACGGAAAAAGAAACGGCTTATCAGCAGTTTTTCACCGAAAAGGTGGCGCCGCTGGCAAACAGTTCCGGCCCTATGGCTGACACCGAAAAATACGACGCTATAATAGAAGGCACAAAACCTATCGTAGGCGATTTTGCCGGCACCAACAGGGAAAGTTTCCTTTGGATTAAAAACATTTGGAGACCTGACACCTGGGCGACAGTAATGCCTACTTACAGCGAATTTACAAACGGTTCGCTGGCGGTGACGGGCATAAAGGGAGCCAACGAAACAGAATATCAGATAATTTACGAAGCGGTTGGCGAATACGCCGGCGGCTATGCAGGCTCTGCCTGGAACGGTCTGCTTATATTGCCTGTGCTTTCCGGCGTGCTGTCGTTTGTTTCGACGAAACTTTCGCAAAAAACGCAGAATGCCACTATGGACCCGGCAATGCAGGGCAGCGGAAAGTTCATTTATATATTCATGCCGCTGCTGATGGTGCTGTTTGTCCTGATGTATACGGCGGCGCTGGGCGTGTATATCGTGTGCCAGTCGGTTTTCACGATAATATTCACGTTGATACTCACCCCTATCGTCAACAAAATTTACAGCAAAAAGAGCATAAGCGTGGTAAAACAGGCGTCTTACAGGAGATAGTATGAGACAGATTGAAGAAAGCGGCAAAAACGTCGAAGTCGCGGTGGAAAAGGCCCTGGCTAAACTCGGCATCACGCGCGAACAGGCGGAAATAAAAGTCATCAGCGAAGGCGGTTTTTTCAAACAGGCGAAAGTTGTTGTTTCCAAAAAAGAAACGGAGGGCGAAAAGGCTCTGGCTTTCACCGAAGCCGTGCTGGAAAAAATGGGGCTGACTTTTGTCGTCGAAATGGAAGAAAACGAGTCGGAAGCGCGTCTTGAACTTATCGGCACCGAAAGCGGCTGCGTGATAGGCCACAGGGGCGAAGTGCTCGATTCGCTGCAATATCTCGCTTCGCTTGTCGCCAACAAAGGCAACGAAACGTACAAGAGAATAATACTTGACACCGAAGGTTACAGAAGCAAACGCGCGGAAAAACTCAAATCTCTCGCTAAAAATCTCGAAGCGAAAGCCGTGCGCACCGGCAGACCCGTAAAACTCGAACCGATGAATTCTTTTGAAAGACGTATAATTCACTCGGCATTGCAGGGCAGCGGGCAGGTAACCACCGTTTCCGAAGGCAGTTCGCCTAACAGATATGTTGTGATAGTGCCTAAAATAACGGCGCCTTCCAAGTCAGGACCGAGAAAAAAGATGCATACTTTCGTATACCGCTCCGAAAAGAAAAGAAGAAGATAAAAGAAGGTGGCTTCACCTTCTTTTTTATTTACCGACACGAGGTTTGTATGAAACAGACAGACATGATAGCGGCAATATCCACACCAATCGGCAGAGGCGCGATTTCCATTGTCAGAATGTCGGGAAACGGCGTTTTGCGGCTCGCTTCCGAAATGTTCTCCCCTTTTCCTGCTTCCCCGTCTCTTTTGAAACTGGGCACGCTGGACGCCGGCGGCTTCTGTGACAAGGCGATGTGCGTTTATTTCAAAGCGCCGAGGTCATATACCGGCGAGGACATGGTTGAGTTTCAGCTGCACGGCGGTTACGCCATAGCCGACGGCGTGCTTAAAAACTGCGTCGAGCGCGGCTGCCGCCTTGCCGTGAGCGGCGAATTCACGAAACGCGCCTATCTCAACGGAAAAATGAACCTGACCAACGTCGAAGGTATCATGGACATGATTGACGCCGAGTCCGTCGCCGCTGTGGAAAACGGCTATAAAATGCTGACGGGCAGGCTGGACGGCAAGATATCCGCCTTGCAGGATAAACTCACCGATTTGCTCGCGCAGATTGAAGTGGCGCTGGACTATCCCGAAGAAGACCTGGAATACATCACCAACGAACAGATAGGCGTTTCTCTCGGCGAGGTTCTTGGCGGCGTGAACGCCATGCTTGACAGCGTTTCGCGCGGACGTATGATTAAAAACGGCGTCGACGTGGCGATTATCGGCAGGACAAACGTCGGCAAATCGTCGCTCCTTAACGCCCTTGTCGGTTACGACAGAGCCATTGTCACCGACATAGAAGGCACCACGCGCGACACCCTGCACGAAAGTTATATTTACGGCGACGTGAAATTCAACTTTATCGACACGGCGGGGCTCAGGAAAACCGACGACGTTGTGGAAAGTCTGGGCATAGAACGTTCGCTCAAAGCGGCGGAAAAAGCCGACGTGATTCTGCTTGTTGCCGACGGACAAGTGCCTGACGAATACGCCGGCATTAAAGAAGACAAACGCGCGATAGTCGTCTATAATAAAAACGACGTCAACACTTACGCCGACGGGAGCGTTTCCGTGAGCGCGAAAACCGGCGATAATATCGAAAACCTTAAAAAACTCATATACGACAAAGTAAAACTCGGCAACGTGTCGTCAGGCGACGTGGTCATCACCAACGTGCGCCACGCCGACTGTCTGCGCCGCGCCGCCCAAGGCATAAAACGCTCGCTCTCCCTCATCGGCGAAACGCTTGACTGCCTTGCTCTGGAAGTGCGTGAAGCGTGGCTGGCGCTGGGCGAAATTACCGGCACTTCCGCCAGCGAAGACGTGGTCAACAGAATTTTCGAAAAGTTTTGCGTAGGGAAGTAATAAGCGTCATGATAAGCGCCATATCTCCCTGACGGTCGATATGTCGCTTGTCTGCGGCGTTTAATCTGTCGGGCTAACCCCCTGTCGTGCTGACGCGCACGACATCCCCCTTAACAAAGGGGGAGTATAAGCGACATATCTCGCTTACGCTTCGATATGTCGCTTGTTCAAGGCGTTTAATCGATAGAACCAACCCTCAGTCACGCCGGCGGCGTGACGGCTCCCTTGAAAAGGTGCAGAACATTTAATCGGGCATATGCCGCTTTCGGAAGAGCGTTACTTAAAAAATGCAAAAAATTTACACGCCGCCTGGCGGCAACGGAAAAGTTATGGAAAACACAGTCAAAGACAACAATTTTATTTACGACGTGATTGTCGTCGGCGCGGGACATGCCGGCTGCGAAGCGGGTCTTGCCGCCGCGCGCATGGGCAAAAAAACGCTCATGCTGGCGACAAATCTCGACACGGTGGGCTATCTCGCTTGCAATCCGTCGATAGGCGGCACCGCCAAGGGCAATATCGTTAAAGAAATCGACGCTTTGGGCGGCGAAATGGGCGTAAACACCGACAAAACGCTGATTCAACTGCGTATGCTCAACAGGGGCAAAGGTCCCGCCGTGCACTGTCCGAGGGCGCAGGTTGACAAATATAAATATCACGCCGAAATGAAAAAAACGCTGGAAGGCACGCCAAACCTGTTTCTCCGCCAGGCGGAAGCGGCGGAAGTTTTGCACGACGATGAAAAGGTCTTCGGCGTCAAAACGGCGCAGGGGCTGACGTATTACGCCAAAGCCGTGGTGCTTGCCACCGGCGTATATCTCGACTCTCGCATTATTGTGGGCGAATGGATAAACGACGTTGGTCCGAACGGGTTTTCCAATGCCAAAAAACTGACAGCCAGCCTTGTCGAAATGGGTTTCGACGTGCGCCGTTTCAAGACGGGCACTCCGGCGAGAATACACGCGCGCAGCGTTGATTTTTCAAAAATGACGGCGCAGCCCGGCGAACCGGATATGCCGCCCTTTTCCTACATGCACGACAGCCTGCCGGCGGAGCAGCACGACTGTTATCTGACGTACACGACATCCGTCACGCACGACGTGATAAGAAGCAACATAGGCAGGGCGCCGCTGTTTTCCGGCGCTATCAAAGGCACGGGGCCGAGATACTGCCCTTCGATAGAAGACAAGGTGACGCGCTTTGCCGACAAAGACAGGCACCAGATTTTTCTGGAAAGAGAAGGCCTCGACACCGACGAAATTTACGTTCAGGGCATGAGTTCGTCAATGCCCGCCGACGTGCAGTATGAAATCTACCGCACCATTCCGGGGCTTGAAAAGGTGGAAATCATGCGCGACGCCTACGCCATAGAATACGACTGCATCGATCCGACCCAACTTTACCCCACCCTTATGTACAAAAACCTTAAAGGGCTGTTCTGCGCCGGGCAGATAAACGGCACCAGCGGATACGAGGAAGCGGCTGGTCAGGGGCTTGTGGCGGGCATAAACGCCGTGAGATACATTGACGGCAAAGATATGCTTGTGCTTGAAAGGTCAAATTCGTATATAGGCGTCCTGATAGACGACCTGACCACAAAAGGCACCAACGAGCCGTACCGCATGATGACAAGCCGCGCCGAATACCGCCTTCTTTTGCGGCAGGACAACGCCGACACCAGGCTGACGCAGACAGGCAGGGATTTCGGCCTTGTGAGCGACGAAAGATACGAGAGATATCTCAAAAAGCAGGCGGAACTCAACAAAATCAAAGAAATTCTTTCCACGCAGCGCAAGCCGAAAGATTTCCGTGAACTGTTTGAGCGCAAAGGCGAAGTCGTGCCGGTGGGCGCGCTGACATACGCCGAAATGCTGCGTAGGCATAACATCACCATTTTCGACCTTAAAGAAACTTTCGGCATACTTGACGGGATATCCAAACAGGCGCTGGAAGAAGCGGAAACAGACGTCAAATACCAGGGGTATATCCAAAAAGAAAAAGAACAGATAGAGCAATTCAACAAGATGGAGCACCGCCGCCTTCCCGACGACATCGATTATGACCGTATAGGCGGCCTGAGAATCGAAGCAAGGCAGAAACTCGGCAAAATACGTCCGAGAAACCTGGGGCAGGCTTCCAGAATTTCGGGCGTGTCCCCCGCCGACGTTACGGTGCTCATCGTATATCTCGCCCAAAACAAAACAGACGATGAATAAACAGCAGAAACTCATTGAAGAAAACGCCGTAAAGTTCGGGATATATTTCGACGCCCTTACAGAGTGGAACGAAAAAATAAATCTCACGGCAATAACCGGAAAAGAAGAGGTTTTCGTAAAGCATTTCGAAGACAGTCTTTACGGCGAGCAATATATTGCCCGTGGCTCTTCCCTTTGCGACGTCGGCACGGGCGCCGGATTTCCCGGCGTGCCGCTTAAAATAGCGAGAAACGATATTCGCCTCACGCTGATGGACAGCCTCAATAAAAGGATAACATTTTTGCTTGGCCTTACGGCAAGGCTGGGCGTCGGCGCCGAATGCGTCCACACACGGGCGGAAGACGCCGCGCGCGGAAAATACCGCGAAAGTTTCGACGTTGTGACGGCAAGGGCGGTGGCGCGGCTCAACACGCTTGCCGAATACTGCCTGCCGCTGGTGAAAGTCGGCGGCGTTTTTCTGGCGTATAAAACGGCTGACGCCGATGAGCTGAAAGAAGGCGCCCGCGCGCTGAAAATCCTGGGCGGTCAAGTTGAAAAAACCGACGTTTTCACGCTTTCAAACGGCGACAGCCGCAGTATAATCGTTATAAGAAAAGTTTCCGCAACGCCCGCGAAGTATCCGCGCGGCAAAGGGAAAGAGCGTTCAGCCCCCATTGTCTGAAACATCGGCGCCGTCCGGCGCCTTTTTTATGCCGTGTTTGCGTGCTTCGCGTTTGTAATTGTGTGTAAAAGACCTTTGTGAAACATTTGCGCCATGTTTCACAATGCCGTGAAACGCCTGCGCCGTTGTTTCACATCGCCGTGAAACTTTTTTGCCCCGCCGTGAAACAGTTTGTCAAAAAACGTTGAGTTTTGCCGTTTAATTTGATATACTGTTTATATATTGAAAAGCGGGCGTCCCCGCCCGCCGACGGAGTATTTTATGGGTAAAATTATAGCGTTTTCAAATCAGAAAGGCGGTGTCGGCAAGACGACCACCGTGCTGAACGTGGCGGACTATGTGGCGCGCGCCGGCAAAAGGGTGCTGATGATTGATATCGACCCGCAGGGCAACCTCACCAGCGGCTACGGCATTGAAAAAAACAAGCTGGAAAACTCGCTGTATGACCTTATGACGGGCGAAGCGTCTTTCAAAGAAGTCGTTACCCGCACCGCTTACGAAAACCTTGATATCCTGCCATGCAACATGGATTTGGCAAGCCTTGAAGTGGAACTTTCGTCTGTGCCAAACCGCACTCTGGTGCTGGCGAAATCTCTGAAAGGCCACGTCGACGACTATGATTTCGTGATGATTGACTGTCCGCCGTCGCTCGGCGTGCTGACGCTCAACGCCCTTTGCGCGTGCGACGGAGTGGTTGTGCCTATACAAAGCGAGTTTTTCGCCCTAGAAGGACTCAGCCAGCTTATGAATTCCATAAAACTCGTGAAAGAGCGCGTAAACCCAAAAATCAAGGTGTACGGCGTTATTCTTACAATGTATGACGGCCGCTCGCTCATGGCGCGGCAGGTCACGGAAGAAATTAAAAAATATTTCGGCGCGAAAGTATTCGAAGTGCCCGCTCCGCGCAACATCAAACTGTGCGAAAGCCCTAGTTTCGGCGTGCCTATTTCGCAGCATGCCCCTAAATCGCGCGGCGGCGTGGCTTATCAGAAAATAGCCGAGGAATTTTTAAGGAGAATGGACTGATATGGCAAGAAAAGGTCTGGGCAGGACGTTTGATTCTCTTTTGGGCATCAACGAAAATCCCCCTCAAAGCGAAGAACCAAAGAAAGCGGCGGAAACCGCGTCGGAAAAGCGTGTGGAATCGCTGCGCCGTAAAATGGAGAGCGGCGAAGTCAACGAAATCGACATAACCGATATCGACCCCAATTATGAGCAGCCCCGCAAAAATTTCGACCAGCAGGCGCTTAAAGAACTTGCCGACAGCATAAAGTCGCACGGCATAATTCAGCCGCTGGTGTTGGTGCGCATGGGCATGCGCTATATGATTATCGCCGGCGAAAGACGCTGGCGCGCCGCCAAGATGGCGGGACTCAAAACGGTGCCCGCCGTCGTTAAGAATTATACGCCGCAGCAGATTAAAGAAGTTTCGCTTGTGGAAAACCTCCAGCGCGAAGACCTCAACCCTGTCGAAACGGCGCGCGCCATAAAACAACTTATGGACGAGTGCAACATGACGCAGGAAGCAGTTGCGGACAGGCTGGGCAAAAGCCGCCCTGCCATCGCCAACACGCTGCGCCTTTTGTCGCTGGACGACAGAGTGCTGGAAATGATTGAGAAAAACCGTCTTTCCGCCGGTCACGCCAGGACGCTTGTAGTTGTCACCGACCCCGAAGCGCAGGTTAAACTTGCGCAGAAGGCGTGCAATATGTCCGTCAGGGACACCGAAAAGATGGTCAGGGAATATCTTAACCCTAAGCCGCAGAAAGTTAAAGTTCCGCAGAGCATCGAACTCAAAGAGCTCGTATCCAACATGCAGCGTGTGTTCGCCACAAAGGTCGGCGCCATAGGCAATGATAATAAAGGCAGACTTTACATAGACTATTATACAAAAGATGACCTCGACCGTATCTGCGCCATGGTGGAAGACCTCAGGCAAAAAGCGGCGGTTGATAATAATGAAATATAGTTCATTTTTAATAACGGTATATAATAAGGAGAAATGATAAAAATTAAGTTATGAGTTATGAAGCGGGAATCATAATCATTGAATCTCTGGGCTGGCAAATAACACTTATTGACGCGATTGTCGCCCTGTTTGCCTTGATTATGGCTTTTGTCGGATTGGCAAAAGGTTTTACAAAGATATTTTTCAGTTTGTTCGGCACTCTTGCCGTAATTGTGGGCGCCGTTTTGCTGGCGGGCACCGTAGGCGGCTGGCTGACAGGCCCTTTCGGACACTTCGTCAGCGAACCGACAGCGAATTGGCTTGCCCAGATAGACGCCGAGCAGGAAATCCACATTTTCAGCCAGGTTATCGACTGGACGGTAGCCGAAAACCGCTCGCAATATATCCCGCTGGTGCTTTCGGCAATGGGTCTCCCCGCCACTCTGTCGGGAATAATAACCGACACGGGGCTGTTCAACACTTTGTTTGAAGGTTTTGGCGAGGCGGCGCTGATTGACGTGCTGCCGGGCGCCGTGGCGTCTCTGGCAATGACAATCATAGCGTTTGTGCTTCTCATCATAGTGCTGACCATTGTTGTGATTATCATACGCCGTCTTGTCGAAAGGCTCATGTCATTCTCGTTACTCGGCGGCATCAACCGTGTGCTCGGGTTTGTGATTGGTCTTGCCGAAGCGTATCTGATAATTTCGATTTTGTTGACAGTAGTCGCCTATCTCCCGTCGGAAGGATTTATGTCGGCAATATATCAGCAGATAGACGCGTCCACTATAACGAAATTCCTTGTGGAACACAACTGGATTGGAAACTGGCTGCTTACCACGATATTCTGATTAATAAAGAAAAGAGGCTGGAAAGCCTCTTTTTTCATGTCAAAATCAGGTGCGCAAAGCAAAAAACAGTGGTTTTCAGGGCTATTTCCATTAAAATGTTTCACGTGAAACCCTTTGTCGGTGTAAAATTCGCTATGTTTCACGTGAAACATCACACGGATACCGATGTTTCGGCCGTTTAATGGGCTAAGATCCTGCTGAATGAAATTGTTTCACGTGGAACAAACTAATCCTTAATAAAAATCTCATAAAATCTGTCGTGTTTTTTTAACTCTTACATAACTCTCCTGATATCTAAAAAATTTTTCGTAAAATCTCTTAAAAACAGCCGCTGTCAGACAGAATGGGCGGATTTTTGGTCGTGAAAAATCGGTTGATTTCCGGAAAATTCTGTCTCATCGCGTCGTACTTTACTTGTATAACAGCGCATGGCGTTTTACAGCGTAAAATCGGTGATTTTTAGGCGATTTCGGCCTGTTTTGGGGCTGGCGGCGGCATTTTGACCTGATTTTTCGTCATAATCGTGTTTTCGGAGGATTTTGCGGGTATTTCTCCGGCAAAAACTGTCAATAATATTTGTCGGGAGGTCGCTTGCCTGATATGTTGTCTGTTGATGTTAACGATGAAAACTGCTTTGAAAGGTTGAAAATCCATCTGGAAGGCCTTTTAAGAGGGCAAAAGGCTGTGATTTTGTGCGTCGGCAGCGAAAAAGTCGGCGGAGATATGCTCGGGCCGCTTGTCGGAAGCAAATTGCTGGACAAACTTGGTGGCAACGCCATAGTTTACGGCGTCCTTGACGGCAATATAACTGCTTCAAACCTGATTTTCGCGGTAAATCTCATCAAAACACTGCACGAAGACAGGCTGCTTGTGGTTATTGACGCCGCTTTGGGCAGACAGGGTGAAGTCGGCACGATTCAGGTATACGGGCACGGTCTGCGGCCGGGGTCCGCCACAAATAAAAACCTGCCGTGTGTGGGGGATATCTCGATTATAGGCGTCGTAAACCGCAAAATCTGCGCGTTTGAACTGTCCATGCTGTACACCGCTCGGCGCGCGATGGTGGATAAGATGTCCGACATCATTTCGGATTCTGTCGCGCAAGCGCTTTGAAATCCAAAAATGAACAAATACTCAATATTTTAATTTTTATTTCGCAAAAAGCGATTCTGGGCAAGGCGGCGTTCAAGCCGCTTTTCTTTTATCCGCTGCGCGGGATAAACGCAATATATTGTCTTTCACCCGTGTTTTTTCGCTTGTTTTACCGTTTGTGACGTTGACTTGTCAACCTGACTATTTTGTTGACAGCCAAAGTGCTTTATGCTACAATATTTTCCATTATTATGGATTATAATAATAAGGCAATTTCAACTACTATATAATAAGGAGAAAAACGTGAAGAGCAACACCACCAGAAAGGTAATTTCCATCGTGCTTGCCATTCTTATGATATTTCTGGGCATCTGGCTTATCATGTCGCTGTTTCCGCAGAGGCAGACCACGCCGACTTATCTGGAATTTCTCGAGCAGGTGGAAAAAGGTGAAATCGAAGCGGTTTATTTTGAAGGCAACTACACAATGCGGGTGCTGACCACCGAAAGCGTGGAGAAGGGCGCCAGCATTGACCGCTTCCCGAGTTATTACACATACGCGCTCAACATTCCGAGCCGCACGCAGACCACGGCTGACATTCAGGCGGCTGTGGAAACCGCGCGAAAATCTGTTGATGAAGGCGGAGCAGGTCTTACTGACTATCAGGTTTACGTCACATACGACAATCCTAGCCAGGGCAGCATTTGGGATTATCTCTTCCCGCTGCTTATGCTTGCCATCGCCATAGTGGTGGTCGTGGTGCTGATGAGAAAAATCAGTCAGCAAAACAACCAGAACATCAACTTCGGCAAGAGCAAGGCGCGCGTCAACGAAAACGTCAAGGTGCGCTTTACCGACGTCGCCGGCGCGGAAGAAGAAAAAGAAGAATTGCAGGAAATCATCGACTTTTTGAAGTCGCCAGCCAAGTTCAACGAGCTTGGCGCGCGCATACCTAGGGGCGTGCTGCTTGTCGGCCCTCCGGGGACAGGCAAAACGCTGTTCGCCAAAGCGGTGGCGGGCGAAGCGGGCGTGCCGTTCTTCTCGATCAGCGGCAGCGACTTTGTTGAAATGTTCGTCGGCGTGGGCGCCAGCCGCGTCAGGGATTTGTTTGACCAGGCAAAGCGCAACATGCCGTGCATAGTGTTCATCGACGAAATCGACGCCGTCGGCCGCCAGAGAGGCGCCGGTCTCGGCGGCGGTCACGACGAAAGAGAGCAGACGCTCAACCAGCTGCTTGTGCAGATGGACGGCTTTGAGACAAACAACGGCATTATAATTATGGCGGCTACAAACCGCGCCGACATACTTGACCCTGCTCTGCTGCGCCCGGGGCGTTTCGACAGGCAGATTTACGTCAACAGACCTGACGTAAGGGGCAGAGAGGCTATTCTCAAAGTGCACGCGCGCAACAAACCGATGTCCGGAGACGTGGACTTCAAAATCATCGCCCGCATAACCAGCGGTTTTTCGGGGGCGGATTTGGAAAACCTGCTCAATGAAGCGGCGATTCTCGCCGTGCGCGACAACCGCAAACTCATTTCGATGAAAGACATCGCCGAGGGCATCAACAAGGTGCTGATGGGTCCGCAAAAGAAGAGCCGTCTCGTTACCGAAAGCGACAAACGCATCACGGCGTATCACGAAGCCGGTCACGCCATATTGGCATGCAAACTTAAATATTGCGACCCCGTGCAGGAAGTGACAATCATTCCGCGCGGCATGGCGGCGGGCTACACCATGACCAGGCCGGATAACGACGACAACCACCAGACCAAGGCGCAGCTGCTTGACCACATCACCATGGCGCTGGGCGGCAGAGTGGCGGAAGAACTCGTCATTCAGAACATCACTTCGGGCGCCAGCGGCGACATTAAATCGCTTACAGGCATAGCGCACAGCATGGTTGCCGAGTGGGGTATGTCAGACGAAATAGGGCCTATTTATTACGGCGCAGACCACGAGGTGTTTGTCGGCAAGAACTATCAGGCGCAGAACAGTTACAGCGAAGCCATGGCAAGCAAAATCGACGCCGAGGCAAATAAAATCGTGCGCGAATGTCATAAACGCGCCACGGAAATCCTCACCGAAAATATACAGATTCTGCACAATATGGCACGAGTGCTGCTGGAAAAGGAAACAATCCACACCGACGAAGTCAATATGCTCATTGCCGGTGAAAGCGCTGAAACGGTTATCAACTTTATCGATAAAAAGTATAATCCCGACGCTCCGTCTTCCGTAAAGGAAAACAAAGCGGAAAAAGCCGAGGAGATTACCATCGAAAAGGCAGCCGAACCTAAACAGATAATCGCCCCGAAAGACGACGACTCATCACCGTCGGACGGCGAAAACAAACAATAACAAAAAAGACCGCGCAAGCGGTCTTTTTTTGTTTATTTATGTTATTTTATATTTGGCGAAAAGTATACAAAGAGATAAATGGAAAAGACACGGCCATACCGCGTCTTATTTTTCATGGAGGGAAAATTTGCGATGAAATATAGAGAAATTATCGGTGAGTGGCTTAATACAAGAGTAATGCTGACAACAAAAGAACGTACTCGGCAGCGCTATAAGAAATTGGCGTCAAAATATATCCTGCCCCGTCTTGGAGAATATGAAGTTGATATTTTGACAATGTTTCAAGTCGGCAAGTTTTCTGCGAGTCTTGCTTCCACCGGTTTGTCACCGTCAACGATAAACGGCGTTATATCGGTTTTGCGCGCGTCATTGAATTACGCCAGCAAAGTTTTATGTATAAAGACAGATTCTGACGGCGTGTATTATAAGACCTAAAATGCGCCGCAGGTCTATTGAGTGTTTTTCGCGGGAAGAACAGCGCATAATAGAACAAGCGATCAAAGCCGAAAAAGATCAACGTCTGTTTGGTATCATACTTTGTTTATATACGGGGCTGAGAATAGGCGAACTAATAGCGCTTCAATGGGAGGACATAAAGATGGACGAAGGTGTTATAGTTGTTTCAAGATCTTGTCACGACGGCTGGAAAGACGGGCATTATATAAAAATCATTGATACTCCGAAGACTTTTTGTTCACATAGAATTATTCCGTTGCCACGGCAACTGTTAGATGTCATTATGCGCTTCAAAGAGACATCTTTAAGCCGATATGTCATTATCGGAAAGTCGGAGTACGGCGCGCAAATAAGGACATACCAGCGAACTTTTCATCTCTGTTGCGTCGCATTGGGGTACGGCACAAGGGGTTTCACGCTTTAAGACATACTTTTGCAACAAGAGCGTTGGAATGCGGTATGGATATAAAAACACTTGCGGAAATATTGGGGCATAAAAATCCTATGATAACACTTAACTATTATGCGCATTCAATGATGGAACATAAGCGGAATATGATGAATAGAATAGGAGAATTATATCAACAAAGCCGCAAAAGTACATAAAATAATTTGTTTTATGTAATGCGGAGTCTAAACGCCTTCTGCAATCAATAAAAAAGGGGGCTTCCTTTAACGAAGCACCCTGAGCGTGTCGAATATTGTCGTTTTTTCTTGACACATGTCCGGTTGTTGCATATAATTTTTTTGCAATTGATACATAAAACAAATTAATTTGTGTATTGTTTATGGGGAAAATAAATGGGTTATGTCGAAATAATAAATCTGGTTATCACGTTTTTTGTTTTGCTTGTGGCGGCCACTTATATAGGGTACTACTTTATTTTGCTGGCCGGTATTTTTTCAAAGCAGAAAATTTTTCCGAAGTGTGATGAGAAATTGAAATACGGTGTGATTATTTGTGCGCGCAATGAAGAAATCGTTATCGGTAATCTTATCAAAAGCGTGTATAAATGTCTTTATCCGCAAAATAAACTGACAGTTTTTGTAATGGCACACAACTGTACTGACAACACTGCGGAAGTGGCAAGGACAAACGGAGCAATTGTTTATGAATATAATAATGCCGATGAAAAAACGAAGGGATATGCGCTTAAACATATGTTTGAAGTTATTTCACGGGATTACGGAATAGATAGTTTTGACGGATATCATATTTTTGATGCCGATAATATTCTTGATAAAGACTATTTTGACAAAATGAACGACGCTTTTCTTTATTATGACAGAAAATGCGCTATCACTTCTTTTCGGAATTCAAAGAATTTCGGGGAAAATATTCAAACAGCTATGTACGGAATACTTTATGTAATGGGCTGCACCATTGAGTCTACAGGGCGTATGGCGCTAGGAAGTTCAGCCAGAATTTTAGGCTCAGGATTTTTGGTCAGCAATAAGATGGTGGAAAACGGGTGGAATATAACAAATTTATCTGATGACACAGATTTTACGATCGAACAAGTAATGAAAGGAAACAGGGTCCAATATTGCGGTGAAGCAATGTATTATGATGAGCATCCGACTAAATTCCGCGATATGTGGCGTCAGCGCCTCAGATGGGCAAAAGGATCGCAAATTGTTTGTAATAAACGATTTGGCTCTCTTATGAAATATATTTTTGAACCAGATATCCAAGAAAAACGTCTGCGTTGGGCGGCATATGATTTACTCTGCACAATACTTCCTGTAGGACTTATGGGTATGTGTTTAACACTTCTACACATGATATTGCTGTCGTTTGCCCCGTTGTTTGGTTATGCATCAGCAGATGTATGGAGTAAATATTTTATTCCTTCTGCATTCGGATTTGCAGGCGGTATTTTACTGATGATGCTTCTTGCCGCACTCAGCTATATTAAAGAACGCCGTATTAAAAATGTATCGCTTAAAATAAAAATTTTTTCTATTATATTATATCCATTTTTTTCGTTGCTGCTTGTTGTGTTGCAAGTTGTCATGCTGTTTACAAGAAAATTTTCTTGGACGCAGATAAATCATACCGATACATCAAATTATGAAACATTTAATTCCGAATCGCAAGAAAACAAAAAAAGTTGATATAGGAAAGTAAAACGATGAACACAAATGAAATGCTTAAAGTTGTTGTGCTGTCCGGCGGTTCCGGTAATGACGCACTAATCAAAGGATTGAAGCAACTTTTCGGACAAGAAAAAAAACTCGATATTAAAGTTATTGTCAATGCCTATGACAATGGCAAAAGCACAGGTGTATGCCGTGCCGTAACCGATATGCTGGGAGTATCGGATATCAGAAAAAATCATGAGCGAATGTATGAAATAATTCATGGCGAAGAAGGCAATTTGCCGGAGTTTTTCAGTAAGCGGTTTAACTTTACGCGCGGAAATGAAAGAAAGGAAATAGAAAGCTTACTTAAACAATGGAATCTATCGCAATATTCAAGATATGTGCGCGGTTTTTTTGATTCGCCGGTGGCGCATGAATATGAATATAAAGATTTTGTCGTTGCCAATATAGTATATGCCCAGATGTTTCGCGAAATCGGATATGAAAAAACAAACAAACATTTTTGCGACATGCTGGGCATAGATGACTTTGTTGTTCTGAACTCATTTGATAATGTCTTTATAAAGGCCGTTACTCAAAGCGGTCACATTATCGCCGATGAAGGCGATATAGTTTGTTGGAATAATCCGGACGATATTATAGTAGATGTATTTTTTGACGTGCGCAACGATAGTTATGGGCTTAACCCCGCAGCTGTTAAACTTGTAAAAAACGCCGACCTGATTCTTATTTCAACCGGTACATTTTGGAGCTCTTTGCAACCGACAGTGAAGTATTTGGATTTTTACAAATACATCAATGCTTCACACGCAAAAAAAATATGGATTTTAAATAACGATAAAGACGGCGATTCATACGGCGTCAGCAGCTTGCAATTTGTCGGTTTTATGGAGGAGACAGGATTGGATTTGTCTGATTTTACAATCCTGGTCAATTCAGAAGCTGAAACTCTTTTGCGGCAGATTGATGACAGACATAATTTTGAAGTCAGAAATATGGGCAATTTAAAAGGTAAGCACTGTCCTGAACTCTTCGCCCGTGCCGTACTTGATGTTTACTTTGGTCTTATCGGAAAATTTGACACGGTCATATTTGATTTTGACGATACACTATGGAGTCGTGAAACGACAGAGTCAGCTCAGAAAACTTCAATTGAAAACCTATGTTTATTGCAAGACCGGTTTTGCGAGAAAACGATTATCGTCAGCGGAAACTCATTTGACAGCATACGAAGAAAAATACTTCAGGTTTACGAATCGCTGTCATCTTTTCACATCCCGATATGGGCGGATGCCAATTCTACGCTTTATCTTCAAGGGAAGAAGATAAAGCGAATTGATAAATGCGTACTCAGTCAAGAGAGTGTTAAAAGCATAATGGCAGTAGTCGATGAACTCGGTATAACCGATAAAACCGTAATTATTGATTCTGACGGAGTGGTTAATATAAAAATCAAACCGCTTGCAGATAAGGTCAGAGATGACGTCTGTTCTGCGTTGAATGACAGTGACAATAACTATCTAGCTTGCAAAACCGGAAAAACCACGGTGGATGTTTTGAGTAAAAACAATAATAAATCCATTGTTTTGGACTATATTGACCGTCACGGTAGAATTTTGTATGTTGGTGATGAAACGTATATGGGCAATGATGTCGTGATAGCTGGCAAGTGCTCGGCGTTTTGCCAGGTAAAAAGCGTGTTTGAAACGAATATTTTGTTACGGTTATTGGAGAAATATCTATGATACGAGGGTTTATCGTTTGCGCTGGCAAACAATCGCGCTTTAAAAGTAAAGTGCCGAAAGCACTCGTAAACATCAGAGGCAAATCTTTATTGCTGAGAAATATAGAAGCAATATCTGTATGTGACGAAATATATGTTATCTGTTCAACGGAAAATGAAAGCGCTTTTGTTCCGGAAGAACTTGGAGCGGCAAAAAAAATCGTTATCACATCAGGCTTCGGCAGTGGCGACGCGGTCTGGCAGGTTTTGCGCGGCATTGATGTGCAAAAAGGTGATATTGGTTTTATTTTATGGGGCGACAGTTTACAGCGCGAAGAAATTATAAATTATTTGCTTGATTGTTATGACGGCGTATCGCTCATACCGTGCGTTGTGGAAAACAATCCGTACGTGTGTGTCAGCGATAACAAAAAAGGCGGCGTCAATGTTTATTTCTCCAAATTTGGGGAGACGGTCAGTCGCGGGTATCACGATTTGAGCCTGTTTTGTTGCGATATATTAGCGCTGAAAAAATATCTTTGCGAGTTTCATGACGCGATATATGCCCCAAACGGGAGATATTATCACAAACACGGAAATGAAATGGAATTTCTTGATGTCTTCAACGAAACAAATATTAAAGCGAAAATAATTGAATTTACAGACTATCGTGAATTTGCGTTTAATACTGTCGAACAGCTGAATGTTTTGCTTGAACAAAGCGATAATTAAAAAGACCGCGCAAGCGGTCTTTTTTTATGCCTTTCGTGGAGGGGAAATTGAATATATCGGTTTTACGGCAGTTTGTCGTACTGTTCGTCGCTCACCGCTTCAAGCCATTCGTTGGACGTGTTTTTGCCCGGCACTTCCACGGCGATGTGCGCAAACCAGCTGTCTTTTTTTGCGCCGTGCCAGTGTTTTACGCCGACGGGGATTTCCACGCAGTCGCCCGGTTTAAGGGCGCGGGCTTCTTTGCCCCACTCCTGATACCAGCCTTCGCCGGCGACGCACAGCAAAATCTGTCCGCCGCCTTTGTCGGCGCGGTGCACGTGCCAGTTGTTGCGGCAGCCAGGCTCGAATGTCACGTTGGCGAAAAACGGTTTGCCCGCCGACGGCGAGTTTATCGGATTGAGATACGATGTGCCGATAAAATATTTTGCGTAGGCGGTGTTTTCCTGCCCTTTGCCGAAAATGTTTTGCTTTTCAAAGTCTTTATAATCCATATAGGCCTCCTTATATGCCCAGGGAAGCAATCCACTCTCCGAGCGACTCACGGCTTACGCCGCCGCTGAGTCTTTTGCTGGGCTTCCAGCTGACTGTCGGCAGACAAAGCGAACGCAGAATTTTGTCGGTGTTGCCGGCTCCGCTTCCGCCCGACGTGAAAAACGGCACTATCGTTTTGCCGACGAAGTCGTAACTAGTCAAAAAAGTGTTTATGATTGTCGGGGCGACATACCACCAGATAGGGAACCCTACAAAAACCACGTCATATTCCGCCATGTTTTTGACCCGTTCGGCTATTTCAGGGCGGGACGCCGGGTTTTTCATTTCAACTGTGCTGCGGCTGCGCGGGTCCGTCCAGTCCAGGTCGGCCGCCGTGTACGGCACTTTGGGTTTGATTTCAAACAAGTCGGCGTCCGCCGCTTCGGCAAGCGTTTTCGCTGCTTTGGCTGTCACGCCGCCGCATGAAAAATACGCCACGAGTTTTTTTCCGCTGCTCATATATTCACCTCTCTCGTCTTGATTTTTCGGGCTTTGCCCACTGTCATTATAATACCGCCGCGCGGCGGAGTAAAATACCTGTTCATTATGCGTCGCGATACCCTTCGGCTATGATTTTCAAAACTAACGCGCGGCAAATCAAATATATTTGACAAAAATCCCAGTCGGGCGTATACTGTTTAAGCTGAGTGCGGGGCGCATACCCGCGGACAGCCGACAAACTTATATTTGTACCATTAGCTCAATTGGATAGAGCGTTTGGCTACGGACCAAAAGGTTAGGGGTTCGAGTCCCTTATGGTACGCCAAAAGCCTGTTTTTGCGGCAAAAACACCGTAAAAACGGGCTTTTTTGTTGTATTTTTGAGGTCAAATTTTTGTTAAAAAACACGTTTTGGGGGTAGTAGTAGGGGTAAAACTACTCTCCCGCCGAGTACTTTTTTGCCTCTTCCCGGCTGAAATCATCGCTTACGTGCGAGTAAATGTTTGCCGTTGTGCCGTAGTCGGAATGCCCCAGCCAACGTTGCAAAACCTTCATGGAAACGCCTTTTTCCAGGCAATTCGTGGCAAAAGTGTGCCGTAAATCGTGCAATTTGTGATTAGGGCAAATTTGCTTGAAGAGTTTTGTCAGATGGTCGGCGGAGACGGAAAAAATTTTTTCGCCGCTTTTTGGCAAGCCGGATAAAATACGCCGTAGGGGTACCAGCAGGGGTAAAACGCGGTCGCTTGTGGCTGTTTTGGTTCCCCGGACGTGTATCGTTTCGCCCTCGAAGTCTATATCGCGCCATCTCAGCGACACAAGTTCCGTTCTTCTGAGTCCCGAATGCAGCAGAAAAAGGAAAGCGCTTTTTTCCGGCAGCGGTTCTATCTTTCGTAAAAACTCTTGCTGTTCGGTTCCGCTCAGAGCGCAGCCGGTTGTCTTTTTGTATTTCGGTTTTTGCAGTCCGACCATCGGGGATTTTGCCAACATTTCGCATACAACGGCTTTGTCAAAAGCGTTGGTCAGAATTTCGAAAGCGTCCTTTTTGGCTCTTGGCGACACAATGTTGTTTATGGTGGTCTGGCAATCGTGCTGTTTGTATTTGTCCAGCGGCAGGTTTTTTGCGTTGGGCAGAATGTGCAGCCTTATGTTTGTTTCCAGCGCGCGGAACTGCCCCAAAGAAACATACGGTTTTTTGTAAGTTTCCAGCCATTTGTACAGCCACTCTTTTAGGCTCGGCATGACAGGTTTTTGTTTTTCCGCCCGGGCTTTTTCCCTGATGAGTTTGTTCGCTTTTTTTACACAGCCGTCGGCGCTTTTGTCATAGACAGAATATCGTTTTTTGGCGACATAAAAACGGACTTCAAAAAGTCCGTCGGCGCGTTTTCTCAAAGAACCGGTTTTGAGCGTTATGGTCGGCATATCTTTCTCCGGAAGGTCGATTGCCTGATGTGATTTGTCGGGATAGAGTAGTTTGTAAATTTCTGTTTTGAATTGCCGCGCTTTTAATTCACTCATCGCTTTGGAAAAGCTGAGGTTGTATTTAATAATTTCCGCTTTGGCTTCGAGCAGAGCCGTCAGCGCGACGTCTATATGTTTGTAAAGGTTGTTTTCCATGCCGGAATATTATATTCCGTCAAAAGGCTTTTTCTTTTTCCGTAGTGTCAGCGAATTTTTTCATGATGTCAATCATCATGACCTGGTGGGCTTCATCCAGAGCGTTGAACAGAGAGAGTACCTCAGTTTCTTTCGGTGTGTTGGTGTTGCGCACTTCTACCAGACCGTAGTCGTTTTCTCTGCCTAAAAGATAGTCTGTTGATACGCCGAAAAAGTCGGCAAACGCAATTATTTTTGAAATGTTTGGTTCAATTCTTCCTTTTTCGTAATCGCAAATATTGCCGCTTGATACATGGAAATATTCGGCTAGTTGTTTTTGAGTTATTCCTTTTTCTTTTCTTAATTCTGCAAGTCGCAGCATATACACCTCATTTACTGAATTTTAGAACTTTTTGGCGACTGCATATTGACAATACTGAATTTTAGAATTATATTTATACTATAAATCAGTATTTTACTGATTTATAGTATATCAAAAGACCGGAGACGAGCCGGCAAAGGAGAAAAGGAAATGAAAGGGCAATTCAGATGTTATTTTACAGGGCGGACGATGAAGCCGTCGAAGAGCGAGAAGTACAAATATTTGTTTGTGCAAGGAGAGAAGACGGACGGCGGAATAGCAGACCCGACGGCGGTAGAGTTCTGGTCGGACGAAAACTACACGCTCAAATTCATGGAGCCGTATTCGCTTATTTTGGATATCCAGGGGGATTATGTAAAATTCGTGGATTTCGCGGAATTTGAGAATTAAGAGGCAAGCCTGACGTGATTTGTAAATAGAGGGTAGTGACGTTTAGCGGTATCGTCTTAAAACATTACCGCTCCATCAGAAGGCAGATATCCATACATAACTGTTCTTCCTCCTTTTGTACCGTTCGTGCGTTGACGGTAATCAGCGCACACCAAAGCCCGGACAAAATGGGCACACACTTGATGGCGCGGTTTCGGGCGGTTCCGCATAAAAACCGCCTAAAAAACATTTTACGGAGGTGCATATGGCAAGAATGACGAAAGCGGAAAAGGTGGCTTTCAGGCGGGGCGTTTCTCTCGGGTGGAGAAAAGGCAAACAATCGGCGCGGCGAGGCAGGGCAAGGCAGCGGCGCTATGGATATTACGGGAGGTAAAAGATGAATTTCAGGCAACACGTACAAAGCGACAGGGCGAAATGG
>CAJFSP010000010.1 GCA_904419725.1 Candidatus Heteroclostridium caecigallinarum | reverse complement strand
GTAAACGGGTTTGGAGTATTGCGGGATATAAACTTCATACCCTTTCCAATTTTTCCCGCGTTCAAATTTCTGTGCAGCCAACTCAATTCTCAATTCTTCCAACTGTTGATTGATGTCTTTCATTTTTTCTTTGCCTCCTTCATTATGCTGTCACAAAAACTTTGGTCAATATGACAATCTGTTAAATCTGTCAGATTAATGTACTTTCCGTTACGGAAAAAATCCGAAATTTTTTTGCCTTCGTATTGCATAAAAGTTTGTTTATCACATAAGCGGCGATAACTCCGGCGCAAACCGCCGGATAATACGAGATACTGCCGATTACGCCGTCAGCCGCCACAGGCGCGCTTTGTGCGCATACGCACGGAAGGCTGTCGACGCCCGCTTCACGCAGTTTTTTCCTCATAACCCTGGCGAGCCCGTCGCCGCTTGTGGAATATATATCTTTCACCGTAAAAGACGGGATATCGTACCTGTTGCCGGCGCCCATCGCCGAAACTATCGGCACGCCGCGGCTTTTCGCGGCGGAAATAAGCGAAACCTTGTCTTTTACGGAATCTATCGCGTCGACGACAAAATCGAACTCGCGCGAAAAGATTTCATCGGCGTTGCCGGAGCAAAACCGCCGTTTCAACGCCGTGATTTTCAAACCGCTGTTTATCGAAAGCAAACGCGATTTCAGCGCCTCCACTTTCGGCATACCTACGGTATCGGCCGTCGCGATAATCTGTCTGTTGAGATTGCTGGGTTCGACATCGTCGCCGTCGACAACGGTAATGTCGCCTACGCCCGCCCTGACGAGAAATTCAGCCGCGTATCCGCCTACGCCGCCTGTCCCTACCAAGAGTATAACACTGTTTTTCAGTTTTTGGTAGCCTTCGGCACCAATTAAAGCGACAGTTCTTTGAGAAAAATCGTTCATTTTATCAACGCGATTGCCCGGACGCGCAAAATCAGTCTTTCCCGGCGGATATTTCTATGCCGAGTTCTTTAAGCTGCTTGTCTTCCACGACGTCGGGCGCTTCCGTCATGAGGTCGCAGGCGTTCTGCATTTTAGGGAAGGCGATAACGTCTTTGATTGATGTCGCGCCCGTGAGAAGCATAGTCAGCCTGTCGAGACCGAAAGCGATTCCGCCGTGCGGAGGCGTGCCGTAATTGAACGCGTTTACGAAAAATCCGAATTTGCGCGCGATTTCCTCATCTGTGAAACCAAGCGTTTCAAACATGAGTTTCTGAATATCCCTGTTATAAATTCTGAGGCTTCCGCCGCCCGCTTCTTCGCCGTTGATGACAAGGTCATAGGCTTTCGCCCTGACTTTTTCCGGAGCGGTTTTCATGAGCGGCACATCTTCGTTTTTAGGCGATGTAAACGGATGGTGTTTCGCTACGAATCTGCCCTCATCCTCGCTGTACTCAAACAGAGGAAAATCGGTAAGCCACAAAATTTCATATCTGTCTTTGTCAATTAAAGAAAACTTCTCGGCGAGATGACACCTGAGCGCGCCCAGCGACACGCATGTGGTTTCGTCGTCGGCGTCAGCCACTATAAAAGCGATGTCGTTATTTTCAAGACAAAGTTCCGCGGCAAGTCTGTCCAGAAATTCGGCGGGCACAAACTTCGCAAACGAACATCTGTCGGCGCCGTCGGCTGTTTTGCCGTAATAAGCAAGCCCCTTCGCCTTATATGTCTTGACCAAATCGGTCAGTTTATCGATTTCCTTTCTGCTGACGTCGCTCTCATGGTTTTTCAGCACCACGCACCTTACGCTGCCGCTTTTGGCCGCGTTTTCAAACACACCGAAACCGCAGCCGTCAACGATGCCGGTGATATCGCGCAGTTTCATGTCAAAACGCAAATCAGGTTTATCGGAACCGTAATTCGCCATCGCGTCGGCGTAAGCCATGCGCGCGAAAGGACGTTTGAGTTCCAAGCCCTTGACATCTTTGAAAATAGCGCTTATGAGTCCTTCTATAATCTCAAAAACGTCTTCCTCTTTATCTACAAAAGACATTTCGATGTCTATCTGCGTAAACTCCGGCTGGCGGTTGGCTCTGAGGTCTTCGTCACGGAAGCATTTGACAATCTGAAAATATCTGTCCATGCCGGAAACCATGAGCAGTTGTTTGAAAATCTGCGGGGATTGCGGCAAAGCGTAAAATTTGCCCTGATGGACTCTGCTGGGCACCAGATAGTCACGCGCGCCTTCCGGCGTGGATTTGCCGAGAAACGGGGTTTCTATTTCCAGAAAGCCGTTGTCTGAAAGATATTTCCTGGTTGTCTGCGCGATTTTGCTTCTCACAATGAGGTTACGCTGCAAATCTTCGCGGCGCAGGTCAAGATAACGGTATTTGAGGCGCAGCGCTTCGCCCGCGTTGGCGTCGCCCACGTTGAAAGGAGTTACTTCGGCCTCGGACAAAATGCGGAGTTCGCTTATTTCGATTTCCACTTCGCCCGTTTTCATGTTCGGGTTGACGTTGGGTCCCGTTCTTCTGAGCACTTTTCCGCGCACGGCGATAACATATTCCAGACGCACGGTTTCGGCTTTTGAAAACAGCGCTTCGTCCGCCTTATTGCTGTCGAGCACCGCCTGCACGATGCCGGAAATATCCCTTATCTGAAAAAACAGCAGTGAACCGAGATTTCTGCGTCTGTTGGTCCAACCCATTACGGTGACTTCCTGCCCCACCATGTCGGCGGTGACTTCGCCGCATCTGACGGTTCTTTTCATACCCGATAAAAATTCAGCCATTGTATTTCACCTTATAAAATATATTTTTTGATGTTGAAATTCTTGGTTTCTTTGGCGAGATTGTCGTCCACAAACTGTTTGTCGATGACAACCGTTTTTTCTTCGCCCACGTCGTAAGACACGTCTTCCAAAAGCAGTTCCATGACGCCCTGCAATCTTCTCGCGCCGATATCTTCCGCCGTCACATTGAGGTCATACGCTATTTCAGCGATTTCCCTTATGCCGTCTTCAGTGAATTCGAGTTTAACGTTGTCGACGCCCAGCAGTTTGCTGTACTGCCCCGTAATGGCGTTCTGCGGTTCGGTCAGAATACGCACGAAATCTTCTTTCGTGAGGCTGTCAAGTTCCACCATCACAGGAAAACGCCCCTGCAATTCGGGAATCAGGTCCTGCACTTTCGCAACCTGAAACGCGCCGCTGCCGAAAAACAAAATAAAGTCGGTGCGGACGTTGCCGTATTTGGTAGTTACGCTGCAGCCTTCCACAATAGGCAGAATATCTCTCTGCACGCCTTCCCTGGACACGTCGGGACCGCTGCCGCCGCCCTTGCCCGCTATTTTGTCAATTTCGTCTATAAAAATAATTCCTTCGTTTTCTGCCCTGCGCACGGCTTCGGCCTGCACCGCGTCCATATCAATCAGCCTGTCGGCTTCCTCGTTTGTAAGAATTGCCAGCGCTTCTTTTATGGTGACTTTGCGCTTTTTGGTCTTTTTCGGGAACATATCGCCGAAAATACTGCCGATGTTGATTTCGGCGCCGCTGCCCGGAACGATTTCCATTGATTTCGGCGCGTCAACAACTTCTATCTCAACATGAACGCCGTCAAGATTGTGCGACAGAATTTCGCTGCGGAGCTGTTCTTTTGCGATTCCTTCCGGAATTTCGTCTTTTTTCTTATAAAGAATGTTTACAATCTTTTCTACCGCGGCGGCGGTGGCCTTCTCGGAAACTTCTTTGAAAGTTTCTTCTTTTACAAGCCTGATGGACACTTCCACCAGGTCTCTTATCATCGATTCGACATCTCTGCCAACATAGCCGACTTCGGTGTATTTTGTCGCCTCGACTTTGAGGAAAGGCGCCTTGACGAGTTTCGCCAGACGTCTGGCGATTTCCGTTTTGCCGACGCCCGTCGGACCTTTCATTATTATGTTTTTAGGCGTGATTTCCTCACGGTCGCTTTCCGACAGCAGACTGCGTCTGTATCTGTTGCGGAGCGCCACCGCGACCGCCTTTTTGGCTTCGTCCTGACCGATTATATATTTGTCGAGTTCGGCGACTATTTCTCTGGGGGTCATGTTCATTTATACCACCTCCACGGTGATGTGCGAATTTGTGTAAATGCACATTTCACCGGCGATTTCCAGCGCTTTTCTGGCGATTTCTTCCGCGGAAAGAGAAGTTTCCCTGTACAGCGCCCTTGCCGCCGCCATTGCGAAATTGCCGCCGCTGCCGATTGCGCACACGCCGCCTTCGGGTTCGATTACTTCGCCCGAACCGCTGACGAGCAACATACTTTCCTTATCCGCCACTATCATCATCGCTTCGAGTTTGCGCGCCGCTTTATCGTTGCGCCACAGCTCCGCGAGTTCCACCGCGCTGCGAGTGAGATTTCCGCCGTATTTCTGCAACATGCCCTCAAACTTTTCGCTCAGCGAAAACGCGTCGGAAACGGTGCCGGCGAAACCTATAACTACTTTGGAATCAAAAATGCGCCTTACTTTTACCGCGTTGCTTTTGAGCACCACGGTCTCTGAAAAAGTGACCTGACCGTCGCCCGCGACGGCGATTTTGCCGTCTTTCTTGACGGCGCAGATGGTCGTGCCTTTGAAAGCGCTGAAATTATATTCCGCCATAACATCTCCTTATTTCAATGATTGGTAAACACGCCTGATTTCGTCGAGCGACCTGGCCGCGAGAAGACTCTTCTTTTTCTGTTTGTCCCGTTCATCATAGCCAAGCCCTTCAAGAATGCCGAAATTGGCGTTCATCGGCTGAAAATACTTCGACTCCGCCGAAGAAACGTATCTTCCGAGCGCGCCGATAATAGTCGCGGAAGAAAAATCCGGCACGGGTCTGCCGGAAAGCCGCATGGCGACGCTTATGCCCGCCGTGAGCCCCGACGCTATCGATTCCACATAGCCTTCGACGCCGGAAATCTGACCCGCGAAGTATATATTTTGATTATGCTTCAAAGCAAAATTTTTGTCCAGCAAATCCGGTGAGTTTATATAAGTGTTTTTGTGCATTACGCCGTATCTTACGAACTCGGCTTCCGCCAAAGCGGGAATCATTCTGAAAACCCTGCGCTGCTCCGGAAAAGTCAGGTGCGTCTGGAACCCGACCAGATTGTACATTGTGTTAAAATTGTTTTCTTTGCGCAGTTGCAGCACCGCCCATGGTCTTTTGCCGGTGGCCGGGTCTGTGAGTCCGACCGGTTTGAGTGGGCCGAACCTTATGGTGTCTTTGCCCCTTTTTGCCATTACTTCAACAGGCATGCACCCCTCGAAAACCATGTTTTCCTCAAAATCCTTGACATGCGCCGTTTCCGCCGACACAAGCGCCTGCCAGAACGCCTCGAACTCTTCTTTATTCATCGGGCAGTTTATATAGTCGTCGCTGCCTTTGCCGTATCTGCTTGACGTGAAAGTTTTTGAGAGGTCTATACTGTCAAAGGCGACAATAGGAGCCGCCGCGTCGAAAAAATGCAGAAACTCGTTGCGGGCAAGCTCGGCTACGCGCCCCATAAGCGCCTCATCTGTAAGCGGCCCCGTGGCGAACACCGTGATGTCGCCTTCTTCCCTTTCGGCGATTTTGTGTATGACACGGATGTTTTTATAACTCATGACTTTGTCCGTCACCGCTTTTGAAAACAAATCCCTGTCAACCGCCAGCGCGCCGCCGGCGGGAACCGACGTTTTATCGGCGCACTCAATGACATGCGAACCAAGCAGCCGCAATTCTTCTTTAAGAAGCCCGCCCGCCGTGTTTACGTCGTTTGATTTCAGCGAATTGCTGCACACAAGTTCGGCAAAACCGTCGCTGTGGTGCGCGGGAGATTTTTTAAGCGGCTTCATCTCTATTAAATTAACCTCAAAGCCCCTGTCGGCAATCTGCATGGCGCACTCGCAGCCGGCAAGCCCGGCGCCTATTACGTCGATTCTCATCAGTCTTCCTTTTCTTCTCTCTGATACCCGCATTCCTTATTGCTGCATTTAATCAGAGTTTTTTTGTTTTTAAGCGTCTTTTTCACCAGATACTGTCCGCATTCGGGACATTTTTCACCCGTAGGGATATCCCAGCTGACAAATTTGCATTGCGGATAATTGGCACAGCCGTAAAACACGTTGCCCTTTTTGCTCTTACGCTCCACGACGTCGCCGCCGCACTCGGGACATTTGCCCACTATCTTGTTTATGCTCCTTGTGTTGTCGCACTGCGGATAATTCTCGCACGACAGATATTTACCGTATCTGCCTGTTTTTTCCACCATATGTCCGCCGCATTTTTCGCATATTATGTCTGTTACGACTTCGGGCGCCTTTTCTTTGAGGCTCTTGGTGTTTTTGCACTCAGGATAATTAGGGCAGGCGAGATATTTTCCGAAACGCCCCGTCTTGTAGACCATGAGCGCCCCGCATTTTTCGCACCTCACGTCGGACACTTCGTCGCCGAGTTCCACTTTTTCGTCACTGTTCATCGCCGAAAGAAGTTTTTTCTGGAAAGGAGCGTAAAAATCGCCTATTACCTTGTGCCAGTCGAGTCCCTTTTCTTCTATCTCGTCCAACTGTTCTTCCATGTTGGCGGTGAACTCCGTGTCAACGATGTTTTCGAAATATTTTTCCAGGTAGTCGGTAACAACCATGCCCAAATCGGTAGGCACGAGCGCCTTGCCGTCTTTAACGACGTAAGTGCGTTTGTACAGCGTGGCAAGAATTGTCGAATAAGTGCTCGGGCGTCCGATTCCGTCTTCTTCCATGCTTTTGATGAGCGTAGACTCAGTATATCTTGCCGGCGGCTTGGTGAATTTCTGCTCCGCTTTGATATCGTTTTGTTTCAGCGCCTGCCCTTCTTTGAGTTCAGGCAGTTTCGCGCTTTCGGCGTCGTCTTCCGTCTTTTCTTTCGCCGTGCCGTAAATACGCTGATATCCGTCGAAAACAGTGGTTTTACCGTTTACTTTGAAACCGTACGCGTCGGCTCTGATGAGCGCAGAAACGGTATCGAACCTGGCAGCCGTCGACTGGCTGGCGAGAAATCTCTCGTAAATGAGTTTATAAAGCCTGTATTCGTTTTTAGGCAGTTTGTCTTTAAGACTATCCGGCGTTATGGCGAGATTTATAGGTCTTATCGCTTCGTGCGCGTCCTGAATATTCTTTTTCGATTTATAAACATTGGGTTTCGGCGGGACGTATTCTTCGCCGTAGTTTTGGCGGAGAAACTCTCTCGCCGCCGCCGACGCTTCGTCCGATACTCTCACCGAGTCCGTACGGATATACGTTACAAGCGCCATGTGCCCCATGCCTTTGACGTCTATGCCCTCGTAAAGTTTCTGCGCCGCCATCATCGTGGTCTTTGACGGCATGGCGAGTTTGTTGACGGCGTCCTGCTGCATGGTGCTTGTTGTGAAAGGCGGCAGCGGGTTGGAAAGCGACGTGCCTTTTTTGACATTCGCCACCGTAAACTGTTTGCCGCTGAGATCTTGCAGAACGGCATCGGTATCTTCTTTGTTTGTCAGTTTGAACTTTTTGCCGTTCTTTTCGGCGAGCAGCGCCTTGAATTTTATGTTTTTGTCTTTATCTTCCGTTTTTTGCAGAAAGGCCGTGACGTTCCAGTATTCTTCCGGTTTGAACGCCTTGATTTCCTTTTCCCTGTCAACCAGAATTTTCAGGGCGGCGGACTGGACTCTTCCCGCCGAAAGTTTGCCCTTGATTTTTTTGCAGAGCACCGGCGACAGTTTATAGCCCACAAGTCTGTCAAGAACGCGCCTCGCCTGCTGGGCGTCAACAAGGTTCATATTGATGGCGCGCGGATTTTTTATGGCGTTCTGCACGGCGTTTTTGGATATCTCGTTGAACTGAATTCTGTTTTTGGCGGCGGGGTCGAGATTAAGCACCTGCTGCAAATGCCATGAAATCGCCTCGCCCTCTCTGTCCGGGTCGGTCGCCAGCCAGACTTCTTCGGCTTTTGACGATTCGTCTTTAAGGCGCTTTATAAGCGCTTTTTTGTCGGAAGACACAACATATTCCGGCTGAAAATTGTTGTCGATGTCTATGCCCAGCCCTTTCGCCGGCAAGTCGCTTATATGTCCGCCCGAAGCGTCGACTTTATAGTCGCCTCCGAGATATTTCGCTATTGTTTTCGCTTTAGCGGGTGATTCTACTATCACAAGCCTCATTTAATTCCCTCCATTGTCAGCTGGTATTCATTGCCAGCCAGCCTTATCAGCAGGCCTTTAATTTCCATATCAGACAATATATATTGCAGTTCCGACACGGCGAGTTTTGTTTCTTCAAGCAGCTGGTTGAAATGCTTTTTGCCATAAGCGAGTTTATCCGCCACGCTCTGTTCGCCGAAAGTCAGCTGATGGGCGGACTGTCTTTCCGCCCTGTCCAGCCCCATATCGGCAAGAATATCCTCCGGAGATGTCACAAGCGCACCCTGCAAGTTTTTGAGCATTTCATTTGAGCCGACCGAACACTGGCTGAAAATATCGTTCGGCACGATATAAACTCTTTTGCCCTGGTCGAGCGCGTGGTTGAGCGTTGTCTGCGTGCCGCTTTTTCTGCCGGCTTCCACAATAAGCACGCCGTCAGACAGTCCGCTGATGATTCTGTTGCGCATCGGAAAATGAAACTGATTCGGCGGAGCGTCGGGCGGAAACTCAGTCAGCACGAGACCTTGTTCCGCTATTCTGTCGCAAAGCCATTTGTGACCGGACGGATATATTCTGTTGAAACCGCTGCCCATGACGGCAACGGTTTCGCCGCCGCAGTCCAGCGCGGTTTTGTGCGCCGTTTCGTCTATTCCGTACGCCATGCCGCTTATAATCACAAGGCGCTCGGCGAGCCTTTCGGTAAAATACCTTGCGACCCGCCTTCCGTAATCGGAACATTTCCGTGAGCCTACAACACTCACCGACGGTTTGTCAAGCAATTTTAAGTCGCCTTTATAATATAACACCGTCGGCGGCTCGGGAATATCCCTGAGCGCGGCAGGATAATCGTCGGAAAACAAAGTCGTCACCCTCACACCGCCGGCAACGGCTTTTTCAACGGCGCGCGATATGTTGCCGCCGTCAAGCGCCTGTTTAATTTCATCGTAAAGTTTCGGACTGACCGCTTTCAGCGCAACGTCGCGGCATGAAGAAAACTCTTCCGCCAAAGCCGAGGCCCCGCCGAAGAGTTCCAGCAGTTCTCTCTGTTTGTTTGAGTAAAGTCCGTCCACGGAATTGAGCGAAATAAGCAAAGTTTCGTCAAAATCAAACATCTTATACCCTGTATTTTTTATCAAGCGACCTGTACTGCACCGCTTCGGCGACATGTTTCGCCACGATATCGGCGCTGCCTTCAAGGTCGGCTATCGTGCGCGCGACTTTGAGAATTCTGTCTCTCGCCCTGGCACTGAGCTGCAGATTGCGGAAGGCGCTTTCCATGAGCGCGTTGCCTTTGCCGTCCAGCGCGCAATACTTTTTAGTGAGCTGCGCCGACATCTGCGAATTGGTTCGGATATCCTGCCCCGTGAAACGTTCAGCCTGCACCGCCCTTGCCGCGTTTATGCGTTCCTTGACTTTGCTTGACGGTTCCGCCGTTTCCTCCGACACAAGTTCGCCGTAAGAAACGCTGTCCACTTCGACATGAAGGTCGATTCTGTCCATCAGCGGTCCTGACAGTTTGTGCAGATAATTCTGAATCTGCGTGACGGTGCAGGTGCACTCTTTCGTTTTGCTGCCGTAATTTCCGCACGGACATGGGTTCATGCTGGCAATCAGCATGAAGTTGGCGGGATATGTAACCGTTTTGTTTGCTCTCGCTATCGTAATGACCTTGTCTTCCAGCGGCTGACGCAGGCTTTCGAGGGAATGGCGCGAGTACTCCGGGACTTCGTCAAGAAACAGTACGCCGTTATGCGCCAGGCTTATTTCACCCGGCTTCGCGTTTTGCCCGCCGCCTGTCAGCGCTATGTACGAAGCGGTGTGATGAGGCGACCTGAAAGGTCTGGACAGCAATATGCCGTCTTTTCTGTCGAGCACGCCCGCCACGCTGTGTATTTTTGCCACTTCCAGCGCTTCGTCAAAGGTCATGTCGGGCAATATCGACAGAACCGATTTCGCCAGCATGGTCTTGCCTGCGCCCGGCGGCCCTATAAGCAATATATTATGACCGCCAGCCACGGCGATTTCCATGGCTCTTTTGGCGACAAATTGTCCTTTTATGTACTTTATATCGTATTTGCTTTCTTCCGCCGCCGATGTATGCCACTCGCGCCTGGCTACGGGGCGCGCCTCCGTTTCACCTTTGAAAAAAGACACTGCGCCGCGGAGGCTCTCCATGGCGTAAATTTCCATATCGCTGACATAAGCCGCTTCAGCCTCGTTGCCTTTCGGAATGACGGCTTTTTTGAAACCGCGCTGACGCATGGAAATCAGCAACGGCAAAATACCGTTGACAGCCTGCAATGAACCGTCAAGCGAAAGTTCGCCCAGCAGGACAAAATCACGGAAAGTTTCGTAATCGAGCTGTTCCGACGCGGAAAGCACCGCCACGGCAAGCGGCAAATCGAAATGCGTGCCCTCCTTCTTCACGTCGGCGGGCGACAGATTGGCGACGACTTTCATCATCGGATAGGCAAAACCGCTGTTTTTGATTGCGGACCTTACTCGCTCGTGCGATTCTTTGACGGCGGTGTCGCCGAGCCCTACTATCACAAAGCCCGGAAGGGCGTGATGCAAATCGACTTCGACGTTTACCGGATAGCCGTCTAAACCGTTCAGAGCGAAACTTTTGGCGATTGATAACATTTTTTACCTCTGTAATTTTTAATTGTATATAGTTTGCCGCCTTTTTTCAAGTCTTTAAGGAAAATTTGCGGGTCAAAGAAAATAAAAAAACGGATTCGCTCAAACGAATCCGTTTTCAGACTTAACTGACGCCGTTGTGAAAATCACACTGTTTCTTTAATTTTGGCCGCTTTGCCCGTGCGTTCACGCAGGTAATAGAGTTTCGCGCGTCTCACCTTGCCGCGTCTTACAACTTCTATTTTCGCGACTCTCGGTCCGTGCAGCGGGAAAGTTCTCTCCACGCCTACGCCGTAAGAAACTCTGCGCACTTTGAAAGTCTCGCTGATGCCGCCGTGTTTACGGGCGATAACGATGCCTTCAAAAGCCTGAAGTCTTTCTTTGTTGCCCTCGACGACCTTGACAGACACTTTTACGGTGTCGCCGACATTGAATTCCGGGATGTCGGTCTTGAGGCTTTCCTGATTGATAGATTGAATAATATCCATTTTGACTTTTCCTCCATTTTTACTAAGCGTTCGTGCCCGTTGACAGAGGAACGCCCGAAGTCACTGATAAATAATATCACACCTTTTTTCAAATTGCAAGCGATTTTTACAGCAAATCCGTTTCAAAAGCGCCTATTATATGGTTGACGCCCTCTTCCGTGACTTCGATGACGTCAAAGCGCTTTTCCAGTGAGAAAATCTCGTTTTGAGAGATAAAACTCTGCGCCGTTTTGGCTATTTTAAGACGTTTCTCTCCCGTGACCGCAAGCGACGGCGCGCCGAACCTGCCGCTGCTTCTGGTCTTGACTTCGGCGAACACCAGCGTTTTTCCGTCAAGAGCGATGATGTCGATTTCGCCTGTAACCGCCCTGTAATTTCTGGCAATGATTTTATACTTTTGTTTTTTGAGATATTTTACGGCGGCTTCCTCGCCCAGGTCGCCCTTTGTTTTATTCTTCATAAAAATTTCCGATGAACGTCCGCCTGTGGATTGGACACGGCCCGTATTTTTTTATCGCTTCGATGTGCTGTTTCGTTCCGTAACCTTTATGCTTCGAGAAACCGTATTCCGGATATTCCGCGTCAAATTTTTCCATAAGCCTGTCACGGTAAACTTTCGCGAGGATGCTCGCCGCCGCTATGCTGTAACTTTTCGCGTCGCCTTTGACAATGGGAATTATTTCGGAAGGATAATCCAGCGCCACGGCGTCGACAAGCACGGCGTCGGGTTTCACGTTAAGCCGTTCGAGACATCTTTTCATGCAAAGTTTGGTGGCGCTCAGAATATTTATCTTGTCGATTGTTTTTTCGTCTACGCATTCGACGGCGAAAGCGACGGCTTTTTCTCTTATTATATCGTACAGAACGTCGCGTTTTTTTGGCGAAAGTTTTTTGCTGTCGTTGACGCCTTCGATAATATCATCAAGCGGCATTATGACGGCGGCAGCCGTCACAGGTCCGGCGAGCGGTCCCCTGCCCGCCTCGTCAACCCCCGCGATAAACCGCGCGCCGCACGACGCGCATTCTCTTTCAAACACAAGCAGATCAGTCATCAGGCTCCTCCAGCGTCACGCCGCATATCTTGCCCTTGCGGAAATCGTCAATAAGCGCCTTTGCGCCGCGTTCTTCGTCGATACCGCCGCCTCTGACCAGAAACCCGCGTTTGCGGCATATATCCGCCAGCATGGCGTCGGCGTCGGTCATGTCCGAAAGGGAATATTTCGCGGAAAACTCATGCGGATACAGCGCCGCCATCTGAACCGCCAGTTCTTTCGCCAGTTCGACAGAATCAACCACTTCGTCTCTTATGCTGCCGATAAAAGCCAGCTTCGCCGCCTTCTCCTGGTCTGAAAAATCGGGATACAAAGTGCCGGGCGTGTCCATGAGTTCCATGCCGTTTTGCAGCCTGACCCACTGTTTGCCCCTGGTAACGCCTGGTTTGTTGCCGGTGACGGCCGATTTTTTGCCGCACAATGTGTTTATGAGCGTCGACTTGCCGCTGTTCGGCACGCCAAGCACCATGATTCTTGTCGGAATTCTGACACCTTTGGCGTCAAATTTTGCGGCTTTTTTGTTTTCGAGTTTCTTCACCGCGTCGCCGACGACGCGCGCGCTCTGCGCCGCCGTGCCGTTGACGGCAACGGCGTTACCTCCGTTTTTGGAAAAATACGCCAGCCATTTGTCTGTCTTCTTTTTGTCGGCAAGGTCAACCTTGTTCAGCACATAAAGCACGGGCTTGCCGCCTATGATACCGCTGAAACTGTCGTTTACGCAGGAAAAAGGCGCGCGGGCGTCAAGAAGATAAACGACAGCGTCAACCGCTTTCGTGTTTTCTTCCATCAGGCGCAGCGCCTTTGTCATGTGTCCCGGAAACCAGTGTATATGCATGGTTACTCCTTTTTTTCAAGCAGGTCGGGTCTGTTTTTCATGGTGATTTCGAGTTTGAGTTTTTCCCGCCATTCGTCGACTTTCTGATGATTGCCGCTGACAAGCACTTCAGGCACTTCCAGCCCCCTGAAATTCTGCGGCCGGGTATACTGCGGATATTCCAACAGGTTGTCGCTGAAACTTTCGTCCACCGTTGACTGTTCGCTGCCGAGCACGTCGGGAATATATCTCGACACGGCGTCTATAAGCACCATGGCGGGCAATTCGCCGCCGGTCAGGACATAATCGCCTATGGAAACTTCCATGTCGATATTCAGGTCAAGCGCCCTTTGGTCCACCCCCTCGTAATGACCGCACAGCAGAACAAGCTGCCTGTAAGCCGACAGCTCTTTTACAAGGCTCTGGGTGAGTTTTCTGCCTTTAGGCGACATATATATACGCATAACGTCGCCGTCCAGCCCGAGGCTGTCGAAAGCGTCGCAGACGGGCTGCGCCATCATGACCATGCCGGCGCCGCCGCCGAAAGGATAGTCGTCGCATTTTTTATGTTTGTCTTTCGAAAAATCCCTGATATTGACAACGTTAATATCCAAAAGGCCTTTTCGTGTCGCCCTGCCGAGTATGCTGTGGTCGAGAGCCGAAAACATTTCGGGAAAAAGCGTCAGTACGTCAATCCTCATGAAACGACACCTCCGCGAATCTTTTAGCGTACAGCGTCAGCACCTTTTCCTCAGGGTCAAAAGACACCACAAGGTCTTTCAGAAACGGAAACACAGCCGTACCGTCCGCCGTGGCGACGTAATACACGTCTGCCGCGCGGCCGTTCTGAAGAATGTCGCTGACAACGCCGACTTCGCTCCCGTCGTCCAGCACAACCCTGCTGCCCATCATATCCGACGTGAAATAACTGTCGTCGTCAAGGGTGATATTGTGCCTGTCCGCGTATACGTCCTGCCCGATGAGGGCCTCCGCCATGTTTCTGTCGGCAATGGTTGAAAACAAAACATAGGCAAACTCGCCGCCCGTCCGCATGGATTTGACGGCGACGTTCTGCCCTTTAATCATGAGATATTTCTGTTTGCCGAGAAAAGCGAGGTCTCCGCACCGGCTTTTGATTTTTACTTCGCCTTTAATACCCTGCGCTTTGACGATTTTTCCTATCAGAAACTTTTCCATAAAAATTTCACCACAAATTGCTTTGTGGTGTCCTTTTTCCGCTTTCGCGCGGTTACTCGCCGTCGATGATTTCGACGGTGTATTTTTTGCCTTCTCTGATGCCGACGGCTTTGACAACGGTGCGTATCGCCATGGCGATTTTGCCCTGTTTGCCGATGATTTTTCCTGTGTCCTGAGGTGCGACACTTACGGAAACCTGATTGACGCCGTCGATTTCTTCCATCGTGACTTTTACGCTGTCAGGTTCCGAAACAAGCTGCCTGACAATGTATTCCACAAGTTCAACCATAAATTATTCCGCCGCCGGCGCTTCCGCCGCTTTGGCTTCTTCCTCAGCCGCCTTAGCAGCTTTTTCGGCCGCTTCCTTTGCCGCCGCTTCTTTAGCCAAAGTCTTTTTGGACGGTTTTTTCACCGGTTTCGCCTGCAAAATGCCCTCAGCCACAAGCAGAGCGCGCACGGTGTCAGTCGGCTGAACGCCTTTCGCCAGCCAGTCTTTCGCCTTTTCCACGTTGATTTTTGTTTCGGCAGGCTGTTTGACAGGCGCGTAAGTACCGATAAGGTCGATATATTCGCCGTCTCTTGCCTTTCTCGAATCGATTACAACGATACGGTAGAACGGGCTTTTCTTGTCGCCCATTCTGGTGAGTCTCATTTTTACTGCCATAGTTTCCTCCGAAAATGTATATATAAATTTTTAAAACTGTTTCAGAACGGCAATTTCATTCCTTTTTTGCCGCTTTTGCCAAAGCGCTTCATCAGTTCTTTTGTCTGTTCGAACTGCTTGACGAGTTTGTTTACGTCCTGAACCGATGTGCCGCTGCCCGCCGCTATGCGCTTTTTGCGTGTATAATTGAGTATTCTGCAATCGGCGCGCTCTTTAGGCGTCATCGACTGTATAATGGCCTTGAACCTGGCTATTTCTTTTTCGTCGATATCTTTTTCCGATATCTTCATCTTTCCCGCGCCGGGCAGCATACCCACGATGTCTTTGATGTCGCCCATTTTTTTGAGGTTTTCAAACTGCGCGAGATAGTCGTTAAGGTCAAATGACTGTTCTTTGAGTTTTTTCGCGAATTTTGCCGCTTCTTCCTGCGAAACCGCCTGCTGCGCTTTGTCAATCAGCGACAGCACGTCGCCCATGCCGAGAATTCTGCCCGCCATTCTGTCGGGGTGGAAGACTTCGATATCCTCCATTTTTTCTCCCGTGCCGCAGAACTTTATAGGCTTGCCGGTAACGGCTTTTATCGACAGCGTGGCGCCGCCTCTGGTGTCGCCGTCAAGTTTGGTCATGATAACGCCGGTGATATCGAGCGCTTTGTCAAACGCCTGGGCAACGGTCACGGCGTCCTGACCCGTCATGGAGTCGACGGTGAGCAGAATTTCCGCCACGTCCACCGACGCTTTTACGCGGCGGAGTTCGTCCATAAGTTCTTCGTTTATGTGAAGTCTGCCGGCAGTGTCGATGATTATGGTGTCAAAACCGTTTTTATTAGCGTAAGCAACCGCTTCCTTCGCTGTTTTAGCCGGGTCTTGCTGCCCCATCTCGAAAAAGCCGACGCCGGCTTTCCCGCTGACTATTTCAAGTTGTTTTATCGCCGCCGGGCGGTATATGTCGCACGCCACCAGCAGCGGCTTTTTGCCTTGTTTTTTGAGATATAGCCCGAGTTTGCCGCACATCGTCGTTTTGCCCGCGCCTTGCAGACCGCACATCATGATGACTGTCGGCGGTTTGCTTGCCACGGCAAGTTTGCTTTGCGACGAACCCATAAGTTCGGTCAGCTCTTCGTTGACGATTTTTATGACCTGCTGCGCCGGGTTAAGCCCTTTGAGCACTTCTTCGCCGACGGCCTTTTCCGTCACGTTTTTGATGAAGTCTTTCGCCACGCCGACGTTTACGTCGGCTTCCAGCAGAGCGACGCGCACTTCACGCATGGCCTGCTTTATTTCAAGTTCGGTAAGACTGCCGCGGCTTTTGAGTTTTGAAAACACATGGTTGATTCTGTCGCTGAGACCGGAAAACAGAGCCATCGTCACCCCTCCAATATCCTTTCGACCTCGGCTATTTTGCCGTCGATTGTTTCGTCAGACACGTTTTTCGAGGCAAGCAGACGGCGCAGTTCGGCAAGTTTGCCGCGCGCCTCCGCCAGCATTGACGCGAAACCGAATTTTTCTTCGTAACTTTGAAGACTGGCTTCCGCTCTTTTAATGCTGTCGCGCACCGCCTGGCGAGATATGCCGTGTTCGTCGGCTATTTCCGCCAGCGAACAATCGAAATCATAATACGCTTTGAGCATTTCTTCCTGCCTGTCGGTAAGCATAGCGCCGTACAACTGGTTGAGCAGGCTTATGCCCAGATTTTTGTCTTTCATAGCAAAAGGTGTAAAGTCTTTTTACTTTACACCCGAAATATTATACCAAATATCAGTTTTCGTCAAGCGTTTGAAGGGCTTTTACAAAATGCCTTCAACAAAAGATTCCGCGTCAAAAGGCATGAGGTCTTCTATACCCTCGCCAACGCCGATAAAGCCGACCGGAATATCGAAATTTTCTTTTATCGCGATGACCACGCCGCCTTTTGCCGTGCCGTCAAGCTTTGTGAGCGCCACGGAATCCACATCTACCGCTTCGTTGAACAGCTCAACCTGCGAAAGCGCGTTTTGCCCCGTCGTGGCGTCCAGCACAAGCAGATTTTTTTTGTCGGCTTCGGGATACTCACGGGTTATGACCCTGTTGATTTTTTTGAGTTCTTCCATCAGATTGACTTTATTGTGCAGTCTGCCCGCCGTGTCGATCAGCACTATGTCGGTTTTTCTGCTTTTAGCCGAACTTATGGCGTCGTAAACGACGGCGGCAGGGTCTGAACCCTCCTGATGTTTGATTATGCGCACGCCGGCTCTTTCCGCCCATACTTCGAGTTGTTCTCCCGCGGCAGCCCTGAACGTGTCGGCGGCGGCGATTACAACCGACTTACCTTCTTTTTTGAACCGCGCGGCAAGTTTGCCTATCGTTGTGGTTTTGCCCACGCCGTTGACGCCCACCACCATGACGACGGCGGGCGGCATGGCGGCAAAAGGCTCGGCTTCGAGCATATCAACGAGTATGCCTTTGAGTTCGCTCATTGCCCTGTCCGGGTCGGTGATTTTTGTTTCTTCCAGCCTGTCGCGCAGCCTGTCGACGATTTCCATCGTCGCCGCGGCGCCGACATCGCCTGAAAGCAGCAGCGTTTCCAGGTCGTCGAAAAAGTCGTCGTCGAAAACGCCCACCTTAAACAGCTGTTTGAGTTTGAAACCTATGTTTTGCTGGGTCTTTTTCAACCCGTCGATAATTTTTCTGAAAAATCCCATCAGTCACCCACGTGTTTTATCGCTTCGGTAAGTTTTACCGATACTATTTTGGAAACGCCCTTTTCCTCCATTGTGACGCCGTACAGCACATCGGCGCACTCCATTGTAGGCTTTTTGTGCGTAATGACAATAAACTGCGTGTTTTCGCTGAACTTACGCAGGAATTTCGCTATCCTGTCGGCATTGGCTTCGTCCAGGGCCGCCTCAATTTCGTCCAGAAGGCAGAAAGGCATCGGTCTGACTTTGAGTATGGCGAACAATATCGCCGCCACGGTGAGCGTTTTTTCGCCGCCCGACAGAAGCGAAATGTTCTGAAGGCGCTTGCCCGGAGGCTGTGCCTCGATTTCTATGCCGTAATCGATTTCTTCCTTTTCAGGATCCTGCTCGATTACAAGCCGCGCGTGGCCGCCCTTGAACAGTTCTTTGAAGGTGTATGAAAAACTCTTGTTGATTTCCTCAAAACCTTCGTTGAATTTCGTGACGATTTCCTTCGTGAGGTCTTTAATAACCACGCCCAAATCGCTTTCGGCTTTTTTAAGGTCGTCGAGTTGCTCTTTTATTTCGGAATAGCGCTGATACGTCTCGTTATATCCGTCTACCGCCATCACGTTGACCGGCCCCAGATGATTGCGCTGGTTGCGCAGTTTTGTGATTTCTTTCTGCGAGTTTGTCGGGTCGTAATTCTCGTCTTTGTATTGCAGGGCGTTGGAATATGTCAGCTGATATTCGTCCCAGATAGTATCGCGCAGCGTTTCGATGTTTGTCGTGATGCTTTCGAGATTGAACTCCTCGCGCAGTTTTTTCTCATTGAGTTCCGACTCTCTGGCGGCGTATTCCGTCTTTTCCCTGTCGGCTTTTTCGAAATCTTCTTTGACTTTTACCTTATCCTGCTCGTTGAGCACGATACGCTTTTTGACTTCTTCCAAATCGGCGTAAGTAGCGTCCTGCATGGCTACTTTCGTCATTTCGGCGTCCAGCGACGCGATTTGTTCTTTGTTTTGCAGAATCTGCCTGGAATTGAGCGTGATAAGCGTCTGGTGCTGACTGAGCTGCGTTTCAAAAGAATCGATGTCTTTTGCCGCGTTTTCGATATTGACCGACAGCGTTGAAAGTTTAACCCTGACGTTGGTTATACCCGACTGCAATGTTTCCTGCCTGGATTTCAGCGCTTCGTACTCGCCCTGCCCTTCGGAAACGTTGCTCTGAGTATCGGCTTTCTTTTCGGACAACTCTTTTATGCTGGCTGCCGCAGCGTCAAGCAGAGCGGTGATTTCCCCGACGCGTCTCTGCCTGCTTTGTTTTTCGTCGGCAAGACGGTTGAAATTGTCTTTTGCGCTCGCGGCGAATTCCGCCGCTTTGTTCAGCTGCTCTTTCGCCGTGGCGACGGAAATTTCGCTTTCATGCAGTTCGGAGGCGAGTTTTTCCGCTTTTGCCTCTACGTCGGCTTTCGCCTGCGTCAGTTGTTTTGTCAGACTTTCCGTTTTTTCCTTTTCCGCCGTTTCGGCGGCAATTTTGTCTGAAATTTCTTTGATTTCCCTTTCAAGGCTCAGCACATTGGCGCCGCTTTGTTTTCTGCTGCCGCCACTTATCGAGCCCTGCGGAACTATCATATCGCCGTCAAGGGTGACGATGCGGTATTTATATCCGTATTTTTTGGAAAGAGCCACCGCCGTTTCGAGATTGTCCGCCACAACGGTGGAGCCCAGCAATGACGAAAACACGTTTTCGTACGCTTTGTCGTAAGAAACAAGTGAAAGCGCTGTGCCGAACACGCCTTTTTCGCCAAGCACTCTTTCATCATCGAGCGAACGCGGCTTTATTGATGTTTTAGGCAAAAACGTGACGCGTCCCGCCTTGTTGCGTTTAAGATAATCTATAAGCGACTTCGCGTCGTCTTCGTTTTTGGTGACTATATTCTGCAACGCGCCGCCCAAAGTCACTTCGATTGCGACTTCGTACTCTTTCGGCGTTTTTATCATATTGCCCACAACGCCTACGATTTTCGAGGAGAGTTCGCGGTTTTCTTTGCTCTCGCGCAAAAGCACTTTGACGCCGCCGCTGAAAGAATCGAAATTTTCGGCGATTTGCCTGCTCATTTTCAGACGGGCTTCGTCCACCGCTATATTTTCGTTTATCTTTGTCAGCCGCCTGCTCATTTCCAGCAGTTTGAGATTGCACTCAGCCGCCGCTTTCTGCGCCCTTTGTCTTTCCGCCGCCAAAGAGTCGCGGCGGCTTTCGAGAGCAGCGAACTCCGATTTGAGAGTTTCTTCCTTTTCGGCGTAAGCGGCTATTTTCTCCCGGAGAGCGGCTATTTCATCGTCAATCTGGGCAATGCGCGTTTCATGCGCCTGTCTTTCGCCCCTGATTCCGGCGTCTTCGCTGCGACGCTCGGTGAGGTTGTCCAGAATATCCATCATGGTATTCTGCCGTTCTTCGTTGAGCGCCTGCAACGCCGAAATTTTGTCCAGGATGTCGGCGTTTTCCTCATTCAGCCTGTTGAACTCGGAGGTAAGCGCCTCATACTGCGACTGCATGTCGGCCTTTTTTTCTTTTGTCGCCGCGATTTCATCGCCGAGTTCGGCCATGCGGGCATTGCTTTCGTCAATCTGGGCGGTAAGACGGTCGTTTTCCGACTTGAAATTCTTTATCTTTTCCATATTGACTTTATTTTCGCCCGATTGCCGCTCAATGCTTATCATGAGTTCGCGCTCTTTGTTTATGAGCTGGTCTCTTTCGATATCCAGCCGCTCTCTCATATTGAGCGTTTCCTCATACTTCTCGAAAGCCGCGGTAAATTTGGAAGAAACAAAGGCGAGTTCTTCTTCTATTGCTTTGAGACGTTCGTTGATTTGCGCCTTGAACGTCGCCGCGTTGTCATAGTTGTATATGTAGGAATTGACTTCGTGATACTTAATCTGTTCGCTCAGCGCGAGATACTTTTTCGCGTCGTCCGCCTGCTTTTTCAGCGGACCCAACTGCCTTTCTAGTTCCGACGTAATGTCGTAAAGACGGGTCATGTTGTCTTTGTTGCGCGCCATTTTGCGCTCGGTCTCTTCCTTTTTCTTGCGGAAATTGGAAATACCCAGCGCTTCTTCGAAAATCGCTCTTCTGTCAGCCGGCTTAGAGTTGAGAATGGCGTCCATTCTGCCCTGACCGACTATCGAATAACCTTCCAGCCCCAGACCCGCGTTGCGCAGAAGTTCGCTTATGTCTTTGAGCCTTGTAGGCGCGCGGTTAAGGAGATATTCGCTCTCGCCAGAGCGATACAATTTTCGCGAAATGACAACTTCGTCATATTCCAGCGGAAAAATGCGGTTTTTGTTGTCGAAAACAAGCGACGCCTCGCAATAACTCATCGATTTGCGCTGTTCGGTACCGCTGAATATCAAATCCTGCATGGTTTTTCCGCGCAGTTTTGACGCGGCCTGCTCGCCAAGCACCCATCTCACCGTGTCGGAAACGTTGCTTTTTCCGCATCCGTTCGGACCGACAATGGCCGTGATGTTGGAATCGAACTTGATTTCCACCTTATCCGCGAAAGATTTGAAGCCGTAAACTTCTATTTCTTTTAAGTTCAAAGTGTGTCCCCTTTGTTTTTTAACTTTATATAAGCGGCTTTTGCCGCCGCGATTTGCGCCTGAGCCTTGTTTTTGCCCTGCCCCTCGCCGACAGCCTTGCCGTCAAGCAGAACCCGATAAAAGAAACTCGGTCTGTGTTCGGGGCCGGTTTTGGCGACAAACTCATATTCCAGCGGCAATTTTACGCTTTGGGCGTACTCCTGCAACGCCGTTTTATAATCGTCATACACGGCGGACGAAGCGATTTCCGCTATATGCGGGCGGAGCAAATCCAAAACAAACCGCCTGCCATCCTCTATTCCGCCGTCCAGAACAACCGCCGCCAGCAGTGCCTCGAACAGATTAGCGTGCGTTTTTTTGCTGGTTTTTGCCGTCGGGTCGTTTGATTTAAGGCTGAGATACACGTCGAGCCCCAGACTTTCAACGACGGAAGACAGCGTTTCGGTTGAGACGGCCCGCGCCTTGATTTTGCTGAGCTGTCCCTCCGATTTATCCGCGAAGTTGAAATAGAGATATTCCGTAACGATAAAACTCAGCACCGCGTCGCCGAGAAATTCAAGTTTTTCGTTGTCCTGCTGACCCGACTCTTTCGCCACCGATGAATGGCGGAACGCCGTTTCCAGCAAAGCGGCGTTACTGAATTTATAACCTATCGTTTTTTCTATCTTGCCGATATCGGTCATTCGGCCGACACCGCCTCTCCGAGACCGGCTTTGATTTTGCCGATAAGGTCGTTTTTGTGCATATTGTAAACCTGCATTATGCTGCCGCAGATTGACTGCGCTTTTGACGACCCGTGCGACTTGATGACAAGTTTTTCAACGCCGATGAACGGGGCGCCGCCGCTCTGATTATAATCCATAAGCGACCTGATTTTGTTGAAAGAACCTTTCAGCAGAGCGCCGCCGAGTTTGGTTTTTAAGCTGCTGTAAACCTCTCTCTTAATCATTTTGAGCATCATGACGGCTATGCCCTCGCTGGCTTTCAGCGCGACGTTGCCGACAAAGCCGTCACACACAACGACATCGTATTTACCGCTGGTGATATCTCTCGCTTCCATGTTGCCCACGAAATTCAATGGGGCGTTTTTAAGCAGCTCGAATGTTTCTTTGGTGAGCTGATTGCCTTTAATGTCCTCCGTACCGTTGGAAAGCAACCCGACCCGCGGACTTTCCATGTTATATACGGCTTTCATATACGCGTTGCCCATGAGAGCGAACTGTTCGAGCATATTAGGTTTGCAATCGACGTTGGCGCCGCAGTCAATGAGAAGCACGCTGCCACCCTCCACCGTAGGAAGAACCGGGGCAAGCGCAGGACGGGCGATGCCCTTGATGCGCCCTATTTTAAGAAACGCCCCTGTAAGCACCGCTCCGGTGCTGCCCGCCGACACCATGCCGACGCATTCGGGATCATCTTTCGTTACTTCCAGAGCTCTGACAAGGGACGAATCCTTTTTTGTCCTGATTGCCGTCGTCGGGACGTCGTCACATGTGATGACGTCGGGAGCGTCGACAAACTCCACCCTGGATTTATCGTAATTTTCGTTTTCGAGTTTGGAGCGCATTTCGCTTTCTTTGCCCACCATGACCAGAGAAATTTCACGGTTGGAGTTGAGCGCCATTACACATCCTTTGAGTATTTCGTCGGGAGCGTTGTCACCGCCGTAGATATCAACCACTATCTTCATAATTTACCTCTGAACAATTTAGCGCCGAGCGCTTTATAACAGTATATCGTAAAAATCGCCTTTACACAATGTTTTCGCGTGATTTTTCGCCAATGTTTCACGAAATCGCCGTATGTTTCACGAAAAAGAAAAACAAAAAAGCGGGTAAAATACCCGCTTTTGTTCAAGATTAGTTTTCCGCTTTGACTTTTTGTTTGACAATTTCTTTGCCGTCGTAAAAACCGCAATATTTGCAAACTCTGTGGCTCAATATTTTTTCATGACATTGAGGACACTCGACAAGCGTAGGCGCCGTAAGTTTCCAGTTGGCCGATCTTGTATGCTTTCTCTGTTTTGAAGTTTTCCTTTTCGGTACCGCCATATTGCACCTCCCCGTTCAGATTATAAAGTGTCTCAATGTAAACGATGAATATTCACCGCGACACGCATAACATTATATAAAACTAAGCAATTTTTGTCAAACAAATTTTAATCATTCGACAAGGCTTTTTGTTTCTCTCGCGATGGAAAGTTCCTCGTTGGTCGGCACTATGAGCACCTTGACCTTGGACGACGGTTTGGAGAGAACTTCGGCGTTCTTCCAGTTGGCGTCGTTGTCAAACTCCACGCCGAGATATTCCATGTCGGTCATGACCAGTTCACGGATAAGTTCGGAATGCTCGCCTATGCCGCCGGTAAAGACGATTGCGTCAACGCCGCCCAGCACAGCCGCGTAAGAGCCGACATATTTTTTGACTCTGTACGCAACCATTTCCAGGGCGAGTTTTGCTCTTTCGTTGCCTTTTTCGGCCGCTTCGGTAAGGTCGCGGCAGTCGCTTGACAGACCACTGATACCCAGCATGCCGCACTTTTTGTTGAGATAGTCCACAACTTCTTCCGGTTTAAGCCCCACTTTGACTCTCATGTAATCGACGGCGGCAGGGTCGATGTCGCCGCTTCTGGTGCCCATAACCAGACCTTCAAGCGGCGTGAAGCCCATCGATGTATCCTGGCACTGACCGTTTTTGACCGCCGAAATGGACGAACCGTTGCCCAGGTGGCAGATAATGAGTTTGCAGTCTTTTTTGCCGAGAATTTTGGCCGTTTCTTCCGACACGAATTTGTGGGACGTGCCGTGGAAACCGTATTTCCTGACCTTGTACTGTTCGTACACGTCGTAAGGAATGCCGTACATATAAGCCTTAGGAGGCATGGTCGCGTGGAACGTGGTGTCGAACACCGCCACCATCGGCACGTCTTTCATGACTTCGCGGCAGCTCTTTATGCAGGCAATGTTGCCAGGCATGTGCAGAGGTCCGAGTTCCGCGTTCTTTTCGCAGATTTTTATGACCTCATCGGTAATGACAACCGACGAATGGAAGTCTTCGCCCGAATGGAGAACACGGTGACCGACCGCGGAAATTTCATCCATGGATTTGATTACGCCGCAGTCTTTGCTGACGAGAGCGTCCAGCACCATTTTGATGGCCGCCGTATGGTCCGGCATGTCCTGTTTGAAAACGTATTCCTGACCGTTGGCTTTATGTTTGAGAACCGAGCCTTCAATGCCGATTCTCTCGCAGAGACCTTTGGAAATGACGCTTTCGTTTTGCATGTCGATAAGTTGATATTTGAGCGAAGAACTGCCCGCGTTTATTACAAGAATTTTCATTGTCTGTTTCCCCTTAATCAGTTATTGCCGGCCTGGCATGCGGTGAGAGCCACGACGCCGACGATATCGTCGACAACACAGCCTCTAGACAAGTCGTTGATAGGCTTCGCCATACCCTGGCAGATAGGTCCGAACGCGTTTGCCTTGGCGAATCTCTGAACGAGTTTGTAACCGATGTTGCCTGCGTCAAGGTCAGGGAACACAAGAACGTTGGCCTGTCCGGCAACTTTGCTGCCCGGCGCTTTGAGAGCCGCGACTTCCGGAACGAGCGCCGCGTCAACCTGCAGTTCGCCGTCGATGAGCATATCAGGCGCTTTTTCTTTCGCCATGGCCGCAGCCGCCTGCACTTTGGAAACGTCGTCGTGTTTGGCGCTGCCTTTGGTGGAGAAAGAAAGCATCGCTACTTTCGGTTCGTCTTTGAGAAGCGATTTTGCCGTGTTGGCGCTTGCCACCGCTATATCGGCGAGCTGTTCCGCCGTCGGGTTAGGGTTAATCGCGCAGTCGGCGAAAATAAACACGCCGTCCGACCCCATGTCTTTATTGTTGGTTTCGATAATGAAGTAGCCGGAAGCCGTCGCGATACCCGGCACGGTTTTGATGATTTGCAGAGCAGGACGGAGCAAATCGCCAGTGGAGTGGATGGAACCGCCAACCATGCCGTCGGCGTCGCCCGCTTTGACCATCAGCACGCCCTGATAGAGCACGTTGTTTTTGGCAAGATCCATTGCTTCTTCCGGAGTCATGCCCTTTTTCTTTCTGAGTTCGTAAAGAGTGTTGGCGTATTCTTCGATTTTAGGGTTGTTCTGAGGGTCGATTATGGTCACGCCGTCAAGACACACGTCCGGACATTTTTCTTTGATGACCGATTCTTTACCCAAAAGGATAATCTTGGCGAAACCCTCTTTCGCGATGATGCCCGCCGCTTTGATTACACGCGGTTCCTCGCCTTCGGGAAGCACGATTGTTTTGCCGAGCGCTTTGGCTCTTTGTTTGTACGTTTCAATCAACTGTGACATAAAAAACCTCTCAATATGAAAAATTTTATTGATTTTCAATAATTTTCTATTATAATGATTATAATACAACTTAAAAAATAAGTAAAGATATGGAACAAACAAATTTGAAAAAATGCGGAATAATATGCGAATACAATCCGCTTCACAACGGGCACGCCAGACACATCCAGGAAGCAAAAAAAGCCAGCGGATGCGACACCATGATATGCGTCATGAGCGGCAATTTCGTTCAGCGCGGCGACGGGGCGGTGCTGGACAAATACACCAGGGCAAGGCACGCCGTACTGGCGGGCGCCGACATCGTTGTGGAACTCCCCACCGTGTTTGCCGTCGGCGCCGCGGAAGACTTCGCTTTCGGCGCGGTCAGGCTGCTTTCCGCCCTCGGGTGCGAATGTCTGCACTTCGGCAGCGAGAGCGGCGACGCCGAAGCGCTTGCCGCCGTGGCGGATTTTCTGCTTGACCCGCCGGCGGCGTTTCAGAAAAAACTGAAAGACAACCTCTCGAAAGGCATGTCCTATCCGCAAAGCGTTTCAAAGGCGGCGGCGCGATACATCGACGCCTCCATTCTGGACAAGCCAAACAACACGCTCGCGATAGAATACATCAAAGAAATAAAAAGGCAAAACAGCGGCATTGTTCCGATGACCGTGACCCGCACCAGCGATTACAACAGCGACGATTTGCTGTCGGAGTTCTGTTCGGCGTCGGCGATACGCACCGCTTTCAACAAGCAGGATTTCAAAAAAATAAAGCGGCACGTACCCCATTTTGTTTATGAGGATTTGGTTGGCAACCAGTTTTACAGACAGCAGAACTTTGAAATCTTCGCCCACGGATTTCTCATAACGTCCAACGCCGGATATCTGCGCAATATCTACGGCGCGGAAGAAGGCCTGCACAACAAACTCATCAAAAACGCCACGCTCCCCTGCTATGACGATTTGCTGTTTGCCACCAAAAGCAAAAGATACACGCTGCTGAAAATAAAGCGGCTGATTCTTTGCAGCGTACTCAATATCAACAAAAACGTGATGCGCAAAGCAAAAAAAGCCAAGCCTTACTTCAAGGTACTTGCAATAAACGCCGACCGGTGCGACATTCTCAGCGATTTCGCGGCGCAGGGCGCGGCGGACATAAAAAACCTTGACGAAACGCAAAAAGAAATTTACGCCATTGACAGAAAAGCCGCCAACCTGTATTCGGCGCTCTGCCAAAAGCAAGGCAATCTCGACAGGAGCATGCCGATGCAGAAAATAGACGTCAACGCGTACAAAAGCGGCAAAAAAGGAGATTGAGCGCCAATCTCCTTTTTTATTACATATCCAGCAATTTTTTGATTCTGTTGATTTTGGAGCGGCACGCTTTTTCACCCGCCTCAATGGCGACGGGGATGGTTTTTGTCGTAAACTGCCCCGCGTCCATTTTAGGTATCACCACAACGTCGCCCCTGTTATACATACGTTTTGTGTTTTTCCAGTCAAGCACCTCGAAAGTGCGGAAAATAACCTGAAAAATATTGGGCGACTCTTCAAAATCGCTCTGCTCGCCCAAAGCGTCGACAAGCATTATCACGTCGGGAGCAAACTCCGCCATCGCGTCTATCGGCAGGCGCCACAGCACACCGCCGTCCACAAGCAGCATGCCGTCTTTCTTCACCGGTTCGAACACGCCGGGAATGGACATGCTTGCCCTTATGCCGTCGACGAGTTTTCCGCTTCCGAAAACATAAGGCTCGCCCTCGTTCAAATCAACCGCCACGCACCTGAAAGGGATTTTACACTCATCAAACGTCTTTGCCGTAAGATTTTTGTTTATTATTTTCGTCGCCTTTTTTCCGCTGAAAAAGCCGCCCGCCCTTATCACCCTGACGGTAACGTCGAGAATATCGGTCATCTTCAGTTTTTTGATATTCTTTTCAATTTCGCAGAGCGGCGTGCCAGAAGCGTATATCCCGCCGATGACGGCGCCCATGGAACTGCCGGTGATGAAACTCACGGGAATGTTGTTTTCTTCCAGCACTTTGAGCACGCCTATATGGCACGCGCCGCGCGCGCCGCCGGCGCCGAGCACAAGTCCCAGAGTCTTTTGTTTTCCGTTCATACGGGTTTTCCTCCACACATAAAAATAACTATGACAAATTTACGAAAAGCCGGCTTCCGCGTTTGGGCATCGTTGCTGGTCGCGGCGGTAACCGCGGTTTTCGCCTGTAACCCGACTGCTTATATGCGGTCCGTCACAGACGGTCTGGAAATATGGGTCAGCGCTGTTGTTCCGGCGCTGTTTCCCTTTTTCGTGTTCAGCAAACTGCTGACCGACCTGGGGTTTTTCAGGCGGTTCACGAAATTCATGACGCCGGTTGTCAAAAAACTTTTCAAAGCGCCAGCCGCTTCGGGATACATATTTATCGTGTCGGTTATTTCGGGATATCCCGTCGGCGCGAAAATGATACAGGAGTATTACAGAAAAGGCCTGCTCACCGAAACGCAGTGTCGCAAGACCGCCACATTCACTTCTACCAGCGGACCGCTGTTTATTCTGGGTACCGTCGGCGCTAAATTTCTCGGAGGCGGAAATATAGGCGGCGTGCTGCTCGTCTGCCATATAATGTCGGCGATGATATGCGGTCTGCTGTTCAGAGGCTTTTATATCGACGACACTCCCGCCGGAGAGCAGTCGGACCCCGCTGAAAACGGCAATCCGCTTGGCGACAGCGTGTATTCCGCCATAACAGGAATCATGGGCGTCGGCGCTTTTATATGTCTGTTTTATATGCTCATTGACATGATATTGTCCCTGTCAGCGGCGGACGCCGTCCTTTCGGGGCACCCGGCGGTTTCGGCTTTTCTGACAGGTCTTATGGAAGTTACGCGCGGCTGCAAACAGATTTCCGCCGTACTACCCCTGCCGGCCGCCGCCGTGCTGTGCGGCACGCTGATTTCCTTCGGCGGAATGTGCGTATTTGCCCAGAGTTTTGTTTATCTCAAAGAGTGCGGCGTGAGTTTCCGACAGTTGCTGGCAGTCAAATGCCTGCAGGCGTCGGTCGCCGCCGCGCTGACGTTTGCCGCCGTGTCGGTACTTTACTGACGGTAAAGCCTGATTACGTCGCCAAGAATTTCAGACGGAACGTAAGCGGAAATATCTCTGCCGAGAGACAACATTTCCCTCACGAAAGAAGACGACATGAAAGCAAGTTCGTCGGAACACGGCAAAAACAGCGTTTCGGTTTTGCCGAGTTTGTTGTTGACCGTCGCCTGAAGACTTTCGTACTCGAAATCCATGAGATTGCGCACGCCTTTGACAATGCAATCAACATTGTTCTTTACGCAGAAATCCACAAGCAGACCCTCGTGGAGAACTACTTTGACGTTGCCGATATCCACCGCCTTTTTAACCATTGCAAACCTTTCGTTTCCGTCAGCCACAAGTTTTTTTCCGGCGTTTTTGGACACCACCACAAACACTTCCTCAAATATTGCGGAAAGTCTTTTTACCACATCCAGATGCCCGATAGTGAACGGGTCGAAGCACCCGGCGAACACACATTTACTCATCTTCGTTTCTCCCGAAAAAACACAGCGTAACATTGCCCATTTTACGCTCGCGCAAAAGCGTGAGCCCTTCGGCGCTCAGCGGACGGGCGTCGTCCGAAAGACGTTCCACTATCACCCTGCCGCCTTCTTTCAGCAATTTTTTGTCGGCGATGATTTTCAGCGCCTCAGCCGCCAACGCGCCCGCGTACGGCGGGTCAACATATATAAAATCGAACTTCCGCGGCGGCTGCGATTTCAGCAGTAAAGCGAAATCGCCTTCGTAAACAAAACAGCCGTCGGCGCCGAGAGACGCCAGATTCGTTTTAAGCACTTTCAGACTGTCTCTGTCCCTGTCGCAAAAGATAACCTCGGCGGCGCCCCTGCTGTACGCCTCTATGCCTATTCCGCCGCTGCCGGCGAACAAGTCCAGAAAGACGCTGTCCGCGACGTCGAACTGTATAATATTGAACAATGTTTCTTTGATTCTGTCAAGGGTAGGTCTGACATTGTCGCCGCGCGGCGACACCAGACGCTTGCCTTTCAGTTTTCCGCCGATTACTCTCATATATCCCCGATTACGCGACTTTCGGTAATGATGCCGTCCATTTTGACGTCGGTGCTTTCGTACGGCACCTTGTCGACAATCTGACAGTCGAAAGCCAGCGCTATTTTTTTGATGTCGGAGCCGGCAAGAAATCTGTCGTAATAACCCTTGCCGTATCCCATTCTGCCGAGAGAAAGGTCAAATGCGCTGCCGGGCACGACGCACAAATCGATATCGCGCTTGTCCGCCGGGCAGGATTTGTCTGACGGCTCCCTTATGCCGTATCTGTCCGTGACAAATTCGCCGCCGCTCTTTATATATACGGCGTCCATATGTTCGCCGTCGGCGACTACCGGCACGCACACACGCTTGCCGGCGCGGAAACACTCCTCGACTATGCCGTCGGTAACGACCTCGCTGTTATATGACAGGTATACCATCACGACGGAAGCGTCGCGGAAAACCTTCCGCGCGAACAATGCCGAAGCAATCTTTTCCGACCGTTCCGTGACGTCGGTAAGCGAGCCGCGGCGTTTAAGAACCACGCTCCTTAAAGTTTTTTTGTCAACCATCATCTGTTCCTTAAACCGCAAAGTATTTCATACGGTATTGTACCGCAAATTTCGGCGATGTCATCGGCTTTAACGCTGTTTCCGCCCCACTCGCCCAAAATAACCGCTTTATCGCCGCGCCGCAAACCGCCGGCGCCGGCAATGACGCACATATCCATGCACATATTACCGATTATAACCGATTTTCCGTATTTTGTCAGCACATAACCGCCCCGTGCGTAATTTCTCGGCAGACCGTCGCCGTATCCGCAATCTATCACGGCGACCGACGTGTCTCGCTCGGCGGTGAAAGCCATGTCATATCCCACGCTCTCCCCTTGCCTGACGAGTTTTGTCTCGATGACCGACGCGCAGGCGCTTTTGCCCGCGAAAAGGCTCGGCGTTTTTTTGTCGCAGTATCCGTAAAGCCCCAGACCCACTCTGACCATATCGCAATGGAACGCTGGACAGTTGAGCGCCGCCGACGTGTTGCAGATATGGCGCAAAGCGGCGGGATACGCCGCCCTGACGACAGACGCCATGCGGCAGAACTTTTTATACTGCGCGAACATCGCCTTCGGGTTGGTGGGCATCGTGCAGGCGAAATGCGAATAAACACCGCCGACGTCCACGCCGAGAGCGAGACATCTGTCCAGGACTTTTTCAAGTTCCGCCTCATCTTTAAGCCCCAGCCTGTTCATTCCGCTGTCCGTCTTGATATGCACAGAAAACCCTTCGGCGGCGGCAAGTTCCGCGGTTTCGGCGGAATCCGCCGTCAGCGTGATATCGCGCGCGGCCGCCTCCCTCGCCTCGCGGCGCCCCACGTCGGAACACAGCACGAGAACGGCTTTTTTCACTCCCACGCTTCTGAGCGTAAGCGCTTCGTCGAGCCTTGCGACGGCGAAAAAATCCACTTTGTTTTCTATATACTGCGCCACCTGCGCCAGTCCGTGCCCGTAAGCGTTTGCTTTGACCACGGCGCACAGTTTCACGCCGCTGTTGAGACGGCTTCTGATTATGTCGGCGTTTTTGGCGATGTTTTCAAGATTGACGCATATTTTCATAAAAAAACTCCTTCGGGTGTTTTGCCAACAGCCCCGTTGGAGTTTTCCTGCGAATATCAATATTTTCTGTTGTCGATAACGCGCTTGGCTTTACCTTCGCTTCTAGGCAGCGACCCGGGCCTCAGCAAAGTGACCTTTGCCGATATGCCTATGCTGCTGCCCACTTCCTTTTCCGCGAGGCTCTTGACGGCGAGGCGCACTTCGTCCTCCGCCTTAGAAAGCGCTTCGGACATTTCCACCTGCAGTTCCATCGTGTCCAGCATATTGACTCTGTCCACAATAATCTGGTAAAACGGCTGCAACTCGTGAATATTGAGCAAAGCCGACTCAATCTGGCTCGGGAAAACGTTAACGCCCCTTATTATGAGCATATCGTCGCTTCTGCCGATGACCCTCGTCATGCGCACATGCGTTCTGCCGCACGAACATTTGTCGGGAATAAGCGAACACAAATCCCTGGTGCGGTATCTGATGAGCGGCATACCCTCTTTGCTTATCGTGGTGAGCACGAGTTCGCCCACCGTGCCGTAAGGAAGCGGTTCAAGCGTGTTCGGGTCTATGATTTCGGCGATGAAGTGGTCTTCCCAGATGTGTTTGCCGCACTGCGCCTCACACTCCATCGACACGCCCGGACCCATGATTTCGCTGAGCCCGTATATATCATATGCTTTGATGCCGAGTTTTTCTTCTATCTGGCGGCGCATTTCCTCCGTCCACGGTTCCGCCCCGAAAACGCCGGCTTTAAGCCCGAGTTCTTCTTTTTTGACGCCGAATTTTTCAAGTTCGTCGGCTATGTAAATTGCGTAAGACGGCGTACAGCATATTATGTCGGACTGAAAATCCTTAAGCAGGGATATCTGCCTGGCGGTGTTGCCGCTGGATACCGGAATCGCCGCGGCGCCCAGCCTTTCAGCGCCGTAATGTGCGCCCAGCCCGCCGGTAAACAGACCGTAGCCGTAAGCGACGTGCACCTTTGAGTTTTTGTCCGCCCCCGCCATGACAAGGCACCTGGCGAACATATCGGCCCAGTCGTCCACGTCTTTTTTTGTGTAACACGCCACGGTAAGCTTGCCCGTGGTTCCGCTGGAAGCGTGGATTCTGGTGATTTGGCTCATATCGGCCGAAACAAAACCGAACGGGTAATTTTCGCGCAGGTCGTGCTTGACGGTAAACGGAAGTCTGGTCAGGTCTTCCAGACCCTTTATGTCTTCCGGACGGACGCCCGCCTCGTCCATTTTGACCCTGTACGCCGGAACGGTGTCATAAACGCGCCTGACGACTTCTTTGAGCTTGCGGCTCTGTAACTCGCGCAGCGCGCCGCGCTCCATTGTTTCTATACTTTCCTGAAAATATGCCATTGTTTTACTCTCCCGCGGCAAATTTTTCCTGTTCCGCCTCGGCGGCGGCTATGATATCCGGTCTGTCGGTGTAAATGAATTTTTCCGAAAAGGCGACGGGATGATACGACATTTTGGCTTCTCTGAGCCCCGGTATGCCGAGGTCTTCCTGTCTGTTGACGTATTTGCAGCCTGTAAAATGCTTTTTAACGAAAAAATTGTTGACAGCCTGAAAACTGCCGCGATAATCGGTGTTCGCCTTTTCAAACATGACAACGCCGACGTTCGCCTGATTTATGAAACCTATTTCGAAAGCGATGATTTTGCCGTCCACTTTAAGCACGTCGCAAAACAGATTCAGTTTTTTTATGTTGTCAAGCGCCCTGACTATGGCTTTGTATTCGCCGCCGGCGTCAAGTTCGTTGTGGGTTTTACCCCAGACTTTGACGAGTTGCAGCAGCTCCTCTCTCATTGATTCGTCGTACGAAACAAATTCATAGTCGTATCTATCCATAAAACCGTTGAGAAAATTACGCTTGTTTTTCAATTTTTGACCCGAAAATGTCGCTAATTCCACCGGATTATACAAATATTCGCAATCGCTCCGCCTCGGAAAAACACAACATTGCCCGCAAACGTCTTTGCTTTCCGCCAGACCTACCATGTTTTTCGTCAGCCTTTCGATATAAACGCCAAAGTTCTTTTCACGACAATAATCAACGATTTTATTAAGAACCGGAATAAAATCTTCCGACTTTCGCACAAGCGGCGGATAAAACACGTTGTCTTTACCGAACTCATGCTCATAAAAAATTACCATTCCTTCATCCAGAACGCACTTCTTCGGATTGTCGGCGGCACCCCAGCAATATACCGATTCAAAAGTTATTTCGCTGGCTTCGAGATTTTTATACAAATCGCACGAAGACAATATGTCGCGGAACAACCCCATGTCATCAATCGTTACCGGGGTGAACTTGTCGTCTGAAATCACGTCGGGCAGCATAAATACCTCTTTTTGTATAATTTTGTCAAATTCGTTAAAGATTATATCACAGCGCATTATCTTTTTCAACAAGAGTTTTGCATTTTAAGCCATTTTATGCTAAAATCATTTTTATGAAAAACAAATTCGCTTATAATTACAGCAGGCTTTTCAAATTCATACTCGCAATCTGGTTTATATGCTGGGCGGCAATATTCTTCGTGAACGTGTTCCGTCTGGCGTCGGTACTCGGCTTTTACACGCGCGACACCGTGCAGGAAATCACCTGCGTCGCCGTATCGGTCATTGCCCTTGCCGTGTGGATTTGCCTTATCACGATGAAATATAAAGTCACCGACAAAATCGCCCTGAAATTCGGGCCGTTTGACCTGACGCGCGGTAAATTCCTGGTGGAAAAAATGATAAAAATCGTGCAATCGTCAAAAGACGACGCTCTCTATATAAATCTGTACGTCGGCGAAGAAGCGCGCATAGCCATAATCAATATAAATCCCAAACACTTCGACGCTTTTGCCGAATGCGTGAGAAGCAAAAACGGCAAAGTGCTTGTGGACAAAGCGGACATAGAAAAATAAAGACCTCAGCGGAGGTCTTTTTTTTAGCAAAAATAAAACACCCACTTGACTCGCTCAAATGGATGCTTTATGTTATCGCCTACGGCGACAATGGAGCGGGAGACGAGATTCGAACTCGCGACATTTGCCTTGGCAAGGCAACGCTCTACCACTGAGCCACTCCCGCGCGATTGCAAGTGAGATTATATCACAGGAAATTTCTCTTTGCAACTGAAATTCGATAATTTTTTATAGAAATTTGGCGTTCGGTTTTATTTTTTTAACCGCAACGGGTAATAAAACCGCTGAAAAGCGAAAAACCGCCGTTTGCGGCGGTTTTATTTTATAAAGTTTGTTCTCACGACGGTTTCGGCATCCGGCACGTTTACGCCGTTGCTTCTGCCGCAACCGATACATTTGAGCAGCCACGCCATATTCCTGCCGAGCCTGCGCATGGTCTGCATGCCCTCTTCGTCTTTCCGGACTTCTTCCGGCGTGTTTCCGTGCACCTGGTTCCAATACTGCGACGACACCACCGGCATATTGTTTATAGTGAAATACTTATTGATTCTGTCAAACGAAGCGGTTGAGCCGCCGCGTCTGCACGACACAACAGCGGCGGCCGGTTTGTACGCCAGTTTGCCGCCGGCGGAATAGAACAGCCTGTCCATAAAAGCCAGCAGTCTCGCAGACGGTCCGGCGTAATAAACGGGCGCGCCGAAAACAAAACCGTCAAACTCGCCGAGCCTGGCTGCCGTTTCGTTAACGATGTCGCCGAAAACGCACTTGCCGTTTTTGAAACAGAAGCCGCAATCGACGCAGTCGTTAATCGGCTGTTTGCCGAGATGAAGAATTTCAGCCCCTACGCCGTCTTTTTCCAGTTGCGCCGCCACTTCCGAAAGGGCCGTGAAAGTGCAGCCGTTTTTGTTGGGACTGCCGTTTACCAGCAAAACTTTCATATAACCCTCTTTCGATTTTCCTTTATTTGCTCATTTCCGCTATCCATTCGTCGGACGAACGCACATCGGCGCCGTAAACGCTTTTAAGATACTCAATGCCGTAATTATAGTCGGCTTCGGTGAACGAATCGGTGCAGTCTGAAGCCACCGCCACGTCATAACCGAGGCAATAAGCGTCGGCTGCGGTGTGCCTTACGCACATATGGGTGTGAAGCCCGGTGAGAAGCACTCTCTCGACGCCGAGTTCGTCAAGCAGCAATTCCAAATCGGTACGGAAAAAACCGCTGTATCTGCGTTTAGGTACGGTATAATCGCCGTCGCAAGGACCGAGTTCGGGAATAACCTCCGCCCCTTTGGTGCCCGCTATAGCGTGGTCGCCCCAAAGTTTCAGTTCATGGTCCACGCCTTTGATATGGGCGTCGTTGCAAAAAATGACGTCGACGCCGTTTTTTCTGGCGGCGTCAAGCAATTTTTTCACGTTTGGCACAATCGCCAGCCCCCTGTCGCATTTGAGAGCGCCCGTTACGAAATCGTTGAGCATATCAACGACAAGTACAGCAGTTTTTTTCATTTCAGAAATTCTCCAAAAGTTTTTTTTATTGTACACTTATTTTACTCCGCGCGCAAGCAAAAAATAAAGTTTGCTTTTTGTTGACAACGCGATTTTTTTTTACTATAATACCTAAGCGAATATCCGAGCACCATTAGCTCAGTTGGTAGAGCAATTGACTCTTAATCAATGGGTCCAGGGTTCGAGTCCCTGATGGTGTACCAAGCATGCCCGCCGGCGGTTACTTATGATACCCGGCGGGTATTTTCATACGGGGAAGAAACTATGATTTTCTGCGCGGGAGAGATTCTCGTCGACATGATGCCGGCGGAAGAAAAAAACGTTTATGAAATGAAAGCGGGCGGCGCCCCTTTCAACGTGGCGTGCGCCGTGAAAGCGCTGGGCAAACAAGCGGGCTTCGCAGGATGCGCGGGCGCCGACATCCCCGGCGATTTTTTGGCTGAAACAGCCGAAGAAAAACAATTCGACTGTCTTCTGCTCGCAAGGGATAAAAAACGCGCCACTACGCTGTCGTTTGTTTCGCACGGTGAAAGCGGAGAAAGAACTTTTTGTTTCTACGGCAGCGGTACGGCGGACACCCGCATGCCGAAAATAAAAAAAGACGTGTTGATGGCGGCCGACATAATTGTTATAGGTTCGCTCATGCTGCGTGAAAAACGCGGCGTTAAATACGCCGCCGCTCTCGCGAAAAGAGCCAAAGAAGCGGGAAAGGCGGTAGCCTTCGACGTCAATTACAGAGAGAGCCTGTTCAAAAACCGGCGCGCCGCCGCTGACGCATTCGGGCAGATAATAACACATGCCGATATAGTGAAATTTTCGGAAGACGAAGCCGTGATATTCGGAAGTCCGTACATCGGCCGTAACAGCGAAAAACTGATATGCGTCACCATGGGAGAAAAAGGCAGCAAATGGTATTTCCGCGGCAAAACGGCAACCGTCCCCGTAAAGGCGGTGGTCCCCGCCGACACGACAGGAGCAGGCGACGCGTTTTTCGCCGCTGTGCTTTCAAAACTTGACGGCATTTCAAAATCCACATGGTCGGATGAATTTTTAAACGACGCATTGCTTTTCGGCAACTGCGCCGGCGCGCTTAACACTTTGGGGAAAGGCGCGATAGATTTTTTGCCGTCCCTGCGCCAAATCGAAGAACTTAAAAAAACTATTGAAAAAAATTAAAGCCGCAAAAGCGGCTTTTTTTAATTGTTTGGTTTTTTAATACCCAAAGTATCGATGACTTGTTTTATTTTAAGCATAGCTTCGTCCATCTGCTCTTTTGTGTGGGTTGCCGTATAAGAAGTCCTCAACAAAGCGTAACCTACAGGCGTAGCAGGCGAAACCACCGGATTGACGTAAACCCCCATTTCCAACAACATTTTGCAGGCAACAAAAGCATGCTCGTCTTTATAGACATAAATAGGTATTATCGGCGTATGACCTTCGATTATGTCAACGCCAAGTTTTTTAAGTCCCGCACGCATATAATCGGCGATATCGTTTAATGCCTTTACCCTTTGCGGCTCTTCCCTCAAAATTTTCAGCGACTGTCTGGCACAGGCAACCGAAGCCGGCGTTATGCTTGCGCTGAATATGTAAGGTCTTGAACAATGTTTAACATATTCTACCACCCTTTCGCTGCTTGCCAGATATCCGCCAAGCGACGCAAGCGATTTGCTGAAAGTACCCATGATAATGTCGACTTGGTCTTCAAGCCCGAAATGCTCTGCAGTCCCCCTGCCGTTTTTTCCCAAAACTCCGAGTCCGTGCGCGTCGTCAACCATTACTCTCGCGCCGTATTTTTTTGCCAATTCCACAATTTCAGGCAGCTTGCATATGTCGCCGCTCATGCTGAAAACGCCGTCGGTAACTATCAAAACGCCTGCGTTTTCAGGCACTGTTTTGAGCTTTGTTTCAAGGTCATTCATGTCGTTATGCTCATAACGAATCATTTTTGCATAACTGAGTTTTATCGCGTCGTAAATGCTCGCGTGGTTTTCCTTGTCGCACAAAACTACGTCGTGTCTGCCGCACAGCGCGCTGATAATGCCCAAGTTGCTTTGAAATCCCGTCGAAAAAGTCATGCACGCCTCTTTGTGCAAAAAGTCGGCAAGTTCCTTTTCAAGCTTTACGTGAATGTCAAGCGTTCCGTTGAGAAACCTCGAACCGCTGCAGCCGCTGCCGTATTTTTTCAAAGCCTCTATTCCGGCATTGACTACTTCGGGATGCGATGTAAGTCCCAAATAGTTGTTTGAGCCAATCATGATTGTTTTTTTGCCTTCCATGTCAACGACAGTGTTTTGTCCCGAACACAATTCGTGAAAATACGGATAAACCCCTTTTTCTTTCGCCGTATCGTAAATTTGTACTCCGGCGGTTTTTGCAAACAAATCCATTTTTTCTCTCCTCAATAAAGTTTGTAAACAATGTAATTTACCAATTTTTGGGGAAGCAATTTGGCAAGCACGCACAAAAATTTGTACCCAAATCCCACTGTGCAGACAAGCGGCGGATTGCGTTTTTTCATGCATTTGTAAATTACTTTGGAAACCGAAACAGGATCTTTTCCTTTCATTTCGTCCTTTTCCATTTTGGCAACGCTTTTTTCAATTCTGTCGCCGTAAGCATCGTCAGTCACAGCGTTTTTGACACGAGCCGCGGTAAATCCCGTTTTCGTGTCCCCAGGCCTGACACAGCATACTTTGACCTTTTGCGGTTTTACTTCGTTGCTTAACGCGAAAGAAAAACTTTCAACCGCTGCTTTTGTCGCGCTGTAACACGCCTGAAAAGGAATAGGCACAACGCTTGCCACAGACGAAACGTTGATTATTCTCCCCTGAGTTTTTCTCAGATATTTAAGCGCCTCACCGCTGACATTGATTACGGCATTTACATTCACGTCAAAAATAGCCTCAACGTCTTTTTTCGGTGCGTATTCTATGGCGCCGCTTATTCCCATTCCGGCATTATTTATCAAAACGTCAATTTGCCCTTCCTTTTGAAAAATGCTTTCAAAAACGCGTTTTACTTCTTCTTAATTGCACACGTCGCACTTTATAAAGTTGAATTTTTCCGTTTCAAAATCTCTGCGCGACAATCCGTAAACAACATATCCTCTTTCCGTAAGAAAATTTGCCGTTTCAAATCCTATTCCGCTGCTCGCGCCGCTTATCACAACTACTTTTTTCATTAAACCTTTGCTCCTAAAAATAAAAAAGTTTTCAAAGGTTTTCATTTTTGGATATTATACATTGTTTAAATCAAATTATCAATAAAAAATTTAAAAATTTTTAATAAAATTTTGTTAAATTTAAATCATTGACAATTACAGTCATTTAATTTAATATAATCAATGCAAAGGGCAATCACAAATGGTAAATCATTTGTGAATGTTTTTTATTAAGCGGATATGGCGGAATGGCAGACGCGCCAGACTTAGGATCTGGTGTCCTAGACGTGGGGGTTCAAGTCCCTTTATCCGCACCAAGCACAAAAAGCACAATATGTTGTGTTTTTCTTCAAGATTATTGCACAATATGCTGTGTTTTTCTCTATCTAGGCACAAAAAAGACACACCAAACAAAAAAAGAGCGGGGTTATTGCGCCCCGCTTTTTCCGTTATATTCGTCTGTCAGTCCCATGCGTTTTGACAGGAAAATGTTTTGATTTTCTACCACCGACGTTTTGCGGCGCAGAAAAGATTTTGAGTTGAGTATTGCCGAGTATGTCGCCCCGACAAGCAGCGTGGCGTTGATGATGACGTCAAAAATAAAATCCGTCCATGTCGGGTAATATCTGAACACGGTCATCGCCACCACTCCGTCGAGAAAGGTCAGCGCCTTTATAAAGTTTTGGCGCCTGACTATCACCGCCGACTGAAAGGTAATCGCGTCGCTGTGGACGTTCGCCTCGCCCAGCATGTCCAAAATGTCGTCGGCGGTCAGTTTTTCATACTGGACTTTCCCGTTTAGAATTTTAAGCACAACTTTTTTGACCTTTTTGAGGTCTCTGTCGCCGAGATACAGCCGCTCTTTGGTGTCGGCAAGCCATTTGTTGAGGTCAGCCTTTTCCGCCGGCAAATCCTCATAGCGAAGCCGCAGGCACACTTTATTGATGAGATTCGTGCACGTCGCGCGGTATCTTTCGTCGTTTTCCACCTCTTCGGCGCAGTCTTTGAAAGTAAAGTTTATGACCGGCTTGTCCGCCGTCTCTGTTTTCACTTCCATCTTGTCACGCCATTTATCCGGTCTGCGGTTTTTAAGCCAAAAAATTTGCGCCGTGGTATTTCCGGCAAGCGCCGATTGTAAAAGCGCGTTTTCCACTTGCCCGTCGACAAAGTCTTTTGTTTTTTTTAAGACTTCCGAAAATTCCACGTGTTTATTTTGATAATAGCAAAAAGACGACATCGCTATTCCAAGTCTTTCCGCTATCTCTGCGTTTGTCGCACCGTTCCTGCACCAGTCGGCTATCTCGTCAAGCCTGGGCAAGACGTGCGTTTCATATTTGCCCGGTCTGCCCAAACTAACACCTCCCTTTGAGCATTAAAAAAGACACTCAACCGAGTGCCTTTTATTTTGCATTTTTTTAATTTTCATACAGGCTTTTTGCATTGCTTTCTGCGTTTTCAAAATCAAGATAATCAAGACTTTCGTCCGCCGTTGATATCCGCGCCCCTCCGTTTTTGACCAAGACAATCAACGGCAATCCGATGTAAACGGGTTTGGAGTATTGCGGGATATAAACTTCATACCCTTTCCAATTTTTCCCGCGTTCAAATTTCTGTGCAGCCAACTC
>CAJFSP010000009.1 GCA_904419725.1 Candidatus Heteroclostridium caecigallinarum | reverse complement strand
TAATTTAGACCAAATAGCATTCTCGGACAACTGCGATAAATCTTCTCCGTCATCTTCGCCTTTATAAATATCATCTGTGCCGTCAAAATAACTCTGCAACTGATCTACATAATCCCTTACTGTATCTTGATACCAATAGTTATTTGTGATCTTTTGAATATCGGTATCGTGATACTTGTAAGATACAAATATTTTGTGTCCCATAAAATTTCTCCTTAATTGTATTTCTTTGAGTACTCTTGGATGAGTGACATTACAATATTGACAAGTTCTTCGGGGTTAACTTCAGAACCTAATTTTTGAAACCCTTCAAGCTGTGATGAAGGGGATGATTCTTTTTGTTCAATATCCCAAATTTCCATCGCAGCTCCGCCTGTAGTTGCTAATGGGATAATTAGATTCCCTTGTTCCTTTGAAATTTTATATTCTTCGAGAACACCAGGTGAATTGATTGTAGATTTAGAGCTTTTTGCGTATTTTTCACCGCAAATAAAAATGCTGATTTTTGTTTTTGAAATCATATTTTCCCTTAAGCTCGTGTAAATACTTGTCCTGTCAGACGATTCTGGCAACTTATAAGGAAATGGACAGAGGACAACATTTTCATTAAAATCTTTTGGTTGAATTCCCGCATTACAACACCCTAAAAAAGCGCCAGCAACAATATCCGAGCCCAAATTTTTACCATATCCAGTAATAATTCGGAAATTTTCTTCAATAAGTTTTTTAGCTAAAGTGGTAGTAAATGGAGAAATTCTATTCCTTGAAAGCGAATTGAGCTCTTCGTATGCGCCGCTGACTAAAACATCTTTCAGATGAACTCTAATGCTAATCTCTTTTAGAATACTTTCGATTTCATTGTATGAATCAACTAAGACGACATTAAGGCCATACGATTGCATGTCATTAATGTAATGATTTTGTCGATTTTCCTTATACAAAAAATCATCTTCATCATCACAATTTTCCTTTCGTATTTTTTCCATTATACAATAATGACGCTGTGGGTGATCATCATTATAAATGAGCCTTATCTTGGATAAAATGTGTTGTATATCTATATCGCTAAAGCTATAACCTAAAAACAGAAAAGAGTTTGTGCACATTTCTCCTTTCAGTTCAGACAATACTATATCATGGGTTTCTTCAAATTTTTCATAATCTCTTCGTGTTATCACACAACGACTTGGAGTTTTAACATCTCCATGAATTTTGTGCACTTTCACTTTTGCGGCGGGGTCAAGTGAAACATAAGACTCATCATCAGTTACAACTGAGTAGGTAATATCCGCTTTCGTTAGTGAACGCTCGATAAGTGTATCATAGTTCGTTGTCCAAATACTTTTCACAGGGAAAGTAGATAAAATGCGATGGGTTTCACTCGGTTCACCATTTTTATCTTTAAAGTATGATGCTATTGTTTGATCGATTTTAGTACGTTGTTTGCCTTTTACATAAAACTCGGCAAGCGTAATCAAATCGCTTTCCTTATCGACATTTAAGTTAATCTCTTCTGCGCACTCTCTCAGTATATCTTTCCAATTTGCGTAGCCAGATTTTCTTGATATACCAGATCCTATAAAAAGCGAAGCTTTTTCGCATTTTAATTTTTCAGAGTATTCTCTAATAAAAATATCTGTTTTCATAAGTCTTCTATTAGCAGCATATGTTAGACTATTTATTTCAATTTTGCTCGTTAATCAATACTATTTTTTGAATACGAACAAATACTCATGTGCCAAGAGCAAAAAGTTAAACTTAATGCTATTAGTTTTCCAATAACCAGTCGCTTTACAATTGTGCTGCTCCTTAATTATGATTTCTTTTGTTTTGAAGCCAGCGAGTTCAAAAACGCGCATGGTTTCAAACGCAAGGGGTTGTACCATTCCTTTTTTGCGCATATCTCCCATAAGTATAGCACAAAATTTACCTTTTTTTAATACACGGCGGCATTCTTCCGCAACTTTACCCATTTCGAACAAGAAATCTTTTATGGACAGCAGGGAGAGGTCGCCTTCTATATTTTCACTGTAATGAATGATATCGGCATAAGGGGGATGAGCACAAATTAGGTCCATCGAATTATCTTCCAGTGGGAGTTTGCGTGCGTCGGCTATATCAATTACCGATGTGGCTGTAGTATCGAATTGAAAATCGCACTTTTGACAGCTTAATTCGACCGCCTCAGGATTGATATCAAATCCGACAAAATTCCTGTTTGTGAGTTTTGCTTCCACAGCAGTCGTGCCGCCGCCGACAAACGGATCTAAAACCGTGTCGCCTTCCCGCGAGTAACGCAAAATAATATTGCGCGGGATATACGGCGACCAGTTTCCGCGATATTTTGCATCGTGAGTCGCCCATTTGCCGCGATCGGGAAAAGCCCATACGGTATTGGTTTCCAACTCAAAGTTTTCAGGTTGCATTAGAACTTTCTTTGTCATTATCAATCCTTAAAAAGCCGATTGGCAACGCCGTTTTCAAGCTCGGCAATGCAATAGACATTTTCCATCACATCAAAGGTTTCTTCCAAATTATGACGTGCAGAAAGCCACCCCTTACCATCTGTAAACCACACAAAGGCAAAGCCATCGATTTCTTTTGCTTCTAACGCAATAGTTTTGTAACTGCGGGCTGTTTCATTGAGTTTAGATCCGCCACCCGTATAAAAGTTCGTTTCAATACCGTAAACCGTTCCGCCTTTCTTTACAACAAAATCAAAACGCTTCTCGGCTTTTCCTTGATTGGATATACTGGAGAGATTCATCGACCATTTCTTCTCTATATCCGATATGTACATTTCCTTGAAATAATCAACTCCTCGGCGGAGACCTGCTTTAATAAGATAACTTTCGACCAGGTTTTCCATCAGATGGCCGCCGCGATTTTTCCTGCCGTTGCTATCCAAACCGACTTCCACGCCAGTGACATAATCAACGAGGTTATTGATAACCCTCTCGGAAATTAATTTGAAAAGTCCTGTTTTTCGCATGAACATCCGATATTCTTCTATCCCATAATTTGGCTTAGCAAAATTAAATAAATATTCACCATCGCCGTCTATCGCATAGATTTCACGTCCACGAACCGCCAGCAAAATCGGGATGCATTTTAACACCTGCGGATAGTCAGACACAAGTTTTGAAAAATCCGCTTCAATATCATGCGACCCGACAAGCGAGTTTAAAATATTTAATTCCACTTTGATAGAGTCGATTTTGCCATAGACTTTTTCAAAGTCAACATAATAGCCATAATCGCAAATGCTTGACTTGAATTGTTTTATCCAATCATTAAAATTCCTTTCCATTTGCCGTTCCTCATTTAATTACAAATAAGCAATTCGTTTATCTTGCCGCGTTTTTCCGCATTGCTGTTTATCATTCGTGTTGCCGAAACCCTATGAATCCTATATGATTTATACAAGTCATCAAAGAAATTATCTTCCGGATTGACATTTTTCGGGTCAGAATTGCTCAAAACAATTTTTGCACCTGTCGCATTTATCTCATCAATAAACTTTGCAAGTCTTATTTGTTCGTTATCGTCAAAAGCATCACTATTGTAAGAGGTAAATGCCGAAGTTTTCGAAATTGGACGATACGGCGGATCCAAGTAAACAAAGGTCTCGCCGTCAATAAACGATTTTGACAACGAATAATCGCCACATACAATGGTTACATTCTGCAACGCTCCGTGAATATTGCGAAGATTTTCCGCGTCGCAAATTGTAGGGTTTTTGTAAGAGCCCATGGGTACATTAAACAATCCTTTACGATTGACGCGGAAAAGTCCGTTGAAACAAGTCTTGTTTAAGAAAATAAAATAAGCCGCTTTTTCTGTAGATGTGCTATCGCTCAGTTTTACTGTATTGAATTTATCTCGGACATTGTAGTAGTAATATTTTCTGCCGTTCTCATCAAGAGGCAGGAAAGTCATTTGCATTTCGTTTAGCCGTTCAATCAACGCTTCAACATCCTGTTTTATAGCAATGTAGGCGTTAATCAGCTCAGAATTAATATCGCTGATATAGAGCTCGTCAAACTGATACCTTGAAATGACATTGAAAAGCAGTGCGCCGCCACCAACCATCGGCTCCGCATATTTTGTAAGAATCTTTTCGCCGTCAGAAGGCAGCATCTTTTCGATCTCTTCAATCAGTTGCCCCTTTCCGCCAACCCACTTTACAAACGGTTTAAGTTCGACTTTGTGCGTTTTTTCATAACGAACGGTACGCTTGTCTATCGGCTTTTCGGCATTCGCGGGGATTATCCACATATTGCCAACCATCATTGCGCCAGATATACGCTCCTCCGAGCATAAAATCGCCACGCGCCTTTGTGAGATATTCCACTTCTCCGCAGCTTCTTTCGCAGAAATGTAACTTAACATATCTTGCACCTCTGGAATTTATACTCCTATTATATTCTAAAACGCGAATAATAGCAAGCGATTTCTTGTCAACAATCAAAAGAAGCAAATGTATTTTTTGCAATTTGGCACCGTGGCGTGTGCTTGGCATAGACAAGTGCGGCTCGCTTCGCTCGCCGTAGCCAAGCACACGCCACGGAAAAGCAAACAGAGAAATGACCGGAAAACCAAACCGAAAGCGCGGCGGCGCCTTCGATTGCTATCGCCGCGCCTATTCCGCAGTCCACAAGCATCGCGGCGTTGTAAAGCAGATTGTACGAAGCGTAAACGTCGAGTTGGTCGAAATATTCGCCGAGCCATTCGCGCACACCCTGAGTTTTAATTCTTCTCGGCGTGAACACTCTTTCGCCGGCAAGGTCTGCGGGCGTGATTTTGTCAAGCCCCGCGAGACGGCTTTTTGAAGGCAGATAAACGCCCCATCTTTCCTTGCGCCGTATTCCGACGTGCTCATAGCCCGAAATTTCAGCCGGCTCAAGCATTACGGCGATATCAATCAGCCCTTTTTCGAGTTTTTCTTTTACCGGGTCGGCGTTATATGTTTATTACGCCGCTGACGGTGCTGTCGTGATGACGGATTTCGTTTTCAGTTTTTTCCGTGAGTTCGATGATTTCTTCCGCGCGGCGCCTGAGCAAATTTCCCGCGTCGGTAAGGCAGGTTTTACGCTTGCCGCGCTCAAACAGTTTAACGCCCAGTTCTTCTTCAAGCTGCATCAGCTGACGCGAAAGCGCCGGCTGCGAAATATGCAAAAGCGAAGCCGCCCTGGTTATGTTTTCTTCCTGCGCGACAGTAAGAAAGTATTTAAGCACCCTGTATTCCATGTAAACCTCCGCCGGCGTCGCCGTTAACGTAAGTATAACATATAAAAACGCAGATAAAAACGCTTTCGGAAAAAAGGCGGGATATTATCCCGCCTCCGCTTCTCTTACCGGTTTTTGAATTTTACCAGTTTTCAGCTATTTTGAATATAATGTCAGCAAGAGTGGCTTTTTCCACGTTTTCCGCCGCGAGAAGATTTATTTCGGCTATTGTTTCGCCGTCTGATATTACATACGCCTTGCCTATCGCATCTCCCTTTCTGACAGGCGCTTTAACTTTATCGCACGAAATCCGAACTTCGCCCGAAATTTCGCCTTTTTTGCCGAATACAAGCAAATCCTTTTCCGCAACGGCGGCAACGCCGTCCTTTTTGCCGCCCGTAACGGCGGCTTCACCGACTGCCTCGCCGGATTTCACAAATACTTTCGATTCATAATTGGCAAAACCGTAATCAAAAAGTTTTTTATTTTCGTCAAACCGTGTTTTGCTGTCAGGGCCGCCGACAACAACGGAAATCAGACGCATGTCGCCGCGCTTCGCCGTGGCGGCGAGACAATGCATCGCTTCGGAAGTATAACCTGTTTTTCCGCCGTCGCATCCGTTATATTGTCTGATGAGCTTGTTGGTGTTTGTCAGCCCGGTGACTCTGCCGCCAGGATGCTGAAAATCTTCCATCCATACGCCGGAATACTCAAAGTATTTCTTGTGGCCGATAAGCTCCCGAAACATTTTGCTTACGTCTTTGGCGGTGGAAAACTGTCCGGCGGCAGGCAGCCCCGTGCAGTTGACGAATACCGTGTCTTGCATGCCAAGTTCGTCGGCGCGCTTGTTCATTAGATTGACAAATCCCTCCACGCTGCCGCCGATATGCTCGGCCATCGCCACACAGCTGTCATTTGCCGAGGCGATGACTATGCTTTTGACAAGATCTTCCGCCATGTAAGCGCTGCCCGCGTCCAAAAACGCCTGCGAGCCGCCCATTGACGCTGCCCTCTGGCTGACGGTTATCATGTCGTCAAAAGAAAACTTTCCCGAATCGGCGTTTTCGAAACAAAGCAGCAGCGTCATTATTTTAACCATGCTGGCAATCGGACGTTTTTCGTCGGCGTTATGCTCAAACAGCACTTCGCCGCTGTCGGCCGATACAAGCACCGCTTCTTTGGATTTAATTTCAAGTTCGACTGCGTAGGCTTTTGTCTGCCCGCAAAAGGCGAATACCGCCAACAAGCAGGCGACAGACAACAATAATCGTTTTTTCATATTTCACCTCTTGTTTAGTGTCCGCATGAAAAGCGTTGATTATACAGACAAAAGAGGCATTATGAACACAAAAATTATAAGGCATTCCGCCAAAGCGAAAACCACGCACTGCAACAAGAAAAACACGGCCAAAACACAAAAATCTGTTTTTAGTGAAATATTATTACAGAAATAGTATGATGAAATTGCCGATAATTGATAGATAAGAGCGATTTGCTGCAATAAAAACGCCAAAACAACAAATATAAGAGCCACCAAAAAGAACGATTCTACCAGCAGTTTTGCAGCGCAGACAAAGGCGTATCCCCTGATTATCAGGCACAGATAACCGATAAAAAAGGCATATCTGTTCTGCGAAAGCAGCATAAACAACGCCGAGAAGACAAGCAGCGTGAGCAAAAAACGAAAAAAAGCACCGAAAAACGACCCGATGTAAAACAAGTCGATAAACCACGTCACCGTCCCGCCGAAAAACAGCGAACCGTCGTTTCCGAAAAAAAACAAACCGAGGAGGACGCCAAGCAAAAAGGCCGCAAGATAAGACACCGCGACCCAAAAATTTTTTCTGACACAGCGCAAAGTATCGCCCGCGCAGCAACAGATGGTATTTAATAAGTTCGACAGCATAAGATATTTTATGCCGCGACGGAAACACATATTCACGCCTTTTATAGCCGAAATTATTCGGTCAGCATCCATTTCGCGAACATTCCGAACCCCCTTGTCGGGTCGTTAATGAATACATGCGTGACCGCGCCGACAAGTTTGCCGTTTTGCACAATCGGGCTGCCGCTCATACCCTGCACGATACCGCCCGTTTCATCGAGCAAACGTGAGTCGATTACACGTACCACAAGCCCTTTGTCATCTTTTTGTGACTGGCCTGTGACCTTGACTATTTCTATTTCATAGCATTCAGGCGTTTCGCCTTTTATTGTGGAATATATTTCCGCTTTTCCGGGTCTGACATCGCCGATATCAGCTACAGGAATCAATTTGCCGACGTCCAGCCCCGACGGATATGAATCAAATTTGCCGTATACGCCGAATTTATTGTTTTTCGCTATCGTACCTAAAGCTGACGCGTTAGAGAAAACGCCTTTCAACTGCCCCGCCGCGCCTTTAACCCCCTTTTCGACGCCAAGGATAACGCAATCATGAACTTTTCCGCCGGTGATTTCAACGATATCTCCGTCTTTTGACGTTATCGGATGTCCGAGCGCTCCGAAATACTTACCGTTTTTAACGAAAGTCAACGTACCGATTCCGTTGCTGACATCTTTCACCCAAAGCCCGAGTTTATATTCGCCCGTCAAAACGTCTTTGCGCGGCGTAACTTCCGTTTCATAGGTCTTTCCGCCGCGGTCATATGAAAGCGAAATCTCACCGCCGTCGCCGCACGCTTCTTTGAGTTTTTGGATTTTTAACGATTTTTCGCCGTCTACCTCCACGATTTTATCGCCCACCCTGAGGCCGCTGTTTTCAGCGGGACACACGGCGCCGTCATCGGTGATTATTTCCGTAAACCCCAAAACTTCGATACCGTCGTTGTCAAGGCTTATTCCAATAGGAACGCCGCCCAAAATAACGTCGCCGAGTTCTTCCGTCTGTGATTTCGGCACAAACATGCCCGCTATGTCGTCAAAAATATCCGCTCTCGCCATCAAAGCGGACGCGCTTGCCGGCGCCGCGGCGAAAAGCAGCAAAAACGCGCAAAAAAATAAAACGAATTTGATTTTTTTCATTTTCACCTCAATACAAGATTAGTTTGAGGCGTTTTTCGCTCATTATGCAAAAACGGCGGCCGACGCCGCCGTTTATTTTCTTACGCTTTCTTTGTAATCATCCGCCCATTTCACCAGGTCCTTGGCGTGAAGTTCGCCGTAATCGCCGATTCCACCGGCGACAAGACGTCCTATTTCTTTTATCTTTCCGTTCTCATCGAGCGCCGTGACGGAAGTAACTGTCTTTTCGCCGTTAACGGTTTTTTGTATAAGCAGATGTTCGTCGGACATCGCCGCGATTTGCGGAAGGTGCGTAATCACGAGACACTGATAATCGCTTGACACCCTGGCGAGTTTTTTTGCGACCACCTCGGCGATTTTTCCGCTTATGCCGCTGTCGATTTCATCAAAAACCATTGTGGGAATTTTCTCGATTGAAGCCGTTATGTTTTTTAACGCCAGCATAAAACGACTCATTTCACCGCCGCTGATGATTTTAGCCAAAGGTTTTGAAGGCTCGCCTTTGTTTGCGGAAAAATAAAACTCAGCGGTATCAAAACCGTTTTTGTCGCAGCCGTCAAACCGTTCTCTCGGCGGAATTTCACCGAAGCGCACTTCAAAGGAAGTATTTTTCATGCCAAGGTCATTCAGTTCGCTCATAATTTTGCCGCTGAAAACCACTGCGGCTTCGCGCCTGAACGCCGACAATCCGTATGCCGCGCCGTACAGTTTATCAAGAACCGCTTCCTTTTCTTTTTTAAGCTTTTCGATGATTTTATCGCTTCCGGTAATCTCGTCGGCTTTGGCTTTCGCTTCAGCCAAAAATTCGCTTACCGCCTGCAGACTTCCGCCGTATTTCTTTTTGAGAAGTTTGAGTTTATCCAGGCGCGTCTCAATTCTGTCCTGCTCAAAACTGTCAAAACTCAAAGATGACGCCAGGCCGTCCAGCGTGTCCGCCAAATCGCGCAGCTCATATTCCGTCGATTCAAGACGGCGTCTTATATCTTCATACTCATTATCCAGACCGCTTACCGAAGCCATAGCCGAAGCGGCGTCGCCCACAGCACAGAGAGCGCCGCCGTCGCCGTCAAGCAGTCTTATCGCCGACGACAAAGCGTACGAAATTTTTTCGGCGTTTTGCCCTTTTTTTCTGAGCTGCTGCAATTCATCGTCTTCGCCGATATAAAACTCGGCCGACTCTATTTCGCGTATCTGATAATTAAGCATATCCAGCATGCGCTCGCGCTGGCTGTCATCCATGCCGAATTTACCGAGTCCCGCGTTTATTTCATCAAGCGCCGCGCTGAGCGACGCCACACTTTCGCTGAGCGACGGGTCATGCCTGAAACCGTCGAGAATATGCAGATGATTTTCAGGTTTCAGCAGGTATGTATGCTGATTCTGGCTGAATATATCCACCAGCGCCGCTGAAATCCGTTTTAAGACGCCTTGCGGCGTCACCCTTCCGTTGATGCGGATTTCGTTTTTCCCGCTCACAGACATCGTTCTCGCCACGACGTAAAGCCCGTCGTCGGACTCGTAACCGTTTTGCTCAAAAACGTTGTCCTTTTCCGGAACGGAAAAAACCGCTTCGACAAACGCCGACTCTTCGCCGGATTTTATTAACGACTTGTCCGCCCTTTCGCCGAGCGCGAAAGCCAGCGAATCGATTATTATTGATTTTCCCGCGCCGGTTTCGCCGCTGAGAACATTGAGCCCGCGCGTGAATTCTATCGATGTTTCGCTTATCAACGCGACATTGCGTATATACAGACTTTTAAGCATAAAGTTATTCCACTATACCCGTAAGTTTCTGTTTCAGGATAAACGCTTCGTCATTGGACTTGGCGATTATAAGCAGTGTGTCGTCTCCCGCGACGCTCCCGAACATCTCGTTGAAATGCATCTGGTCAATGACCATGCCGACCGCGTTCGCGCTGCCGCTGAGAGTTTTTACTATGACAAGATTGTTTGCCGACGCTATTGTAATGACCGCTTCCCTAAAAACATTGAGCAGTTTTTCGGATATTTTAATGTCGCTTGATTTTACCGAAGTGTACTTGTACTTGTTGTTTGCGGAAAGCGTTTTAACAAGACCCAGTTCTTTGATATCGCGCGAAATCGTCGCCTGTGTAACGGATATTCCGCAGGCGGCGAGTTCGGCAACAAGTTCTTCCTGGGTTTCGACGTCTTTTCCGGCTATTATGTCCAAAATTTTGGACTGTCTTGTGCTTCTGGACATGTGTCACCCCTTTTTGAAATTGTTCCACTGCACCAATTTACGGTACATTTTTCCGTAAAAACTCTGTTTACCGACTCTTACGAAATTAACCGTGAGCTCGGACTTCCTGACGATGATTTTTGCGCCCTTTTTGAGATTTACGGCGACTTCCCTGCCGTCGATATACGCCGAATTATCGTCGTCGCGGCTCTGGACTTCAATTTCCAGGCTTTCGGCGTCGGAAAAAACCCACGGTCTGTTTACCAGAGAATGCACGCAAAGCGGCGTCAGTACAAACGCCTTGATTTTCGGGCTGAGAATCGGCCCGCCAGAAGACAGCGAATACCCCGTAGAACCGGTCGGCGTGGATACAATAACGCCGTCGCCCTCGTATGTGTCGATGAGTTCGCCGCCGCACCTCACATCTATTCTGCTGATGCTGTTGCGCTTTTCTCTCACCACGAGAATTTCATTGAGCGAAACAAAGGTTTTTCCGTCGATGACGACATCCATCATCATTCTCTCTTCCGTTTCGAATTTGCCCGCCGAAATATTTCCCAACGCGGCGGAAAACTCAAACAACTCGATTTCGGTAAGAAACCCCATTCTGCCGTTGTTAACCGAAAGTATCGGCACGCCGGCTCTCGCGGCGTCGCCGCAAATGTTCAGAATAGTGCCGTCGCCGCCTATCACCACCAAGATATCAAGCCCTTCCAGATTTGACATGTCAGACAGAATTCTGTAATCAAACCCTTTGGCGGCGCACTCGCCGGCAAGCGCTTCGGCTTTTTGCAGTTTTTCGTCCTTACTTCTGTTAGTATAAATACCGAGACGCATTTACTTCTCCTCCGATAAGTAATTATACATTAAACCTAATATTTATACAATAAAAATAAACAAAAAAAGATGAGAGATTTTTCTCTCATCCGCAAATATTTTTTATCAGGTTTTCCGCCGTCAGTCCGCACGACTCAAGTTGTTCCGGAATCGTCATATGCGGCACGAATTTATCTTCGACCGCCATGATTATTACGCGCGGTCCGCCGTTTTCGGCGGAATAAGCGGCGATGGTTTCGCCAATACCGCCCTGTTTCTGGTTTTCTTCAAGGGTGACCCACAGCCTGTCTTTCAACCTGCCCGCCAGCATGTCGGTATCGCACGGTTTTATAAAAAGCGTGTTTATCAGGTTGAATTCCACGCCGAACCGCTCAGCCGCGTCGCGGGCGACGGCGAGCATATTCGGCCCCGAAACAAAAACGCTTATGTCTTTGTTCCCGCCGAAAATATACTGCCATTTGCCGAACTCTATCGCGCCGCAAGGTTCGTCGAAGTGGCATTCTTTCGGGTACCGTATGGCGAGCGGACCGTCGAATGTCATGGCGAAACGCAGCGCCTCTTTCATCTGCGACACGTCTTTCGGCGCGATTACCGTCATATTCGGCAAAGAAGAAAGATAGCTTAAATCGAACAGTCCCTGATGCGTCGCGCCGTCCATACCGACAAGCCCCGCTCTGTCAAGACACAAAGTAACTGGCAGGCCGTCGATGCAGACGTCGTGCAAAATCTGGTCATACGCCCTTTGCGCGAACGTCGAATATACGGCGACAAAAGGTTTCATGCCGCTTTTCGCAAGCCCCGCGGCAAACGTGACGGCATGTTCCTCCGCAATACCGACGTCAAAAAATCTTTCGGGATACCGGGCGGCGAATGCGTCAAGCCCCGTGCCGTCGGGCATCGCGGCGCACACGGCGCATATTTTGTCGTTTTTTTCGGCGGCGCGGCTGAGACACTCGCCCAACGCGTCGGAAAAAGAATATTTTGCCGCCACGGCGTTTTTAGGCGGAACGCCGTGGTATCTGACGGGGTCGTTTTCGGCGGGAGCGTATCCTTTGCCTTTTTTCGTGACGACGTGCAGCAGTATCGGTCTGGACAAATCCTTTTTGATTACGCCGAGAATTTTCACCAGTTTTTTGACATTGTTTCCGTCGACCGCCCCGATATATTTGACGCCGAAATTAGAAAAAAACGTATTGCCGCCGAACAATGATTTGAAAAAGTTTTTTACGGCACGGCAGAATTTTACCAGAAACCTGCCTATCAGCGGTATCGCCGAAAAAAACTTTGTAAGCCCGTATTTGAAATTGTTGTACCCTTTCGCCAGCCGCAGCCGTGACAATGTCAGCGAAACCCCGCCGACGTTTTTGGAAATCGACATATCGTTGTCGTTCAGCACGACGAGCATTTCTTCGCCGTCGATGTTGTTGAGCGCTTCGTACGCCATGCCGCCGGTAAGAGCGCCGTCGCCGATAACCGACACAACGTTGAAGTCAAGCCCCTCAATATCCCTCGCTTTACAGATGCCGAGAGCCGCGGAGAGCGAGGCGCTGGCGTGCCCCGACGTAAACGCGTCGGCCGGACTTTCCTTGGCGTTTGTAAAACCGCTGACGCCGCCCGCCTGCCTGAGTGTTTTCATGCCGTCTTTTCTGCCCGTGAGTATCTTGTGTACATAACTCTGATGCCCGACATCCCACAAAATTTTGTCTTTTTCGTCAAAAACGTAATGCAAAGCCACCGAGAGTTCGACAACCCCCAGGTTAGAAGCAAGGTGCCCGCCTGTTTCAGACACGACATCTATCAGATATCGCCTGATTTCATCGCAGAGCACCTCCAATTCTTTTACACTGAGTTTTTTCAAGTCGCCGGGAGCGTTTATTTTTTCAAGATACATACTTTAATTTTTTTTGAAAACCGACAGAGTTTTGGCAACCATAAAAATTATTTTATTCGAGTTATTCATGGCGTACGATTTGCCCAGCGCCTTCCCCGACACCGTCAGCGCCGCTATAATCGCGCTGAAAAGCACGCTTATAAAAATAGACGTGCCGTCGACAAACTGTTTTGCCAGAATCGCGGCGCTGGCTGCGCCGCTTATGATGCCGCAGATATCGCCTATGACGTCGCAGCATATATTTGACACTTTTTCGGCGTTTTTAACAAACCGAACAGCCATTTTACCGCCTTTGACCTTACGTGCGGACATCGAAAGAAACGGCTCGATATCACACGCGGCAACAGCCGTGCCTATCATATCGGTTACGATATTAATGAGAATAATCACAAACACCAGGATGTAAGCAATGACAAGTCCGGTATTGCCTATTATAAGTTCGGATATCAGACTGAATGTGAAAGACACTATCAGCGTTATCACGAGAGCCGTGAGCGGCCACATGTTTTTTTTCTTTTTTCGTTTGTCTTCCTCTTTTTTGCCCGGGGGTTTTCCCTGGGCGGATTGTTCGCCTGTATTGTTTTTCAATTTATCAAACCTCAAAAAAATAAAACGGGTGGTGGTAAATTAGGTAAACCTTACGGCATAGGTTCAGTAGGATTTCCCTGCGGGATACTTCCCGTCGCCGAAGAAGCAGTTTCCTTTTGAATCCCGCACCGCGCCGTCACCGACAGCGGAACTGAATCGCCACTAAGTCCGTACTATAATCCCCAAAATACCTGAAATACAGCCTAGAAGTTTTCCTTAACAAACAAACGCCCATCTAGCCTCTTTTGCAATGCATATTTCATCTCGCAATCATCCGCGAACGTTGGCCAACGCACGCAGACGTGTTCGTGAATCCCAATGCACCACTCAAGGCAGGCTACACTGTACACAGCAATTTACCGCATAGCAGGTTTAACCTTATTCAGTAACGGATTTTAAATGTCCGCCACCGATATAAGTCTCCACGGAAATTGGGAATCGGCCGTATGCCGTTACGGCTTACCCAAAAACCTTAACTTCCAGCATCAACCCCTGTTTGGGCAACAAAAGCCAACACAAGAAACTTCATCGTTATGCCCTTTGACGATTTTTTAGTCCCGCCTTGGATGAACGACTGTCTGACTAGGATACTGCACCACCAGTTTCGGTTATTGTAACACAGTTTTTGAAATTTATCAATAACATGGGTTTATTTTTCACGCGACGAGTTAAACGAGCACAACTCCCTGAAAAACGTTGCCTTTTCGCCGAAGATTTTTACGCACTGACCGGCAAGTATATTATATTCGGCGATACGCGCTTTTGTGTCATGCACGCCGAGAATTTTAACGTAACTGATTCCGTCTCCCTGCGCGGAGTCAAGCAAATCGTCCGCCGCCTGAAAAGCCTTGCCGAAATTTTCCGCGAATTTGACAAGCGCGTTGAATTCCTCGCCGCTGCCGCCGCAGCAGATGCACGCCGCCCCGACGCTTGCCATCATGAGTTTGGCTGTTTTGTTTTCGGTCAGATAGTCCAGCGTCTCGAAATCACGGGGTGTTTCGGCATCAATGTCGACAGCCTGTCCGCCCACCATGCCGTAAATTCCGGAACACCTGAAAACAAAAGCCGCCGCCCTGAAATATTCGGCAGAAAAGTCTCCGTCAAGCAGCGTTTCCGCAGCCAGATTCAGCAGAGCGTCGCCGGCGAGAACGGCGTTCGCCTCACCGAACTTTTTGTGACACGACGGTTTGCCGCGGCGGAAATCATCGTCGTCCATGCACGGCAGGTCATCGTGTATCAGAGAGTAAGTGTGAATCATTTCTATCGCCGCCGCCAGTCTGTCGATATTGCCGCCGCTCTTTCCGAAAAGTTTAGCCGTTTCGTACACCAGAGCGGGACGCAGCCTTTTGCCGCCCGACATCAGGCTGTAACGCATGGCTTCAGTCACTTTATTTTCCGGCAAGGCGGAAAGAATGGCGTCCAGGGTTTTTTCCACCTTTTCGCCTGCCTGCGCAAGGGCGGCGAAAAAATCAGTCGTCATTTTCCAGTTCCTCTCTGATTACGGTAAATTTACCCTGATATTCTTTCAGGTATTTTCTGCACTCGGAAGTAATGGACACCCCCTCCTCAAACAGTTTCATGCTGTCTTCCAAGGTAACGTCGCCGCTTTCGAGTTGTTTCAGTATTTCCTCTATTCTTTTAAGTTTTGCTTCGAAATTCATTTTTCACCTCGGTATCGACAATGGCGGCGTTCGCCTTGCCGTCGCCGAACACAATGGAAATTTTATCGCCTGAGGCAAGCGTTTTGACCGACGAAACCGCGCGCCCGTCTTTCAGCGTTACGGAATAACCCTTTGAGAGAATTTTTGCCGGATTGTTTTCGTCAAGCTTTACGGCCGCCAGCCCGAGCGCCGAATCGGCTGCTGCAAGCCGCCTGTCCACCCCGCCGCAAAGCGCCGCCAGTATAGCGGACAATTTCGCTTCCGCGCGCGAACAGCGGTTTTCCGCCATTGTAAGCATAAGCCGCTCCGCGTCAAACAGCGACTCGGCTTCTCTCGCCACACGGCTGCCCGCGTGAAGAAGCGCCATCCGCAAACCGGCGGACGCTTCGGCCAGTGCGCCGCGTATATCGGCGGTGCAAAGTTCAGCCGCCTGCGACGGAGTGGCGGCGCGTCTGTCGGCGGCGAAGTCGCAAAGCGTTACGTCCGTTTCATGACCTACCGCAGAAATCGTCGGTTTTTTGCACCCGGCGACGGCGTAAACGACTTTCTCGCTGTTAAAAACAGAAAGGTCTTCGCTGCTGCCGCCTCCTCTGCCTATAATAATATTATCGACATCCGTGTTTTCAAGATACTTTATACCTCTGACAATGGTATCTTCACCGGCAAAACCCTGCACTTTACAATGATATAACGTGATATCCACTGTCGGGTTGCGTCTAGCCGCCACCGTCAGAATATCGTGAATCACCGCGCCCTCCGCCGAAGTGACAACGCCTATTTTGCCGCTGTTTGTCACAATCGGTTTCTTTTTGAGCGGATCGAAAAGCCCTTCTTTTTCCAGCCGCTCTTTAAGCAGCATGAGTTGTTTGAACTTTTCGCCTTTTTCGTCTTTCGGCGTGATTTTTTTTACGGCGAAAGACAGTTTGCCGCCCTTTATATAATAATTGGGTTTGCCGCTGACAACCACCTTTTCACCGTCGGTCAAACTGATTTCCGGCGGATTGTAACAAAAGCAGTCAATCTGCGCGCCGCTGTCTTTCAATATAAAAAAAGCAACTTCGTCATTCCTGCGGAAACCGGAAATTTCGCCCTCGACATTGAGGTCGAGAAGCAAAACTTCGCTGTCCACCAGGGCTTTGAGAAAGTTGCCGAGTTGAGTTACCGTTATTGTCATTTATTTATTTCTTTTCCTTCGATGGCTGCCGCGTATGTGTTGAACATAAGCATCGTCACCGTCATCGGTCCTACGCCGCCCGGCACCGGAGTAATCCAGCCCGCCACTTCGGCAACTTCGTCATACGACACGTCACCAACAAGTTTTTTATCTTTGAAATTTATGCCGACGTCAATTACAATCGCGCCGGGTTTAACGTGCTCTTTGGTTATCAGGTCGGCTTTGCCCGCCGCCGAAATAACGATATCGCCCTGTCTGCACAGTTCCGCGAGATTTTTTGTGTAAATATTGCATACGGTAACCGTGGCCATCTCTCTCATGAGCAGCATGGCAAGCGGTTTTCCCACTATGTTGCTCGCGCCGACAATCACCGCGTGTTTGCCCGGCAGTTCTGTTTTTGTGGATTTCAGAAGTTCCAGCACGCCTGACGGAGTGCACGGAGCGAAAGCGGGATATCCCATATACAGATTTCCGGCGCTAAGCGGATTGAGCCCGTCGACGTCTTTTGTAGGCGAAATTCTGCCGGCGACGTTCTGAAGACTGATACCCTCGGGCAGAGGCAGCTGCAACAGTATGCCGCTGACATTTTCATCGGCGTTGAGCCTGTCGATGAGAGCGATTATATCAGCCTCGCTTGTTTTTGCCGAAAGTTTGTGATGATACGCCGAAATGCCTACTTCTTTGCACAGACGCAGATTGTTTTTAACGTATGAAGTGGAAGCGGGGTTGTCGCCAACCTGAATTATCGCCAACCCTACGGTATGGTGATATTTTTCTTCAAACGCGCGGCACATGTCGGCAACCATGTTCCGCATTTGTCTGGATAATTCTATGCCATTAAGAATATTTGCCATTTCAGTACCTCAACCTTTGTTTTTCACATATTCCGCCAGCACGCCGTTGACGAAACCGTCGCTCTTGTCTGTTGAAAACTTTTTAGCGAGTTCCACCGCCTCATTGACGCATATTTCCGTAGGGATTTCCCCTTTCGACAATTCGTACATGGCGTATATCAGTATTGCCAAATCCACTTTATAAATTCTTTCGAGTTTATATCCTTTGGTGATGGACGCCACGGCGGATTGCAGACCGTCAAATTCAGCGACAATGCCGTTATATGTGTCGCCGATATAAGCGATATCGTCGCCGGTGAGTTTTTTCTTTTCAAACATATCAAGCCCGAGTTCGTTTTTTTGCCCCGTAAACAAATACTCGAACGTAAGGCTGAACACGACTTCTCTAGCGTATTTTCTCATAAACCTTTCTTAAAGCGCAATAAACCCTTTGATGACAAAGGGTTCAGCGTTGTAAATTCATATTAAACAAACTCCACGTCAACCACATGCACGTTGACGTCTTTGACTTTGAAGTTGGTCGCGGTTTCCAGTTCGTTTTTGATTATCTGCTGTACTTTGTAAGCAACGTCTCTCACGCTTTCGGAAAACCTGACTTTGACGTATACGTCTATGTAAATCAAATCCGAAACGCTTTCAACACGGATGCCCTGATTGCGCCTGCTGTTGACCGAGCCTTTTTTCGCCGTCGACAACTCAACCCCGTCGATTTTGTCGAGCGAATATTTGACTATCGGCGCTATAATGTCGCTTGTGTAGACGACTTTGCCGGAATCGCTGGATTTGGATACAATCTTCATAGTTACACTCCTACACGGCGATTATATCACAATCACGGCATAATTACAACAATAAATCATTTCGTCGACAAGATTTTTACCAGGTCAGACGACGTGTTTGTCTGGTCTTTTATCGTGCTGTAAATCTTGGCGGTATCTTCTCTGGTGAGTTCGTCGCATTTGACCACAACGTTGATGTTATCGTTGGTCAGCCCCACGCTGACAACAACGTCCTCATACCCTTTGGCTTTAAGCAGGCTTTCGAGCAGCAGCTCTTTCTCCATGACCTCAACAAGTTTGAGTTTCTGGTCAATCGCCGTCTGCCTTGCGTCGGCGTATTCTTCGCCTTCAAGCGCTATGATTGAATCGAGATACATGATTTCCTGGTTTCTCTCGCTTTGCCTTGTTTCACGATACGTTGTGAAAAAACTTGCCGTCGCCGTGGAAGCGTCGTCGGTGTATCCGTCGTTCAGCAAAGTAAAGTTGAGCACGACGGCGACCGCCAGCACCAGTACCATAATCGACAGCACCAAAACCTTCTTTTTCTTTGACATAAAAACCTCCCTATGACCGTTTGAATACTTCTATTTTTTCATTGGGCACTTCAAGAAGCGCCTGTACGGCTCTGATGATTTCCAGTTTCACGGCGGCGTTTCCGGCCCCTTCGGCAACTATCACGACGCCCTGAATTTCGGGAAATTTTTCGGCGATGAGCACCGGTTTGCCCGACACAAGGACGAGAGTGTTTTTTTCAGTAACGACGCCGTTCTCCGTGACTTTTTCGGTTGTATAAGCGTATTGCTGTGTGATTCCGCCGGAAAAACTTATTACTATATCGGTAACGCCGGCTCCGTCGATTCGGGATATCACTGATTCAATTTTATTTTCAACGCTTCCCACATATTCCGCAAAATTGTATTCGTCGGAGCTTTCTTTTGTCGTACTTTGTCCGAAGTTTCCGAAAAACACAAGCAGCACTATGGCGGCGAGTATCAGTGCGACGATGATTTCGATATTCTTTACGCCTTTAAGTTTCTGAATTATCCCTTTCTTTTCGCTCATATCACTTCAACCATATCCGACGGCACGTCCAGCGCATTTTGTGTAACGCCGCGCACCGTTTCTTTTATATTTATATTCTTGTCCGACCCGTCTATTACCGCGTCGGTTGTATCCAGCAATATTTTTTTGATTTCAAACACATAACCGTCCTTTTCATATGAAATGTCGATTTTTACGCCGGAAACGCCTTCTTCGGCAAATTCGCTTTCCAGGGTATCCTTAACCGCTTCCATACGCGTTTCAAACAGGTCTTGCAGAAAAGCTTCGTCCACATCGGCGGCGTCATAATCGCTCATCACGCCCGAAACGTCTATATCTCCGCTGAGCAAAGTCGGCACCGGCGACGCTATGACAAACACCGTGATAATCGCGAGTACGCTTTTAATATACTTTCCCGTCTGCCCCTCCGGCAGAACTATGTCCACTACGAGAGTGAGAAGCACTATTCCCACAATGGATAAAACCCAAGCGCTGAAATCCATATCGCACCAATCAGAAAAACGCGTTTGACGTGAATATCAGCAGCATAACGCTGATGAAATACATAAACGCCACTGCCAGCAAGGCGGCGATAAGCATATTCATACTTTTCGCAATGCCGGTCAGAAAAGAAGTAAGCCTGCTGTCTGACACCGGCTCTATCACCGCGGCGACGATTTTGAAACCGAAACACACGCCGAGAATCTGCAATAAAGGCATCAGTACGGTAGACAGCAGAAGCAGCAGTCCTGCCACGCCCACGGAGTTTTTAATAAGCACGCTGCCGGCGAGAATCAGGTCAAGCCCGTCCGCGAGATATCCGCCGAGAATAGGTATATAACTTTTCGTGGCGAATTTTGCCGCCCTTATCGACACACCGTCAAACGAGCCGGCGGTCAGTCCCTGAACAGCGAGAAAAGCGGTAAATACCGTAAACGTAACCGCCAGCACGGTTGTTGAGACGCTTTTGAAAAAGTCGGTGAGTTTGCCGAGCCGCACGCTTTTTGACAAATTTCCCACCACAGAAAACACCAGAGTAAAGATGAACAGCGGCAGCACAACCGCTGACACGATTTCCACCACGCCGCCTGAAAGCAGCGCCACTGCCGGCTGATACGCCTTGACGCTGACGGCGCCTCCGATGCCCGCCATGAGCGTAAGCAAAATAGGAAACGCCGCGTTCATCTGTTTTTTCATGCCGTTTATCGCGTCGCCCGCCACATTGACGAGGTTTACTGCGCACACCAGCGCCAGCACGACTACCACGGCAAAGCAGACAAAAAAAACAATCTGTCCCGTCGATTCAGACATAAACCCGGCTTTCATGTGCGACACTAGACCGCACAGAATAGCGATTACCGCTATGCTCGCCAACAAAGGCAGCATGTCCAGAATTTCGCTGAACAGCAGTTTGAAAAACGACTCTATAAAACCGCCGCCGTCCTGAATAAACTCGCCGTCCAGGACGCTCTGTACTTTTTCGGCGAAACTGTTTCCTCCGAAAATCGCCTGTCCGTCTTCATCGAGTTGCGCCAGCAGGTCGTCAAGCGCCGACATGTCCAAATCTTCGAGTTGGTCTTTTACGCTTTCGTCAAGCTGCTCGAATATCTCTTCTTCGCTTTGGGCGGCATAAGCAGGCGACGGAGAAATAAAGCAGAACACCGCAAGCGCCAGACCAAAAATGAAAGCCGTTTTGAAAAATTTTTTCACGGAAGTATCTCCACTATCAGCGAAAGCAGACTGTTGATTATCGGAAGCGCCAGCACCATAATCACCACTTTGCCCGCAAACTGTATTTTGTCGCCAACGCTTTTACAGCCCGAATCCGAGCAGACATTGGCGGCAAATTCAGTGACGTAGCCTATACCGATTATTTTGAGCACGGTGGTAAAAATCCCGCCCGCTATGCCGCTGACCTCCGCTATGTTGTAAAATGCGACCACTACTTCATACAGCTCGTCCACCACGAGAATGATGATGATTACCCCGGCGGCCACGCCCAGCATAACGGCAAGTTCGGGCTTTGTTTCTTTCAGCAGCGTTATCAAAACCGCGGCGATGATGCCAATCGCGGCTATCTGAAGAATGTTCATCGCTACAAGGCGAACAGCGCTCTTATCGTGTCAAACAGTTGAACCACCATGTCAAGCACCATGAGCAGAACAAGTATCAATCCGGCGATTGTGGAAAGCGTCGCTATTTCGTCTTTATCCGCCTTTTTGAGAATTGTGTTTATCATTGCCGTCAATATGCCTATGGCGGCAATTTTAAAAATGATATCTATACCCATTTACGCCTCACAAACACAAAATGACGACAAACAGCCCTACAAAAACGCCGAGTTTTCCGCTCAGCCCGCCTTTGGTTTTCAATTCGCCGCGCGCGGCGGTCAGCCGCGCCGAAAAAATGTTTTCGTAACCGCTTATGACCGCCTGCTGGTTTTTGCCGTCGCTGCCGCCCAGCGCCTCGAAAAATCCGGCAATTGTTCCGCCGTCACTCAGACTGACGCCGCAGATTTCGCTCACGGCGGAAGCGTCAAGCAGCGGATTTCTCCCCGAGGCGACGGCGTCTTTCGTTTCGCTGCACAGCCGCCTGAACTCGGCGCCGCCGCTGTCCGTCTCCGCGAGAATATCAACCAGCCTGGACTGAAAATACGCAACCTGACTTTTGACCCTGCCGCAAAACAGCAGCAAATCCTCATACAGCCTGACTTTGCGTTTGTACGCTCCACTTACCGTAAAACCTACATAAGAACTTGCGCAAAGGATAATAAGACACAAAACGATTTTCATGCGTCAAGACGGCGCATTTTTTCGTCATAAACGCCGTCGATTTCTCCCGCCATGTTTTTGTCGGTGAGAAATACATACCTTTCGAAAACTCCGGCGAAGTTATCTGTGCCGCGCGACTCGATGTCAACCGGACCGTCGCCGTGCATTGTGCAAAACAGTTTTACGCCGTCAGCCGATATTTCCCTGAGCGACGGCAGGTCTTTCATGGAAATTTCATCGCAGGCGAGCACGTCGGGCGTCATGGTGCGCACGCCGCTCGCGAAAGCGAATATTTTGTCCGCCATACAGACGCAGTCGCAGAAATCACCGAGGTCGAAACGCGCCGCGCCACCCTCCGTTCCGCTTATCTCGTTGCGTTCGTCTGCGACGAGTACATTTGGCGGATTGCGCAGCAAAGAGGTCTGATATATCAAATCGCGCAGAAAAGTTGTTTTTCCGCCGCCAGGGCCCGAAACTATAAGCACGTTTCGTATGGGCGACAGCAGGTATTTTACGGCGGGCAGACTGCAATTTTTTATTTCCGACGGAATCCGTATGTTTAGAGATGAAATGTCTTTGAAAGAAACGACCTTGCTTCCCTCCGTCACGGCGGTGCCGCCGACGCCTATTCTTATGCCGCCGTCGGGTGACAGAAAGCCGTCGGCAAGCTGCCCGGCGAAACTGTGTACCGAATGCTGGCACGCGTTAAGAAAAGCGCTCCTGACGTCTGATACTGAAACGCTAATCGCCGAATTTCTTTTCAGTGTGAGTCCGTTTTCCGACAAAAAGTATTTTTTGCCTTTGTACAGCACCGTTATCGGCTTGTCCGCGCGCAGTCTTATTTCCTGAAGCCCGACGCCCAACGCCGAAAGCGCGTTGAAAGCGGACGCCGGCAAAAGATTTTTCAGCCTTCGCATACGCTATTATATTGTCTGTGAATCCTTTTTATGAGCGCATGAATTATAGAGAATAAAAAAAACGCTTCCCTGTCGGGAAGCGTCATGAACAAAAGAAATTTACTTTGCTCTTTCCATATATTCGCCGGTTCTGGTATCGATACGAACGAAATCGCCTTCGTTGATAAACATCGGCACCATGACTTCGTAACCGGTTTCAAGAGTAGCAGGTTTTGTCGCGTTGGTCGCGGTATTGCCGGCAACGGCAGGTTCGCAGGTGGCGACTTGCAGCACCACAAAGTTTTCAGGCTCTACCGAGAAAGCCTCGCCTTTGTAAAATTTGATGAAGACCTTCATGTTTTCTTTAATGAAAGACAAAGCGTCCTCAACCTGCGAGCGGTTGAGCGGAAGCTGTTCGAAAGTTTCGGTGTCCATGAAATAGTACAGTTCGCCGTCGGAATAGAGATATTCCATTTCTTTGCTTTCGATATGCGCCCTTTCATATTTATCCGAAGGGTTGAACGTTTTTTCAAGCACCGCGCCCGTCACTACGTTTTTGATTTTTGTTCTTACGAACGCCGCGCCCTTGCCCGGTTTAACATGCTGAAAGTCAACGACGACGTAAACGTTGCCGTCCATTTCAAAAGTGATGCCTTTTCTGAAATCGCCTGCTACTATCATAAAATTCCTCCTGAATACTACCGAATAATTATAATATTTTTATCGGATGTTGTCAAATTGTTGACGCCGTCTTGCTTTATTACCGTAAGATCTTCGATTCTCACGCCGCCAAGCCCCGGAAAATACAATCCCGGCTCCACGGTGACCACCATGTTTTCTTTTAGAACCGTGTCGTTTTTGGGGTGCATGGACGGAATTTCATGGATATCTATCCCCACGCCGTGCCCCAGCGCGTGCGTGAATTTGTCTTCTACACCGTTTTGGCTGAATACGCTCCGTGCCAGCGCGTCCACCTCACAGGCTTTCATGCCGCTTTTCATTCCGCCGAGAGCGGCTGTCTGCGCTTTGAGCACAATGGAATAAATATCGGCGATTTTTTCATTGGGATTGCCGAAAAATACGGTACGCGTCATATCGGAACAATACCCTTTGTATACGCACCCGAAATCCATCAGAATGTTGTCGCCGAAAGACAGCGCCCTGTCAGTCGGATGCGCGTGCGGCTTGCTTGTGTTTTCGCCGAATGAAACAATCGGGTCGAACGAGTTTTTCTCGCCGCCGTTTTCCAACAGACAGCATTGCAGAATTACCGACAGCTCTTTTTCCGTCATCCCCTCTTTAATATGCGCCAGAACGTCGGAAAAGGCGGCGTCGGTGATTTTCTGCGCCGTCGCTATGCATTCGAGTTCATACGCTGTTTTGTATTTTTTCATTTCAGCAAGGTCTTTGCCGACCGGCACCAGATTGAAACCGTCGAGCATTTCTTTCAGCGCCGAATACTCCGACACGGTAAGTTCCGTATCCTCAAACCCGATATTAACGGCTCCGACGTCTTTGAGAGTCTTTTTGAGCAAATCTTCAAGGTCGTATCTGCCCACCGCCGTAAGTTCGAAATCGCTTTTAATGTCCTGCGCCATTTCGAAATACCTGTAATCGGTCAGAAAAATTCTGCGCTCTTTTGTAAGCACAAGATACCCGAATGTGGAATCGAACCCGGTGAAATACCGCCTGTTTTTTTGCGACACAACCAGCAGAGTGTCTATATTCCCATTGATGTCAAACAGAGTCATTTGGTCGCCTCGTAAATCTTTTTCATGGTCAGGGCGTCTTCCGCCTGAGTTCCGGAAGACTCGCATATAACTCTCGGGCGCATATCATATTTTTTCAGCACGGCGGCAAGCGGTGCGAAATCAGGCCCGTATCCGCTGACGTCGCCGTCAAAAGTGAGATGTCTGACTTCTCCGCCCTTCGAGTACTCGATTTTTGAAAAATGAATATGCATTATGTCAGTGCGTTCTTTGCCGATTTTGTCGATGAAATACTTTATTATTTCTTCATAATCGTCCGCCGTTTTGATGCCGCCCAGCGTCCTGGCGTTCTGGTGTCCGAAATCCACCGTAGGCACAAAAAACTCCGCCGTGGCGCACAACTCGGCAACCTCGCGGAAATCGCCTATCTGATTGATTTTGCCCATGGTTTCCGGACAAAAAATCAAATCGTCGTTTCCTGTGCGCACGATTTCCTCGGCAAGCCGGCGCATATTTTCATGAGTACGCGCGAGAGCCGATTGCCTGTCGCCGTCTTTGCCGACGCTCGCCGGGTGAAAAATGATTCTGTCGCCGCCCATCATACGCACTTTTTCAGCCGTATTCAGGATGTAACCGAACGATTTTTCAATCATTGTCGGGTCGGGATTCGCCAGGTTTATATAATACGGGGCGTGCGCCGACACGGCGACGCCGTACTCCGCCATTTTTTCGCCAATGAGTCCGGCTTTCGCCGCCGACATGTTTGTGCCTCTTCCGAACGAGTATTCAAAAGCGTCAAGCCCTTTGTCCGCCAGCCACTTGGCGGCCTGCTCTGTGTTTTTAAGCCCGTCGGCGTAAAAACTCTCGCTGTTTCCGCTGGGGCCGAATCTGATTTTACACATTTTTCGCCGTTTCTATATCCTTTGTGATTTGTTCTTTTAGCGCCTCGGCGCTGTCAAATTTTTTGATTCCCCTGATATATTTTTTGAGAAAAACAGTTATTTTTTTGCCGTAGATGTCGCCGTCATAGTCCAAAAGGTAAGTTTCGGCTTTGACCGCCCCGCCGTCGTCAAATGTCGGTCTGCCGCCTATATTGACAACACAGCGGTATGTTTCTCCTCCTATTTCCGCCCTGCCGGCGTAAACGCCGAGTTTTGGCAGCAGTTTGTCCTCATCGACCGTGACGTTCGCCGTCGGATAAACCCTGTCGGCTCCTATTCCAAAGCCGTGGCATACAATTCCGCTCAAAAAATAGTCGTGCCCCAGGCAAGCGTTTGCCTTTTCGATTTCGCCCTTTGTAAGCAGGTCTTTGATAAGCGTGGCGCTGGCTTTCTGCCCGCAAAAATCAACTTTATCCACCATTTTGAAAGCGATGCCGTTAAGCGCGCAAAACTCCGAAAGCATTTTCACCGTGCCGACGGAACGGCTGCCGAAGGTATAATCAAACCCGCACACCACGCCGACGACGTGTTTTTCTTTGAGTTTTTGCAAAAACACTTCGGCTTCCATTGACATAAACTGTTTGTCGAATTCGGCGTAAAAAACCATGTCCATGCCGAAATTCTCAAACAAATCCAGCCGCTCGTCAAAAGTATTGACAAGCCGGTTTTTGTTTTTTAGCAGTTTTCCGGGATTATTCGAAAAAGTAAAAACCGCGCCGGCCACGCCTTTGGCTTTTGCCATGCTCTTCACTTCTTCAAGCAATTTGCGGTGCCCGATATGCAGACAATCGAAATATCCCAGCCCCAGAACCGCGTCACGGTTGTTCGCCTTGCTGAAATCGACAAGAATCATACTTTCAAATAAAACTCCAAATCAAGATAACCGTTTTTGCTTCTGCCTACGCCGAACAGTTCGCCGCGGCAGTAAATTTTATGATAATCGCCGCTATCAAACGGCAGGCTTACGCCGTTGGCAAGCCGTGAATAATATTTTTCGTCATATTCAAACGTCGGAACGTCGCGCAGCGCGTATTCCAGCGGCAATAAAGCGCTTTCGCCTTTTTCCTTTAACTCGTCAAGCGTAACCGCCTTTTCTATATCGAAAACGCCGCTCGCCGTTCTGATCAGTGCGCTCATATATCCGAGCGTCCCGGCGGCCGCCGCCATATCACGCGCGACGGAACGTATGTACGTCCCCGACGAACAGCGTATCTCAAACTCAAAAGTGTCTTCCGAAAAGCGCCTGAGCAAATCGAAGCCGAATATTTCCACCGTTTTGGCTTTGAGCGAGACTTCTTCGCCTTTGCGCGCGAGAGCGTACGCTCTCACGCCGTTGACGCTCTTTGCGGAATATATGGGCGGAACCTGTTCCTGAACGCCCGTCATTTCGGCGCAAAGCGCCTCAAGCGTTTTTTCGTCAGGCACAGACCCGCCGGCGGCGGTCACGGCTCCGGCGCTGTCCAGCGTGTCCGTGGTTTTGCCGAACGTGAAAAACGCCCTGTAAGTTTTGCTTTTCCTGAGCAGAAAGTCAAACAGTTTTGTCCCTTTGCCCACCGCCAGCGGCAAAACGCCGGCTGCCAACGGGTCAAGCGTGCCGAGATGCCCTATTTTTTTGAAATTGAGGATTTTTCTGGCTTTTACAACCATGTCGCTGGCCGTGGGGCCGGACGGTTTGATAAGATTTACGAAGCCGTTCATAATTCCAGTGAAATCGCCCTGACTATTTTATCCACGACGTCTTCGAAAAAGCCGCAAATCATGCACCCGGACGCGTTTCTGTGACCGCCACCCCCGAAAGACGAGCACACGGCGCTGACGTCGACTTTTCCACGGCTGCGCATGCTGACTTTGAAACTGTTTTCGCCGTGCTGACAAATCGCCACGCCGACTTCCGTACCCGTAACGTTTGTAGCGTAATCTATGAAACCTTCCGTGTCGGAAGCCGTCGCTCCGGTTTCGGCAATATCTTGGGAAAGAGTGTAAATAAGAGTAAGTTTTCCGTCGAGATAGCGTCTCATTCCGCCAAGCACCCTGCCCAGCAGTTTTGTCCTTTGAAAACTCGTGTCCCTGTACAAAGCGAAATTGAGCGCGGCGACATCGATTTTGTGCCCTATAAGCCGCCTGGCGCATTCAAATACATGCGCATCTGTATTGGAATGGGCAAAGTTGCCCGTGTCCGTCGAAAGCCCGACATAGAGGCAAAGCGCGGAATCGTCGTCCAGTGAAATTTTCATGTAATCAAGCAGTTCAAAAACAATTTCGCATGTGCTGGCATAGCCCGCCACATAATTTATTTCGGCGAAATTGTCGTTTGAGCCGTGATGGTCGATGTTGACGGTATTGACCTTTTTCTGAAAAAATACGGCGTTTTCACCGAGTCTGGCAAGTTCGCCGCAATCGACGGCGATATACAAATCGTATTTTTCCGCCGGCGACAAAGAATAGTCTCCTACGCCCGGCAAAAATGAAAATCTGGACGGAATGGCGTTATCGCAAAAACACGCGCACTTTTTGCCAATCGATTCCAGCCCCTTTTTTAACGCCAAAACGCCCCCGACGGTATCCCCGTCAGGGCGCGTATGGGAAAAGATTGCTATTTTGTCTGCTTTTTTGATTTTTTCCGCTATCTTCTGAAAAATCATTTTTTGTTTATCTCGCTTAAAATATCGTTAATCTTCTGGCTGTACTGCATGGATGTATCCGTGATAAACTCAAATTTCGGAACGGTGCGTATGTGCATCGATTTCGACAGCGTGGAACGCACAAAGCCCGCGGCGTCTTTTATCGCTTCAAGCGTGGCGTCGGCTTTTGCCTTGTCGGCGGAATAAACGCTGACATATACTTTCGCCGTCTGCAATTCTTTGTCGCACTCCACCTGCGTAATGGAAAACATCTCCGTCAGGCGCGGGTCTTTGACTTTTCTGGTCAGAATTTCATAAATGCTTCTTTGAAATTCGGAATTGAGTTTTTCTGTTCTGTTTGCGCCCATAAAAACATCTCCGTGTTATTGTTTGACTTCCTCGACAAGATACGCCTCAAATACGTCGCCGACCTTGATATCGTTATAATTCTGTATCGAAACGCCGCATTCAAAGCCCTGCGCGACTTCTTTGACGTCATCTTTGAAACGTTTGAGCGCGAGAATTTCTCCGTCGTAAATGCCGACGTTATCTCTGAAAATACGCACTTTGCAGTTTCTGCCGATTTTGCCGCTGGTGACATAGCAGCCGGCGACCGTTCCGACGCCGGAAATTTTGAACACTTCGCGGACTTCCACCTGACCGACGACGGTATCTCTGTATTTAGGGGCGAGCATACCTTTGATTGCCGCCGTGATATCGTCGACCATGTCGTAGATGATATTGTAAATTCTTATATCCACCTGCTCTCTCTCGGCGGCGGCTCTGGCGACCGCGTCCGCCCTGACGTTGAAGCCGATAACAATGGCGCCGGACGCCTTGGCAAGCATGACGTCGGTTTCGTTGATTGCGCCGACACCGCCGTGTATGGCGTGAATTTTGACTTCTTCGTTGGAAATCTTTTCCACTGTGCCTTTGATGGCTTCCAGAGAACCCTGCACGTCGGCTTTGATAATGAGATTAAGCGTTTTGAACTGACCTTCGCTGATTTTTCCGAAGATATCGTCCAGCGACACTTTGGCGGAAGACTTGAATTTTTCCGACCTTTCTTTTTCTTTTCGTTCGTCGGCAACCTGTTTGGCGAGTTTTTCGTCAATCGCGTTAAGCAAGTCTCCGGCGTTCGGCACTTCGGAAAAGCCCAGCACTTCGACAGGCATGGACGGACCCGCCGATTTGACGCTCTTGTTTTTGTCGTTGAACATCGCGCGGATTTTGCCGACCGCCGTGCCTGCCACGACATTGTCGCCTACATGCAGAGTACCGTTTTGCACAAGCACGGTGGCGACAGGTCCGCGGCCCTTATCGAGTTTCGCCTCGATAATCGTACCGCGAGCGCGTTTAGCCGGATTGGCTTTAAGGTCGCGTATTTCAGCGACAAGCAGCACCGCTTCGAGCAATTTATCTATTCCCTCGCCTGTCTTCGCGGAAACAGGCACAAATATGGAATCGCCGCCCCATTCCTCAGGCAGAATGCCGTGCTCGGTGAGCTGCTGTTTGATTCTGTCCGGATTGGCTTCAGGCTTATCCATTTTGTTCATCGCAACGATAATCGGGACTTCCGCCGCTTTGGCATGGTTGAGCGCCTCGACCGTCTGCGGCATTACGCCGTCGTCGGCCGCGACAACCAGAATCGCCACGTCGGTAACCTGCGCGCCTCGCGCGCGCATCGCCGTGAAGGCGGCGTGACCCGGAGTGTCGATGAAGGTTATAGGCTGACCTTTCGCCTCAACCGTATACGCGCCTATGTGCTGCGTGATTCCGCCCGCTTCTCCGGCGGTTACGCTGGTTTTTCTTATGACGTCGAGCAACGACGTTTTGCCGTGGTCTACATGGCCGAGAACCGTCACGATAGGAGGACGTTTCTGGTCGTCCGCGAGAGTGCCGTCGTCATTTTCGACAATGCTCTGCATGACTTCCTCAAACGACTTGTCGAGTTCCTGCGTAAGTTCCACGCCGAAATTCGACGCTATATAAGCGGCGTAGTCGAAATCTATCGAGTCGTTTATGGTTTTGACAATGCCCTCTTTGAAAAGCTGTTTGATGATTTCCGTGGCCGGCACGCCAATTTTTTCACTCAGAACTTTAATTTGCACATCCTGGGTGTTGACCACGGCTTTTTCGATTTTGACGGCTTCTTTTTTGACTTCCTGCTTTTTGACGCGGAGTTTTCTTGTTACGAATTCTTCATCGTAATCATTGACATTGCCTTGGTTTATATAGCCTTTTTTAAGCAGCGTCTTTGCCGACATCTGCTTTTTGGAATCGGATTTTTCCGGAGTTTTGTTTTTGTTTCCGAAAGATTTGCTCTGCTGCTCTTTCGGCATGGCAGGCATGTCTGTGAAAGTTTTCGGTCTGGAAGGACGCTGCGGCGCGCCGGCGGTTTTGTTTTGCGCGGCGTCTTTGTCGCCCTGCGGACGTCTGTCGCCCTGTGGACGCGTTTTGGCGTCAAACGGCTTGCGCTGCCCCTGGTTTCTGTTCTGCCCGCCGCTCCTCTGTTGCTGCTGAGGCTGCGCCGCTCTCTGCGGAAAACGGTCGGTGATAAACTTTCTGACGATGCGGTTGCCCTTTTCGTCGATAAAAATTTTCTGGTCTTTCTGTGGCTGGGCGATTAACGGCTCGACATAAGTGATTTCAATATTGACCGAACTTTTCGGCTTTTCAGGCTCAGCCTGCTCAGCCGCTTGCGGCTGCCGGACTTCGGCTTTCTTTTCAGCCTGCGGCTCCGCTTTGACTTCGGCGGCAGGCATAACCGGCGCCGCCGGTTTTTCTTCCTGCTGTTTTGCCGCCTCCGCCGCCTTGCTTTGTTCGGCAAAAACTTTTTGTTTTTTGTCAATAGCCTGATTGATATTCTGAATGCGTCGTTTGACGTCCCTCACCTCAGCAAGCAAAGAACCCGCGTCTTTTATAGTGGAAGAACGCATCTTTTTCAGTGAATCAAAACTCTGAGTTGTCTGATTGTTTGCCGCGGCATTGTTAATAGTTGTCAATTGACTACCTCCACACACTTGAAATCTTTATCTGTATTCCGTAAAACGGCTTCCGCCAGACTTTTGTCTGTCAGAGCCAATATCTTCACCCCTTGTCTGCCTACCGTTTCCGCCACGGATACGGCGCTGAGCACAAGCGGAATTTTGTTTTTGCGACAGAAAAACTCCGTTTCTTTGACGGTCTTTTCGCTGGCGGTTTCGCACACAAGCACAAGACAGACGGACGAGGGCTTTTTCCTTATATTGTCAAGCCCGAACACCACGCTGCCCTTTTTTAGCGCGAAACCGATGTATGTTTTAATTTTCTGATTCATTTACCTTGTTTTTCAGCGACGAATAAACTTCCTCGTCCACAGCACAGCCGAATTGTTTGTTGAGCATTTTTTGTCTGACGCATTTATCGACGCACGCCGCCGAATTGCACAGATACGCTCCTCTGCCGTTTGCCTTGAATGTGTCGTCGATGAAAATACTGCCGTCGGGACTTTTCACCACGCGCATGAGGTCTTTTTTTGGTTTCATCTCCCGACAGGCAAGACACATGCGCATTGGAGTTTTTTTCACCGCCATATCATTCCTCTTCGCCGGAAGTTATATCGCCGATTTCGGCAAGAAGGTCTTCAGCGGACTTATCGGACTCCGCGTCGCTTTCTTCGCTATCAATCAAACCCATCTTGACGGCGTTTGTGTACGACTTGACATCGATTTTCCATCCCGTAAGACGAGCCGCCAGTCTGGCGTTTTGACCTTCCCTGCCTATCGCCAGGGACAGTTTGTCGTCAGGCACAATGACTTTGGCTTCCTTTTCCTCTTCGTTGGCCTGCACCATATAGACTTTTGCCGGACTGAGCGCGTTGGCGATAAAGTCGAGAATGTCTTCGCTCCACGGAATCACGTCTATTTTTTCGCCGTTCAGCTCGTTGTTGCTGATGGCGTTTATCCTGACGCCTTTAGTACCCACGCACGCGCCGACGGCGTCGATGTTCTGGTCGGTGGAATACACGGCGATTTTCGTGCGGTAACCCGCTTCTCTGGCTATGGATTTTATAACCACGATGCCGGCGCGGATTTCAGGAACTTCGCTTTCAAACAGCCTCTTGACGAAACCGACGCATGACCTCGAAAGCACGACCTGCACGCCTTTCGCGCCGTCTTTTACCTTTCTTACATAGACTTTGATTTTATCGCCGAACTTGAAATTTTCGCCCGGAATCTGGTCGGCAGGCATCAGTATGCCTTCCATTTGATTTTTGCCTATTTCTACATAGATAGTACCGTCGTCTTTGACTCTGCTGACGACGCCCACCAGCATTTCGTCTTCCTTGTCGGCAAACTGGTCATACATCTGAGTCTTTTCAATTTCCTTGATGGTCTGCGTGATGACCTGTCTCGCCGTCTGCGCCGCTATTCTGCTGAAATCTTTCGGAAAGATTTCTTTGGCTATTTTATCGCCGATTTCATAAGTTTTTTTAAGCTCTCTCGCTTCTTCGAGCGAAATTTCTTTATCTGGGTCTTCCACGGTTTCCACAACTGTTTTGTAAGCGAAAACCCTGATTGTGGCTTTTTCCGGATTGAGTTTTACTTCGACGTTATTGGCTTCGCCGAAATTTCTTTTGCAGGCGAAAGTCAACGCGTTTTCCAGCGCGCTGATAAACGACTCTTTTGGAATACCCTTTTCTTTTTCAAAATCGTCCAAAGCCGAAAAGAAATCTTTGCTTATCATAATTTTCCTCCGAAATCAAAATCTAATCAGTGGTTCTATGTGCGCCGCTTTCGCTTTTTCGAAAGTGAAGCGGCCGTCTTTATTTTCAATAGTGAAAGTATCGTCGTCGTACTCTTTCAGAAAACCTTCGTAAATTTTCTTGCCGTTGAGCTTGGCAAACAGTTTTACGGTGATTTCCTTGTCGAGATTGCGTTTGAAATCACGCGGCGTTTTAAGCGGACGGTCGATGCCGAGCGAAGACACGTTGAGCGTGTACGCCGCTCCGTTCGTCGGGTCGAGTTCGTCAAGCGGCTCGTCTATCATGCGGTGAAGTTTTTCGCAGTCGTCTATGCCGACGCCCCCTTCCTTGTCAATGAACACCGTGAGATGCATGCCGTCGGGTTTTTTAGCGTATTCGATTTCCACAAGTTCGACCCCGCAGCGCTCCGCGTACGGAGCCACGAGTTTTTCAACGGAGCCGCAAATATCGCTTGCCATAACAATACCTCAAAATGATTTGAGAGCAGGGCAAACCCTACTCTCAAGTTAGTGTCTTTATGCAATGAAAGTATAGCACATGGCAATACTTTTTACAAGCGTTTTTTTACAGTTCGGCGCCCATTTCGACCAATTTGATAAAAACATCGGCCGCCATGAGCGAGTCGTCGACCGCGCGGTGAGCGTTATCGCGCGAAACCCCGAGAAATTCGGCCAGCGTACCGAGTTTAAAGTTTCTCGGCGTTTCCTCACCGCCGTGCAGCGACCTGTAATATTTTCTGGAAATCGCCAGTGTGTCAAGCTGCGGATGGTTAAAAATATACCCGCTGTCTTTGGTGTTGAATTTCAAAAAGCCGCCGTCAAATTCTATATTGTGCGCCACAAGCGACGCGCCGTCACAAAACTTATAAAAATCGGCTATGATTTCCGGAAAAGTAGGCGCGTTTTCCACCATGGCGTCGGTAATACCCGTCAGTTCCGTTATTTCGCGCGGAATCCTGCGCTCGGGGTTGACGAATGTGGAAAACGTTTCGGTTATATTGCCGTCAACGACGCTGACCGCGCCGACTTCGATAATCTTGTCGGTTATATACGTTTTACCCGTCGTTTCCAGGTCGAACACAACATACTTTTTGCCTTTCAGGCGTTCGCAAACGCCTCCGCCGCCGAACAGACTTTCCTGCGCGTTTTTAATGTACGGCTCCGGTCTTACGACGACGTAATTCTCGGGCACGGGGCGTGAAATTTTGCTGTCGTAATCATCTGCCGCGATTTTGCACTTGCACACCCTGTAAGCCGTCATTTCGAGTTCGTGAGTAAAAGAGTTCTCTTTGACCTGACCGTTCAGCAGAACCTCGTCGCCGACGCACAGTTCTTTGAGTTTGATGTAAATCTTTTCGTCGGAGAACATGATGACGCCTATCGTCCCCGTGAAATCGGTCAGGTCGAACTTGAATATGACATAGCCGTTTGGAGTTACGGTTTCTTTTATGCTCTCCACCTTGCCGCAAAGCGTCACCGATTTTTCGGGCTGTATCACGTCTATTATGTACTGAGGCCTTTCCTTTATTCCCCTGCCGATATATTCGGTAACGTCTGTCACGTCTATTTTTCGCTGCGGTTTATACAACGCCTTTGTCATCTGGGTTTCTCTCAGCAGTTCCGTCTGCTTCATCAGGTTGTCGACATCGACGGGATTTTCTATAACGTCAAACCTGACTTTTATAATATAATTGCTGATACTAGCGAAATGCTCGGATACTCTTTCGATAAACCGGTTCTGTTCCAGCATACGCCTGAGTTCCGGAGTGACGGTGACGGTAATGAGAAACCCGTCTTCCGTTTCTTCGGTCAGAATTCCGTTTTCATCGATTTTGGAAGAGAAAAACAAAAACTCCTGCCTGATATAATTCAAAGCGGACGATTTAAGGGTATCCTTGTCAAAATAGTCTTTTATAAACCTGACATTAACGGTAAATTTACCGCCCACGCTTCTGACGCACACGTCTTTTATGAGTTCTTCCTGTTCTTCCGTGAGTTTTTCGGGGAAAGCGAAGCATAAATCCAGCGTTCTGTCTTTCTTTGTGACGACGGCGCTGTAAAGCCTGAGCTTGTCCAGCCCGCCGCCCGCTTTTTCCCTTATTTGATCAAGCAGCATATTTCACCTGATTTTGTCTATTTCTCTTTTGAACTCTTCCGTCATGCCGTCGGCCGCGACAGTGCGGAAAACTTTGCCGTTTTTGAAAAACACCGCTTTGCCCTGTCCGCCTGCCAAACCCAGGTCGGCGTCGGCCGCTTCTCCCGGGCCGTTGACCGCGCAGCCCATAACGGCGATTTTCATCGGCTTTTTGATATCTTTGACATATTCTTTGATTTCTTGTGCTACGGCTATCAGATTTATTCCGCAGCGTCCGCATGACGGGCAAGAAATGACTTCGCAATAGTTTTTATCTTTGCCGACCGCCCGCAGTATTTCTTTGGCGAACAGCACCTCTTCCACGGGGTTGTCCGTCAAAGATACCCTTATCGTGTCACCGATGCCGTCGAGCAGCAGCGCGCCTATGCCTATCGCAGATTTTACCCTGGCGGATTCGCCCGAACCGCTTTCGGTAACGCCTATGTGCTGCGGGTAATCACATTCTTTCGCCAGTATCCTGCACGCGTCAACGGTTTTCCTGACATCGCTGGATTTTACCGACAAGACAATGTTATCAAAACCCATGTCCTCAAAACGTCTCACATATTCCAGCGCGCTTTCGGCAAGCGCCGCCGCCGTGTTTCCGAACCGCGCCAGTATGTCTTTGCCCAGCGACCCGCCGTTTACGCCGATTCGTATGGCGACGCCGCGTTCTTTCGCGGCGGAAATTATTTTTTTCAGCCCTTCGTCCGAGCCGATGTTTCCCGGGTTAATCCTGATTTTATCCGCGCCGTTTCGCACCGCCGCCACCGCCAGCCTGTAATCAAAATGAATATCGGCGACGAGCGGCACCTTTATCCGCTTTTTAATGTCCCCGAGCGCCTCGGCGTCTGCCGCGTCGGCGACGGCGACGCGCACTATATCGCATCCGACATCCGTCAGAGCGTTGATTTGCGCCGACGTGGCGTCCGCGTTTTTTGTGACGGTGTTTGTCATTGACTGTACGGCGATTTTATTGCCGCCGCCTATAAGCACATCGCCCACTCGCACAACTTTTGTCATAACTCACCCGAACAATCTTAACAAATCCACGGCTATAACAAACCCGAACAGCAGCAATAGCCCGATAAAATGTATATATCCCTCCACCGTGCGGTTGACAGGCTTGCCGCGAATCCACTCGATGATTACGAATATCATTTTACAGCCGTCAAGCGCCGGCACCGGCAGCAGGTTAAACACCGCCAGATTGACGGAAATCATGGTGACCAGCATCAGTATGTTGGCGAATCCGCTGCGCGCGACCTGCATGGTAATATCTATAGTCGTGATCGGACCGCCTATCTGGTCAAGCCCTATAAGACCGGTCACCAGCCCGCCGAGGGTTTCAAGCACATAACTCGCCGTGCGCAGGCAGTAAGGCACACTCCGAGCAAGGGCCTCGCCGAAAGTAAACCGTGTGCGCTCGTTGCCGCCGTAACCTATGCTTACGCCCCAGCCGTAATGCGTCTGTGTGGTTCCGTCTTCAGCCGTTACGGTATAATTGCCTTTCTTTACGCCTTCCAGCAACACCTTTTCGCCGTTTCTGATGACAAGCACGTCGGCTTCGTCGCCCGCGCCCTGAATCATCGAAGACAAATCGACGTTGAGCAAAATGTCTTTACCGTTTATCTGCAATACGGTGTCCCCCGGAAGCAGGCTGTTTTCCTGAGTCTGCTCCACCCCTTCAAGAACGTACACGTCGTGAATATACGGCAGATAATCCCCGAAACACGAAAAAGCGATAATAACTATTATCACCGCCGAAATAAAGTTCATAAACGCGCCGGAAAACAAAACGATAAGGCGTTTCCACGGCTTCTGGTTATTAAACGCCCCCGGACCGGGATTTTCTTCGTCCTCGCCCTCAAAGGCGCAGAAGCCTCCGAGAGGCAGACACCGCAATGAAAAAACCTGACCGTTTTTGAGCGTCTTTGAAAAAATTTTGGGCCCCATGCCTATGGCGAATTCATTGATTTTGAAGCCCAGAACGCGTCCCGCGATATAGTGCCCCAACTCATGAACAGTGATCATGAACATGAGAATAACAAAGGCGACCAATAAATACAAAATTACGTCCAAATATTAAATCTCCGCTGTCAGCGACGCCGTGAATTTCTTGACTTCGGCGTCGGTCTTTTTAATCGCCTCCGCGGATACTTCACCGCGCGGCGAAAAACAGTTCAAAACCTTTTCTATGATTTCGGCAATGTCGAAAAAGCCGATTTTATTTTTGAGATAAGCGTCCACGCACACATCGTTTGCCGCGTTCAGCACCGTCGGATACAATCCGCCCATGGCAAACGCCTGCCTGCAAAGCGATATACACTTAAATTTATTACAGTCGGGCGCGTAAAATTCCAGGCACGCCCCCACAAGGTCAAGCGGCTTTACGCACGACGGAAGTCTTTCAGGATAAGTGAGCGCGTATTGTATAGGCAGACGCATGTCGGGACACGCCATCTGCGCCATTACGCTGCCGTCGACAAACTCCACCAGCGAATGCACGACGCTTTGCGGATGAATGAGCACGTCTATTTTTTCCTGAGGTACATCAAACAGATATGACGCCTCGATGATTTCCAGCCCCTTATTCATCATTGTGGCGGAATCTATCGTGATTTTATTGCCCATGTTCCACGTCGGGTGTTTAAGCGCTTCGCGCGCTTTCGCCGTTTTCAGTTGTTCTTCCGTATAATTCAAAAACGCTCCGCCGCTCGCCGTAAGTATAAGCCGTTTTACCGCCGCGGAGTCTTCCCCCGCAAGGCACTGCCAAATCGCCGAATGTTCGCTGTCGAGAGTGACGAGTCTGCCGCACGCCCCGGCCAGGCGGCTTCTGACCAATTCTCCGCCGCAGACAAGAGTTTCTTTGTTGGCGAGGGCGACGGTCTTGCCCTCTTTCAAAGCAAAAAGCACGGCGTCAAGCGCTATTATCCCTCTCGTCGCCACTACAACCGTATCGGCGCCTTTCACGGCGTCAATCAGACAGTCGGCGCCTTTTTCGGCGATAAGAGCGGCATAACCCGCGCCGTATTTTATCTTTTGTTTGGCAAGCGTTTCCGCGTCGGAATAAGCGACGAGCGCCGATACTTCAAGCGAATCGCATTGAGAAGCGATCACATCGAGCGTCTGCCGTCCGATTGAACCCGTGCTGCCGAGTACTGCGACCTTTTTCATACGATAAACGTGAATATAAGCGAAACAAAGCAGGCATTGAGCATCATTCCGTCCACCCTGTCAAGCATGCCGCCGTGGCTGCCCAGCAAACGGCTGAAATCTTTTATGCCCAGGCTGCGCTTTATCAGACTTGCGACAAGGTCGCCTATCTGCGTCAGACACGAGCCGAAAATCGCTATCAGGGCATAGGAAAGGTAAGTGTAACTCTTGCGGAGCCCCCACGCGAAAAACCCCGTGCCAAGCCAGCCGAAAATTTCAAACACCAAAAATACAAGCAAAGCGCCTACGATACCGCCGAAAAGTCCGCCGGCAGCGCCTTCAATGGTCTTTTTGGGGCTTATTTCGGGCGCAAGTTTATGTTTGCCGAACAGCATGCCGAACACCAGTGCGAAAACGTCGGTGAGCGACGACACGAGAAACACGAACGCCAAACCGAGATTCGCCAGCTGCGAGTTGTTGACGAAAAACAGCGACGACAACGTCAGCCCGGGGTATATGAGAATAAAGGCAAAATTCATCAGGCCGTCAAGATGTATATTTTTGAAGACGGCAAGCGTCGCCCCGAGACTGAAAATGAGCAGCGTGTAATAGACCACGCCCATGAACCCCAGTTTCAGATAAGGCAACCCGATTGTGAGTGAATAGATTATAAGCAGCGGGTTGAATTCTCTGGGCATTTTGTCTTTGAGCGCCATGCGCATTTCATTGACAGAACAAAATATGATTAAAGTTATGAGAAAATCCATAAAGAATTTACTCACATAGTAACCCAGAAAATAAAACCCAACCAACGCCGCCGCGATACCCGCCGCGACGATTACTCTGTTTCGCATCTGTTATTTGATATCTCCGAATTTTCTTTCTCTTCCGGCGTAACTGACAAGCATGCGGCGGAATTCGTTTTCATCAAAATCCGGCCACAGCACGTCGGTAAAATAAAGTTCGGCGTAAGCCGCCTGATACAGCATAAAGTTTGACAGCCGCATCTCTCCGCTTGTGCGCGCCACAAGGTCAAGCGGAGGCAATTTTTTGTAAAGGTAAGTTTCAAAGGTTTTTTCGTCGGCGGTGACGCCGTCGGCGACCATGCGGTTAACGGCGTGAATTATTTCGTCGCGCCCGCCGTAATTGATACAAAGATTGAGCGTAAGCGAAGCACAGCCGCAGGTATCCCTTTCGATATCCGCCACGGCGGCCGCCAAATCCGGCGGCAGTTCAGCCATTGAACCCGAAACCACCACCCGGATGTCGCGTTTACGGAAACCGTTTGATTTTTTGAGATACTCGCGCGCCAAATTGAAGAGATTGTCCACTTCTTCTTTGGGGCGCGACCAGTTTTCGGTGGAAAATACATACAGGCTGACATAACTTACGCCGTATTTTTTGCATAAATCCAGGACGTTGTCCACCGTTTTAAGTCCGGCCCGGTGACCTTTGACGCGCGGATAACCGCGCAGTTTCGCCCAGCGCCCATTGCCGTCCATTATAAAACCTATATGCTTCGGCACAGCCGAAAATTCCATAAGACGCCTCCTCAGTCGGTCCCGAACCTGAAATCCGACACGATAAGTTCGACCGGCGTGCCGTCGCGCGCCGCTATCACAAGCTGCCTGTCCCCGTCTTTTGTTTTTTCCGACTTATAAAAAGTAAGCTTGAAGCCGACACCGTAGCCATTCAATAAACCGACCGCGTCGTTGACTTCAAGCCCGATAAGACTTTTCGTTTGCATATCAAACGGACATGATTTCCTTTTCTTTTTCCGCGGTCATCGCCTCGATTGTTTCGATAAATTTGGCGATTGCCTTGTCGACGTCTTTTTCGGCGTCGGCGGCGATGTCCTCGGATATTTGTTTGTCATTTTTAAGCTTTTTTATACCGTCAATGGTATCTCTTCTCGCGTTGCGGACAGTGACTTTGCATTCTTCCGCCATTTTTTTGACCTGTTTGACCAATTCCTTGCGGCGTTCTTCCGTAAGTTCAGGAAATACGAGCCGTATCACATTGCCGTCGTTTGTAGGCGTAAGCCCGAGATTAGCGGCGAGAATCGCTTTTTCGGCGGCGCCGAGCGCCGATTTATCCCACAGCGTGATGACCAGCATGCGCGGTTCAGGCGTGGAAATGTTGCCCATCTGGGTGATTGGCGTCATTGTTCCGTAATAATTGACGGAAACTTTTTCCAGCAGTTTGGAATTTGCCCTGCCCGCCCTCAACAGACTGTATTCGTTTTTAGTATAATCGATGGCCTTGTTGCATTTTATCGGCAAATCATCGCAAATCTTTTGCAGTTGTGGATTTTCATATGTCATAAGTCCATACCTCGCTTCCATAATTTTACTAAACTTTATGCTATTTTACAAGCGTTATTTGATAATTGTGCCGATTTTCTCGCCGCGTACGGCTTTGATGATGCTGTCTTTTTCGTTCACGGCGAAAGCGAGAATCGGGATTTCGTTTTCCATACACATAGAAATCGCCGTCGTATCCATGGCTTTCAGTCCCTTCTGTATCACTTCCATATAGCCCAGCCTTTCGTACTTGACGGCTGACGGGTCTGTTTTAGGGTCTGCGCTGTAAATGCCGTCCACGTTTTTGGCAAGCAGAAGCACGTCGGCGTGGATTTCCGCCGCCCTGAGCGCCGCGCCCGTATCGGTGGAAAAATATGGGTTGCCCGTGCCGCAGGCAAATATAACTATTCTGCCCTTTTCGAAATGGCGTATCGCCCTGCGCAGTATATACGGCTCCGCCACGCGGTTTATATTGAGCGCGGACTGGACTCTGACCGGCACGCCCTGCGCTTCGAGCGCGTCCTGCAACGCCAGCGCGTTTATCAAAGTGGCGAGCATACCCATGTGGTCCGCCGTGCTCCTGTCCATATTGCTGCCCTGTCTGCCACGCCAGAAATTGCCTCCCCCGATGACGATGCCTATCTGAATCTTTTCCTCGTTGAGCACTTTGAGCTGGCGCACAAGGTCTCCTATGGTTTTTGTGCCTATGCCGAAGCCGCTTTCATCGGCCAGCGCTTCTCCGCTGACTTTAATCAAGATGCGTTTATACATTGCAGGTTCTCCTTGTTTTGAAAAAAAGGGAACAAGAAAACTTGTTCCCCAAAAATCATTTGGCTTGATTGACTTGTTCCATTATTTCCTGAGCGAAATTGTTTTCTCTCTTTTCGAGCCCCTCGCCCACTTCATATCTGACAAATCTTCTGACCGAAATCTTTTCGCCGATTTTCGCGACTGTTTCGTTTATCAGCGTGCCGATGGTTTTGGAAGGGTCTTTTACAAAGTCCTGTTCGAGCAGGCAAACTTCTTTGTAATACTTTTTGATTCTGCCTTCCACCATTTTTTCTATCACAGCGGCTGGCTTCGGTTTAGGGTCGTTCTGCGCCTGCACTGTGAGAATTTCTCTTTCGGAAGCGACTTTGGCAGGGTCTACGTCTTCGATGGACACGACTTCCGGTTTGGAAGCGGCGATTTGCATCGCTATGTCGTGAACAAGTTCGAGGAACGCGTCCGAACGAGCCACAAAGTCGGTTTCGCAGTTGACTTCGACGAGAACGCCGATTCTGCCGCCCATGTGGATGTAACTGGACACAACGCCTTCGGAAGCGATTCTGCCCTGTTTTTTGGCGGCGCTGGCCATGCCTTTTTCCCTGAGGATTTTGACGGCGGCTTCGAAATTGCCGTCGGCTTCAACCAAAGCCTTTTTGCAATCCATCATGCCGACACCCGTCTGCTCACGGAGTTTCATTACGTCTGCGCTTGTAAAATTTGCCATAATTTCACCTCTTATTCAGCAACTGTTTCTGTTTTTTCTTCCGCAGGGGCCTGAGCGACGGCGTCGTTCATGGCGACAGGTTCGTCATCGGTGACATTGACCACAATGCCTTCTCTCGCTTCGATGACGGCGTTGGCGATGATGGAAGAAATGATTTTCACCGCGCCGATAGCGTCGTCGTTGCCCGGAATTACATAATCAACGTCGTCAGGGTCGCAGTTCGTGTCCACTATGGCGACAATCGGAATGTGAAGGTTTTTCGCTTCTTTTACGGCAATCGCCTCTTTTTTAGGATCAACGACAAACATGCAGCCCGGCATGCCTTTCATGTCTTTGATGCCGCCGAGATTGAGTTGCAGCTTATCCCTTTCTTCTTTGAGTTTGGCGACTTCTTTTTTAGGAAGAAGGTCAAAGTCGCCCATTTTTTCCATCTGGTTGATTTTGTTGAGTCTGTCAATTCTGGTGCGGATGGTCTTGTTGTTCGTAAGAGTGCCGCCCAGCCAACGGTTGTTGATGTAGAACATACCGCATCTTTCGGCTTCCTGCTGAATCGCCGCCTGCGCCTGTTTTTTGGTGCCGACGAAAAGCACCGGCTTGCCGCTCGCCGCCACGTCGCGGACGAAAGCGTAAGCCGCTTCCGCGAGTTGCACCGTCTGCTGCAAGTCGATGATGTGAATGTCATTTCTTGCCGAATAGATGTACTTCTTCATTTTAGGGTTCCATCTTCTGGTCTGGTGACCGAAATGGACGCCCGCTTCGAGAAGTTGTTTCATTGAAACTACTGCCATTTTGTTACTCTCCTTTTGTTTTTACTTTTTGGTTTACAAAAAGTCCTCCCCTGCCCGTATTGTCTCCGTGCGCCACCGCTGAAAGCGGCAACAGCGCGCGAATAGGCACAAGGTGCGTAATAAACCTTGCATAGTATATCACAACAAAACCGCCTTGTCAAAAACTTTGAGAGCGGTTTTCGTATTTACGCGAAAACCCGTGAAAGCCACGGGTTTACGTTTCAATGATTGCCGCAATCGCAGCCGCCGTCACAGCCGCAGCCGCAACCGCAATTTTCCTCTTCCTCGACAAGACGGTTATATTCGGCGAAAACTTTGTCCATAAGTTCGTCGTCTTCAATAGGCACAAACAAATCCTCGCCGTTTTCGTCGGTTTCGAGTTTGAAAACGGCAACTTCGCCTTCATCGATGTCCGCCATTTCTTCCGCCGGCTCGAAAAAGACGTACCACCCGCCTTCGTACTCAATTGTGGCGACGTGATAAAAATCCACAGTTTCGCCGTCTTCGTTTATCAGTTGGACGATATCCTCGTCGAGTTCTTCCTCACTAACGTTCAAATCTTTTTCGGGTTCCATGACGCCCTCCTATCTTTTTGTTTCAAGGTAACTTTGCAGAATTATGGCGGCGGCGACTTTATCCACAACCTTTTTTCTGTCAGCGCGGCGCACATTGCCTTCGAGCAGCGCTCTTTGCGCCGACGCCGTCGTCAGACGCTCGTCAACAAAAACGACTTTGCCGCCCCATGCCTTTTCCAGCTCGGCGACAAAATCGCGTACTTTTTTCGTCTGCGCGGTTTCTTCGCCGTCGAGCCTCACCGGCAACCCGCTGACAATGACGTCCGCTTCCTTTTCACGCGCCAGTCTCACGATATATTCCGTATCGGCGGCTATGTTTTTTCTCGTGTATGTTTCAAGCGGATTGGCGATGATGCCCAGCGGGTCGGATACCGCCAGCCCTATTCTGACATCGCCTATGTCAAGAGCCAAAATTCTTCCCATATTTACCTTATTATAAGTATACCATAAACAAGACAAACCGAAAAGTGCCTGATAAAAAATAAAGGCAAAGAAAATCTTTGCCTTACTGCCTGCCGGCCCCGAATTGCTTTTCCAGCGCCTGCTGCCCCTTTTCGGCCAGTTTTTTGGCTTTCGGGTTGAGTTCCAGCGCCATCGCGCCCATCAGCGCGCCCAACGCCACGCCGGCAAAAAATCCGCCTTTCATAGCCACACCTCCCGTATACGGATAGTATGGCGCAAACGGCGTTAAAAATACCGGCCGTTTTATTTTTTCGCTTGTCGCGAACGATAATCTTTAATGGCTTCGGCTATGGCTTCTTCCGCAAGGACGGAACAATGCATTTTCTGCGCCGGAAGTCCGCCAAGGCTTTCGACCACGGCGGCGTTGGTGAGTTTTTCCGCTTCTTCCACCGTTTTTCCTTTAATCATTTCGGTCGCCGTTGAACTGGTAGCGATGGCCGCGGCGCAGCCGAAAGTCTGAAATTTCGCGTCGGTGATAACGCCGTTGTCGATTTTCAGATAGATTTTCATTATATCGCCGCAGGTGGCGTTGCCAACGGTGCCCACTCCGTCGGCGTTTTCTATAACTCCCACGTTTTTAGGGTTTGAAAAAACTTCTATTACTTTTTCGTTGTACATCATGTCAGATATTCTCCTTTTCTCCATCTTTCCAGTTAAACAGCGGCGACATTTCCCTCAGGGTTTTTACGATTTCTTTGAGTTTGTCAACCGCGTAATCTATCTGCTCCACGGTATTGTCTTTGCCGAAGGAAAACCGTATCGACCCGTGTCCGAGCACGATATCGACGCCCATCGCCAGCAGAACGTGCGACGGTTCTAACGAACCGCTGGAACAAGCCGAACCGCTTGATACCGCGATACCCGCCAAATCCAGCCGATACAAAATGCTTTCGCCTTCTATATACTCGAATGAAAAATTCGCGTTGTTAGGCAGCCTGTTTGTTCTTGAACCGTTGAGTTTGACATATGGGATTTCCTTTTCCACCCGCCCGATAAACCTGTCGCGCAGGTTTCTGCAATGTTCGGCGTAAGAACCGAGATTTTTTACGGCGTTTTCAATAGCCTGTCCGAGACCGACAACGGCAGGAGTGTTTGTGGTGCCGCCCCTCATTGCCCGCTCCTGTCCTCCGCCGACGATGAGTTTTTCGATTTTCAGCCCGTTTCTTATATACAGTGCGCCTACGCCTTTCGGCCCGTAAAACTTATGCGCTGACAAAGTAAGCATATCGCAACCTATATCGTTGACGTCCACTTTGATGGCGCCCACCGCCTGCACGGCGTCCACATGATACAGCACGCCGTGTTTTTTCGCTATCGCCGCGATTTCTTTATACGGCTGAATCGTGCCGACTTCGTTGTTCGCCATCATTACGGATATCAGTATCGTGTCGGGTCTGACTGCTTTTTCCAATTCATCAAGAGAAACAGTGCCGTCTTTGTCGACAGATATATAACTCACTTCAAAGCCGTGTTTTTCCAGCCATTTGCATGAATTGAGCACAGACGGGTGTTCGATTTTAGAAGTTATGATGTGCCTGCCTTTGCTTTCGCGCGCCCACGCCGTGCCTTTAACCGCCCAGTTGTTGGCTTCGGTTCCGCTGCCGGTAAAATATACTTCGTTCGGGCGGCAGCCTATCGCCGCCGCGACCTGGCTTCTGGCGTCATCCACGCCCTTTATGGCGTTTCTGCCGAAGTTATGTTGCGAATGCGCGTTGCCGAAGTTTTCGGAAAAATACGGCATCATTTTTTCAAGCACTTCCGCCGACACGGGAGTGGTAGCCGCGTGGTCAAAATAAATTCTTTCCATTATTTATCTCCCTTTATCAGACTGTCCAAAGTTATCGAATCCAGACAATTATTAATTGATTTATAAAGATTTTCCCACACCACAAATGACTGGCACGGTTTTTTGCATTTACAGTCGCCGCTCATGCAGTCGACAAACTGCAAGTCATCTTCCACCGCGCGCAGGATTTCGCCCACAGTCGTCCGCCCGGGCGGGTTGGTAAGCACATAGCCCCCGAACGCGCCTCTGCTGCTTGACACGACGCCCCTTTTTTTGAGCATTGACATTATCTGTTCGAGGTATTTTTCCGTCGTGCCCACTCTTTCGCTGAGCTGTGAAACGGTGAGATTTCCGTTATCGTAATTTTCGGCCAGGTTTATGCAGGCGGACAACCCGTATTTGGCCTTTACCGATAGTTTCATACAAATCCTACCTTTTTAATTCCAACTAAATCACTAGGATTTTAGCACCGGGCAATGCCGTTGTCAACAGAAAAAAGCCGAAATTTTTCAAAATCGGGGAAAAATTTCGGCTTTGAATTTTCTTGTGTGTCAGGCAGGGTTATCTCAAGATATCATTTTCGTAAATAGGGAAATCCTGCGTGAGTTTGAGAACTTTTTCGGAACTTCTTTCAAGCGCCGCCTCTTTGTTTTTGATGAGGTCGGCTATGATTTCGCCGATGATAACCATTTCAGGTTCTTTCATGCCTCTGGTGGTTACGGCAGGAGTACCGATACGGATACCGCTGGTTACGAAAGGACTTTCTTTGTCAAACGGAATACCGTTTTTGTTGACGGTAACGTGCGCTTTGTCAAGCAACGCTTCGAGTTCTTTGCCTGTGATATCGTCTTTCGTGAGGTCAACAAGCATAAGGTGGTTGTCGGTGCCGCCCGTGATGATGTTCACGCCGTTCGCCATGAGAGTTTCGGCGAGTTTTTTGGCGTTTTTGACAACCTGCTTCTGATATTCGACAAATTCAGGCTGCATTGCTTCTTTGAGGCAAACCGCTTTCGCCGCGATGATGTGCATAAGCGGACCGCCCTGCGTGCCTGGGAATACCGCCTTGTCGATTGCTTTGGCGTGTTTTTCCTTGCAGAGAATAAGACCGCCGCGAGGACCGCGAAGCGTTTTGTGGGTAGTCGTGGTGACTACGTCGGCGTAAGGCACAGGGCTCGGGTGAATGCCCGCGGCGATGAGACCGGCGATATGCGCGATGTCAACCATCAGTATCGCCCCTACCTTGTCGCATATTTCCCTGAAACGTTTGAAATCAATGACTCTGCCGTAAGCGCTGGCGCCGGCGATGATGAGTTTAGGTTTGCATTCGAGCGCCGTTTTTTCCAAAGCGTCGTAATCGATGCGGTAATCTTTTTCCGACACGAAATAAGGCACGACATTGAACCATGTGCCCGAAACCGCGACAGGACTGCCGTGGGTCAGGTGACCGCCGTGAGCAAGGCTCATGCCCATGTAAGTGTCGCCGGGTTTCATGAACGCGTAGAAAGCGGCGAGGTTGGCGTTCGCGCCGCTGTGCGGCTGAACATTGGCGTGCTCGGCGCCGAACAGTTTTTTCGCTCTTTCGATGGCGAGATTTTCGGCGATGTCCACGCACTGGCATCCGCCGTAATATCTTTTGCCAGGAAGACCTTCGGCGTATTTGTTGGTCAGGTGCGAACCCATTGCCGCCATGACGGCAGGCGAAACGATGTTTTCGCTGGCAATCAACTCGATGTTTTGTCTTTGACGGGTCAATTCCAGTTCAAAACTTTCGCAAATCTCGGGGTCGACGGCTTTGAGAGTCTTGAAATCAATCATTGTAATGTATCTCCTTTTTTATTTTTTCAGTTGTTTGTCAAGAAATTTTTTTAACGCCTCTTCTTTCTGAAACCCTACGACTCTGTCCGTGAGTTCGCCGTTTTTGAAAAGGCAGATATTAGGAATGGAAAACACGCCGTACTCAGTCGCGACGGCTTCGTTTTTGTCGATATCTATTTTGGCAAAAACGATTTTGTCTTTATACTGGCTTTCCAGCCCTTCCAGCACCGGAGCCACCATTTTGCACGGGCCGCACCACTGCGCCCAGAAATCGATAAGTACGTATTCGTTTGACTTCAAAGTGTCTTTATAATTCTGACTTGTCAGTTCCAGCATTTTCCATAACCTCCGACTCTGAAATAATTCTTACAAGATACGGCTTGCCGCGTTTACTTAAAGCATACCGTTTGTCAATCAGGCTCAAAGCCAAAAAACCGACTGTGAGCGACGCCACAAACGCAACCAATTGCCACACTTCCGCGGCGCCGCAGAAATAAGCGATGAAAAATCCGATAAGCGCGACGACCAAAGGCATGGTATATACCAAAAGCGACATTTTTAGCACGGTGCCGTTGGAAATATTGACTTCCACCCTGTCGCCCGTCTTGCAGCCGATTGTGTCTTCCATACGCATATCGACGTGGGCGTCATTGGGTTTGACGGCGCACATGCCGCAATGCCCGCACGCCGTTTTACGGGGAAAACGCACGGTAATCATTTTACCTTTGACGGCGATTACCTCCCCGAATTCTCTCATTTCATTCATAATCGTCCGCCGTTGATATCCGCGCCTCTCCGTTTTTGACCAAGACAACCAACGGCAATCCGATGTAAACGGGTTTGGAGTATTGCGGGATATAAACTTCATACCCTTTCCAATTTTTCCCGCGTTCAAATTTCTGTGCAGCCAACTC
>CAJFSP010000008.1 GCA_904419725.1 Candidatus Heteroclostridium caecigallinarum | reverse complement strand
AGCGCAAATGATAAAATTTCAATGACGGTAATCGGGGCAAAACTTTTGACGGAACAGTTTGATTTATAAAATTCGATTTACGTTACTAACGCTCCACCATCCCAAACCCATCCGAAAGGATGGGTTTTTTGTTTTGCTGTGCCTTTTTTGGCGCACCCCGATATTTACTTTTGGCGCGCGGCGATGGTATAATTTTAAATAAAGGGGTGGGTCATGAAGAAAACAAACGCCAACAGAATACGCGCGCTGAGGATATGGGACATTCTTAACAGCGAAACCGACGAAGAACACCGCATGGACACGGAAGAGTTGCGCCGCCGTCTTGCCGCCGAAGGTATCGAGTGCGAAAGGCGGGTTATTTACAACGATATAAAAGCGCTTTGCGACGGCGGATATGAGGTTATGACGAAACGCGGTGTGGGCAACGAGTATTATGTGGCGGAGCGCCGGTTTTCTTTGCCGGAACTGCGCATACTTATGGACGCGGTGCGCGCGGCGGGTTTCGTGACGAAAAAAAAGACCCGTGAGCTTGTCGACAAAATCGCCGGACTTGCCGGCGGCAAAAAGGGCGACTCGCTCAGGCGCAACGTGGTGCGTTTCGACACGGTGAAGAGCGAAAACGAGAATATTTATTATTCGGTCAACGAAATCACCCAGGCGATAATAGCCGGCAAAAAAATCAGCTTCAATTATTTTTATCTCGACGAAAAACTCCGCCGCGTTTACAGAACCGACGCCGACGACCCTGAAAAAAGAAGGATTTACGTCGTCAGCCCCGAGCAGACGGTGTTTGCCGACGATAAATATTATCTCTTTTGCCACGATGACAAACACGGCGACGTGGTGCAGTACAGAGTGGACCGGATGTCAAACGTCAGCATGATTGACGAAGACAAAACTCCCGCGAAAGAAGCGGCGGATTTCGACCTTTCAAAACACAAATTGCAACTTTTCGGTATGTTCGGCGGCAAGGAAGCGGCGGTTAAAATAAAAGCCGACAGAAGTCTGCTGGACGTCGTAATCGATAAGTTCGGCGGCGGCGCTGACATAACCGCGCCGGGCGGAAAAATCACGCTGCGCGCCGATGTGCAGGTCAGCCCGATGTTTGTCGCGTGGTGCTGTTCTTTCGGCAATCAGATGGAAGTCGTCGCGCCGGCGTGGGTGCGCGACATGGTTAAAGAACATCTGGAAAAAACTTTGGCGCAATACGTCTGATTGTAACCGACGCCGCGCGGTTCAGGCGGGCGTATATGTCCTTTCGCGGATTATATGAGAAAAAACCTGCTTTTTCTGCGATATAAAAATTGACAAAACGGCGGATAGGGTGTAAAATCTAACGGCTGGGGGGATGTGGCTCAGTTGGTAGAGCGGCGCGTTCGCAACGCACAGGTCGAGGGTTCGAGTCCCTTCATCTCCACCATAACGGCGCCTTGGTCACCCCAAAGCGTTGAAACGGGGGCATAGCTCAGCTGGTAGAGCGCTTGAATGGCATTCAAGAGGTCAGGGGTTCAAGTCCCCTTGTCTCCACCAAACGCGACGTATACGCACACTCTGCGTTTATGTCAGAATTAGAAACCGCTTTGTCGGTTTCTTTTTCATTTTCGGGCATTTTCGTTCACGTAATGAGTTTGATACTGAACAATTATACTTAACAGAGATAAAATATACATTTTCACGTGTTACCGTTTTAAAATATCTTATCAATAAGGGAATAAACCTAATATAAAAAGCAACACTCTGTTAGCAATACAAGAAATAAAATAAGTAATTAATAAAAGTATTAGCGTTTTTGCGGAAAAGCATTGACATTAATAAAAATATAGCATATAATATAGACAATAAAAACTCAAAGAGGAGAATTATCATGGAATGGCAAGTTGTAAAAATCAAACAAGCAGACGGACGTTCATCAGCATTTGTAAGTATAGGAAGAGGACAGCTTGACTTCAACGCGGAAGCATGTAAACTGGTTGAGGATACGGGTAATTTTAAGTTTGCACAACTTTTAACAGCGCAACAAAATGGAAAAGTAATAATTGCCGTTAAATTTCTTGAAGAATACGATGAAAACTGTATTACGATAAGAAGAAAAAGTGTTGCCGGAAAAGTTATACAAGGAATGACAGTTAGAAACAAGGGAACAATCGAAAAAATATTCGGGAAAAATGGAGTCAAACAAGGTATGACTCGTTATCCTGTTGCATTAGTTGAGAAAAATATACTCAAAATTATAGATTAGTTATATATTATTCCGTATATTTATTGCAACTAATTGTTTGCCGTATAGCGGATAATCTGATAGCGACAAATCGACTTGGCAATAGTATTCCGTTCTGTTTATCTGATATAATACGGTGTGCGTTTTTGCGGCTTTCATCTCCACCAAAACTCTCAAACATTAGTTTGAGAGTTTTTTTGTATCTTGAAAATTGGTTTCAAATATGCTATCTTATATATATGGAAAACAGGTGTATGCGTATGAAAAAGAAATTCTTGTTTTTGGCATTTTTATTTGTCATGTTTTCCGCACTGTTTTTGCTGTCAGCCTGCGGAAACAAGGATTTTAACGGACTGAGTTTTGAAGATAAAAACGTGATTTATGACGGCAAAGCGCATAGTTTAGTGGTAGAAGGCGTGCCGGACTTTGCCACGGTCAGTTATACCGACAACTCGTTTACGGAAATCGGTATTCATGAGGTTACCGCGACGGTCAGCGCCGACGGCTACAACACTTGGGAAAAAACGGCGAAACTCAATATTCTGTCTGCCGACGGCGGTGTTTCAGCCGACGGATTTACTTTTGAGTGGAACGAACTCGGAAAAAACTATAAAGTGACCGGTTACACGGGGACGGAAACGATAGTAAGTGTCCCGTCGACCTTTAACGGAGTGCCTGTCACGGAAGTAGGCGCCATGGCGTTTGCCGGTACGGGCTTGGTCAGCGTGACTTTGCCGGAGGGGATTGTCCGCATCAATGAATCGGCGTTTATCAGTTGTTATGACCTTTTCGAAGTGTTTTTCCCTTCAAGCCTGAAATATGTCGAAGCCGACGCGTTTCAGCTTATAAATTCTTGCCTTCTTTTTATTCATGATATAGACGCGTATTGCCGCATCGACTTTGCGAATGAGTATGCCACTCCGCTTCATTCGGGGGGAGTATTGCTGCTCAATGAACAATTTGTTTCAGGGAGAATAGTTATTCCGGACGGTGTGGAAAAAATTGCGCCGTACGCTTTTTCTGGGTGTGCCGATGTCACGGAATTTGTTTTGCCTGACAGCGTCAAATCAATCGGTAAATTCGCCTTCGTGAATTGTAAAACGCTGACTGATATAAATATTCCCGAAAGCGTGACAGATTTAGGCGCGTACATATTTTATGGCTGCAATGAATTAACCGGCAATGAATACGGCAACGCATATTATTTGGGCAATGAAAAGAATCCGCATAAGGTTTTATTCAGCGGAAAGAGTCAATCGATTACTGAATGCGAAATTCATCCCGACACGGAATTTATCTATTCAGACGCGTTTCGTGATTATCAAAATTTAATATCCGTAACATTACCCGACAGCGTCAGGGCAATAGGAGCTACCGCGTTTTGCAATTGCGATAATCTCGAAAACGTGAGTTTGGGTAAAGGGGTTGAATCTATTTCCATAAGCGCTTTTGGAGGATGCGAGCAATTGCGATCGCTCAATATTCCGAGTCTGGAAATGTGGTTGAATATTAAAATTGACAGAGACGACCCGTTTGACAATACTTTTTTCTTGGAGAACATGCGTCTTATTGCAGGCGGAAGCGTTGTGGAAGAGCTGGTTGTGACTGAAAATATTTCCGGAATAGGGGCATATGTGTTCAGCGGATACAAATATTTAACGAGCGTTACCATTGACGCGGATATCGGGGAAATAGGCGAAAGGGCGTTTGCGGAATGCGAAAATCTTGAAAGCGTATCGATTTCGGGACGAATATCACAAATTGATGAATGCGCCTTTTTGGAGTGCTATGGTCTTAAAGAGGCTACCGTCAGCGGCGTTGAAGTGATAGGCTCCGGCGCATTTCACGAATGCTTTAATTTGGAAACGGTTGTTTTTGGAGACGGTGTCAAAATTATCAAAGAGAACTCGTTTCTATATTGCAGAAATTTACATAATATGGTAATCCCGTCAAACATACAAAAAATCGAAGCCATTATCGATATCGATTCGATCCATGACGACTTCTTGGCGTATTATCACGGCAGCAAAACAGAATTTGAAGAGAAAGTAGATTTTGACGATATCAACGCAAGCTGGTATGACAGAATATATTATTATTCGTCATCGGAGCCGCCTGTTAATGACGACGGCACTGCTTATGACGGAAATTATTGGCGTTATGTTGACGGAACGCCGACTGTCTGGGTAAAGTGACAAAAGATTCCGGTTGAATCCGGAATCTTTTTATTTTTATTTGGCGGGATTTATTTAATGAAAATATTTATAAATCGTTTATTTTTGCTATGCCTGGTTGACAGGAAGTGAAAAAGCGGTTATTGTAATGCGGTAATCTTTTTGTGTATATACTTTTACGGAGGGTTTATGTTTACTTTGACGACCGACTCTTCGTGCGATTTGCTGAAATCTCAACTTAAAGAGATGGACGTGCCGTATATACCGCTTATTTATATTATAGACGGCGTGTCGTACGAAGACAGACTGGACTCTGACGAAGAGTATATCGCTTTTTACAAACAGATGAAAGAGGGCGCCATGCCCACGACGTCGCAGATATCGGAATACGCTTTCGAGGAATTTTTCAGGCGGACGCTGGAAGAGCGTCCGGGGCGCGACATAGTGCACCTGAGTCTTAGCGGCGGCGTGTCGGGCACCTACTCCAACGCCGTATTCGCGGCGCGTGCCGTTTCGGGCGGCCGAAGCGAAAAAATTTACGTAGTGGACACTCTTGCCGCCTCGCAGGGGCTGAGGCTGGTGCTGGACAGGGGCGTCGAACTGCGTGACGGCGGTATGTCCGCCGAAGAGGCTTTTGAAAAACTGCGGGAAGTTTCGCGAAACCTGCACCACTGGGTTATTCTGGAAAACCTGGCGCATCTCAAAAGAGGGGGCAGAATCAGCGCCGTCAAAGCCGCCATAGGCACCATGATAAAATTAAAGCCGATTATGGTAGCCAACAACGAAGGCAACCTGCTGGTTTACAAAAAAGTTATCGGCTCCGCTAAAGCCGTGGCTGCACTGGCGGAGGGACTTAAAGAACACTCCGCCGACAGAACCTCGCCCAAAGTTTATATCGCCGATACAGATAACGCGCCTCTGGCGGAAAAGGTCAAAGCCGCCGTGCTTGAAGTTTTTCCGAAAGCGGAAATCGTCATTGGGCACGTGGGGCCTGTCATCGGCGCGCACCTGGGCAACAACTGCGTCGCCATCATGTTTGAGGGAAACGGCCGCATAGATATTCATTGATACGCGCTGACGCGCCTATAAAAAGCATTATGTCCGAAGCGAATAGCGCGACGGGCAGGAACGGCGGAAACGCCGTTTTTTCGTGTCCAAAACATTTGGCAAAAAACAAAAGCGGTTTTATAATAGCGGTGGAGAAGCATTTATGATTTACGTTATCAGACACGGTCAGACCGATTGGAACAAAGAAGGCAGAATACAGGGGCAGGTCAACGTGCCTCTCAACGACGAAGGCGTCAGGCAGGCGTGGGAAGCCCACGACGCCATAGCCGGCGTGAAATTCGACGCGGTTTTCTGTTCGCCGCTTGAACGCACAAGGCAAACCTGCAAAATAGCCTACGGCGGCGACGACGTGATTTACGACGACAGGCTTATGGAGCGCGATTTCGGCGAAAACGACGGCGTTAAACGCGCCGAAGTGGACTTTGCCGCGTTCTGGACGCCCGGCAGCGCCGAGAACTCGGCGTGCGGCGAAAGCATTGACGAAATGACGGCGAGGGTTGTGTCCTTTCTCGATGAAATCAATTCGAAATACAAAGGAAAAGATATACTCATCGTTACGCACGGCGGCGTTATTATGATTATGAAAGCGTATTTTTGCGGAATGCCTAAAGACAATAACTTTCTGGAATATCTGGTGACAAACGGCGCCGTCACGAAGTTTGACTTCAAGTGACGCCTGAGTTGCGGACGGAAAAGCGGCCTTAAAAGCCGCTTTTATTTTTTGCCGAGATAAGCCGTGAAAAGTGCCTGAATTTTGTTGACAAAGCAACAAGACCGTCATATAATACTTTACAATTTCACAAAAGGGGTATGCGGCCGATGTATGAATACGACGAGTTTGCCAGGTGCGTGGGTAATCTCAAAAAGCGGATACAAAAGCGTGTTTCAGACGCTTTGAAACCGTATAATCTGAGCAGTATGCATTCCATGTATCTGATGACGCTGTATCATAAAGGCGAACTTACGCTGGTGGAACTTTCGGGCGAACTGAAATTCAACAGGGCGAATACGTCCAGGGTCATCAGGGACCTTATCCAGAAGGGATATGTAGTCTGCGACAAAAACGAAAACAATCTGCGCAAGTACAAGGTGTTTTTGTCGGAAGAAGGCAGGAAAGTCGCCGAGAGTTTCGACACGCAGATGGAAAACTTCAAGATTGAGGATGTGTCGCGTCTTACGCATGAAGAATGGACGACGCTCATCGCGTTGTTAAACAAACTGACAAATTAAAGGTAGGCTATGATAAGAATCTTAAAGAATTTCAAATGGTATTACTGGCTGATGCTGGCGCTGATGCTTTTGATAATCGTCGGCCAGGTGCAACTCGACCTCATCGTGCCTGAATATATGTCGCAGATAGTGTCGCTTGTCACCACGCCGGGCAGTGAAATGTCCGAAATATGGCGTGTCGGGCTGATAATGATTGCCTGCGCTTTCGGCAGCCTTGTGTGCACCGTGCTGGCGAGTTTTATCGCCGCGAGAATGGCGGCGGGTTTCGCCGAACTGCTGAGAGACAAGGTGTTCCGCAAGGTGGAGTCTTTCTCCATGAACGAGATAAACAAATTCAGCACCGCCAGCCTTATAACCCGCTGCACAAACGACGTGCAGCAGATACAGACGTTCATCACGATAGGGCTCAGGCTTTTGATTACAGCGCCTATAATGGCAATAGGCGCCATAGTCAAGATGTCGGGTAAAAGCGGCGAACTCACTCTTCTGACTTTCGCCGGCGTGCTGGTCATTGTCGTGTTTGTGCTGTTTATTTACATCGTGGCGGTGCCGAGGTTCAAATCGATACAAAAACTCACCGACCGCATCAACAAGGTCACCAGAGAAAACCTGACTGGTCTCAGGGTGGTCAGGGCGTATAACGCCGAAGCGTATCAGGAAGAAAAGTTCGACAAAGCCAACACCGCCGTTACGAAGACGTATCTGTTTGTAAACAGGGTGCTGTCGCTCATGCAGCCTGTCATGCAGATTGTCATGAACGGATTGAGCCTCGGCATTGTGTGGCTGGGCGCCACGCTCATAAACGCCAACGTGCTGGAACTGCCGACAATGATGTCTTTCACCATGTATTCTATGCAGGTTATACTGTCATTCCTGATGCTTATAATGGTGTTTATTTTCATGCCGAGGGCGTCGGTTTCGTCAAAACGTATCAACGAAGTGCTCTCTACCAAAAATATTATAAACGACCCTGAAACACCTGCCGCCGACACGGGTATCAAAGGCGAACTTGAATTCAGGAACGTGTCTTTCAAATATCCTGACGGCGACGGATACGTGCTCAAAGACATCAGTTTCAAAGCGGAAAAGGGGCAGACCTTCGCTATTATCGGCTCGACGGGCAGCGGCAAAAGTTCGCTGCTAAACCTGATACCGCGTTTTTACGACGTGACAGAAGGCGAAGTACTCGTCGACGGCGTAAACGTCAAAGAATACCGGCAGGAAGAACTGCATGACAAAATAGGCTATGTGCCGCAGAAGGCGGTGCTGTTCAGCGGCACGGTTGACAGCAACCTGCGCTTTGGCAAAGAGGACGCCACCAGGGAAGAACTCGCCAAAGCGGTGAAAATCGCTCAGGCGAACAATATCATAGAGAAAAAGGGTTACGGCGGCAACGTGGCTCAGGGCGGTCAGAATATGTCCGGCGGACAGAAACAGAGAATGTCCATCGCCAGAGCAATCGTCAAAAACCCGGAAATCTATCTGTTTGACGACAGTTTCTCGGCGCTGGATTACAAAACCGACAGACTTTTACGCGAAGCGATAAACAAAAACATCAAAGACGCCACAAACATCATCGTGGCGCAGCGTATAGGCACAATAAAGAACGCCGACAGAATTCTCGTGCTGGACGACGGGCGCGTCGTGGGCGACGGCACCCACGAGGAACTGCTGGCAAACTGCTCGGTATATCAGGAAATCGCCCACTCGCAACTTTCAAAGGAGGAACTCGCAAATGGCTAACATGGCAGGCGGCGGCAACGTTCAATACGCGGAAAGGCCGCGCAGCATGAAAAAATCTTTCGGCAAACTGGCGCTGTTTCTCAAACCGTATCTGATACCGATGATAGTGGCGCTTTTGTGCGCCGTGGCGGCGACGGTTTTCAACATAATTTCGCCTGACAGGATAGGCAGAATTACCGCTCTCATAACCGAAGGGCTGATGTCGCCGGACGGCATAGACCTCGCGCAGATAGGGCAAATCGGTTTGTCTCTGGTAATAATGTACGGCTGCTGCGCCGTGTTCGGTTACGCGCAGGGCTGGATAATGACAACCATCACGCAAAGGGCGTGCAACCGTTTCCGTAAGGCGATTTCACGCAAAATCAACAGACTGCCGCTCAAATACTTTGACACCAGAAGTTACGGCGACGTGCTGTCCAGGGTGACAAACGACGTCGACATGATAGGTCAGACGCTCAACCAGAGCCTTTCGCAGATGGTCACGGCCGTCACAATGATTGTGGGTCTGCTCATCATGATGTTCATCACCAGCTGGCAGTTGGCGATAGTGGCTGTGGCGACGGTGCCTGTCAGCATAATACTGGTGCTGATTATAGTGTCCATTTCGCAAAAATACTTCAAACAGCAGCAGAACTATCTCGGCGCCATAAACGGACATATCGAAGAAGTGTTTTCCAGCCACAACGTCATAAAGGCGTATAACGCCGAAGACAAAATGATAAACACCTTTGACGGCATAAACAGGCGTATATACGGCAGCGCGTGGAGAGCGCAGTTTCTGTCCGGCATGATGCAGCCTATAATGACTTTCGTGGGCAACCTGGGCTATGTGGGCGTGTGCATCGTGGGCGGCATTATAGCGATACAGAACGGCGACGTCACGTTTATAGGCGTAATCACCAGTTTCATGATTTATGTCAGGCTGTTCTCACAGCCGCTGACGCAGTTTTCGCAGGTGGCTAACACCATGCAGTCGACAATGGCGGCGGCGGAAAGGGTGTTTGATTTTCTGGAAGAAGAAGAAATGTCCGACGAAAGCGGCATGACGGCGAAACTCGACAGCGTGAAAGGCGACATCAGGTTTGAGCACGTCAACTTCGGATATGTGCCGGGCAAAATAATAATTCACGATTTCAACGTGGACATAAAAGCGGGTCAGAAGGTGGCAATCGTCGGCCCGACAGGCGCCGGCAAGACAACGCTGGTCAACCTGCTCATGAAGTTTTACGATGTCACTTCCGGCGAGATTTACATCGACGGCGTGCCTGTCAGTTCGCTGACGAGGGCAAACGTTCACGACCTGTTCGGCATGGTGCTTCAAGACACATGGCTGTTTGAGGGCACTATAAGGGAAAACCTCACTTACGGAAAAGAGGGCATTTCCGACGACACGCTTAACAAGGTGCTTAAAGCCACGGGGCTCGAACACTTTGTAAAAACTCTGCCGCACGGACTCGACACCGTGCTTGACGACAACACAAATATTTCCCAGGGACAGCGTCAGCTGCTGACAATTGCCAGGGCGATGGTGGAAAACGCGCCTATGCTGATACTCGACGAAGCAACTTCGTCGGTCGACACGAGGACGGAAATACTCATTCAGCAGGCTATGGACAATCTCACCCACGGCAGAACGGCGTTTATCATAGCGCACAGGCTGTCCACAATCAAAAACGCCGACATCATACTCGTTATGAAAGACGGCAATATCATCGAACAGGGCAATCACGCGCAACTTATGGAAAAGGGCGGTTTTTACGCCGACCTGTACAACAGCCAGTTCGACCAGGCGGAAGAAGAATAACGGAGAAAACACCCGCTTTCGGCGGGTGTTTTTATTTTCGTGTTTTTGCAAAATATTTGACACGGAAAAAAGATGTGACTATAATTTGTACATAAAAATGCGAGATGTAATATACGGAGGCAAAAAATGAAATTCATCAAATGTGAAAAACTCAAACAGAAGCCGGATTTCAACAATTTGCATTTCGGTGAAAACTTCACCGACTATATGCTGACCATGGATTGGAAAGACGGCGAATGGGGCGACGTCGTCATCGAGCCGTTCCACAACTTCGAGTGCTCTCCTGCCATGCTGGTGTTCCACTACGGCCAGGGTATTTTCGAGGGCTGCAAGGCTTATAAAAACGACAAAGGCGAAATTTCGCTGTTCCGCACCAAAGACAACCTCAAAAGAATGAACAAGTCCGCGGAAAGAATGTGCATGCCTCAGTTTGACGTGGATAAGGTTTTCGAGGGTATCAAAGAACTCGTCAAAATCGAAAAGGATTGGATACCGACCCTGCCTAATTCGTCGCTGTACATCAGACCTACCATGATTGCCACCCAGGCGGTTCTGGGCGTCAGGGTAAGTTCCACCTTCAAATTTTTCGTGATTCTGTCGCCGGTCGGCAGATATCATCCTGCCGAAGACGGCAATCTGCCAGCGCTGTACGTCGAAGACAAACTCGTCAGGGCGGCTGTCGGCGGCACCGGCGAAGCCAAATGCCTCGGCAACTACGGCGCCAGTTTCTACGCTTTCGAAAAAGCCAAAGAACACGGCTATGAAGACATTTTGTGGCTGGACGCCTGCGAACATAAATATATCGAGGAAGTGGGCACCATGAACGTCATGTTCGTTATAGACGGCGTGGTGGTTACTCCGAAACTCAACGGCAGCATACTTCACGGCATCACCCGCGACAGCGTGCTTACGGTGCTTGCCGATTCGCCTTATAAATTCGAGGAACGCAGAATTTCCATCGATGAAGTTATGGAAGCGGCAAAGAGCGGCCGTATGACCGAGTGCTTCGGCGTGGGCACCGCGGCGGTCATCTCGCCTGTTGGTGCCATCGCTTACGAGGGCGAGGAAGCCGTCATAAGCAATAAACGCATAGGGCCTGTCAGCAAATATCTGGTTGACAGAATTACCGGCATACAGACCAAGAAATACCCTGACAAATACGGCTGGGTTATCGACGTAAAATAAAAACCGTAAAAATCAAAAGGCACGGCAACGCCGTGTCTTTTTTTTACGGCAATAAAAAACGGCGGAAGAACCGCCGTTTTTTGTTATTGTCTGTTATTCCTGCGGCTGAGTGACGACGGAGGTTACTCTCGTGACGAGATTGATTGTGCCGCCGTTTGCCGCCGGTTCGCCGCTGATTGCCGCCGCGCCGTAAGTCGGTGTCTGGCCGCTGAGCGTGCCTACGCCGCCCAGATTGTTGGATATGCGTGTGAACACCGACGAAATAAGTTCCGCCACGGTCTGCGGCGTCATGTCAGGCGCATCCATCATGCTTATGATAAGGTTGAGTATGGTGGTGGACATCGCTTCGTCCATGGTGTTTATTCTCAGCGTGCTGCCGCTGTCCACGCCCAGTTCGCCGTTTTCGGCCGATACCGTGAGCGTGCTGTTTGAGGTTATATACAGCGTCGTGCCGATGTTAGGTCGTATAAACGCCGGTACGCTTTGCAGCACTTCGTCAATCTGCGATTTGAATTTGGTTATATTCAGGCCGAACACCGTCCTGACGCTGACGGCTCCGTCGCTGTTGGTCAGCGTTATCTCGTGAATTTCCAGCGGAATATTGCCGTCCACCGAAAACATGTCGATGAGTTCTTTGAGGTCGGCGTATTCGTCGCTCATGTTTTGCGCTTCGCCGATTATCTCGTTGAAGAGATACACAAAGTCGTTGCCTTTGAATGAAAGCGACATATGGGTGGTTGTCACAACCTGGGTTGTGAGCAAATCCGCGAGATTTTCTATCGCCGTGCCTTCCTCGGATATATTGTCGTTTATGTCGGCAATGGCGCCGCTTTCGCCGATGGTTGACGAATCCGCGCCCCAGGTGGCTTGCGCTTCGCTCTTCTCGGCGTCGCCGTATGTGTTGGTAGTCACGTCGCTCACGTCCGGCTCGGTGGTGAGGTCTTTCAGCGCGCCCCAGATGTCTTTGAATTTATAGTCGGCAAGTTCGCCCAGTTCGAAATCGCCGATTTTGGTTATGCCGAAAGTGGACGGCGACGCGAAGTTGTATATACCAAGCGCTCCGCCGACGACGATAACGACAAATATCAGCAACGAAATAAGACAGCCCGCGCAACCGCGTCTTCTTTTTGCCATGACCGTTTTCTCCTTTTATAAATTCTTTTTTATGATTTTATCACAACTTTTGTCAAATGTCAGTAAATTATACGCCGCTGAGCCGCCGGATAACCGCCCAAAGAAAAAAAGCGGCGGCGCCGCTTATTTTTTGTCGTTGCTGTCCACGAATATTTTGAGTTTTTCGCGGGTTTCATCGCTCAGGCAATGTTCGATTTTGCAGGCGTCGGTTTCGCCTGTCACGGGGCTGACGCCGAGAATATCCACCAGAAATTTTTGCAGCAGCGTGTGGGTTTCTTTAACGGCGCGCGCTTCGGCAAGACCTTTTTCCGTCAGATATATGTCGGAATATCTCTCCTGCGTGATGTAGCCCTGTTCTTTGAGTACGTTGACCGCCCTGTTTACGCTGGCGCGGGACACGTCGAGTTTCTTTGCCACGTCGACTGATTTGACGTTTGACGAATTTTCCGACAGTTCGAGTATCGCTTCGAGATAATCCTGGGCGGACGATAAAATTTTCTGCATGGCTTAACTCCGATTTTTTGAATTATAACATAAATTATTTGACAAAGCAAGGGGATGATTTTATACTGTTAGCCGAGGCTAACGAATATTCGTTTGAATTTTACTTATGACGCTGAATGAACTCAAAATCGGACAAAGTTGCAAAATAACAAAAGTCAACGGCGAGGGGGCGCTGCGCAAGCGCCTTCTGGATATGGGGCTTACGCCGAAAACAAAAGTGACGCTGCATAAAACGGCGCCCATGGGCGACCCGATAGAACTGCTGCTCAGGGGCTACAACCTCACCATACGCAAAGAGGAAGCCGCCCGCATAGAAGCGGAGGTAATAGAATGAACATCGCGCTCGTTGGCAACCAGAACTGCGGCAAGACGACTCTGTTTAACCAGCTTACCGGCAGCAAACAGCATATAGGCAACTTTCCGGGCGTCACGGTCGAGCAGAAGAGCGGTTATCTTCTGGGCAACAAAGACGTCACCGTTGTGGATTTGCCCGGCATATATTCGCTTACGCCTTATTCGATTGAGGAAATAGTCACGCGCGACTATATATTCAACCGGAAACCGGACTGTATAATAAACATAATCGACGCCACAAATCTCGAACGCAACCTGTATCTGACCATACAGCTGTTGGAAATGGAGATACCGTTTGTCATGGCGCTCAACATGATGGACGAAGTGCGGCTGAACGGCACCAGCATTGACGTCAAAAAACTGTCGGAAGAACTCGGCGTGCCCGTCGTGCCTATTTCCGCCAGCAAGAACGAGGGCGTCAGCGAACTTGCCGAAGTGGCTCTTGGCAGGGCAAAGGTGAAAAATTCGGCTTATCACGACCTTTGCGACGGCGCGGTGCACAAGGCGGTGCACTCTCTCGCCCATCTGCTGGAAGAAAACGCCGAAAAGTGCGGGTTTCCGCCTAAATACACCGCAATCAAAGTAATAGAAAACGACAAGTCGATTATAGACAAACTTAAACTCGACGAGCGTCAGCTGGACATCATCGGGCATATAGTGGAAGACATGGAAATCGCCTGTGACACCGACAGGGAAGCGGCCATTGTCGATATGCGCTATGACTATATAGAAGCGCTGTGCGCCAAGGTCGTGCTCAAAAAAGGGCAGAACGTCAACCAGGAAAAGTCCATGAAACTCGACAGAATTCTCACCCACAAAATATGGGCTATACCTATTTTCCTGTGCGTGATGCTGGCGGTGTTTTTCATGTCGTTTTCATTGGTGGGCAAGTGGCTTTCAGACCTGCTTACCCTCGGCATAGACTGGCTCACAGGCGTGGTGGACGGGGCGCTTACTTCCGCCGGCATAAGCGAATGGCTGCATTCGCTGCTTATAGACGGCGTGTTTAACGGCGTGGGCAGCGTGCTGAGTTTCGTGCCTACGATAATGGTGCTGTTTTTTCTGCTGTCCATTCTGGAAGACAGCGGCTATATGGCGCGAGTGGCGTTTGTCATGGACAAACTTCTGCGCAAAATAGGGCTGAGCGGCAAATCTTTCGTGCCGATGCTGATAGGTTTCGGGTGTTCCGTGCCGGGCATTCTGGCGGCGAGAACCGTTTCCAGCGAGCGCGACAGAAAAATGACTGTGCTGCTTGTGCCGTTCATGTCGTGCAGCGCGAAATTGCCTATATATTCGCTTATAACAATGGCGTTTTTCCCGAGATACCAGGCGCTGGTCATGCTGGGCGTTTACGTGCTGAGCATGGTGGTGGGCGTGCTGTACGGACTGTTGCTTAAAGTCACGGTGTTCAAGGGTAATCCCGTGCCGTTTGTTATGGAACTGCCGAATTACCGCTGGCCGTCGCTCAAAACGCTGCTCCGCAACTCGTGGGAAAAAGGCAAGAGTTTTATACGCAAGGCGTTTACCGTCATTTTCGTGGCGACGCTGGTAATATGGTTTTTGCAGAGCGTCGATACGTCATTCAACTTCACGAGCGACAGTTCGGTGAGCATTCTGGCGGAAATAGGGCGGTTTTTGTCGCCTGTGTTCGCCCCGCTGGGACTGGGCGACTGGCGGCTCACAACGTCAATCATTACGGGGCTCACCGCCAAAGAAGCGGTTGTCAGCACGCTGGCGGTGCTGTTCGGCGTGGCCAGCGAGAGTCTGTCGGCGGTGTTGTCCACGGCGTTTTCGCCGTTGCAGGGCTTTTGCTTTCTGGCTTTTGTGGTGCTGTACATGCCGTGCGTGGCGGCGGTGGCGGCTGTCAGAAAAGAACTCGGCTCGGGCTGGAAAGCGGTATTGGCAATGTTTTCGCAGACCGTTGTGGCGTATTTGGTCACGCTGATTATTTATAACGTGGGGACGCTGTTTGTCTGATATGTGGGATATAATCATCATAGCCGTTCTGGCGCTTTGCGCCGCGGCGGCTGTAATAAAAATAGTCAAAGATAAAAAGCGGGGCGGCTGCGACGGTAACTGCGCCGCCTGCGGCAGAAACAAAAAGAATAATCGCCGTTGATTTTGCCCGCGCGACGTGTTATAATGAAACTGCGGTAGAACCGCATGGAGGGAAAAATGAAAGACATTCTTTATTTCTATCTGCCAACTTGCCCGCATTGCGCAAAGGCCACCAAAGAGATTGAAGAGATCAGGAAAGAACATCCGGAATACGCCGCCGTAAAAGTTCAAATGGTGGACGAAAGCGCCAACGAGGATTTCGCCGCAAAATTCGATTACAACTATGTTCCGTGCATGTATCTGGATGGTGACAAGAAAATCGAGGGTCAATGCGACAAAGATAAATTGTTGGCTCTTTTTAAAGAAGCAAAGGGCTGAAAAGGTTTTGAAACAAAAAGAAAAGGCAAAGCGCAACGCTTTGCCTTTTTCAATTAAAATCAGTTAAAAGTCGACTTCGCTCCCGTAATAGCAGCAGCAAAGCAGTTTTTCCATTTCGGACGGCGTTATCGCTCTCGGGTTGGAACCGGTGCAGGCGTCGCCGACGGCGTTGGCGGCTATCACGGACAGTTTGGCTTTGAATTCGGCCTCTTCTATGCCGAAAGCGGCCAGGGTCGGCGGAATTCCTAGTTCGGCGTTGTACGCGGATATGAGTCGGCACAGTTTTTCCGTCAGGTCGTTGTCGTCGCTGCCGCTTATGCCTATCGCTCTCGCTATGTCGGCGTAGCGGCGCGCCGCGGTTTTGGCGTTGAATTTTATGACATACGGCAGATATATTGCGTTTGCGCAGCCGTGCGGAATGTGTCCCGTGTCGAAAGCGGCGCCCGTCTTGTGCGCCATGGAGTGCACTATGCCGAGCAGCGCGTTTGAAAACGCCATGCCCGCCAGACACTGTGCGTAATGCATCTGCTCGCGGCTGTTTTTGTTGCCTTTGTAAGACGACGGCAGATATGTCATGACCATTTGTATCGCCTTGATTGCCAGCGGGTCGGTGAAAGGTCCGCTGAGTGTGGAAACATATGCCTCAATGGCGTGCGTGAGCGCGTCCATGCCGGTGTGCGCTGTCAGCGTTTTTGGCATGGTTTCGGCAAGGACGGGGTCTACAATCGCCACGTCGGGCGTTATCTCAAAGTCGGCGAGGGGATATTTTATGCCCTTGGAGTAATCGGTGATTACCGAAAACGCCGTGACTTCCGTCGCCGTGCCGGAAGTGGAAGGTATCGCGGCGAAACGCGCTTTAGCGCGCAGTTTCGGGAAGTTGAAAGGCTTGCAAAGATCTTCGAATGTGGTTTCGGGGTGCTCGTAAAACGCCCACATGGCTTTCGCCGCGTCGATAGGCGAGCCGCCGCCGACAGACACAATCCAGTCGGGACCGAATTCGCGCATGATTTCGGCGCCGCGCTTCACCGTTTCAACAGACGGGTCCGGCTCGACGTTTTCTATAAGCCTGACTTTCATGCCCGCCTGACCGAGATAGTCGGTTATCGTGTCCAGAAAGCCGAACTTTTTCATCGAGCCGCCGCCTACCACGACGACGGCTTTTTTGCCTTCAAGGTTTTTCAGGTTTTCCAAAGCGCCTTTGCCGTAATAAATATCTCTCGGCAATGTGAATCTTGACATTGTTGTTTACCTCCGTGTCAATTTTGTCTTTTCATACACAAGTATATGCTTGATAATTTTTTGTCAATACTTTTGTTAAAAAAATATCATTAAAATTCATATCGGGTATTATCGCCCGAAATAGCGGAAGCATACCCTTTTTTGATATGGTTTTTGTTAGCCCTTGCTAACTCTTGACACCCGGCGATAGACGCTATTATAGTTGACTTACTCGAAAAATATTAGAAGGGGGAATTTATATATGAAGAAACGCAGAAGCATAAAATCCGCTGCCGTACTGTTGGTGGCGGCGCTGGTGTGCCTGTTTTCGGTTTTCGCTTTGGCGGCGTGCGGCGATCCTGACGGAGGAGAAACGTTTGAGACGGTTCCTGTTTTGCAGGACACCCGCGGCACTGAGGCTGAAACCGCTACGTTCACCACGCTCAACGGTGACAGCGTGACATACAACAAAAACACAAGGCGCATTGTGGCGCTGTCGGGCGCGGGCGACCTTGCCGCTTTCGGCATAAGACCGCTTGCCGTCATGGCGGACCAGGCGACGATGAGCGCTTATCCCGGCTTTTTCGACGGGGTGGATACGCTCAGTTACACGCAGCCTTTCAATGTGGAAGAAATCGCCACTTATGAGCCGGAACTGATTTTGGTGTATCAGCTCATGGATGACAGCCAGATAAGCAGGTTGGAAGCCATAGCGCCGGTAATTCCGCTTTACCGCGAGAGTTTTGATTTCAGGCAGAGGCTCGGCTACATAGGTGATATATTCGGTCTCGAAGAAAACGCCGAGACCCTTATAAACTACGCGGAAGGTATTCAGGCGGAAGCGGCGGACAGGGTCGAGGCAATGGGGCTGGAAGGCAAAACCGTGTCGGTGTTCTATTATGCCGAAGGCATATCCATTCCGCCGGGAGACTCGTGGTATTTCAACAAGATTATTTACGACTATCTCGGCATGAAACGTACCGAGGCGGCGGAAGAGTTCCTGGCCAATTCACAGAACAATCCTTTTACGCCGATAAGCAACGAAAGCGTCAGAAACTTCGAGGGCGACGTTGTGATTTATGTCGACCTGTATTCGATAAACGGTCAGCCGTCTATGTCTGAGGCGCTTATGGCAAACCCGGGCTGGCAAAGCCTCAAAGCCTATCAGGAAGACAGAATAGGTCTGCTTGACGCAATGCTGTACGCCGAAAAAGACGTGCTGTATCTCGCGGCTCAGTACAACGGGCTGATTGAGGCGTTTGAGAAGGCGGTTTGATGGAGAGGATTGACGGTCAACGCAAAAAATTCGGCAACACGAAGAAATTCACCGTTTTTATGGCGGTCGGCGCGGCGGCGCTCGTCGCGATGATGTTTCTTTTTATGCGTTTCGGCGCGGAAAACGTGTCGTCCGCCGACGTGTGGAACGCTCTGTTCGCTTTTGACGGGGATAATTTCAACCACATTGTGGTGAGGGACATGCGCCTGCCCAGGCTGCTCGCCGACATAATGGTGGGCGTCTCGCTGGCTTTGGCGGGCGCCGTTATGCAGGGCAACACAAAAAATCCCATGGCAGACAGCGGAATAATGGGCATAAGTTCTGGTTCCATATTCGCGATAGTGCTGGTCATGACGTTTCTGCCCGGGGTTTCCCGTCTGGAAAGGATAGCCTTTTCATGCGCGGGAGCGGCGGTGGCAACGCTGCTGATTTACGCCGTGGCGCTTATGGGCAGGCGTGGCATAACCGCCGAACGCATGGTGCTGTCGGGCATGGCGATATCCACGCTGTTTAACTCGGTTACTTCCGCCGTGGTGCTTAAAGACGGCACGTCGGCGCTTATGCTCAAATACACCGCGGGCAGTTCCGCCAACACAATCTGGCCGGACGTGTATATAGCCGCGCCATTCTTTGTGGCGGGTCTGGTCGTGGCGCTCATGATATCGCGCTCGCTTACGGTCATGAACCTGGGCGACGATGTTTCGAAAGGGCTGGGAGCCAACACGAAACTCATTAAACTGCTGTGCACTGTCGTGGTGCTGGTGCTGTCGGCGATAGCGGTAATAATCATCGGTCCGGTCAGTTATGTGGGACTTATGGTGCCGCACATAGTGAGATATTTTGTCGGCACGGATTACAGGCTGATTCTTCCGTCGTGCGCTGTGCTTGGAGCGGTGCTGGTAGTGTTTGTGGATTTTCTCGCCAGGGTGCTCATTGCCCCGCTGGAATTTCCGGTCGGCATACTCATCACAATTATCGGCGTGCCGTTTTTCATTTTTATATCGCGCCGCCAGAAGAGCGACGCTTTCAGCGGGTGAGGCATGAATTCAATCGTTAAAAAGAGACTCAGTCCGCTCAGAAAAGGCGTGTATGTAAACGCCGCCCTGCTTTTTTTGCTCATAGCGGTGTTTCTCGTCGGCTGCAACGTGGGGCAATACCGCATGTCGGTGGGCGAGGTGATATCCACATTGTTCGGCGGCGGCACTGACCTTGGGCGTGTGATACTGTTTGAGGAGCGGTTGCCGCGCATATGTCTCGCCGTCATGGTGGGGCTGGGCATGGGCATGTCGGGCGTAGTGATGCAGGATTTGCTTCACAACGACCTTGCTTCGCCGGGCACGCTTGGCGTAAGCGCAGGTTCCGGGCTGTTTGTCACTCTGTACGTCGCTTTGATTCAGGGAAACGGCAGCAGCGCCGTGCTTATGCCGATACTCGCGCTTTTCGGCGGTTTGCTGTCGGCGGGACTTATATTTCTGTTCGGCACAAGGCGGAAACAGCGTCTGCAACCCACAAGACTCATTATGACCGGTGTGGCGATGAGCAGCGCTTACGGCGCCGTCAGCACATTTCTTATGCTGATAATTGACGAGAGCCGTCTTGAATTTTTGCAGAGATGGCAGTCGGGCGAACTGTGGGGCACAGAGTGGGAATATATTGTAGTTTTCGCCGTGTGGCTGTTGCTGTTCGGCGTTATGACATACAGACAGGGACGCGTGCTCAATGTTATAAACGTGGGGTACGACGTCGCCCGCGGGCTTGGCGTCAACGTGGGCAGGCAGTTTTTGTATCTGTCTGTTTGCGCCGTGGCGCTGGCATCGGCTTCGGTGGCGTTCGGCGGCAACTTCTTTTTTCTTGGGCTGATAGGTCCGCATATAGCCCGCCGGCTTGTCGGCACCGACGCCAGAGTGCTTATGCCCGCTTCGGGCATAATAGCCGGCATAATAGTCATGCTGGCGGACATGCTCGTGCAGGGGCTGGAATTTCTCGCCAATATACCGGCGGGTATAGTCGTGTCGGTGCTGTCTGTGCCGTATTTCCTGTATCTGCTGATGAGGTCGTGACATGAACAGTATAGTTACAAAACAACTTAAAGTCGGTTATGACGGCAACATCGTGGTACCGTCTTTTGACGCGGAAATCAGACAAGGCAAAATAACTTCCATAATAGGCGCCAACGGCTGCGGCAAATCGACTGTTCTGAAAGCCATCGGCCGCATAATCAGGTCGGAATCGGGCGTGATAATAATAAACGACAGCGATATGTCGTCAATGAAGAACAAAGATATCGCAAAGCAGATGGCGATACTGCCGCAGACGCCAACTGCGCCGGGCACGCTGACCTGCCGCGAACTTGTGGCGTACGGACGGTTTCCGTACCAAAGGGGATTCGGCAGACTGACAAAAGAAGACAAAGATATCGTCGGCTGGGCGCTGGAAGTCACAAACATGGGCGATTTTGCCGACAGGGAAATCGCCAGTCTTTCGGGCGGGCAGAGGCAAAGGGTATGGATAGCCATGGCGCTGGCGCAGCAGACGGGCATTATTCTGCTTGACGAACCGACGACTTATCTTGACCTTGCCCACCAGCTGGAAGTGCTTGAACTGCTTAAACAACTCAACGAAAATCAGAACACGACGATAGTCATGGTGCTGCATGACCTTAATTTGGCTTCGAGATATTCGCACTACATGCTGGCGATGAAAGACGGCAGAATCGAGGTTTACGGCGAACCGAAAGAGGTCATGACCGAAACCATGCTGGAACACTGTTTCGGCATAGACGGCGACATCGTCGCGGACAGGCGCAGCGGAAAACCCATGTGCCTTTCATTCGACCTGGTGAAAAATGACAAAAGCGATTAGACATTTTTGCATCCTCGCGGCGCTGACAATAATGACGGCGGCGCTGGCGGCCTGCGGCGGGACGAAAACTTTCGGCATAACTTACGCCGACGTGCCGCTTGACTACGGCGAAACGACGCTCACCGAAATTGAAAAGCCCGTAGGTCTGGACAGCAGGCAGGATTTGAGCGACTTCATGGACTGGTGCGTTTTTTACGGTGAGGCCGGCGACACGGCGTATACTACTGTAAACGACGCTTACGCCCAAGTGCTCCGCGCGGATATGTTTACCGAATACCGCTGGGCGGGGCAGTACGGCAACCTGGCGCACAATTTCGTGACGGGTTATGACGACAGCCGACTTGACGAAAACGTCATAGGCATAGTCGGCGGCATAAAAAATTACGCCTTCAAAAGTTATACACTGGGCGAAAACAACGTCAAGGTGTGGAACCTGGATTATTATCTTGACGTAGTGGCGGCGGAAAATGACAGGGGATACGCCCTGAAAGATTTCGCTCTGTATAAATCCAACAACGGTTTTGTCAGGGTGACCAACAGCGAACAGTTGTTTTACGCCGCGGCGCGCGGATATATGCCTGTGGCGGAAGAGGATAGCGCCGTCGGCGAAATGCTGTCGCGCGTGCTGGGCATTCTCAACAGAATTCTCAACGGCGGCATGACCGAGACGCAAAAAATACGTGCCATATACAACTATCTGGTGTGCGAAAACACATATGATTACGAATCGTTTCTTTACAAAGAGAGCGAACACACCGATTACACGGCTTACTTTCTGGAAGGCGTGTTTTACAGCAAAAACGCCGTGTGCGACGGTCTTGCCAAAGCGATGACACTCATGTGCCGTCTTGAAGGCATAGAGGCTTATCACATCGGCGCCGTTGGCTCGGGCGGCGGCCACGCCTATAACTATATCAAAGCCGACGGAAAGTATTATCTGTGCTGTCCGACGCAGGGCTCGTCGGTAACTGTACATGACGGCAAGCGGTTTCACACTCATACCGCCGCGTTTTTCCTGACGGATTATTACACGTCTTCGCCGTCGTGGGATTTTTACTCGGGGCAGCTGCCTGAAATAGGCGAACTTGTCAAACAGACGGAAAAATACGACTATTGGTCAAACACAGTGATGAACATTGACGGCACGCGTTACGACCTGTCGCCGGACGGCGTGGACGAAGCCGTCGCCGTGCTTGACTTCGCGGCGGAAACGGCAAAACGGAGCGGCTATGTTTTGCAGGTCGAACTGCTTTGCGATTACGATACTGCGCAGCGCGCTTATGAAATAGTGGCGGAAGATTACAACGTGACAAAAATCAACAACGGCGTTTTCGGGGGACAAAGACTTTATGCGTTTCTTTTCAGCTGACAAAAAAACGATAATTGTCGGTTTGTTCGTGCTGGTTATGCTGCTGTCGCTCGGGGCGCTGGCGGCTTGCCAGCCGCCCGACGAACATGACGGTGGGACTGGCAGAGATGAAATCGTTTCTTCTCTGACATTCGCCGACAGTTTCGGACAGACTGATTTGCCGAACCCCGGCAGAATTATAGAAAACAGCGGCGATTTCATTTACGCCATGGACTGGCTGGCGTTTTACCGCATAAGCGAAGAAACGGCGTTTGAAATCTCCGACGGATACGCCGGCGGCATAGAGAGCATATTCCGCGAATTCAGCGGGCTGAGAGATTTGACTGAACTTGCCGACGTCTATCCGCTGTCGCTGGGGAGAGAGTATTACAACGATTACAAAATCATCACGCTCACACTGCGTCCGACCGCCATCGCCGACAAGGAGCCTGACATAATCGATACTTCGGCGGAATTTATCTTGCCGTTTGATTACAATCCCAATCTCAACAAACGGGCATCGGATTACGATTCTTTCGCTATAATGAGCGCCGCGCGCTCTGTGGCGGTTACGACGGGCGAGCAGTTGTGGTATGCCGCCGAGCACGGATACAGACCCGTTCCGACGGCCGGAAGCGCCGCGGAAAAAATATACCGCGAGGCGAAAGACGTGCTGCGCCGGATTGTGTCCGACGATATGACCGACTATGAAAAACTCAAAGCGATTTACAACTTTCTGACCTGCGAAGTGCGCTATGACAGGGCGACCGCGAACGACGGCGGGGGCGAGGCTTACCGCGCGCAGTGCTATTATCTCGAAGGAGTGTTTTTCAACAGATTTGCAGTGTGCGACGGCAAGGCGAAAGCGTACTGTCTGCTGGCCGCGATGGAAGGGATCGAGGCGGTGCGCGTCACCGATTTCAACGACGATTTTCAGGGGCATTCGTATAACTATGTCAACCTTGACGGCAAGTGGTATCTTTCATGCGCCACATACGGCTCGGCGGAAATGAATTTCGGCGATGAGGAAAATCCCGACGTCAAAATAGTGCCGCAGTACAACATGTTTCTTACGTCGGTTGACACGTCGCTGGGCGACGGCTGGACATACGACTCGGGAATGTTTCCCGAAATAAAGGCGGCGGTGGAGACGGAACCTTTCGATTACTGGGCTTTTACCGCGATAAATGTAAGCGGCAACTTACAAAATCTCGTGATTTCTTCGGCGGACGGTCTTGCCGCCGTTCTCGAAGCCGTAGAATCGCAAAAACAAACCTTGACAAACACAATGGTGGAGTTCCGCCTCGAGGGGGAACAAACTGTTGACGAAATATACGATATTATCACGGCGGAGTTTGAGGAATACGACGTTTTTCTCGTGCAGAGCCGTCCTCTGGACAGCGGAATCTACGGCGTAATCTTCTGCCGCGCGGGTTAATATACAAAAATATCACAAGGAGATTAAAGATATGTCAGTAAAAACAAGACGAGGTTTTTTCATCGTATTGTCGGCGCTGCTGGTGATGTCCTGCGCTTTTCTGTTTGCCGCGTGCGGCAACGGCGCGGACAAAACAGACCTCAACGCGCGCATCGAATACGTTCAAACGACTTATGCCGATAACGACGACGGCGTTTACACGTCCGCGTCGTGGACGGCGCTTCAAAACGCTTTGAGCGCCGCTGTTTCCGTCAATGAAGACGACGGCGCCACGCAGGACGAGGTTGACGATGCTCTAGCCAATCTCAACGCGGCTGTGGACGGGCTGACAAGGGCGTCGTCTTCCGTCGATACGGGGTTGGCTCTGCTCACGGCGTGGCTTGAAGCAGTAGGCGACAACTATACCGTCAACGTAAGCGACTATAAAGGCGGGGACGGCTCGCCTGTGGAATATAAAGCGTATTATACGCAAACGTCGCGCTATTCTGAAAAAACGCAAAGCGGCGTCACGGCGTATGACGGATATATTCACGAGTGGTCTTATGACGGCGACGGTGAAGTCAAAATGGGCGGTGTGTATTTCAAAACAAACGGCAGCCCGATGGTTTATCTGTTTGACGACGAAATGTGGCGCGCCGGCAACGCCATGAGTTACGGTCTGGCGATTTTCAAAAACGAGAGTTATCTCATCGACTCGGCTTATGACTTTGTGGACGGTGACGGCAGCGGCGTTTATTCTTCCACAAACGAAAACGCCATAGAGATATTCGCCATGACGGCGCTTTCGGGCTATGATTTCGACACGCAGCTTAAAAATGAAATAAGAGGAGTCAGCCTCGAGCTGGTCGCGGAAGGCGCGCAAGAGTATCTGCGTGTGTGCCTGTACGGCGACACGGCGGCGGATAACATTTTGACTTACACCGTAACCGGCGTTGGGACCACCGTCATTGACAAAATCGAAGAATACAAAACGGCGAATCCCGACTATGAAACAGAGGGCAAACCGCGTTCGGTGCTGAGCGGTCTTGACGATTTATATTCCGTCGAAGGAAGATACGGCGTTAAATTCGACGTATATACCTCCGGCAGTCAAGGTCTTGACGGAGCCGAACCGGAGTGGAGCGTTTCCGCCGTGTATGACGACAACGGCAACCAGTATTGGTACACAACATATCAAAGCAAGGGGCTGGTGAATCTGACGGACGGTATGTATAACGTGACTATTCAGGACGGCGCGGTGACGCTCGGCGACAAACTGTCGGACTACACGATGGAAGACATCAATTTCGGTGAATTTATTATTTCAAATTACAACGATTTTGTTTTGAGAGACGGCACCGACGAGTATTATATAGACCTGTCGCAAAACGAGGGACTGGCGCAGTTCTTGGTGCGGTTTTTCGACATAGCCGACACGGCGGAGCCTGAAAACATCGCCGCCGTTTCCATAAGCGAAAACGTGAACGGCGACCTTGTGCTCACGCTGTGGCAGACGTTCAGCACTTCGACCCATCCTAACAGAGAGGGCGTTCTGCTGAGAGCGGTGCTTACCAATTACAGCGATTTTTACGGCACGGAGTACACCGTGGCCGCTTTTGAGGACTATTTCGACAACCTTCAATCGCTCGAAGCGCTTCAGGATCTGATAACCGAGGCGACGGGCATCACGCAGCAGGCGAACTACGCTTCGCAATATACACAGACAAGCAGACAGGCTCTGGAAGCCGCTCTCGCCGCCGCCCGCGAAGTAGCGGCAAGCCAATCGCCTGCCGCGCAGGAGATTTCAGCCGCTTCATCAGCGCTTGAAAGCGCCATAAACGGCATGAAAACGGTAGCTACGGCGGCTGATACCGCGTTGCTGGACAACGCGATAACCCACGCCGAAATGTTTACAAAAGCAAATTACACGCAGGCAAGTTACGCCGCTCTTGAAACCGCCGTGACGGCGGCGCGTCAACTTAAAGAAAGCGCCGGCTATACCAAAGAAGACGTTGACGCCGCCGTGGCCGCAATCAATGCGGCGATAGAAGGGCTTGTGGAAGTAACCGATACTTCGGCTCTTAACGCGCTTATAAGCGAGTGCGACGTCATAACGGGCGAAACTTATACGGCCGACAGTTTCAACGCCTTCACGGCGGCGCTGACAAACGCCAAAAACGCAGCACAAAACGCCACGCAGGAGCAAATCGACCAGCTGTATGACGACTTGCTTACGGCAAAAAACAATCTGCTTGAAAAAGCCGACATTTCCGGCGAACTGCAAACGGCTTATAACGGCGTTGCCTCGGTTAATAACGACGACGGTCAATATACGGCGGAAAGTTACGCCGCCTTCGATGCCGTGAGAAGTTATGTCAAAGATATTCTCGACAAAGAAACGGAAATCTCGCTGACAGAGAGCCAGGCGCTTGTCAAAATGCTTAACGGCCGCCACAGCGAGTTGGAGTCTGTTTCTTTTGAAACAAACGGCACAACCGGCAGCAGTATACAGACATGGATAGACGATACATTCTGTGACGGTCTCGGCGAATACATGGGTCTTGCGGTGTCGGGCTATACTTACACCGTGGACAGCGGAAGCGGCCAAAACAAAAATATTTTCAAAGACAGGAAATACTTTTATTCCCAGGCTGAAAATAAAGGTTACATCATTATTGAAGGCCTTGTGCATGAGTTTACCGTCAGCGACGGGCAAGTTGTTATAGGCAGCGCGTGTTTCAGAACGGGACGCGACACAATCGCACAAAATTTCACGCATGTCGGCATTAACGGACTGGGCTGGCTGTCTGGCGATATGGTGCGTATCGGCAACGGTAACGAATGGTTCAGCACCGATACCGATTGGCTTGACTTTATTTACGGCATAGACGGCGCTTACGGTTTCAGTCTTATCCTTGACGGCGACGCGCTTACCGTAAAAGTTTATGACGGCATTGATGTAATCACGCCGTCGGACGGCGTCAGTGCGTTGCAGGCGGCGGCCGCCGGCAGAACCGACGTGATTTGCACCGTTACTTTCAGCAATATAGGCACAGTTGACAGCGGTGACAGCGTCGTCAGCGCTTTGGAAACGATTATCAATTCAGACGAACTGCGCGTCAGCGCTCAGGAAGTGTATAATTCGTTGCAAACGCTTGGCGGAAACTTTACGGTAACCGATTTGTATGACGGCTCGGTGATTTACAGAACGGAAAACTATTATTTCAACGGCGATTACGGCTATATACTGAAAAACGGCCAGGTGCGCGAACTTTACTTTATCGAAGGAGAGTACAAAGCGGGCGGTTTGGTGTATGTTGACGGCGTTGTCGCCGATTCCATAAGCGACGTTGTGCCTGATTTCGCGTCGGTTAAAGCCGTTTCGGCGGACAACTGGCAGGCCTATTACGACGATTGGAATGAAATTTCTTACAGCAGATATACTCCTGTCGGTGCGGACGGCAATGCCGACGAGTCGGTTCAGAGCGCTCTCGCGCGGATTATCGGCATGTCTGGCGGTGATATGGGTATCACAATAATCGGAAACGGAGTCGTTCAGATTGTAGACGGCGTGAGCTGGCCGCAACCAGATAATTTCTACACGATTTCAGACGTAGGTTCCACAATCGTGGAGGAAATAGAAGCGCTGCTGTCATAAGGCGGCACGCCGATGAAATAATAAATGCTCACGCAAGGCGCACACCCGTTTTCGGGTGCGCGCTTTGAGTGTGTTTTGACAAAAAAAGGAGAGTCATGAAAAGAATAGCGTTTTACGGCAAGGGCGGCATAGGCAAATCCACCACGGTCTCAAACCTCGCGGCGGCGTTGGCGAGGAAGGGGTTTTCGGTGTTCCAGTTCGGCTGCGACCCGAAAGCCGATTCGACCATTAATCACCACGGCGGCAAAAGAATGGATACCGTGCTGGACGTCATGCGCCGCGGTGACGACAACGATGAAGCGGGTTTTATTTACAAAAGTCCGCTGGGCGTCTATTGCCTTGAAGCGGGTGGTCCGCTGCCCGGTACGGGCTGTGCCGGCAGGGGGATAATTTCGGCTTTCGAAAAGGTCGACGAACTTAAAATATACGAAAAATACAAGCCGGATTTCGTGCTTTACGACGTGCTTGGCGACGTGGTGTGCGGCGGTTTCGCCATGCCAATCAGAAACGGCTACGCCGACCAGCTTTACATTGTTACGTCGGGTGAAATGATGTCGCTTTACGCGGCGGATAACATCGCCCGCGCCGTGAAAAACGTGGGCAAAACCGGTTATGCCGTTTTGAAAGGATTGATTCTCAACAAAAAAAACATAGAGGGCGAAGACGAACTGACGAGGAAAGCGGCGGAGGAGATGGGCACAAAAGTTGTGTTTACCATTCCGAGGGACAAGACCGTGCAGGCGGCGGAAGCGCTCGGCAAAACCGTAGTGGAGGCATTCCCTGACAGCGAAATGAGTCGGCTCTATATGAAACTGGCGGAGATGGTTGCGTTATGAGTTATATTCCGTGCGAAAAACTCAAAAAAAGGCGTGTCGTCACGTCACACGACGTTTTTTGTGCGAGTCACTGCGCCATGGACGTGGCTCTCGAAGAACTTTGGCGCCTTGACGACGTGAACGTTTTTGTGCTCGGTGTGGGCGAGTGCGCCTTTTACAGCGGCAAAGTCGTGTTCGAACCGCCGCGAATAAACCGTTCTTACACGCTCACCGACCGTGAAATAGTCTTCGGCGATATGTCCGCCGCGGCGGCCGCGCTCGCTGATGTGTGTGCCAACGGTCTGACCACGGTGTGTCTTGTAACCTGCGTGCCGTCGGTGATGAATCCCGACATGACGCCGCTTGAAGAGATAAAAGGCGCCGTCGTCGTCAAGACACCCGATTTTGAGGGGATTTCGCCTTACGACATAATGGGCAAGGTGTATAAAAGCCTGCTTAAAATGACTGACGGACCTAAAAGCGGCACCGCGTTTTGGGACGGGCGCGAAACAAGCCTGGCGGCGCTGCGGAAAAAACTGTCCGCCGCCACGCACATCGTCAATAACCGTGATTTTTTGCCGGCTCTTTCGGAAATCGGCGGAGTGAACGTCATCGATAACGTGAATATACACGGCATCGATTTCTACAACGAAAACGCCGCCGCGCTCGGCTTGGATAAAGCGCGGCTCAGGCGCGCCGCAGAAATCGCCTGCCGTATTGCCGAAAAAAGAAAGCCCGTGACGGTCATGGGACGCTCGGCTTACGGAGTCGCGGCCTTTTTGCGCTCGCTGGGCGCCGACGTCAGGGCGGTGTGCTTTGCCGACTACAACGCCGTGAGTTACTTGGCTTGCCGCAATCTGGGAAACGTGGCGGTGTCGCTTGACTACGCCGACCCGCCGCCGGACGGAACAACGCTGCTCGACTATTCGTCCGCCGACGGCGAACTCGCCGGCAAAAACGGCTTCGATAAACTTTGCGCCGCTTTGAATCATACGGAGAAATCATGCCTGTAAACAAATACGCCGCGCTCATTACAGGGCGCTCACAGACTTTTATAAACGCTTTATCGGTAAAAGACCTTGCCGTTCTGGATTTTTCCACGGCGGGGCACGCAGTGTACAATCTCGGACATATCGGTTATGTCGACCTGACGGAATATCACGGCGGGGCGTTTTCGGCCTCTCTTGACGAAACTTCGCTGGCGCTTGGTTGCGACGCGGCGCTGTTCGCCGCCGCCCGCGAAATAAAGAACGGCGGTTTCGACAATATATTTCTTATGCCGTCGTCACTTGGGGCGGTGCTGGGCTTTGACCTGAAAGCGCTGGCGGAAAATTTGGAAAGAGAGGTCGGCGCCGCTGTTTTTTATGTAAATCTCAAACTCGACGCCGATTTTTTCGAGGGCGCGGTTGGTTTCTGGACCGCGCTTGTCAGGAAATACGCCGTTAAACGCGAAAAACGAAAAAACACGGCAAATATTCTTGGCGGCTTTAACTGCCTGGAACAAAAAAACAATCACCGTAGCATTGCCGCTCTGCTGAAAAAAACAGGCATAAGCGTCAACGCCGACAATCTTGCGATGTCTGTGGAAGAGTGCGCGCGCCTTACGTCGGCGGAGTTCAACGTCGTTGCCTCACGGGCGGCGCTGGAGGCGGCGGAATACCTGAAAGAAAATTTCGGCATGCCTTACATCGTCTTTAACGCCATGAGCAAAAAATCCGTTGATGATTTTCTCGGCGCGGCGGCGGCGCTGACCGGCAAAAGATTTTCACCGGAGCCTGACGCCGTGTATCACGATGTGCTGACAAGGGTCGCGAATATCGTCGAAGCCACCGGGCGGCGCGTGATATGTTTTGCAGGCGCCGACACACTGGATAAAATCAAAGATTGTTTCAACGCCGCAGGCGCGGACGGAAAATATTTCTGTTCGCACCATGGCACGGAATATGAATATATTGATATAAACGACTTTGTGGACAGATATAAAGGCAGTGACGAAATTATTTTCACTTACGGCGAAATATGCCGCTATTTCCCAAACTCTGCCGCCGTGGCTTACAGCGGGGGCGGATTTCGTCTGCTGACGCCGCTCGCCGACGCTTTTTGCGGCGTTGAGGGGGCGTACAGACTGTTTGAAAAACTCTCCGCGGCGCTTGTGGCGGCAAAAAATTGACAAAACCGCCGGACTTTGTTATAACTGATACATCCCGATTGAATCGGGATTCACGCGGAGGTCGTATAACGGTATTACGCCGGCTTCCCAAGCCGGTTTTCGCGGGTTCGACTCCCGTCCTCCGCTCCAAAAGAGTGAGGACGGCTTTTCCACGAAAGTGAAGAAGCCGTCTTATTCGTAAGAGGCTGATTCCACGAAAGTGAAGAAGCCGCCCTTTGCTATAAGGGAAGCGCTTTTCCACGAAGTGAAGAAGCCGCCCTTTGCTATAAGGGAAGCGCTTTTCCACGAAAGTGAAGAAGCCGTCTTATTCGTAAGAGGCTTTTCCACGAAAGTGAAGAAGCCGTCTTATTTGTAAGAGGCTTTTCCACGAAAGTGAAGAAGCCGCCCTTTGCTATAAGGGAAGCGCTTTTCCACGAAGTGAAGAAGCCGTCTTATTTGCTAAGAGGCCGATATATTAAGAAAGCCGTATTGTCGTGGCGGCTTTACGGAAAGCCGTCTTCGCTGTTATGTATGACGCGGACGAAAACCGCTGCGGGGTTGCTATGTCTATCGAAAAGGTTAAAAGTTATTTCAAAGGCCTTGGCCTTGCGGACAAAATCATGGAGTTTGACGCTTCCAGCGCCACGGTTGAACTTGCCGCTCTGGCGGTGGGGGTCGAACCGGCGCGTATAGCCAAAACGCTGTCTTTCAAAGAGCAGGGTGAAGACGACGGATGTCTGCTGATTGTCGCCGCCGGCGACGTGAAAGTGGATAACGCCAAATTCAAACACAACTTCGGTTTCAAAGCGAAAATGCTTACGCCGGACGAAGTGGGGCGGCTCACGGGGCACCAAATCGGCGGGGTGTGCCCGTTCGCCAACCCGGAGGGGACGTCGGTTTTTCTGGATGAATCGTTAAAGCGGTTTGGCACAGTGTTTCCCGCTTGCGGCAGCGCCAACTCGGCGATAGAGCTGGGGCTGGACGATTTGTTTAAGTATTCCGGCGCGAAAGGCTGGATAGACGTCTGCAAACCGAAAGAATAAAAAAAAGACTCCGCATGGCGGAGCCTTTTTTTTGCTGTCAGAACCTTATTTCAAAACGAAACCTCGGCGCGCCGCAAAAATCATAAGATATTTCGAAATTGCATTTTGGTTTTCTTTGGCAGGGGCGGCAGGGCGGCTCCTGCGGCTCCGGGCACGGCGGACAAAAATCTTCCCGTCCGCCGCAGCCGTTTATGTCACAGCCGCCTGTGTCTGTAAATTGTCTGTTGCAATAATACATTTTTCTTTCTCCGAACGGTTCTTATTTTATATTACGCCGCGGCTTTTAATTTTGTCAAAAGCCGTTAAAATTGTAAACATCGGTTTACAAATGTATAAAAAATCGTGAAAAACTCAAAAATTTACAAAAAACTTACAGTTTCTTTACGGAAAATTGATTTGAGTTACAAAGCCGGCATTGTAAAATATGGGTGAACTTCAAAGGAGGAGTAAAAAAGAAAATGAAAAAAGCAAGAAAATTGTTTTTGGTCTGCCTGATGGCAGTACTCGCGCTGGCGACTTTCATGTTCGCGGCGTGCGGCGAAAAGAACATTTCGGTTATCACTCGTGAATCCGGCAGCGGTACCAGAAGCGCGTTTGAAGAGCTCGTTTCTAAAGACGGCGTGACTCTCAAAAAAGCGGAACTTGTTTCCGGCATCAGCGCACAGAGCAGCACCAGCGCCGTTATCAGCCAGGTCGCTTCGATTCCGACCGCAATCGGTTTTGTTTCGCTGGGTTCTGTTGACAGCAGCGTAAAAGTGCTTCAACTCGAAGGCGTTGAGGCTAATTCCGCTAACGTTATCAACGGTAGCTATAAACTCGCCCGTCCGTTTGTCGTTGCGTGGAACGATGCTTTCGGCGAGAACGGAGAGTCCCTTACCGCTTTGACCAAAGACTTCGTCAGTTATCTCAAGAGCGCCGACGCGCAGGAGATCATCGTTGAAGAAGGTTACGTTACCGTTGACGCTAACGACAGCTTCGCGGCTTTCCAAACTTCGCTTACCGGCACTGTCAGCGCCGGCGATAAAGTTGTTATCCGCGGTTCCACTTCCATGGACGAACTGATGGATAAACTCGAAGCCGATTATATCAGCATTGTGGGCAGCGCGCACGGTGTTGTCGCCGCTAACTTCGACAAACAGTGCGAAGGTTCTTCCGCCGGTATGACCGCGGCAAAAAATGACACGACGACCGGTAACGTAATCGGCATGAGCTCTTCTGAACTGAACGACGCCGACGCCGCCGAACTGGAACAGTTCACCGTCGCGAGAGATGCTATCGCTGTCATAGTTAATAAAGACAATGACCAGATCAGCAACATTACAATCGAACAGCTGTTCGACATCTACACCGGCGCAATCACTAAATTCAGTCAGCTGGCTGACGAAGAATAATTCGCCGATAAAACTTAATAAGCATTATGAATAGGTCGAGAGCAAAAGAAAAAGCCGGCAAAGCCGTCTTTGCCGGCACGGCGGCGATATGCATAATCGCGGTTGTGGTAATCTTTGCGTTCATCCTCATCCGCAGCATTCCCACCATTTCGAAGATAGGGTTCTTTGACTTCCTCTTCGGAAGCACCTGGGCCCCTGACAGAAACGACGTATTCACCGAGGCGCTTGCCGGGCAGTACGGTGTGCTGACAATGATTGTCGGCACACTGTTCGCCACGGTGGGCGCTCTTGCTGTGGGGGGCATTTTGGGCTACTTCACGGCGGTGTATCTGGCGTTTTTCTGCAAAGGTAAAATAAAAAAAGTATTCAACACGGTGGTCAACCTGCTTGCCGGCATACCGTCGGTTATCTACGGTTTCTTCGGCATCAAGGCGCTTATGCCGCTTTTCGGGTGGATGTCGCCGAACGGCAACGCCAGCGGACTGTTTCTGGTTTCACTGGTGCTTGGCATAATGATTATGCCGACGGTCGTGGCGCTGTCCAAAACGTCGCTGGAAGCGGTGCCGAGGAGTTATTATGAAGGCGCTCTGGCACTGGGCGCCACCCACGAGCAGGCGGTGTTCAAAACCATGGTGCCGGCAGCCAAGTCGGGCATCACGGCTTCGCTGATACTGGGCATAGGCAGGGCACTGGGCGAAACGATGGCGGTCGTCATGCTGGCGGGTAACGCCACGGAAATACCAACGGGGCTGTTCCAGAGTTTCCGCACGCTGACTGCCAACATAGTTCTGGAAATGGGCTACGCCGGCGAAGTTCAGATGGGCGCTCTGTTCGCCACCGGTCTTGTTCTGCTCATATTCATTGCCATAATCAACTTTTTGATGGGGCTTGTCAGGTCTGATAAAAATAGCGATAAGGCAAAAATAAAAAAAGAGTGGCTGGGCGCGCTGAAAAATAAAATTAATTTCAGCAAAGTAGGCAAAGTCGTCAGCTGGATTGCGGCTATTTTCGGCGGACTGTTCCTGGTGGCAATCATCGTTTATATTTTGATTATGGGTCTGCCGCATATCAGCTGGAATCTGCTGTTCGGCGAATTTGAGCTGGGCAGCGACTCTGTGACGATTTTCCCATCGATTGTGGCAACATTCATGACGGTTGTTGTAAGCCTGATTATAGCCATACCGCTGGGCGTTGCGGCGGCGATTTTCCTGAACGAATACACCAAAAAGGGCAACAAACTCATCACTATGGTGCGCAGCGCGGTTGATATCCTCAGCGGCGTGCCGTCGATAGTTTACGGTCTGTTCGGCGCGGCGACGTTCGTGCTGCTGTTCGGCGGCTCGTCGTCGATACTGGCGGGCAGCCTTACAATCAGTATAATGCTGCTGCCGACGGTGATACGCTCCACCGAAGAGAGTCTCAAATCGGTGCCCGACGCATTCAGGGAAGGGTCGCTGGCGCTGGGGGCGGGCAAACTGCGCACCATTTTCAAAGTGGTGCTGCCGAGCGCCATGCCGGGTATAATTTCGGCTGTCATTCTGTCGATAGGCAGGGTGGTCAGTGAGTCTGCGCCGTTTATGTACACCATGGGCACAAGCCTTGGCGCAATGCCTACGGGGTATCTCAGCAGCAGCACGACTCTTGCCGTGGCGCTGTACGCGCTGTCGCGAGAGAACTTCCACACCAATGAGGCCTATGCCACGGCGTGCGTGCTCATCATAATAGTGCTGGCGCTCAACCTTCTGGCGGAATTCGTCGGAAAAAAACTTCAAAAGAAATTAAGCGGAGATAGTAGCAATGGAATACGGACAAAACATAAGCGTAAAGCACGCTGACTTATATTACGGCGATTTCCACGCGCTGAAAGACATCAGCCTGGAAATTCCGTCAAAACTGATTACTGCCTTTATCGGTCCGTCGGGGTGCGGCAAGTCCACCTTGCTCAAATGCTTCAACAGGATGAACGATCTTGTGGAAGGCTGCAAAATCACCGGCGAATTCAAAATCGGCGACATTGACATTTATCAGTCGGCGGACGTCAACGCGCTCAGGAAAAACGTGGGCATGGTGTTTCAGAAACCAAACCCGTTTCCTATGAGCGTGTATGACAACATAGCCTACGGGCCGAGAACTTTCGGCATCAAAAAAAGATCCGAACTCGACGAAATAGTTGAGCGCTCGCTCAAACAGGCCGCCATGTGGGACGAACTCAAAGACAGACTGGGCAAATCGGCGCTGGGGCTTTCCGGCGGTCAGCAGCAGAGGCTGTGCATAGCGCGTTCGCTGGCGATAAACCCGAAAATTCTGCTGATGGACGAGCCTACGTCGGCGCTCGACCCGATATCCACGGGCAAAATAGAGGAACTGTGCAACGAACTCAAACACGACATGACGATTGTCATCGTTACGCACAACATGCAACAGGCGACCAGGATTTCCGACAAGACGGGATTTTTCCTGCTGGGCGACCTTATAGAGTTCGGCGACACCGACCAGATTTTCTCTTCTCCTAAAGAAGAGCAGACCGAAAGATACATCACGGGACGTTTCGGTTGATTTTCGCCAATGCCAAAGGTAAAAATTCTTTTGGCTATTGATTCGGCAATGAAAAAAGTATATAATAAAAACGGAGTTGAATATGACGGTCTATAAACTTGACGTTGAATTAAACGATTTGAAACTCGAACTGCTCAAAATGTTCCGGTTCGTGGAAGAAATGATAGAGCAGTCAATCAAGGCGCTGCTTGAACGCGACGAGGAACTCGCCAAAAAGGTGTATGAGGCGGACACTTTCGTTGACCAGGCGGAACTGGACATCGAGCGCCACTGCATGAAAATCATGCTCAAAATGCAGCCTGTGGCTAAGGACTTCCGCGATGTTTCCACCGTGCTTAAAGTCATCACCGACATCGAGCGCATAGGCGACCAGGCTTCCGACATAGCCGGCATCGTGCCGCAGATAAGCGACAACAAGGTGGGGTGCGAAAAAACTCATCTGCCGGAAATGGGCAGGCTCGCCGTCGAAATGGTGCGTGACAGCGTCAATTCTTTCATCAGACAGGACGTGGAACTCGCCGAAAAGACCATCAAGGCTGACGACATCATGGACAGCAAGTTTGAGGAAGTCAAGCAGGAACTCATAAACGAAATCAAAGAAAATTCCGCAATCGCCGATGACGCCATTATGTTTATGATGATTGTGAAATATCTCGAACGTATCGGCGACCACGCGGTTAACGTCTGCGAATGGACGGACTACAACAACAGCGGAGAGCACAGAAAATTTTAACATGGACAAAAAAGCGTTGATTTACATCGTCGAAGACGACGAAGGGATTCAGGAAGTATACGAAGGCGCTTTCGAAGGGCTTTACGACGTCGAAATTTTCGGCGACGCCAAGTCCTTTTTTGCCGCGCTGGAAGACAGGCGCCCGTCGCTTGCCATTCTTGACATAATGCTGCCGGACACAGACGGCTACACCATACTCACCGAACTGCGCAAGCACGACGAGCGGCTGCCCGTCATCATAGTGTCGGCGAAAAGCGATGAAATAAGTTTCGTGAAAGGGCTCAACAAGGGCGCCGACGACTATATGTCGAAACCGTTTTCGGTAATGGAACTTATCGCGCGCGTCAAGGCGAGCCTCAGGCGAGCCAACCTTTACGTCAAAAAATACAACGAGTTTGAAATCGACGACAATATTTACGACATTCTTTATAACGGAAAAAGGCTTAATCTCACCCTGAAAGAGTTCAAACTTATGAAAATTCTCATCGAAAGGGCGGGTGAAACCATTCCGAGGGTTGAAATTTTCGAAGAAGTGTGGAACACGGAATATATGGGCGACACGCGCGCGCTTGACATGCACATCGCCCAGATAAGAAACAAAATGAAACAGGCCGGCGCGGATAAAATGATTTTTACCGTGCGCGGCGTGGGATACAGGTTGGATTGATTATGAAAAAACAAATAATGCTCCGCAGCGTGCTTATCGCGCTGGCGGCTTCGCTCATAGTGTTTCTGGCGGCGATAGGCGTTGTTTATTTCGTTTCGGACAGCAACATCAAAAACAACATCATGAGCGACACCAAGGTTTACGCCGATATTCTGAAAAGCGGCGGCCCGGTCGCGATTCTCGAAGGCGTGGCGGATTTCGACGACATGCGGGTGACGCTTGTTGACGCCGACGGCGACGTTCTGTTTGAAAGCGATACCGACGCGGCGCTGGAAAATCACGCCGACAGGGAAGAATTCGCTTCAGCCATGGACGGCAGACCGCAAATCGTCAGACGTTATTCGTCCACAATGGGCTATAACATGTATTATTACGCCGTAGGTTTCGAGTCGGGCGGCGCGACTTATTATCTGCGCATAGCCGAGCGCACCAGCAACATCGGCTCGTATATTTGGCCGTCGCTGCCATTCTTCATATTTGCGATGGCTGTCGCCGCGGTGATATCTTATTTCTTCTCTAAGCGTATGGCGCAGGCCGCCGCCGAAAAAATAAGGTCGGTGGGCGACAGTCTCAAAAGCATCAACAGCGGCGAATACAAACCTATCGTGACCGACATGCGCGACGCCGAACTTTTCGGAATACTCACCGAAATGAACGAACTGTTTTCCGGTGTTAAAAACAATATCTCCGCCATAAAAAGAGAGCAAAACAAACTCGACTTCGTGCTCAACAACATGTCGCAGGGCGTCATAGCCTTTACGCCGGGCAACAACATAGCGCTCATCAACAGGTTCGCTTGCGACCTTTTCGGAGTGGCTGAAAAACAGGCTGTCGGGCAGAAAGTCATCTGGCTTATCGACGATACGACGCTCAGCCAGAAACTCGGCGGAGCGCTGGAAAAGGGGCATGACGACGAATTCAGTTACAGGCTGGGGGACAAAGACCTTAATTTCAAAATTTATTCGCTCAGCAAAAGCAATCTGTCGGGAGAAATCTCCAACATAGTGCTTATAGCCGATCTTACCAACGAAAAAGCCGCCATAAGGCAAAAAAGCGAGTTTTTCGCCAATGCCTCGCACGAACTTAAAACCCCGCTGACATCCATGCAGGGACTGACGGAACTTTTGCTGGCAAAGGGCAACGGCGACGAGCAGGAAAAGAAATATCTGCAACGCATCTATAACGAAAGCAAACGCATGAGCAATCTCGTGCTGGATATGCTCTATATAAGCGACCTTGAAAACGGCGTCGCCGAAAAACACGCCGAAGACATTGACCTTGAAGCGGTCGCAGGCGAGGTAAAGCAGGAATACGCCCATCAGACGGAAGAAAAAAACATATCCGTTACAGTGAGCGGCAAAGGTCGCATTAAAGCCGATTACCGCAATATTTACGAACTTGTCGGCAATCTGTTCAGCAACGCCGTGCACTACAATAAAAACGGCGGCAAAATAGACGTGACAATCGAAACGTCGGCGGACGGCGTACGCCTTACCGTGGAAGACAGCGGCATAGGCATCGCAAAAGAACATATTCCTAAACTGTGCGAAAGGTTTTACCGCGTTGACAAAAGCCGCTCTAAAAAGACGGGCGGCACGGGGCTCGGCCTCGCGATAGTCAAACACATTTGCAATCTTTACGGCGCGAAACTCGGCATACAGAGCGCTCTCGGCAAGGGAACGAAAGTAACTGTCGATTTCAAAAACGACACGGCGGACTGAAAAGTCCGCCTTTTTAATGTTCCGTGGTTATGACAAACCATAAAAACAGCATATTTGACCTTTCGGCGCCGCAAGGTGTATATTTTGCGCAAGGAGGCAGTTATGTACAAGAAGGAAGATTTGCGGAAACTCGAAAACACTGACCGTGAATTTTACGGTATATTTTCCCGTTTCGCTTTTGAGGAAGCGGCAAAGCAAAGCGGGCTTGACGATAAAACCGCTTCCGTCGTTATTCTGGCTTCTCTGACGGCGCAGAACGTCAGAGGCGGCATGTTCGGCGCGGCGGTGTCTTCATGTCTTGACGCCGGCGTTTCGCCGGATGAAATAAAAGAGACGGTTTATCACTGCGCGCCATACTGCGGCGCCGCAAGGATATGGACGGCTCTGGAAGAAGTAAACCTTGTTTTTGAAGGAAAGGGAGTTTCGGCGGATACCGCCGCCGACAGAACCGTGTCGGAGGAAGACAGGTTCGCCGCGGGGCTTGCCGCGCAAAAGAGCATATTCGGCGACGTCATAGACAAAAACCGGGCGGACGCTCCCGAAGGGCAAAAACATATTCAGGATTTTCTGTCGGCAAATTGTTTCGGCGATTTTTACACCAGAAAGCGCCTTGACCTCAAAATGAGAGAACTCATAACTTTCACGGTAATAATTTCCATCGGCGGGTGCGAGGCGCAGGCGAAAGGGCACGCCATGGGCAACGCCGCCGTCGGCAACGGCAAAGACGTTCTGGTGGGAGCGGTGACGCTGCTTGTGCCTTATATAGGTTATCCGCGCTCGCTCAACGCTCTGGCATGCGTAAACGCCGTGCTGAAAGATTGACCCGAAAACCGGATACGTATCGGCGATATACGTCACAGTTGCAAAAGAAAAAGACCGCGTGAGCGGTCTTTTTTTCGCGGCGCAAAAGTCCGCCGTGCGGCTGCGGTTTGACCGAGACATTGCGTGGTGAAACAAAAAAGACACCGAAAGGTGTCTTTTTGCGGCTGTGTGGCGGATTCGTAAGGAGCGGAACGACGGAATAGCGTTTTGCCGGTGGCAAACGCGTCAGCGCCGACCTGCCCGCCACGCGGTTTCCGTCTTGGCCGAAACATTGCCCGAAAACAAAAAAGACACCGAAAGGTGTCTTTTTGCGGCTGTGTGGCGGATTGGTAAGGAGCGGAGCGACGGAATAGCGTTTTGCCGGTGGCAAACGCGTCAGCGCCGACCTGCCCGCCGCGCGGTTTCCGTCTTGCCCGAAAACAAAAAAGACACCGAAAGGTGTCTTTTTGGAGCTGATGGGCGGATTCGAACCGCCGACCTATTCATTACGAGTGAATCGCTCTGCCGACTGAGCTACATCAGCAAAAACCGTCATGTTCAAGCGGCCGATAAAGGCGCTGCCGCAAGACGCTTTATATTTATATCACAACGGCGCGTTTTAGTCAATAAAATTTATCGTTTTGGGCGGCCGCGTTTTATTTCCCGCCGCAAAAAATAATGAGCGAAATGTGCCAAAGCACTTGAAAATACACGCCGAAAAACTTATAATTCAAATATGAATTTTGTCGAAATTTTTGAACTTGTCGGCGTCGTCGCATTTGCCATGTCCGGCGTGCTCGTCGGCATAGAATACGGCTTTGACGTGTTCGGCATCTTCATACTGGCGTTTTTGACGGCGCTCGGGGGCGGTCTTTTCCGCGACATGATGCTGGGGCAGGAGCCGCCGGTGTGTTTCACGCATTTTTCTTACATAATATGCGTGGCGATTACCGTGCTGCTGTTTCTTATTTTTCTCAAAGTGTTCGACACGAAACTCGCGCGGGGCGACATCGAACGGCTGAAAGCGCTCATCACTTTTTTCGACGCGATAGGGCTGGGTATTTTCTGCGTGACCGGTACCGCTTTCGCCATAAATATGGGTTACGGCGACAATATTCTGCTTTGCGTCGCCAGCGGGCTTGTGACGTCCATTGTGGGCGGTATGCTGCGCGACGTGCTCGCCAACCGAAAACCGGTTGTGCTGCGAAAGGAAATTTACGCCCTGGCGGCGATAGCGGGGGCGCTGCTGTACTGCCTGCTGACGCCGTATATAGGCGAAACGGTAGCCACGTATCTCTGCGCCGCCATTGTTGTGGTAATCAGGATGGTTTCGGTGCGCAAAAACATAAACGCTTTGTTCAGGGTCAAAAACCAGGATATCATGGCGATTGACGACGATGACGGCGAAATAAGGCACAGCGACAAATAAAGAAAAAAAAGCGGCTGAAGCCGCTTTTTTTATGTCTGAAATCAGAAATCTATTTTGCTTTGAATGTATTCTTCGAGTTTGTCCACGCTTATTCTGATTTGTTCCATCGTATCCCTGTCGCGGACAGTCACGGTGTTGTCTTCCAATGTGTCGAAATCCACCGTCACGCACATAGGGGTGCCGATTTCGTCCTGTCTGCGGTAGCGCTTGCCGATGCTGCCGGTTTCGTCGTAATCCACGCTGAATTTTTTGGCAAGACTGTTGTAAATTTCCGACGCCCTGTCACCGAGTTTTTTCTGCAAAGGCAGCACGGCGACTTTGTAAGGAGCCAGAAACGGATGCAGTTTCATGACGACTCTGGTATCGCCTTCGCCGACTTCTTCTTCGTGATAGGCGTTGCAAAGGAAGGCGAGCAGAACCCTGTCCACACCGAGAGACGGCTCTATGACATAAGGGACGTAGCGTTCGTTGGAGACGGGGTCGATATATGTCATGTCTTTGCCGCTGGCGTTGGCGTGCTGCGTCAGGTCATAGTCAGTGCGGTCGGCAATGCCCCAAAGTTCGCCCCAGCCGAACGGGAATTTGAATTCGAAGTCGGTGGTGGCTTTGGAATAAAACGCCAGTTCTTCTTTGTCATGGTCGCGGAGTTTGAGATTTTCGTCTTTGACGCCGAGGCCGAGCAGCCATTTGTGGCAGAAGTCTTTCCAATAGGCGAACCAGTCGAGGTCTGTGCCGGGCGCGCAGAAGAATTCGAGTTCCATCTGTTCGAATTCACGCACGCGGAAAATAAAGTTGCCCGGAGTTATTTCGTTGCGGAAACTTTTGCCAATCTGGCCTATGCCGAAAGGAATTTTCCTTCTGGTGGTGCGCTGGACGTTTTTGAAGTTGACAAATATGCCCTGCGCCGTTTCGGGACGGAGATAGATGGTGTTGGCGCTGTCTTCCGTAACGCCCTGGAAGGTTTTGAACATCAGGTTGAATTTGCGTATAGGGGTGAAATCGCTCTTGCCGCAAACAGGGCAGACGATGCCTTTTTCGGCGATGTAGTTTTCCATCTCCTCGTTGGTCCAGCCGGCGATGTTTTCGTCTATGCCTTTTTTCTTCATGTAATCTTCAATGAGATTGTCGGCTCTGTGGCGGGCTTTGCAGTTTTTGCAGTCCATCAGCGGGTCGGAAAAACCGCCCAGGTGACCGCTGGCTTTCCATACTTCCGGGTTCATGAGAATGGCGCAGTCGACGCCGATGTTATACGGGTTTTCCTGCACGAATTTTTTCCACCAGGCGCGTTTGACGTTGTTTTTGAGTTCGACGCCCAGCGGACCGTAGTCCCAGGTGTTTGCCAGGCCGCCGTAAATTTCGCTGCCGGCAAAGATAAAGCCTCTGCCTTTGCAAAGACTCACGAGTTTGTCCATGGTAAGTTTGTTGTCCATCATTTCCTCCGAAAAGGGCGTTTCGCAATCCGTATCGGTTATTTAACGTCCGTTTTGTCAATAAATATAATCGTTAATATTCTAATAAACCTGTCCGCCGTTGTCAAGTAAAGGCATTGACAAAAGGGATGTTTAATATTATGATTATGTCAAGGTATCGGGTGTTTCCGATATTTCAAAGGAGGTAATATGAGGAGTTCGAATCCTGCGATAAAAAAGGTGCGCAATCTCAATGAAGCCGTCGGCTTCGGCGCCGCCAATCCCGCGACATACGGCGGAGTGGGTCTGAAAGTGATGTACTATCTGGCGCTGACCATCGTTTCGGCGATTGTGTTCATCGCGCTTCCGCTGGGCAACGCCACGACGGGCGTGCTCATCGGTATGCTGATTGTCGGCATGATATGCGGCTTTCTGGCATGTACTTCGCCTAAAGCGACCATGATTTGCGGAAGCATTTACTGCGTTGCCGAAGGCGCCATGATAGGGCTGATTTCTGCGCTGTTCGACGCGTTGGTGCAGGGCGTCATAATAATGGCGCTGCTGTCCACCGTGCTGACTCTCGCCGTAATAGCGCTGCTGTATTTCACCGGCGTCGTGCGTGTGGGCTCCAAGTTCCGCAGATTCATCATGAGCGCGCTCATCGCACTGGTGCTTTCGCAGTTGGTGTTCATGCTGCTGTCATTGTTCGTGCAGTCGGTTTCCACGGCTTTCTACGGCAGTTTCTGGCTGCAACTGATAATAACCGTTGTGTTTATCGTCATCGCGGCGCTGTCGCTGTTTACCGATTTCGACGACATCACAATGATTGTCGAAAACGGCATGGATAAATCATGCGAATGGATGGCGGCTTACGGGCTGGTGCTGACGCTTATATGGCTGTATCTGGAGTTTTTGAAACTCGCCGTGCTGATACTCGGCAACAGAGATTAAAACAAAGCAAACAAAAAAGAGAAGCGGTTACGCTTCTCTTTTTTTACATATCCAGCTGAATCTCCGCCGCGCCCTGAGGGGCTCCGCACAGCGGACAGGTTTTCCATGCTTCCGTCGACGAATGTTCGTACCCGCACATGGAGCATTTCCACCTGACGGGTTTTTGTGAGGCGTAAAGGGTGCCGTCCCGCATTTTTTTGACAATCTGGGCGAATATCTTTGTGTGCTTTTTTTCCACTTCGCCTATCATGTCGAAAAGTTCGGCGATGTCTTCAAAACCTTCCTCGCGCGCTTTTACGGCAAAAGACGGATAAATGCTTTCCGCCTCTGAGCGTTCGTTTTCCATTTCCATTTCGAAACGTTTGTCAAAGGCGCCGCATTTGAAAGGATATCCCGCGGTAATTTCGATGTTTTCTATGATTTTTTTCGAACAGCCCACGATTTTGTCAAACAGCACTTTTGCGTGCGCCATCTCGTTTGTGGCGAGAATTTTCAAAACGCCGGCGAGATAGGGCATCTGTTTTTGCGTCGCCTGTTTGCGCAGAAACTGGTATCTGGCGCCCGCCTGACATTCGCCGGCGAAGGCGCGCGCCATGTTTTTGATGGTCTGGGATTTTTTGAGTTCCATAAAAATAACCTCCTGGCGTGATTATTGACCAAGGAGGTTTTTTTATTCGTCATGACGTTTTATTTTTATTTTGCCGCCGTTCTTCCGACATGATGTCGATAAACAGCCGCACGGTTTTTTTGAAAAAAACTTTGGTTTCGTCGTCGAGTTCTTTGTACAGCGCGTAAACGCCGCGCAGATTTTTGACGAGCGTCGACAGGTTGTTTATCCTCGACCTGAAATCCGTTATGCCGGCGGTACGCAGAAACAGAAATATAAGGTCAAAAAACCGTTTGCGCTCTTCGTCGCTTATGCTTTCAATCCATTTATTGAGGGACGAGTCAAAATAATACCAGCCGGGGTGCAGATACGGTTTCGGCACGAAAGAATGGTTTCTGACAATCCATTTGTACGGGTTGTGCTGAAAAATCGACACGCTTTTGCTGTCGACCACGCTGAAAGGGGTGGGGTTTTCCAGCATCATGCCGATTATCGACGAATGCGGCACCGTTTTTCTGATTTTGTTTTCTATTTTCAGGTAACCTTTTGTCAGGAAAAACTCTTTGCGGAACCCGGGACTGTCGTGGGCGAAAATCGCCGCAACGCGCCTGCGCACTTCCTGCGGCGCCATTGCCGCCGAATAGATGGCGAGATTGCCGCCTTTCGAATGACCTCCGGTGATGATTTTGTGTTTGGGAAATTTCGCCGCGATGTGTTTTAAATATTCCACCGCGTGTTTCTGCGCCGGTATTTCGTCCATAAAGGACAGGTTGACGTCTTCTTTCCAGCCCGCCACGGTGGCGTCCGTGCCCCTGAAAGACACATAGATAAACTCGTCGTTGCGGAAGCAGACGGCGCAGAACTGTTTTTCGACGGTGTCGTCCAGGTCGTTTACGAAATCCGACATGATAAAACCGCCGTAACGTTTTGACGCCGCGGCGCTTTTGAACAGAATCACATGGTTTTTGTATCGCTCTTTTCCGCGTTTTGGCACCTGCACGCTTTGCGTGTCGACGTCGCCCATGAGTTTTTCGCCGCCGTTTTCCAGTATCGTTTCAAAGGGGAAATAAGCCAGCTGGGCAAAAACAAGGCTGTCGACATCGTTAAAGGGCAGTTCGCCGAAAGAAAGGCCGCCGTTCGCGGCTACGTCGTCTATTATGTTCATGTCTTTCATAGTGTTTGTTTCTCCGTGGCGCGGATTTCGCGGTAAAAAAAGCGCTTCCCGCGGGGAAGCGCTTCCAACGCAGTGTTTTACAGATTGTCGTACGTTGCCGTCACGCAGAATCTGTAAGTGGAGTCAAGCGCCTTCTGGCAGGCGGAAAGGCTGCCGTAAGAAGCGCTCATGCACAAAACGTTCTTTTGCGCGTTGCGCAGTTTGAAAACATATTTTCCGTTTTTGTCTTTGTCGATGACAAAATTGCCCGCCAGAGCGTTCTTGCGGATATTGAGCATCGACGCCTTGGCGGCATCATATGTGCTGACGTATTCGCCGGAAAGCAGCAACTCTCCGTTGGAGGCGAAAAGTTGCGGGCAGAAATAACCTTCGTCGTCGTCCTCGGTTATTCTCCATTTGCCTTTGTAGGCGGTGTTGGCGTCCACGTTTTTGTTAGGCGTGTAGTCGATAACCGTCATGTCTTCTTCTATTTTGTCCATGACTTTGGCGGTTTCGGCGAAACGCCTTACCGACTCAATCGCGTTTACGCACGACTGCCTGGTGGAGTAACTTTCGCCTACGCATATGAGCCTGTTTGCCGAACTTTTGAGTTTGTAAAAATATCTGTCGGCTTTATCCCTGGTGACTTCAAAGTTACCCAAAGCGATGTTCTTTTTGATTGTTTCGATACCGGTTTTGGCGCCGTCCACAGTGGAGTAGACTTCGCTGGTAAGCAGAATTTCACCGTTAGAGGCGAACAGATACGCGGTGTATTCTTTGTCGCCTTTGTGTTTTATTATCCACTTGCCCGCCGCTTTCTTTTTTTCGGCTGTTTTTTCGTTTGTCTGTTTAGCTGCCATGTCAGTTCCCTCGTTAAAAACTCTGAAAATATGCCCGGTAGGGCTGCCCATATCTATCTGTATATAATTTTATGACTTTTGTCGGCGTAAGTCAATAGCGGTGAAAATTTTTTGTTAAAATTTAATCGTTATTTTCGCCTCCGCGTTGAAAGAGTGTGATTTTTGTTGTATTATATTTATCAGGGGACAGCGTACATTATAAAATCGCGGAAAGGTCAATCGGGTTTTATTCGTTTGGCAAACGTGCCCGCGTATGATAAACTGTTTCGGGCGGAATCCGCCCATGGAGGATTTAATGAGCCGAATGCAGATAGTGACGCCCAACGCGGCGCAGCTGACGGTTGAGCGTCTGTATAAAGACATGGAAAGGCGCATCGTGGCAAGTCCGCCCGGACTGTGCCCGGTGGATTTGCAGTTGTCGTTTTTGCGGCTTTGCCACTCGCAGACATGCGGCAAGTGCGTGCCGTGCCGCGTGGGGCTGGGGCAGTTGCAGCGCCTTATTGAAAGCGTTCTGGAAGGCAACGCGCGGATGTCGGTCATAGACCTCATCAGAAACACCGCAGAAGACATCATGAACTCCGCCGACTGCGCCATAGGCTACGAGGCGGCCCGCATGGTTCTTAACGGACTTAAAGGCTTTGAGGAAGAATATATACATCACATAAAATACGGCAAATGTTCGGTGCACATCACGCAGTCGGTGCCGTGCGTGGCGCTTTGCCCCGCCGGTGTGGACATTCCGGGCTATGTCGCCCTTGTCAAGGACGGACGCTACGCCGACGCGGTGCGTCTCATACGCAAAGACAATCCTTTCCCGACGGCGTGCGCCTTTGTGTGCGAAAAACCTTGCGAGGCAAGGTGCCGCCGCAATCTGCTTGACAGTTCCGTCAATATCAGGGGGCTGAAACGCATGGCGGTGGACAACGCCAGAGCCGACAAAGTGCCCGTTCCCCGCAAAGCGGAAAGCACCGGCAAAAAAGTCGCCGTCATCGGCGGCGGCCCGGGCGGGCTTTCGGCGGCGTATTATCTCGAACTGATGGGGCACCACGCAGTCGTGCTGGAAGAAAAAAGCAAACTGGGCGGCATGCTGCGTTACGGCATACCTAACTACCGTTTTCCGAGAGAAAGATTGCAGGAAGACATCGACGCCATATTATCGACGGGCGTCGAGGTGAAACTCAACACAAAGGTCGGCAACGGCGAGGGTGAAATACCTTTCGGCAAACTGCGTGAAGAATACGACGCCGTGTATATATCCATCGGCGCGCAGACCGACAAGAAAATCGGCATAGAAGGCGAGGACGCCCAGGGAGTTATTTCCGCCGTGGAAATGCTGCGCCGCATAGGCGACGACGATATGCCCGACATAAAAGGCAAAACAGTGGTCATCGTGGGCGGCGGCAACGTCGCCATGGACTGCACGCGCTCCGCTTTGCGTATGGGCGCGAAAAAGGTGTGCGTGGCTTACCGCCGCCGCAGGGAAGACATGACCGCCCTGCCGGAAGAAATAGAAGGGGCGATTGCCGAAGGCGCCGAACTGTACGATTTGCGCGCGCCTAAAAAGATAGAAGCCGACGAAAAAGGCAGGGTTTCGGCGCTGTGGGCGCAGCCGCAGATTATCGGGCAGATAGACGACTGGGGCAGGGCGATGGTTTACGCCGCCGATTTGCCGCCTGTGCGCATACCTTGCGACGTTGTTATCGTGGCGGTGGGTCAGGGCATACAGACGAGGCATTTCGAAGAAGAAGGCATTGCCGTCAAGCGCGGCACCATAGCCGCCATGGAAGACAGCGAAGTGCGCGACATGCAGGGCGTGTTTGCCGGGGGCGACTGCGTAACCGGTCCGGCGACGGTCATACGGGCCATAGCGGCGGGAAAAGTCGCGGCGGCCAATATCGACGAATATCTCGGGTATCACCACGTTATTCCGTGCGAGGTGGAAATTCCGCCTGTCAATTTCGACGACAAGGAGCCGTGCGGCAGAATTCAGATGCGCGAGACCGAAGCGTCGGAGCGCAAGCGCAATTTCCTGCCGTACGAGCAGTGCATGACCAAAGAAGAAGCGTGCCGCGAAGCGTCGAGGTGTCTCAGGTGCGATAAATTCGGTTACGTCAAACTGAAAGGCGGCAAACCCGCTATCTGGTAAAGGTGTCAAATGAACAGAAAGACGGTAAACATAATCATCGACGGCGTCAGGGTGCGTGTGCCCGAGGGTACGACCATCATGCGGGCGGCAAAAAAAGCCGGTGTGGAAATTCCTCATCTGTGCTATCTCGAAGGCGTCAACGAAATAAGCGCCTGCAAAGTCTGCGTGGTGGAAATAGCCGGCAAAAGCAAACTCGTCACGGCGTGCAACAGCCCCGCCGAAGACGGAATGGTGATATATACAAATTCGCCTAAGGCGAGACGGGTGCGCCGCACCAACGTGCAGCTGCTTTTGTCGCAGCACGACTGCAACTGCCCGACGTGTGCCAAAAGCGGCAGCTGCAAATTGCAGAGCCTTTCCAACGACCTGGGCATACTCGACGTGCCTTATGAAAAGGACATCGCCAGAGCGCCGTGGGACAAAAATTTTCCGCTCATACGCGATTCGGCGAAATGCGTCAAATGCATGAGATGCGTTCAGGTGTGCGACAAAATGCAAAACGTGCATGTATGGGACACCTGCAACACGGGCGCGCGCACCACGGTGGACGTGGCGGACAACAAGTCGATAGCCGAGTCGGACTGTGTGCTGTGCGGTCAGTGCATAGCCTATTGCCCGACGGGCGCGCTGTCCGAAAGAAACGACCTTGACAAAATATACGAAGCGCTGGATAACCCCGGCGTCGTGACCGTAGTACAGGTGGCGCCGGCTGTGCGCGCGGCGTGGGGTGAAGCGCTGGGGCTTCCGAGGGAAAAATCGTCGGAAGGGCACATGGTGGCGGCGCTCAAAAAAATCGGGTTCGACTATGTTTTCGACACTTCTTTTTCCGCCGATCTGACCATCATGGAAGAAGCGGCGGAACTTGTCCAGCGGCTGTCCGGCAAAGAAGAGCACCGTTGGCCGATGTTTACTTCGTGCTGCCCCGGCTGGGTCGATTTCGTCGCGGCACGCTACCCGAGATATCTCACCAGCCTTTCCACCGCAAAGTCTCCGCAGCAGATGTTCGGCGCCGTCGCGAAAAGTTATTTCGCGGCGAAAACCGGTATCTCGGCCGAAAAGATATGCAGCATAGCGGTCATGCCGTGCGTGTCTAAAAAGCGCGAAGCGACAAAACTTATGATGGACAGCGCCGGCGCGGGACGCGATGTTGACATCGTCATCACCACCAGAGAATTTATAAGACTGATAAGGTCAATGTACATATATCCCGAACGGCTCGAACCAAAACCTTTCGATTCGCCTCTCGGCGAGTCGGCGGGAGCGGGAGTCATTTTCGGCGTGACGGGCGGCGTGGCCGAAGCGGCGCTGCGCACGGCGTATGCCATAATCGAAGGGAAGAACCCTGAAAAAGGCTCTTTCGCCGAAGTCAGGGGGCAGGAAGGAAGAAAAGAAGCGCAGTTCAAAATAGGCGGAAAGGTGCTTAAAGTCTGCTCGGTAAACGGGCTGTCCAACGCCCGCAAACTGCTGGACGACATCGAAGCGGGAGTAAATACATACGATTTTGTTGAAGTCATGGCATGCCCTGGCGGGTGCGTCGGCGGCGGCGGTCAGCCGTTCAGCGACGACCGCGACAAGTCAAAAATGCGCGGGGACAAACTTTACGCCCTCGATGAAAAGAGGGAAAAACACTGTTCGCACGAAAATCCCGAAATAATCAAGTTGTACGAAGAATTTTTCGGTTCGCCTCTTGGCGAAAAAGCGCAGCGGCTTCTGCATGTTAAATATTGAAAAAAGCCCCGAAAGGGGCTTTGTTTATTTTATTTCGTTTATCTCGGCTTTCAGATATTTCAAAAACACAACCGCCGCTTTACCGAAAACCTGACGCTTTTTCCACACTACGTCCAAATATGTTTTTACTGCCGGCTCAAACGGCACGAATTTCAGGCTGCCGTTTCCCGACGTGTTTATTATGCCGTCTATGCCTACGGCGCAGCCTATGCCTTCATTTACCAGCAGAGAAGCGTTGTAAACCAGGTTGTATACCGCTTTTATATTCAGCGCGTCGGTATCGCCGCCGAACAGACGGCGCAGAATGCCGCCTTGCGAAGCGCCCTGTCTGGACACGATGAGGGGCAGTTTACGGGCTTCACGGACGCTGACGGAGTTTTTCGCGCCGATGGGGCTGTCTTTTCTCACCAGCAGACCCCATGTGTCGCCGTATGGCAGGCGCAGAGATTCATACGGCGACGTATCGCCGTCAACAAGCACGGCAAAATCCAGCAGACCTTTTTCGAGTTTTTCAGTGACGCTCTGGGCGTCTCCGCTGAAAAAGTCGAATTTGATGCGAGGATAGTCTGTCATGACCTTTTTCGCTGCGGCGGCCGTTACGCTCATGGCTTGGCTTTCGCCGCCGCCTATATAAACGGTGCCGCTTATTTCCTTTTCGTGGCTCATGAGTTCGCAGCGGGTTTTATCATATAAATCCATCAACTCTTCCGCGCGCTTTTTGAGCAGTATGCCCGATTCCGTCAGAGTGATTTTTCTGCCGCCACGGATGAACAGCGGGGCGCCGATTTCCTCTTCCAGATTGCTCATCTGCTTTGACAGGCTGGGCTGCGAAATATACAGCCGTTCCGCCGCTTTGGTTATGTTCTGTTCATCGGCTACCGCCAGAAAATATCTCAGTTCACGAATGTCCATAGCGTTTTCTCCTGAAAATAATTATAGCATAAACAATAGTTTCACGCTATGGTTTGTTATGCGATATTGATATTTGACATAAAAGCCGCCGCGGCGGATAATCGAAAGGAAAGGGGCTGAATTATGGATATAGACCAATACAAAAAATATGTGGCGGAAACACGTCACATAGAAGCGGGCAGCGAGGCGCATATGCTCATGCACGAAGCCGCCGCCGAAGCCAGAAAAATTACCTGCGAAATAAACGGCGCTTATCATGACATGGGAGAACTGCGGCGGCTGTTTTCAAAACTCATCGGTAAAGAAACGGGCGACGGTTTCGGGCTGTTTCCGCCGTTTTACACCGATTTCGGCAAAAACATCACTGTGGGCGCCAACGTGTTTATAAACTCGGGCTGTTGCTTTCAGGACCAGGGCGGCATCGAAATAGGCGACGATTGCCTGATAGGCCATCAGGTGGTGCTGGCAACGCTTAATCATGACCTCGCGCCGTCGGACAGAAAAAGCATGACCGCCGCGCCGATAAAAATCGGAAAAGGGGTGTGGATAGGGGCGCACGCCACGGTGCTGCCCGGCGTAACGATAGGCGACAACGCCGTTGTCGCGGCGGGCGCCGTCGTCAATAAAGACGTGCCGCCCGGCGCCGTCGTCGGGGGAGTGCCGGCAAAAGTCATAAAATATATATAAAACGGAGCGGGCGCTCCGTTTTTTTATTCGTCAATGGTGAATTTCCACTTGCAGCGACATGTCGGGTCGGTCACGTCGGGGTAACAGCTTACGCACTCGCAGCGTATTCTCGGGTCGATTGCTTTGGCGAATCCGCCGTATTCTATTATCCCCACGGATTTGCAGGGGTGAAAAGGCATGCCCTTGCGCTCGCGCGCGGACTGCACACGGCATTTGACGGAAGTGTAAAACAGCGCGCCGCCACTGAAAGTGATTTCACAGTCGTTGAGATTGGCGTAAAAACGCAGTGAAAGCGCTTGCGCCAGACCTTCCAGACCGCAGCCGTCTTTCAGTTTTAAAAACTCTTTAATGCGTTTTGCCTCGATAACGGTAAAACGCTTCCACGCTTCGGCGTCGTGTTTCATCGCCTCGCCCATGCCGAACGCGCTTTCCACAGACTGAAACCAGACTCCGTCTGTCGCCAGCCAGTTTTTTGAATATATTTCGATAAGTTCAATCAGTTGCTCTTTTGTGTATCGTGAAAGATTTTTTTTGTTGTCCATATTCGCCCCGTCACGAGTTTTTTTCATTATATCACGGTTTGCGGCTAGTTAGCCGTAAATTTCAAATCGCCAGCGCCGATATTCCTGACAGCCCGAACCGAGATATTCGGTCTGTCTGTGGCGGAGAGTCAGGGATTCGTAAGGAGCGGAGCGACGGAATACTCGCCCGGCGTTTTGCAGGGCATTCAGGCAAACGGTGGGGCGGCGCTGCTGTATCAAATCGGTTCCGTTTGCTCGTGGCGGCGCCGATAAGTCGGCTGGCTTATGCGATTGTTGCGCGAAGGCGCGATCGTGTCACGTGAGAATCCCGATATTTGCGGCACAAAACAAAAACCTTAACCGCCAGGCGCGGATAAGGTTTCTTTGTGGCGGAGCGCTTGTAACGTAAATCGAATTTTATAGTCGCCAACGGCGTTTAGGTCGTTGCCCTAACATACTATTCATAATTTGCCTTCTACTTGCTTCATATTGTCGTGCACGTTCTTGTTGAATATACGATTGAGTTTGGTTTATAATATCGTCAATCGATAAAACATCATCATTTATCGATATTCCATATTGTTTGAGAAAATTGTTTGCTATAATATAATTAGGGTATGTTTTATAAAAGGTAAAATCTTTGGGGGATATTTTTGTTAGTAGCAACATAATATCAAATTCTTGATTGGCATATTGCGGATTTGATATGCTGGTTTTGTATTGTATAAATATTTTAACTTGCGGCGGTATTTTGATTGCAAATTGCTGTTTTGCTCTTTTCCAACACAAATCGTCATCTCTGCATTTCATAGGGTCAATAGAATCTTCAATATAATTTTTAATTCTATCAGTTGCATCGAATACCCAAACTACCTGATACCCACAAGAAAGGTAGAAAGCATTTCGTTTTGTAATTTCTTCACCCGTAATAGGGCTATGCTGAAATTCAATAACTGTTCCATTGATACAAATATCTGCTCTATGTTTAATGCCGTTTTTCTCAATAACGACTTCTCTATATTGTTCGGGGAATTGTCTTTGCCAAGACAAATGCCACTCACTCATATCGTGCTTCCAATCGTCATAGCAAATAGTCCCTCGTTTATGAGCAAAATGTGTCTTGACCGCCAAAGATTCTGTTGCTCGAATTGTAAGAATCTCGCCACAAATAGGGCAAAAATATTGATTGCCCTTTATTGCGTTTTCTATTGATATTCTATTTCTATTGGTGTCCAAAGCAATAAACATAATTTTCCTTTACAAAGCCTATAATATTAAATAATCACATCCAATAAATAACAGTTCCCGAAATCGCTGTTATCGTTCCAATAGTCCTGCCGCCGTAACTACCCTTACCGTTCCCTGCCGCATTACAAGTAACATACATTTTTTGCCCATCGTGTTCTATTTCAAAAACGACATTCTCATAATAGGCATAAGAAAGACACCCATTTGCAGTAAATTCAACTTTTTGCGGTGTTGATGAAAGATATGCCACAATGCTCGTTTCTATATATGTCGAATAATTATTCATCGTTAAAGAAATAGTATGCTTTTGTGGCAACTCTGGCTGTTGCATTCCGACGTTCTCTGTCACCGATGAAGTATCATTACCATTAGTAGCGGTTGTTGTTTCTGCATTTTCTTTGGCAGTACACCCAACAAATAACATACAGCAACAGAATAGTAAGATTATGCTTAATAGTTTTTTCATAACATACACCTCATAAAACATATTATACACGAATGTAAAAATTAAAGTCAATACAACTTAAAACAATTAACAGCATAATCAAAAAACTATATCTATGGCACTGTGGCGGGTGCTTGACTATACAAGTGCGGCTCGGCTACGCCTCGCCGCAGCCAAGCACACGCCGTAACACAAACTAAAAAGGCTGAACGGAAAGCGCGAGCGAAGCGGAGTTTCGCGCTGAACCGCTTGCGAAATCTTCCGCTTTTTCGCTCTCTCGTATTTTTCCTCGATATAGCCTTATTTTTTTGTGATACATTGCTTTGATTGTAATCCTCCGAAGCTTGCCTTTCGTGGGCATATTGTCGCATACTCCTCGGGAAAGTAAACGGTCGTAAAATCCTTGCGTAAACGTCTGAATGAAAGGACAGAAAAGCAAGGATTTTTCTTTTGCCCGCTGACTTTCCCATACAGATAGTAAAGATGTTTTTCTTTTACCGTCATATGCTCCTTTTTGTCTGCCGAAAGGCAATCAAATTTCGGAGGTAAAAGACAATGGAAAAGGTAAGAAAAGGTTAAGAAATATTAGACGAGAGGATTTCGCCGGACAATGTGATGCGGGCAAAACTGCCGGTATTAAGAAAATTTGGAATTTAAATGCGACCACAAACTGTTATATAGAAATAGATTTATACATTCAAATTCTTATTTTGATTTTGACAAATAAATAAAAGATATTATATTATAAAAAAATGTGAATGTAATTAAAAAATATTCTAGGAGGTAGGAAGATGGATAAACAAAAGAATATTTCACAATACCAATTTTGTAAAACAGCAGAATCGTTTGAATTTTATATAAGAGAACGCGATATATGTTTAAGGACGGATGAATATATAATTGTACATCTTGACGGAGTAGATTTTACTCATAAATATTATAGGCAATATAACTCGGAAATTAAGGGAAGAGTTGTTAATGCGATAGCAGAATCAGCCAAAGAAATATGCTCTAAAATATCAAGTATAAAAATAGCTTACGCCTGTAGCGATGAAGTGACATTCATATTGGACGGCAAAGATATTTTATCAAACAGCAATAATAGATTAAATAAAATAATATCTAAATTTGCAAGTATGTTAACTCTGAAATTTTATCAAAATATCGCAACATTACATTTGAAAGAGATTGAAGAATTAGCTAATAATGCAATATTTTCTGGGAAAGCATATAATTTACCTGCATCCAAGATAGAACCATACTTGAAATGGAGATTAATGGCTTGTAAAAAACTAATATTTGACAGAAAGGAAAAATATGAAGAAAAAAAAGATTGGGAAAAATTCGGATATCTAATATGTAAATATGAAAAATGGGAATCAAAATGTATTGATTTTGAAGAAAAAAAGATACAGCGATCTCCGCAAAATGAGTTTTTCCGAATAATATAATTATATTTGTTAAACAGAAAGAGAACTTAACTCAGTATTCTAAGCAGAGAGGCTGAGTTTTACCGCTTATATTCGAGTTCCAATTCAGGTTATAAAAACCATATAAAATAGTATATTCCCGAAATACCGTATTTGGCGCAATAAAAAATCCTAAACCGAATTTAGGTGTTCGATTTAGGATTTCTTTGGCGGCGAGTTGTCGCCTTTGTGCGAACTTAGAAAGTCAGATAAAGGAGCAGTCTCTTTGGACTGCTTTTCTGTTTCCTTTACCGATTCGATTGAATTGTTGTGCTTTTTGAGCGAATCGGAGAAATAGTAGTTTATTCTTTCAATAATGCTAAATCTTATTGACGTTCTTTTTGTAATCTTATCTTTCAAAATGTTTTTTTATTGACATTTCGTTTATTTATTTGTATAATAAGTAAGAAAAGTAATACTAATTATACTGAAGGAGTGTATTATGGAGAATTTCCCTGAAGGTAAGTTTCTGACTACGGTAAAAATCGGTCCCAAAGGACAGATTGTTATTCCTAAAGAGGTACGGGAT
>CAJFSP010000007.1 GCA_904419725.1 Candidatus Heteroclostridium caecigallinarum | reverse complement strand
GACTTTTAAATATATCTATTCCTTTGGCGGCAATAAAAAAACTACCCGAACCCACTTTTCTGTGATAGTGGTGTTCGGATAGTTCCAATTTGGTGACCCATCCGCGACTCGAACGCGGGACACCTTGATTAAAAGTCAAGTGCTCTGCCAACTGAGCTAATGGGTCATATGAACTTGTTTTTTGGCAGGGGTGGCAGGATTTGAACCTACGAAATGCCAGAGTCAAAGTCTGGTGCCTTACCGCTTGGCGACACCCCTAAATAATGGGGTGAGTAGTGGGAGTTGAACCCACGACCTCCAGAGTCACAATCTGGCACTCTAACCAACTGAGCTATACCCACCACAGCATGGCGTGCCTGAAGGGATTCGAACCCCTGACCCACGGCTTAGAAGGCCGTTGCTCTATCCTGCTGAGCTACAGGCACATAGATATTTCATCGTGCCTATGAGTGTAGGCCAATTTTTGGAGCGGGTGATGGGAATCGGACCCACGCGGCCAGCTTGGAAGGCTGGTATTCTACCATTGAACTACACCCGCACTTGCGATGCTCATAAATACTATCACAACAGAAAAAGTATGTCAACAAAAATCGCTCGCGCAAGACAAATTTTTTGCCCTATTTCCTCAGGTTTTTCAGTTTTTCGGCAAGCGCCGCCGCGGCTTTGGCCCTGTGGCTGACGGAGTTCTTTTCCGCTTCGTCCGCCATGCCGAAACTTTTGCCAAGTTCGTCGGAAAAAAACATGACGTCATAGCCGAAACCGTTTGAGCCCTCTTCGCTCTCGGTGATATGCCCCTTTGTTTCGCCGTCGGCGGTAATTATTTCGCCGTCAGGCAGAATCAGAGTGAGCGCGCACACAAACCTGGCGCTTCTGTCGGCGGCGCCGCGCATTTCGCTGAAAAGTTTTTTTCTGTTGCTCTGGTCGTCGGCGTTTTCACCCGCGTAACGGGCGGAATACACTCCCGGCGCGCCGTCAAGGCAATCGACCATAAGCCCGCTGTCGTCGGCGAGCGCCGCCATGGACGTCTGCGCTTTGACATGCCTTGCCTTTATGAGCGAGTTCTCCGCGAAAGTGCCGCCCGTCTCCTCAACGTCTGTAGGTATACCGAGTTCCGCAGCGGAATACACTTTGTCGAAACAGCCTTTAAGCAGTTTTTTGAATTCCTTGACTTTACCTTTGTTGCCCGTCGCTATAACAACATCCATAAATACCTCTCCGCCGTTTATGATAGCAAAAATACCGCTTTATTACAAGCGGTATTTCGAACAAATGATTTTTTTGACGCGGAAGTCACAGCAATATGCAGATTAGCCCGCCCTTGTTTTCGTTGACAACTCTGCCGACGGTTTTGCGCAGTTTGTTTTGCACTTCTTCCGGCATGGACGCCGATTTACCGCAAAGGCTTTCCTTGACAAGCTGCGACAGGCTTTTGCCGAACATATTGGTCTTCCAAATTGCTTCGGGGTCGGTTTCAAAGGAACTGAGCATGTACTCGCTCTGCTGCTGTGACCCGACGATAGGCGCGACAGATGTCTCTACGTTGATTTTCATGATGTGCAGCGTTGGGGCGGAAGCCTTGAGTTTCACGCCGTACTGCGAACCCTGCCTGAATAGTTCAGGCGTTTCCAGCGACATGTCTTCTTCGCGCGGCATGACTACGCCGTATCCCTTTTCTTCGGCGTCGTCCAGCGCCTGCCTGATTTTATCGAACTCCGTTTTGGCGTGGGACAACCCTTTGACGTAATGCATGAGAGAGTATTCGTCGTCGATTTCGCACCCCGCCTCATCCGAAAGCACACGGAAAAACAGTTCGGGACGCGCTTCGAGTTCGCACTCCACGGCGCCCTGCCCCATCTTTCTGACAACAGCCTTGCACGGAAGCATGGTAGGCGAGTCCGACATCAGATTTTCAAGACAGTCGCAGTCTTTCATCTTTCTGAGCGGCGCCGCGAGCGCCGAAACCGCGGAAATAATTTCCTTTATCACCGGGCTGGACGGGTCGAGGGTGCGCATCCATTTCGGTATATTGACCCGCACCGCCGAAAGAGGAAACTCCGCCAGCACCGCCTCCATGACTTCGCCCACATCGTCGGCGTTCATGTTTTTCACGTCCATGGCGATAACCGTGACGTCGTATTTGCGGCACAGCGCGTCTCGCAGTCTGATTGTCTCGTCGGACGACGGATTGCGGCTGTTAAGCACGACGACAAAGGGTTTGCCGAGGTCTTTGAGTTCGTTTATGACCCGTTCTTCCGCGGGGATATAGGCGGAACGCGGCAGTTCGGTTATGCTGCCGTCGTTTGTCACCACCACCGCTATTGTGGAATGCTCCGCCACGACTTTTCTGGTGCCCAGTTCGGCAGCCTGCTCGAAAGGCATTTCTTCTTTCGACCACGGCGTGGCGACAAGCCTGGGTTTTCCGTCTTCGTCGGCGCCCATGGCGCCGTCCACCATATAACCCACGCAGTCTATAAGGCGCACATTGACGCGGCTGTCATCCTTAAAGCGCACCGCTACGCTCTGCCCGGGCACGAATTTCGGCTGAGTGGTCATAACGGTTTTGCCGTCGGCTGACTGCGGTAGTTCGTCCATCGCCCTGGCGCGCGCGTTTTTGTCTTCCATGTTAGGCAGCACCAGCGACTCCATAAACCTGGTCACGAAGGTGGATTTTCCCGTTCTTACCGGGCCGACGACGCCGACATAAATATCGCCGTTTGTCCTTTGGGCAATGTCGCCGTATATATCAAAATTATTCACAGACACTTTCCTCCCTGAGCGCGATAAATTATTGCTAATATATATGAAAAGCGTCTTGCGGTTAGAACAAAAAAACGGCGGACATGCCGCCGTGTTTATTTTTCTTTTTTGCCGAACAGTTTGCCCGTACCCGTTTTGTTTTCGCATCCGCCGAAAAGCCGCCTGATGTTGCTCCTGTGGGCGAAAATCACTACAAACCAGTCAATCGCCACGGCAACGATGAAAAACGCCAGCGCGCCCGACGAGACGATTGCCGTGTCGAGAACAAAGCATATGATGTTTTGCACCAGCAGCGCCGTCGCGAAAAACAACGCGAACACGCTCATATAGTCCCAGATGAACAGCAACACCAGCCCTATCGCCAGAAAAACCGCCGTCCAAAGCGGATTGAGCACTATAAACGCGCCTATCGTGGTGGCGAAACCCTTGCCGCCCTTGAAACGCAGAAACACCGGGAACACATGCCCCAGAATGGCGCACATACCCCAGAAATACCCCGCGAAACGCAGAACGACGTATTCGCCGCTGACGGCTTTGAAAATCAGCAGAGCCGCCGTCACTGACAGCACCCCTTTCAGCGCGTCGAGCGCGAAAGTCAGAGCGCCGTATCCGAAACCGAAAGAACGCAGCATATTGGTCGTGCCGGGATTGCCGCTGCCGCATGTGCGGATATCCTTTTTTTTGAAAGTTTTAGAAATAAGCACGGCGTAGTTTATGTTGCACAGCAGATAAACCAGAACGCCGCCCAGCAGCAACTGCCACCAAAAATCCAATATAATCATTTCACGTCCTTTTCGTCCTTGCTGCGAACGATGACTTTTATAGGCGTGCCGTCCAGCCCGAAAGCTTTGCGCAGGCTGTTTTCGAGATAGCGTTTATATGAAAAATGCATGAGTTCCGCGTCGTTGACGAAAATAACGAAAACAGGCGGTTTCGTGGACGGCTGCGTGGCGTAAAGTATTTTAAGCCGTCTGCCCTTTTTCGCCGGCGGTTCCACAGTCAGCGTGGCGTCTGTCAGAACGTCGTTGAGCACCCCGGTGGTGATTCTCACACAGGATTTCTCATAGACGTAATTTACCGCTTCCAGCAGTTTGCCGACGCGCTGCCCCGTTTTTGCCGACACCGTTATGGACTTGAAATAATCCATAAACGCCAGGTCGCATTTGAGTTTTTTGTTGAACTTCTCAGCCGTGTAAGTGTCTTTTTCGATTATGTCCCACTTATTGATGACCACAACCGACGGTTTGCCCTGTTCGTGGACGTAACCGGCGATTTTAACGTCCTGCTCGGTAACGTCGGCGGAGGCATCAAGCACGATGAGGCACACATCGGCTTTGCGTATCGCCGCCAGCGCCCTGATGACGCTGTAATACTCGACGGAGTCCTCCACGCTGCGTTTGCGGCGTATACCGGCAGTGTCCACAAGCAGATATTTTCTGCCGTCCGCCTCGAAAGGCGTGTCGACGGCGTCCCTTGTCGTGCCGGCGACGTCTGAAACGATGCTGCGCTCGTAACCCAGCAGCCTGTTCACCAGCGACGATTTACCCGCGTTCGGTTTACCGACAACGGCTATTCTTATGACGTCGCCGTCTTCGTCGTCTGGCTCGTCATCGCCGAAACGCGACACCACTTCGTCAAGCAGGTCGCCTATGCCCTTCATGTGCTCGCTGGAAACGGCGAAAGGCTCGCCCAGCCCGAGAGCGTAAAAGTCCGACAGGTCTTCCGCCGGGAAATTGTCTATTTTATTTACAACCAGAACGACGTTTTTGTTTGCGCGGCGCAACATGTCCACAACGTCGTAATCTTCGGCGGTGAGCCCGTTTTTGCCGTCCACGAAAAACAAAATGACATCGCTGATTTCCATGGCGATTTCCGCCTGTTTGCGGATATGGCGCGTGATGACGTCGTTTTCGCCGAGGGTTATACCGCCCGTGTCCACCATTGTGAATTTACGGCCGCACCACTCCACGTCGGCGTACACCCTGTCCCTGGTCACGCCGGGCGTGTCCAGCACGATGGATTTTCTGTCGCCCGATACTTTATTGAAAAAGGTCGATTTGCCGACGTTGGGCTTGCCGACAACCGCCACCAAAGGTCTTGACATTATTCTTCCCCTTTTAACATCCGCGCGCAAAAATCAAAGCCGTCGTTTTCGGTAACTTCGACTTTTTTGCCGAGTTCCGCCCTGAATCGTTCCAGCGTCATGCCGTCAAGAAAAACATCTTCCGTTTCTTTGAGCATAGAGCGGGAAATAAGCAGAACGTCGCCGCAGTTTTTGCCGTAATCGAGATTTTTGAGTATATCGCCAGCCGTCAGCAGCCCCGTGACGGTGACGCTGGTGCCGTAAAAATCGTTGGGCACCGCCCTGACATCGCACCTGACGCCGAATTTTTCTTTGAGCCTGTCCACCAGCCCGTTTATGAATTTATATGCCGATTCGCCGGTGGCTATGGTGAAACTCTGTTTTTTCGCCCCCGTGAAATACGGCAGGCTTTCATCAAACTCACGCTGAAATTTAGCCAGCAGCCCCACGCCGTTTTCTATCTGGGCGAAATCTCCGTATTCTTCGTAAGGAAGCGGTTGCTCGCCTGAAAGAACGTAAAACTCGTCGGAGCACCAGGCGAATCTGGCGCCGGTTTCCCTGACGCATTTTTCGGCGAATTCGTCGGTCAGGCGCAGAATTTCCGCCGCCTTAACGGCGTCCACCGCTTTTACCGCCGGCAGATTATCCCTGAATCTGGTCAGCCCGACCGGCACGACCGACACGGTGCGCACCGACGGCCAAAGCGAATACAGGTCTTCAAGACTTTTGCGGAGGGCGTCGCCGTCGTTAAGCCCGGGACACAACACTATCTGGGCATGCATGGTGATTCCCCCTTCGGCGAAACGCCTCATCAGCGGCATTATCGCCGCGGCGGAAGGATTGCCCAGCATGCGCCGCCTTAATACGTCGTCGGTGGCGTGCACTGAAACATACAGCGGCGAAAACTTCTTTTCCAGAATACGGTTTATTTCTTCTTCCGTAAGATTGGTAAAAGTGACATAGTTGCCCGCCGCGAAAGACAGCCGCCAGTCGTCATCCTTGAAATACAGCGTCTTGCGCATACCCCTTGGCATCTGGTCTACAAAACAGAAGACGCATTTGTTGCGGCACGCTCTCGGCGTGAGATAACAGCCGTCCTCGAAAGTCAGCCCCAGCGTTTCGTCGCAGTCTTTTTCCACGTCGACGGTAACGGTCTGCCCGTCTTTGGTCAGCACGGTAAGCGAAAACTCTTCCTGCCCTTCGTAATATTCATAGTCAAGCACGTCGGCCACGGGTTTGCCGTCGAAATGAGTGACGGCGTCGCCTTTTTCAAGTCCTATCTCCTCGCCCACCGAACCGTGTTCCACAAATAAAATTTTCAACATATATTTTCATTATTAAACAGGTAGCCCGAAATGTCAAGAGCCCCGGATAAAAAAGCCCGCCCTCGTAAGGACGGACTTGTCAAAACGACTGTTTATACTTTGGCGACTTTCGCTGAATCGTAATCTATGCCATGCGTATCCACCGTGACCGAAGTGATGATGATGGTGAACGCGGGCATATTCTGCACGGTAGTCTTGCCGTCTTTTGTTGTTTCGGTGCCGCTGTTGTCGATGTTAAGCATATCGTTCAGGAACTGGTTATGCAAACCCTCCGCGGCGCCGAGTTGCTTACCGTCAAGGGTAACGGAAGAACTCACGATATTGCCGAACACGCAGTAGTTGCCGTCGCGTTCGACGTTTTCGTTGAGAACGATGTAAAACGCCGACGCCGCGCTGTCAAACACCGCGCCGCTGCCCGAAAGCCTGTCCATGGCGAGAGCGCCCAAAGTGTGCGTGAGGTCGTTGGCGTCCCACTGGTTTGACTGGAATTCGCCTTTGATTTGATATCCGACGGAATCGTTTACCAAATCTCCCTCATCGTCATAATAATACTGACCGGCGCTGATGTATTCGAGTTCCGAAGTGTCTCCGCCGTTGCCCGTGGCATAGTGCACTATTTTGTTGTTATAATATCCTTTGTTGATGAGCTGCACGAAATTGGTGACGGTGCTCGGCGCTTTGGAATAATACAGTTCGAACACCAGTTCGACTTCTCTCTTGCCGCCGCCGTCTTCGGGGTCGTATTCGAGATTTATCGTCACCGTCGGATTTTGTTCTTCCGTCACGTTCATTATGTCGCCGTCACTCAAAAAGCCCGACGAGCACGCCGTCAGGCACAGGAGCATGACGACCGACAAAACAGTCAAAAATAACTTTTTCATTCTTACTCCTCTGTTTCATAATCGCAGGAAATCGATTTTTCGCACACCGAAAGCACATACTCCTTGACGGGCAGGTGCACAGGGTGCACGGCGTATTTTTCCATATCCTCGCGGCTGTCGAAAAGACAGGTGAGCGATATGTCGGCGCTGCGTTGGCTGCCGAGAAAATCTACGCCGACTTCGATGTCGCGCAGGCAGTCGATTTTGCCTTTCATCGACATGAATCTGCTTTTGATTTGATTTTTTGTCTCGGGACTCTTGTCTTTGAGAAAATAAAGTACGATATGTTTTACCATATAAGCCCTATTATGTTAGGTATTATAATTCAAAATCCGTTTTCACGCAACTAAAAAAGCCGCCGCTGGCGGCTTTTATCAGAACGGAGCGTCGATTTTAATGACGGCTGAATTGAGATAACCCAAAAAACTGTCGGGCGGCAGATGAAACCGGTATTCCACCGCGGCGAGAGCCTGCGTGTCCCTGCCGAAACGGCGGTTGACGGCGGCGGAAGAATATTTGCCGTCGCCCACTACCGGATGACCGATATGCGCCATGTGCGCCCTTATCTGGTGCGTCCTGCCGGTGTGCAGTATTATTTCGACGCCGCAAAAACCGTCATGCTTGTCCGTCACAAAGTATTCCGTCTCTATGGGGACGTACCCCGTCTTTCTGACGTCGCTTATATACACCCTGCTTTTTTTTGCGTCTTTGAACAGAAACGCCCTGAGCACGGCATGCGGCGGTTCGGGAACGCCGACCACAAGCGCGCGGTATTTTTTTGTGACAAGTCTGTCCCTGAAACATTTTTCCAGTTCGGCGCGGCTTTTTTCGTTAAGGGCAAAGCAAACTATGCCCGACGTGTTGCGGTCGAGCCTGTTGACGGCGCGCGCCTTTATGCCGTCTTTCATAAGCTGGCTTTCCAGCGAACGCTCCCCCTCGACTTCCATTCCGCGCGGTTTGCTGACGAAAAGCACGTTATCGTCCCGATACACAATTTCGTAAGGCGGAGGCGGTTCTTTTGCGTAAACAGTCACGGCGTCGCCCGCGGCGAGAAGCACGTCGCTTCTGACGCGTCCGCCGTTAACTTTGACTTCGCCGCCAGCAATCGTCTTTTTTATTTTGAAGTGTCCCAGACGGGTGCGCGCCGCCAAAAACTCGCCCAGCGTCATCTGTCCGTCGCAAATCAGGTTTATCAACGCGGCACCTCCCGCAGTTTTCGCATTTGTTTTTATATTTTAACACAAGATACACCGCCATGGCAAGAACGGCGACGATAATACACGCCGAAACGCCAAGCGCGGCGGATTTTTCAAAGGCGGCGGCGAAGTTGTAAAAGACGAAACACACGCCGTACGCGGTGCCGGTGTTCAGCAGCACGGACAGCGCGGCGGTTTTTCCGCCGCATTCTTTTTTTATTACCGCCACGGTCGCCGCGCACGGAACGTACAGCGCCGTAAACAGCATTACCGAAACCGCCGCCTGCCAAGACAGAACAAGCGGCGACGAACCGAACAGCAACAGCAGTGTGCCCGCCACGACTTCTTTGGCGGTGACGCCCAGAATAAGCGCCACGCATATGCGCCAGTCGTCTATACCGATTGGTCTGAACAAAAACGCCGTGTTTTTGCCTATCCACGCCAGAACCGAGCGTTCCGCCATGTCGGCGGTGAGATAGTTGAAGCCGAAATCAAAACTTCTGAGCAGCCAGGCGAACGCCACGCACAGCAGTAGCGCCCCCGCCAGACGCGACATAAAGGACACGGCGTTTTTCGCCACCGACGACGTCACTCTTTTTACCGATGGCACCCTGAGCGGCGGAAGTTCCATTACAAAATCCGCCGCGGGACGTTTTTCGCCGAACAGTCTCAGCGCCGCCGCCAGCGCGAATGCCGACGCGACGCATACGGCGTACATAGCCGCCACAACGTAAATTTCCGCCCCCGAAAAAAGCGGGGCGGTCAGCGACATAACCGTGAGATACACGGGCAGTTTTGCCCCGCACGGGAAAAACGGCGCCATGAGCAGCGTGCGGCGCTGCGTTTCTTTGTCGCCCAGATTGCCCGACGTCGCCGCCGCCGTCGTGTTGCAGCCGAAACACAGAAGCAGCGTGAACACGCTCTTTCCGCTGAGCCCGATTTTCGCCAAAACGCCGTCCAACATGAACGCCGCGCGGGCGATATACCCCGTGTCTTCCAGCATATTGAGAAAGAAAAACAAAAGCGTGACCTGCGGCAGAAATTTCGCGACCACGCCCACCCCTTCGATGAGAGCGTCGGTAACAAACGACGACAGCCACGGCGGTACATCCGCCAGAAAAACGGCCGCTTTTCCTTTCAGCGACGTAAGCGCTGAGTCTATAAGCGAAACGCAAAGTCCGCCGACGCCGTCCGGGGCGAAAGTCAGCCAGAATACCAGTCCCATAACGGCGGCGCAAACCGCCAGAATGAAATATCTGTTGCCCGTGAACGCAGGTCTTTTCCTTTCCTTCGGGAGAGTGAGGCAGGCGGCAGTTATTCTGTCTATAAATTCATAGCGCAGCCGCGCCATGTAACCCTTTCTGTCGCCGTATTCCGCCAGCAGGGCGTCCAGCCGCTTCGCCGTACGGGGGTCGACGCCGTCGTATTCCCCCTCGAAAATCCTGATGAGACGCCCCCTGTCATTTACGCCGCATATTTCGCCCATCTTTTCAAGCGGCAGTTTTTTTATATAAGGATATGTCGGCGGCGGAGTCGGATTGCCGAGATATTTTTTTACCCTATCCTTTACCGACCTGTCGCGGGCGTCGGCGACTTCCACGTCAAGCCGCAGAGCCGACGCCAAAGCGCCGGGGTCAAAACGACCGCCGCGCTTTTCCAGTTCGCCCAGCATATTGACCAGCACGACGGGGCTGTACCCCGCCTCGACCAGTTGCAGAGTGAGATAAAGGTTGACGGCAAGATGGCGGCATTCCACCACATTGAAAATTCTGTCGTTATGGCATGAGAGATAGTCACGCGCTGCCCGTTCTTCCATGGAAAAACAGCCCAGGGAGTATATGCCCGGCAAGTCGGTCACGGTAAACCCGCCGCCGTCGCCGCTCTTTGCCCTGACGGTAACGCCCGCCCAGTTGCCCGTGTGCTCGTCGCCGCCGGTGAGAGTGTTGAAAAGAGTGGTTTTGCCCACATTCGAGTTGCCGACAAGAACGGCGCCGCTGAAAGTCATATCTTTTCCACCAGAATTTCGTCGGTCTGCTCTTTCCGCACACAAAACACCGAGCCCCTGATTTCCACGGCGGTGGCGGCGCCCAGAAAAGCCTTTGAAACAGGTCTTACAACTGAGCCTTCCACAAAACCGAGGTCACGGAGTCTGTCTTCCGCCGCGCCTCTCGCCGCGAAAGACACAACACGGTACGCGCCGCCGATAACCGCGGCCGAAAGAGTGATGACTGCCGACGTGTCCATATATAAAATTCATATTAAAAAAACGGCGATTTATGTCAATTTTATTTGTCGGTATTGTTGCGCCGCCGTTGTTTTTTGTGATAATATTATTGTGTATTTTTGAAAAAATTTTTACGGAATTTACCTTTTGGAGGTGTATATGGAAAATTCTCGCAACCTGTCAGCCATTTTCGGCAGCAATGTGTTCAACGACAGCGTGATGCGCTCGAAACTGCCAAAAAACGTCTATGTTTCGTTGAAGCAGACAATTAAAGACGGCACCGAACTCGACAGCGCCATCGCCGAAGTCGTCGCCAGCGCCATGAAAGACTGGGCAATCGAACTGGGCGCGACCCACTACTGCCACTGGTTTATACCGATGACGGGTTCGCCCGCCGAAAAGCACAACGCCTTTCTGACGCTCATCGGTCCGGATGAGGTCATTATGGAGTTTTCCGGCAAAAACCTCATCAAAGGCGAAGCAGACGCTTCGAGTTTTCCGAGCGGCGGGCTGAGAGCCACTTTCGAGGCGAGAGGCTACACCGCGTGGGACTGCACCAGCCCCGCTTTCGTCAAAGACGGCACGCTGTGCATCCCTACCGTATACACTTCTTACAACGGCGAAGCGCTGGACAAAAAAGCGCCGCTGCTCCGCTCGATGGAAGTAATTTCGAAACAGAGCGTAAGGCTGCTGCGCCTTCTCGGCGACAAAAACGTCAAGAGAGTCACGCCGTCCATCGGCGCCGAGCAGGAATACTTCCTTGTGGACGAAAAGTATCATACCCAAAGACTTGACCTCAAATTCGCCGGAAAAACGCTGTTCGGGGCGATGCCGCCGAAAGGCCAGGAACTTGACGACCACTATTACGGCGACCTTAACGAGAGAGTCGGCCGTTTTATGGCGGACCTTGACATAGAACTGTGGAAACTCGGCATAACCAGCAAAACCAAACACAACGAAGTAGCGCCCGCCCAGCACGAACTTGCCCCTATTTACGAAATCGCCAGCGTCGCGTGCGACAGAAACCACCTGACGATGGAAGTCATGAAAAAAGTCGCCAAAAAGCACGGATTGAGATGCATGCTCAACGAAAAGCCTTTTGACGGCGTCAACGGCAGCGGCAAGCACAATAACTGGAGCCTTTCCACCGACAGCGGCGAAAATCTGTTCAAGCCGGGCAAAAACCTTGCCGACAACAAAAGATTTCTGCTGTTCTGCGCGGCCGTCATCAGAGCCGTCGATTTGCACTCCGACCTTTTGAGATATTCCGTGGCGTCCGCCGGCAACGACTGCCGTCTGGGCGGACACGAAGCGCCGCCGACAGTCATCAGTATTTTTCTGGGCGACGAGCTGACCGGCACTTTCGAGCAGCTGAGCGGCGGCACGACAAACCAGCACGCCCACCAGGCGTATCTCGACATGGGCATAAAAACCGTGCCTAGCCTCAAACTCGACTCCACCGACCGCAACAGAACAAGTCCTTTCGCTTTCACGGGCGACAAGTTCGAGTTCCGTATGCTGGGCGCGCCGCAATCCGTGGCAAGTTGCAACATCATGATTAACACCACCGTTGCCGAGTCGCTTGACTTTATCTGCGAAAGGCTGGAAAAAGCGGAAAACCTCGAAACAGGCATAAACGAAGTGCTCAAAGAGATTTACGTCAACCACAAACGCATTATATTCAACGGCGACGGTTATTCGGAAGAATGGCGCAAGGAAGCCAAAAGACGCAAACTGCCGGAATTCAAAGACACCGTGGAAGTCGCCCCGTGCCTTATCAAACCGGAAAACGTGGCGATGTTCACCAAATACGAGGTTTACACCCCCGTCGAACTCAACAGCAGATACGAAATTCTGCTGCGCGTTTACAACAAGACCAAAAACATCGAAGCCAAAACCATGCTCGACATGACGGAAAAACAGTTTTTGCCTGCCGGCATGGAATACGCCGAGTTTCTGGCAAAGAGCGTGAAAGACGCCAAAGCCGCCGGACTTGACAAACTGCTCATGCTGGAAAAGGAAAAAGCCGAAGCGCTCGCCGACGTGCTGTGCGATATCGACGAAAAAACCAAAGAGCTGCGCGTCGCCCTGCAAGAGGCGTACGACGTAAAATACGGCATGACGCTGAAACGCGCCACCGTCTACCGCGACAAGGTGGGCGCCGCCATGGCGGGGCTGCGCAAAGCCGTGGACACGATGGAAACGATAATTCCGAGAAAATATTATCCCGTCCCTACCTACGTCGAACTGCTGTTCGGGGTAAACTGAAACACAAAGAAAAAGCGCTTTCTTTTGAAAGCGCTTTTTTTATTTTTCTTCTTTTCCGTCGGACTTTTTTCTTTTGACAACAGCCTGAGTCAGCAGATATTCGATTTGCCCGTTTACCGAGCGGAAGTCGTCCTCCGCCCATCTGGCGACGTCGTCGTATAAACTCTTTGACAGCCTAAGCAAAATCTGTTTCTGATTGTCTTTCATTCCCGCACCGAACGCCGTCAATAAATAGTGCCGCTGTTGACAATAGGCTGGGCGTCTTTATTGCCGCACAGCACGACGAGCAGGTTGCTTACCATCTGCGCTTTGCGTTCTTCGTCAAGTTCGACGACGTTTTTCTCGCTGAGTTTTTCCAGCGCCATTTCCACCATGCCCACGGCGCCTTCCACAATCATCTGCCTTGCAGTGATGATGGCTCTCGCCTGCTGCCGTTGCAGCATAGCCGCGGCGATTTCAGGCGCGTACGCCAGATGCGATATGCGCGCTTCTATAATTTCGATACCCGCAACATCGACTCTTTCCTGCAATTCTTTTTTGAGGCTTTCGGCGATTTCCACGCTGCTGCCCCTGAGCGATTTTTCATCGCCTTCGTCCGACACGTCATAAGGATAAAGCCGCGCCACCTGTCTTATCGAAGAATCGGCCTGGGTGGACACGAAAGAAAAATAGTCGTCCACGTTGAAAACGGCTTTCGCGGTGTTGACAATGCGCCAGATGACCACTACGCCTATTTCGATCGGGTTGCCTTCAAGGTCGTTGACCTTTTGCTTGCCGTTGGTAAGCGTAATGGCTTTGAGCGACAGTTTCTTTTTAGGCACTTCCGTCAGTATTCTCAGCGCCGACGCGGCGGCGCCGTCTTCACTGTCGGTATTGACGGTTTTCGCGCGCTGGGCGTTGACCGACACGCAGAAAGGATTTACGTAGAAAAACCCTTCGTCTTTGATTGTGCCGTGGTATTTACCGAACAGCACCAGCACAATAGCCTCGTTCGGCCCCACGATTTTCAGACCGGCCATGAGAATCGGCGCGCCTATTATAAGCACCGCCCCGATAATCATCAGCGCCACGGCGACGCCGACGCTGCCCGTTTCGATAATGACTGCGCCGATAATCAGCATCGCCAGCCCGCCGGCGAACAGCGCAATGAGCACAATCAGCGCCAGAAAGCCGTTTGCGGGGTGCAAAATTTTTTCAAGATATTCCCTGTTTTCCATACAGTCCCCCTCCTGATATCGATTGCGATATCATTTTGATATCACAATTATATTATACGCCCCGCTCTTTGTCAAGAGACAAATAAAAAAAGACCGCTTTAAGCGGTCTTTGAAAAACGGATTACTCGTCGTAAGGATTTTTGACCAGCACGGCCTCGTCCCTGTTTGGGCCGACGCCTATCATGCTGATTTTCGCGCCGGTGATTTCCTCGATGGTTTCTATGTATTTTTTTGCGGATTCCGGCAGGTCTTTATATTCCCTGACTTTGGAGATATCGTCCGTCCAGCCGTCAAATTCCTTATAAACGGGTTTACATCTTTCCAGCACGGTAAGGTCGGCCGGATAATGGTCTATTATTTCGCCGTCGAGTTCGTAAGCGACGCACACCTTTATTTTGTCCACGCCGGCGAGTGTGTCCATGCGCGTAAGAGCGATTTTGTCCATGCCCGAGATGAGCGCCGAGTGTTTCACCACCACAAGGTCGAGCCAGCCGATACGTCTCGGTCTGCCGGTGACGGTGCCGTATTCGCCCCCTTTTTCCCTGATGAAATCGCCTGTTTCGTCAAACAGTTCGGTAACGAAAGGTCCCGCCCCGACGCGCGAGGTATAAGACTTGACCACGCCGACGACGGAATCGATTTTGTTCGGCGCTATGCCGGTGCCTATCGGCACACCCACCGACGACGGGTGCGAAGAAGTCACAAACGGATAAGTACCGAAGTCAATGTCGAGAAGCGCGCCCTGCGCCCCTTCAAACAGCAGTTTTTTGCCGGCGGCGACCATGTCGTTGAGCAGTTTGACGGTGTCTTTGACGTAAGGTCTGAGCCTGTCCGCCAGAGCGGAATATTCTTCCAGAATTTTTTGGTAATCAAACGGCTCGCCGCCGTAAACTTTTTGTATGAGCTGGTTTTTGGCGTCCACGTTTCTTTTGAGGAGCGACGGAAAGACATCCTTATTGACAAAGTCGCACACCCTTATGCCGCTGCGCTCCATTTTGTCCATATACGTCGGCCCTATGCCCTTTTTTGTGGTGCCGATTTTTTCGCCGGAAGTCCGTTTGGCTTCGCTGAGACCGTCGAGTTCGAAGTGATAAGGCAACACGACGTGCGCCCTGTCCGACACCACGAGGTTATCGCACGGCACACCGTCTTTTTTGAGGTTGTCGACTTCGTCGAAAAAGCCTTTGACGTCGAAAACAACGCCGTTCGCCAGCACGTTGGTCACGTCGGGATAAAGTATGCCGCTGGGTATCAGCCGCAGTTTGAAGTATTTGCCGTCCACGGCGACGGTATGCCCCGCGTTATTGCCGCCCTGAAAACGCACGACGGCGTCGGCTCTCACCGCCAGAAAATCCACAAAACGTCCTTTACCCTCATCGCCCCACTGAGCGCCGAAAACAACGATATTGTTATTCATACAAATCTCCTTTGTTTACCAAAAAAACTATATCACACTTTCGGCAAAAAATCTACCTGTTTTTCGGATATACGGAGCGCCGACGGCAAAAAAACGGCGGCGTTATTCGCCGCCGCCCTGTATGTACGCCGTGCCGTCATCCGGACACGGCTGAAAGCCCGCCCGTGTTTCGTAAAGCCGCACGAGAATGCAGTCGTCGCCTATTTTAACGATATTGCGCCAAGGTATGAAAACATCGTCTTTGCTCTTGAACAGGCGCCTGTCGTTTGGCACGACCAGCCCCGTGACCTTGCACGTCTGGCATGAGATGACCATGTCGGTTATCCGCCCCAGCCGTTTTCCGTTGACGGTATTGATGACTTCTTTGCATTTGAGTTCGCCGAAAGTTATATCCATATTATCCCCACTTCTCAATTACTATGCGGAATTTTGTCGCATAATGACATCATTTCGCGGATTCTGGACACGGCGTTTTTTTCCAGCCTGGACACCTGTGCCTGCGAAATGCCCACTTCGGCGGAAATTTCCATCTGCGTTTTGCCCTCGAAATAGCGCTTGCGCAATATCTGCTTTTCCCTGTCGCCGAGTTGTTCCAGCGCCTGGCAAAGCGAAACGTTTTCCAGCCACCTTTCGTCGGTATTCTTTTTGTCGCCAATCTGATCCATGATGAGTATGGAGTCGTTGTCATCGGTATATACCGGCTCAAACAAAGATATCGGCTCGCTTATGGCGTCGAGAGCGTTGCGCACTTCGGCCGCGGACTTGCCGAGATATGCGGCGATTTCGTCCACGGTGGCTTCTTTTTCGCTGCCTTCCTCGATTTTTTCACGCGCCTGCAACGCCATAAATGCCAGGTCGCGCACGCTGCGGCTGACGTGAAGGCTGTTGCCCTCACGCAGAAAACGCCTTATCTCGCCCACTATCATGGGCACGGCGTAAGTGGAAAACCTGAGGTTGTATGACACGTCGAAATTATCCACCGCCTTGACAAGCCCTACGCACCCCACCTGAAAAATGTCGTCCATGTTGTCGGTTCTGCCGGAATACCGCTGCGCCACGCTGAGCACCAGCCGCATGTTGCACAGAATATATCTGCCCCTTGCCCTGGCGTCGCCCCGCTTGACTTTAAGCATAAGGCTGTCCGCCTCTTTGGCGGTGAGTTTTGGCAGTGAAGACGTATCGACGCCGCATATGGTAACTTTCTTTTTCATAACCACCTCGCTGTCTTATCAGTATGTTTATTCGGCCGGAAATTTATACGGCGCGATTGACATACGCATATAATTGCAATAAAATAAAATCGTAAGAAACTGAGGTATTTATGCTTAATTTTTCCGCTTCGCTGGAACAATTTACCGAACAACTTTCGCTGGAAGCGCTGGGCATCAACCTGCAAAAGCGCACGGTGGCGATTTTCACCGCTTTCAATGAAATGTCAATAGCCAATTCGGGGCTGGAAAAAGTGGCGGACGGCGTAAAAAAAGGCGTGCTGTCATGCGACTTCAACGCCGTGACTTTCAATCTGCCCAACCTGAGCGACGCCGTAACCACGGGCGCCAGAGCCAATAAATACGCCATGCCGATGCGCGACAACATCGCCGACGTGGTGGAAGCCTACGCCGCGATGAACTCCATCGACGGCTTTGTGTTTATCGCCAACGACGCCATAACCGTCGCCGGCATGCTGATGGGCGCGATGCGCGTCAATCTGCCGTCGCTGTTTATAGGCGGCGGCTGCATGAAAACATCCCTCATCGGCGACAAAAAAATGGGTTTCAACGCCGCTTACGAAACTTCGGGACTGCTGAAAAGCGGCAAAATCACCCTTTCTGACCTGGAAAAAATGCAGAAGGACCTCATCAAAGACTGCGGCAACGCCTGCGACAGTTATGAAGCGAACAGTTCGCTTATCATAGCCGAGGCGCTGGGGCTGACGCTTCCGAGAGCCTCCACTTGCCCCGCCGACGCCAAAGAGCGCGAGCAACTTGCCTTCGAAACGGGCGTCACCGTCACGAAAATGATTAAAAACGTGATGACTCCCCGCTCAATCGCGACGCAGGAAGCGGTAAAGACGGCGGTATGCGTCGATTTGGCGATGGGCTCTTCGTCCACAAGCATAATCAACCTGATTGCCGTGGCGCGCGAAACGGGCAACGAAATTACTTATGCCGACATAGCGGAATGGAAAAGCCGCGTGCCCCGTATCGTAGAAATTTCCACCAGGGGTCAGTTGTTTATTGAGGATTTCGACGCCGCCGGCGGTGTTTACGCGGTGATTAAACAGCTTATTGAGCACGGCAACAGCGACGGTATATACAAGATTTTCGACGGTGAACCGATGCGCGACCACGCCGAGAGCGTTGATTTCGCGCCGGGCAATGCCATTAAAGACATACATACCCGCAAGGCGTCGCCGCTCAGGATTGTTTACGGCAACCTGGCGAAAGACGGCGCCATTGCCTTTATGAACCAGACGCAGACATTCAGCGGCACGGCGAGAGTGTTCGACAGCCAGGAAGAAGCCCTCGATGCCATTTCGGCGAGGCTGATTAAGGCGGGCGACGCTGTGGTCATACGCAACGAGGGGCCGGCCGGCGCGCCCGGTATGCGCGACGTGTATCTGCCGGTGTCCACCCTTGTCGGTCTGGATTTGGACAAGGATGTCGCCGTGATTACCGACGGCAGGGTGCCTAACATTTCGCGCGGCCCGGTTGTGGGATGCGTGTCGCCGGAATGCGGGCGCGAGGACGGTCTGATGGACATTATCCAGAACGGAGACCAAATTGAAATCAATCTTCTGAAAGAACGCATAAACCTGAAACTCACCGCCAAAGAAATCGCTCAGCGCAAGAGAGCCGTTGTGCCGCGCGTCGGCGACGACGGCGCGATGCTCAGAAAATACGCCGCGTCTGTGTCCCCCGCTTATCTCGGGTGCGTAACCGACGCCAGACGGAAAAACGACGACGGCGTTTTTTAAGCAATCGGTAAAGTTTACGGCAAATAAAAAAAGACGCCTTGCGGCGTCTTTTTCGTTTCGTTTACTTTTTCTGCTCTTTCTCGATGAAATTGACCACGTCCTGAATTGTTTTCATCTCCATGGCGACTTCGTCGGGAATGGTCACGTTAAATTCGGACTCCACCGCCATGAGCATTTCCACAACGTCGAGAGAATCGGCGCCGAGGTCGTTGATGATGTCAGATTCGGGTTTAATCAGGTCTTCAGCCACGTTAATCTGCGCGGCAAGCATTTTTTTGATTTTTTCAAAAACCATTGGTTTAAGCCTCCTGCGGTTGTCGTTGACTAAATTATACTTGAAAAATGAAAAAAGTCAACAAAAATTTTGCTATTAGTCGGCGTAACCGATGGCTTCGATTTCGATGAGAGCGTCCATAGGGAGTCTGGCGATTTCAATGCAGGTTCTGGCAGGGTAATTGCCCGTGAAGTAAGTGCCGTAAATTTTGTTTACAGCCGCGAAGTCGCCCATGTTTTTAAGATAAACGGTGACTTTGATTACTTTTTCCAGGCTGCTGCCGCCTTCTTCGAGCACGGCGATGAGATTTTTGAAAGCCGCGTTCGCCTGTTCTTCAACGCTTGGGCCGGCCAGTTTGCCGGTTGCCGCGTCAAGACCCAGCTGACCGCTGGTAAACACAAGCGAATCGCATTTGAAGCCGTGCGAATAAGGACCGATTGCCGCAGGCGCTTTGGACGAATTGATTGGATTTCTCATTGGGAAAACTCCTCCTTTTGCGTTATTCTTGTAAAAAAATTATACCAAAGCAAAAGGCTAATGTCAAACCCAAAGACTTATTTTACAAATCGTCCGCGTCCTGCGACGGCGTATTTTCCCCGTCCCTCGGAAGCCCCGTGTAACTGCCCAGAGTGTCGGTTTCGCTGTGGAAGTTTTCGACAATCCGCTTCAAAAGTTTATACACCTTTTTCTTTTTGATTTTTTTGCCCATTGTTTTTCCTCCTTCGGTTATTATGGGCAAAAACAAAAAAAAGACGCCGCAAAGCGTCTTTTGTTTTGTGAAAAATCAGAATTCGGCGTTGGACACGGTGCGCGGGAACGGCAAAACGTCCCTTATGTTGCCGACGCCCGTGAGATACATCACCATACGCTCGAAGCCCAGACCGTAACCGGCGTGCCTCGTGCCGCCGTATTTACGCAGGTCGAGATACCACCAGTAGTCTTTTTCGTCCATGCCGAGCTCTTTGATGCGGGCTTTGAGCACATCGAGACGTTCTTCCCTCTGGCTGCCGCCGATGAGTTCGCCAACGCCGGGCACAAGCATATCCATGGCGGCGACGGTCTTTCCGTCGTCGTTGAGGCGCATATAGAAGGCTTTGATTTCTTTAGGGTAATCGGTAACGAACACAGGCCCGTCAAAGATTTTTTCCGTAAGGAAACGCTCGTGTTCCGTCTGCAAATCACAGCCCCACGAAACTTTATACTCGAAATTGTCGTTGTGTTGTTCGAGAATTTTCACGGCGTCGGTATAGGTTACCCTGCCGAATTCGCTGCCGACGAGTTTGGTGAGTCTGTTTATCAGGTCTTTGTCCACAAACCGGTCGAAAAACTCGATTTCCTGGCCGCAGTGCTCCATGACGTATTTTATGATGTATTTCACCATGTCCTGCGCCAGATTCATGTTGTCGTTAAGGTCGGCGAAAGCGATTTCAGGCTCAATCATCCAGAACTCCGCCGCGTGGCGCGTGGTGTTTGATTTTTCCGCCCTGAAAGTCGGGCCGAAAGTATACACGTTGCCGAACGCCATGGCGTATGTTTCGGCATTGAGCTGACCCGACACGGTCAGGTTTGCCGCCTTGCCGAAAAAGTCCTGCGAATAGTCCACCGCGCCATCTTTTGTCTTTGGCACGTTTGCCAGGTCGAGCGTGGTGACCCTGAACATTTCGCCGGCGCCCTCGCAGTCGCTGGCGGTGATTATCGGAGTATGGACGTAAACGAAATTTCTGTCCTGAAAAAACTTGTGTATGGCGTACGCCGCCACCGAGCGCACCTTCATCGCCGCGTTTATCAGGTTTGTGCGTGGACGCAGGTGGGCGATTTCGCGCAGAAACTCCACGCTGTGGCGTTTTTTCTGCAACGGATAATCAGGCGTCGATTTGCCTTCCACCTCTATTTTCGTCGCCTTGATTTCAAAAGGCTGTTTGTTTTCCGGCGTCAGCACGACTTTGCCCGTCACCACAAGCGCCGAACCCACGTTGAGTTTCGCGATTTCGGCGAAATTGTCGATTTCGCCCTGTTCGAACACAACTTGCAGGCATTTGAGGCAACTGCCGTCGTTGAGCTCTATAAACCCGAAAACTTTTGAATCCCTTATCGTTCTCGCCCAGCCGCACACGGTGATTTCTTTTCCGCCGTATGCCGCGCTGTCGTCAAAAATGCTTTTTATCTGTACTCTTTCCATTGTATCTCTCCGCCGTCCTTTTATTTTCTGAGTTTTCTCAAAAACGGCGGGATGTCGCTGTCGTCTTTCGGTTGCATCCTCGGGCTGTAAGCGTTGTCGCCTTCGCCGTAGCCGCGCTGCTGCGGCTCCGCCTTAGGCTGCGACGGTCTCATCTGCTCTTCCTTTTTTTCCGCGCCGAAAATGCGGTCGAGACGGTCATGGTCGCTGAACAGCGGCCTTGCCGGCTGCGGCTCTTTTTTAGGCGCTTCTTCGTGGAAAGTCTCAAACCCTTTGTCGAAACCCGTCGCTATAATGGTAACCTGAACTTCTTCTTCCAGGTCGTCCCTGATGTCGGCGCCGAAAATGATGTTGGCTTTTTCGTCCACCACCTCATAGATAAGCCCCACGGCGTGCTGAACTTCGCCCATGGTAAGATCCACGCCGCCCGTGATATTGACTATGACGCCGGTGGCGCCTTCTATCGTTGTTTCCAGCAGCGGACTGTAAACCGCCTGCCTTATGGCGTCGATGGTGCGGTTTTCGCCCCTGCCCACGCCGAGACCCATGTGCGCCATGCCGGTGTTTTTCATGATGGTGCGCACGTCGGCGAAGTCGAGGTTGATGAGCGCCGGGAAGACTATAAGGTCGGATATGCCCTGTATGCCCTGGCGCAGCACGTCGTCGGCTCTTCTGAAAGCCTCCACCATGGTTATGTCTTTATTGAAATTCTGCGTGAGTTTGTCGTTAGGGATGACAACAAGCGTGTCCACGTTTTTGCGCAGGTTGGCGATGCCCTGCTCGGCGTTCATCATTCTTCTTCTGCCTTCAAAAGCAAAAGGTTTTGTGACCACCGCCACCGTGAGCGCTCCGAGTTCTTTCGCGATTGCCGCCACTACCGGCGCCGCGCCGGTGCCCGTGCCGCCGCCCATGCCGGCGGTGATAAACACGAGGTCGGTGCCTTTGAGCGCCTCCGTAATCGCGGCTTTGCTTTCTTCCGCAGCCTGTTTGCCGATTTCAGGGTCGGCGCCGGCGCCCAGACCTTTTGTCAGTTTTTCGCCTATCTGTATGCGCTGCGTCGCCTTTGAGAGATACAGCGCCTGTTTATCGGTATTTATCGCCACGAAATTGGCGCTCTTTATACCGGAAAGTATCATTCTGTTCACGGCGTTGTTGCCGCCGCCGCCCACGCCCACGACTTTAATCTGCGCGACCTGGGTACCCATGTTTTCAAGTTCCATTTTTTCAGCCTCCTAAACTCGACAAAAGTTTCCTGAAAAACCCCTGCTTCTGAGGTTTGCTCTGGCTCAGGGCGATGCTTATAACGCCGTAAGCCGAAGAATATTCCTGTTTATCATATTGCGGCGACACGGTCGGAGCCGGATACACCGCCCTGCCGAGACATTTCGAAAGAGTGTTGTACGCCCCTTTGAGATAGCAGAACGCCCCGCCCGTAACATAGACCGGCACGTTGTCCGGCAGAATATGCGGGCAAGACTTTACGCACGCCGCTATGCTGTCAGCCATGTCCTCCACCCTTGCTCTTATGATTTCGTTGGTCATCGACGCGCTGACGGAACCTTGTCCCGCCTCGAAAACGGCGTCGTCCGCGAAATCGAGATTGAGATGCGCCTTTGACAAAAGCCCGACGGCGTCGTCATAATCTATTTTGAGCACCTGCGACAAATCGTCCGCCATCTGACCGCCGCCGACGGAAAACGCCTTTTGATAAAGTATGCCGTCGCCCAGCACCACGCTGACCGACGTGCTGACAAAACCGCCGTCGACAAGTATGGCGTACCCGTCCCTGACAGACGGAGAAAGAAGATAGAGCGCCTGCGCCAGACTCTGCGCCACAAAGTCGAATTCTTTCACGCCGCAGTCGGTGAGCGCTTTCGACACAGTGTTTTTGAAAACGTCGTCCACAAAAATGAAAGACACAAGCCCCGACAGTTTTGCCGCGGTTTCACCCACGGGGTCGATAACTTTTTTGCCGTCGTCGAGAATGAAATATATCGACGAGCGGGATATCGGCGAAAAGCCTTTCGGCTGCTCGAACTCCGCCGCGCCCGAGAAAACCTCGTTGATGTTTTCCCTGGCGATTTTCTTCGGGGCGGAATATGTCACGTCGGTCTGCCTTGTGACTACCGAAACAAACTCGCTCGGCACGCCGACGTAAACTTTATCGAGTTTTACGTTCGCCCTGCTTTCGAGCTGCCTCACGACCGACGAAACCGCCGACGCGACTTCACCTTCGTCAATCCATTTTCCGCCGTAAAACACGCCGAACCTGACTTCGGCGCCGGCGATGACGTTAAAGTCGTCGCCTTCGACCCGCCCGGCGACAAATCCGCAGATTTTGCCGGAACCGATGTCGATTACGGCGGCGGTGGTTTCCTTTTTCATAATTTCTCCTTTGTAAACGCCGTGACGAGATACGGCTATTACCCTATTTTAGAGATATTATATTATATATCGTTTAAGGGGCAAAAGTCAATAAAGGCGGACTATAAAAAGTCCGCCTTTTTCCTTGCCGTTTTTTACCCGTCCGCTTCGCCCACCGCCACGGTGTAATATCCGTTCTCCGTCTTGGTGCCCGACGTGAAAACACCGTTTTCCTGCTTGTCGGGGTTTGCCGTGTACGCGCCGTATATCGAAGTGAATTTTTCAAACAAATCGGCGTCGGGGCTTAAAATAACGAAAGTCGCTCCCCGCTGGGTGACGCATGTGAGCCTGTCTTCACCGAGAGTAACGCTCTCTATAAGGTTGTAAATACCGGCGTAATCAAAGCCCTCCTGCCGCCACACCGAATTGAAAAACCTTTCAATTATTTCGTATTTCACGCCGTCGTTGAATTTTGACGATATATACTCGCCCACGACAGGCTTATCCACCGTGCCTATCGAGCCGCTGACCTCAACGACGGAAACGAGACTGTCGGGGTTTTCAGCCATGACAAACCCGTCGTAACTCATGACGTAAACATTGCCGTCGATTGTCAGATAATACAGCGGCACCCTGACCGTCGCGTAAATGCGTATTCTGTCGGGAAAGACTTTTTCTATCCTTTCCACCTTGACACGCAGGTTTGCCGACTCGACGCGCCTTGTGATTTCGGATTTGCCGAGCAGCACTATGTTTTTGCCGTAAAGCCCGTCAAGACACGCTTCAAGGTCAACATGCCCCGTAAGTTCCTCGCCCGGTTCGACGTATTGTCCGTCCTCATTGATAAAATAAAGTTCCGCCCGTCTGAAAGTGAATATGGTGCTGCTCAGCACGATTATCATCACCACCGCGACGAACACGCAGAAAATCACTATCAACTTTTTGTTTTTCATAGATAATTTATTTTATCACATCGGCGGACAATAGGCAAACAATCAGGACAATCTTTTGACCCGCGCCCCCAAAGCGCGCAGGTCGTCTTCCATGCGGAAATATCCCCTGTCTATATGGCGGACGTCTTCCACGGTAGTTATTCCTTCGGCCGCCAGCCCCGCCAGCACCAGCGCCGCGCCGCCCCTCAGGTCATGCGCCGTAACCTGCGTGCCGTACAGTTTGGGAACGCCGCGCACAATGGCGTATCTGTCTTTAACGACGATTTCGGCGCCCATCTTTTTGAGTTCGCCCACATGCTTGAAACGCGTTTCGAATATATTCTCCACAATTACGCCCGTGCCTTTCGACACAGTCTGCAAAGCGAGCACCTGCGCCTGCAGGTCTGTGGGAAAACCGGGATACGGCGCGGTTTCCACCATCAGCACGCTTCTAGGCCTTTTGTAGCCCTTGACAAGCAGACTGTCTTCCGCCGTCAGGATATCGCACGCGCAGCCGTTAAGTTTGCTGATGAGCGCGGTAAGGTCGGACGGTCTGCATTTGCGCAGACACACCCTGCCGCCCGTCATAGCCGCCGCGATGACGTAAGTGCCGGCGACTATTCTGTCGGGGATGGGCGTGATTTCCGCTCCACGCAGTTTTTTAACCCCTTCTATTTCAATGGTGTCGCCGCCGGCGCCTGCCACCTTGCCGCCCATTTTGTTGAGCATATCCTGCAGGCACACTATTTCCGGTTCTTTGGCGGCGTTGCAGATGACTGTTCTGCCCTTTATCGTCGCGGCGGCGAGCATTATGTTTTCCGTCGCGCCCACCGACGGAAAATCTAGATGGATTTTTTTGCCGCGCGCGGCGGAAGCGTCGCACAGAATGTCGGCGCCCTGCTCCCTTACCTTTACGTTAAGTTCCCTCAGCCCTTTGAGATGCAGGTCTATCGGCCTCAGCCCGATGTCGCACCCGCCGGGGAAGACAGCCTTCGCCTTACGGAAACGTCCGAGAATGGAGCCGAGCATGAAAATCGACGAGCGTATTTCACGCCCGTAGTTCCTTGGTATTTCGTAACTGTCGGCGGCGGAAGAGTCAATGACCACCGCCCTGCCCTGGCGGAGAATTTTGCAGCCCAGCGCTTCCAGAATTTTCAGCATATTGTAAACGTCGCCTATTTCGGGACAGTTATGTATAACAACGGGTTCGTCGGTAAGAATCGCCGCCGCCAGCAGCGCCAGCACCGAGTTTTTCGCCGATGATATTTCAAGTTCGCCGTCAAGAGAAACGCCGCCCCTTATCTCAAATTTGTCCATACCTTTTTCTCCCATAAATTCGTATATCTTATGATATGGCAAACCTTCGTTTTGGGTGCAGAAGCGGCTATGCCACACGGTTTTTGACGGAATTTCTGTAAACGCTCACAAGCACGCCAGCCGCCGCCATAAACACCATGAGCGACGTTCCCCCGCTGCTGACAAAAGGCAGCGGCAGCCCCGTGGGCGGAATCGTGCCGGTGACGACGGCTATATTGAGCAGCGTCTGGATTGCTATTACGCATGTCACGCCGGAAGCCAGATAACACTGGAAACGGCTGACGGTGTTTCTGGCGATTTTTACGCCGAAGTATATCAGCGCCGCGTAAAGGCAAAGCACCCCGACCGCGCCGACAAAGCCTATTTCCTCGCCTATCACGGCAAAGATGAAATCGCTTTCGGCAAAAGGCAGAAAATCAAACTTCTGCCTGCTGTTGAACAGTCCCACGCCGAACCAGCCGCCCGAACCCAGCGCGTAAAATGACTGTATGAGCTGATAGCCCTCGCCTTTCGGCGACGCCCACGGATCGAGATAAGCCATGAGGCGCGCCATGCGGTAAGGTTCCACGGCAATGAGCAGCGGCACGGCGACGGCAAGCGGCAAAAGGCACATCGCCAGGTGCCTGATTTTCGCCCCGCCGATAAACATCATGGCGACCATGACAAGGGCGACGCACATTGTTATGGACATATTCGGCTCGGCTATGACAAGCAGGCACACCGTCACGCCCATGGCGGCGACAGCCAATATGCCACGGAATTTTTTCATGTCGGCGGGGCGCTTTGCCATATAAGCGGAAGCGAGTATGACGAAAGCGAATTTCGCTATTTCCGACGGCTGAAAAGAAAAGCCGCCGACGCCTATCCATCTCTTCGCGCCGTAGTTTTCTATGCCCAGCCCCGGCACAAACACCAAACCCAGCAGAACGACCGACGCGATAAACAGCGGAACCGCCGCTTTTTTGAGTTTTTCAGCCGGAAAAAACGCCGCGCCAGTCATCGCGGCGGCTCCCACCAGGGCGCCGACAATCTGTTTGTTTAAGAAATAGTATTTATCGCCGAAGTCTTTTTGCGCGCTGTACATGCTGGCGCTGTAAACAAACACCAGACCCAGCGTGACAAGCGACGTCACAAGGCAGACGACGGCGACGTCGGGGCGTATGCCCGACCGTTTATATGCCTTCTTCACTCTTTATCTCCCCGACAATCCTGACAAATTCCTCGCCCCTTTCGGCGTATCCGCCGAATTCGTCGAAACTGGCGCAGGCGGGCGACAGCAGCACGGTGCCACGCGGCGCTACGGCGTGATAAGCGATTTTCACAGCGGAACGGAAATCCGCCGCGAAGACGAATCTCGTGAAGCCCTGCCTCGCCGCGGCGGCGGCCAATTCGTCCCCGGTTTCGCCTGTGAGCACGCACATGCTGACGTTGTCTGGCACCGAGCGGAACAGCCCGTCAAACCGGCACCCCTTGCCGCTTCCGCCGAGAATGAGCGCCGTTTCAGGGTAAAGCCCCATCACCGGCAAAACGGCGGATACATTGGTAGCCTTGGAGTCGTCCACAAACCTCACCCCGCCCACAAAGCCCGCTTCCGCCAGCCTGTGCGGCGGAGGCGAAAAATTCCTTACGGCCGAGCGGCAGATTTCCGGAGCGACGCCCAGCAGAGAGCACACGCACACGGCGCAGAGAAGATCGGTCAGATTGTGTTTGCCCGCAAGCGGCGACTCGGCGGCGGGCATAATTTCAGTCCCGCGGAAGAACACTTTGCCGTCTGAAACATACGCCCCGTTTGTGACTTTTTCCATCGAAAACCAAACTTTGCGCGCTTTTACTCCGTCGGCTGCCGCGGCGACAACCGGGTCGTCGGCGTTGAGCACCGCGAAATCATCTTCCGTCTGGTTTTCGAATATTCTCAGTTTTGCTTTTATGTAACTTTCCATATCGCCGTGACGGTCGATATGGTCGGGCGCTATGTTGAGCAGCGCCGCCACTTTCGGGCGGAAACAATCGACGTGCTCCAACTGGAAACTCGACGCCTCTATCACGCAGACGCCGCCGTTTTCCGTTTCGGCGGCCTTTGCCGAAACGGGCGTGCCAACGTTGCCCAGCAAAAAAACTTTTCTGCCGCCCGCGGCAACGATGTCGGCAATAAGGCCGCACACCGTCGTTTTGCCGTTGGTTCCGGTCACGGCGGCGACGTCGCCTTTGCAGTCGCGCCAGCCGAGTTCGAGTTCGCTGATTATTCTGACGCCGCCTAGTTTTTTCAGCCTGTCAGGCGGCACGCCCGGCGACACCACGGCGAAACTCAGTTTGCGCACCAAATCCTCCAACAAATCGTCAAGCGGCAGAGCGCCGAGACCCACCAGCGGCTCCGCTTTTTCGTCTATGCCGCCGTCATCGTACAAAAACACGCGGCAGCCTTTTGAGAGAAGCAGCCGCGCGGCGGCAAAGCCGCTTTTGCCCATTCCGTAAACCAACACGTTTTTCATATTTTACCTTCAAACGAAAATTTCAGCCGAAGCAGACCGCCAGCGCGCCCATGACGAGGGTGATGACGGTATACACGCAGGCGATGCGGGGTTCGCTCATGCCCTTCATCTGCAAATGGTGGTGGTAAGGCGCCATAAGGAAAAATCGTTTTTTCGTGAGTTTGTAACGCGCCACCTGCATGATTACAGACACCACCGAAACGACGAACATCAGCCCGACCACGGGTATCAGCAGGCTGTTTTTGCTGAGCACCGCCACGCACGCCGCCGCGCCGCCCAGCGCCAGCGACCCCGTGTCGCCCATAAAAACCTTGGCGGGAAACACGTTGAACACCAGATAAGCCGTCAGCGCTCCCGTCAGCACTGCGGAAAACACTGACAGATTCAGATATTCTTCCGCCTGGACGATAAACCCGCTCATGTCCAGACTGCCCGCCGAAATAAACAATATCACGGCGAAAGCCGCCATATACGCCGCCGTTACGCCCGCGGCGAGACCGTCCATGCCGTCTGTGAGATTGACCCCGTTTGTTGTGGCGAGAAATATAAACACAACGAATGGCACCGTCCACGCGCCCATCTCGAAATACACGCCGCTGAACGGCAGATAAAACTCGCCGCGCACCAGCCTTCCGTTATAGGCAAAAAACCCCACTATGAGCGCCACGCCGAGCTGCAGAACTATTTTCTGATACGCCCTGAGCCCCAGATTGCGCTTGAAAAAAACCTTGATGAAATCATCCAGAAAGCCGACCACGCCGTATCCGACCGTTACCGCGAGCGAAAGATACGCCAAAGACGCGTCCCCCCGCAGAGTAAGCAGGCACGCCGCCGCCAGCCCGACGAGAAAAATCACCCCGCCCATCGTGGGCGTGCCCGATTTGGATTTATGCTCTTCCACATAACTCAGAATCTGCTGCCCCGCCCTGAGTTTTCTGAGAAGCGGCAGAATAACCAGCCCCGCCAGAAACGTCAGCCCGAGCCCCAGCAAAAAAGACAACAAAAGTTTTTCCATGGTAACTCCCGAAAGTATTTATCGCGCGCTGTCTTTTCCGGCAAGTTCCAGAACGACGTCCATGTCGCCGAAAGGATATTTCGCGCCGTTTATCTCCTGATATTTTTCGTGTCCTTTTCCAAGCACCGCCACAACATCGTCCTTTTCCGCCATATACACGGCGCCGGTGATGGCGGCGCGCCTGTCGCACACCAGCCTGTGCGCCACGCTCAGCCCTTTTTCGGTCTGAAACATTATTTCAAACGGGTCTTCGCCGCGGGGGTTGTCGCTTGTAACGAAAGCGTAGTCGGCGTATTCCGACACCGCTTCGCCCATGAGCGGCCGTTTGGTTTTGTCCCTTTCGCCGCCGCAGCCGTACACCACGATAAGCCTGCCGAAGGTTGACGCTTTAAGGTGTGCCAGCACGTTTTTTATGCCGTCTGGCGTGTGGGCGTAATCCACCACGACTCTGAATCCCTTGGCGAAAACGACCGTCTGGCACCGCCCTTCTATAAATTTGATTTCGGATATACCGTGTGAAATATCGTGAGGTTTTATACCCAGCACGCGGCACGCCGTCGCCGCGGCAAGGGTGTTGTATACGTTGAACCTGCCGGTCAGCGCGCTGTTTACAGGCTCCACTTCGTCGTACACATTGAGAAAATACGAGGTTTTTTCCCCCTCGCAGTCAACGTTGACGGCAAAAGCGTCGGCGGGATTGTCTATGCCGTAAGTAACGAAAGGCAGGTCGGTTTCGCGCGCGATTTGCCTGCCGGTTTCGTCGTCGGCGTTGAGCACGGCCGCGCGCGCGTGCGCCGAAGTAAAAAAACTCTTTTTGACGCCGCGGTAACTTTCCATATCGCCGAAATAATCCAGATGGTCCTGCGAAAAATTGGTGAATACCGCCAGTTCCGCCGTGACGCCCCGCAGTTTATCCAACGCTATGGCGTGCGCCGACATCTCCATGACGCAGTACTCGACGCCCTTTTCCGCCATTTCGGCAAACAGACGGTGAAGAGTAAGCGTCCTTGGCGTGGTCATTTCGTTGGGACGGTATTCGCCGAGAATATATATTCCGTTGGTGGATATGAGAGCGGTTTTTTTACCCGCCGACGACAGGATTTTTTCCGTTATGAACGCCGTCGATGTTTTACCGTTTGTGCCCACCACGCAAATGATTTTTAATTTTTCCGCCGCGCGGCCGTAAAACTCCGCCGCTATGTCAGCTTCCGCCGCGCGGGCGTCGGGCACGACGACGACGGGCACCGTCAGCGGAAGTTCCCGCTCCGCCACAACGCAGACCGCCCCGTTTTTCACCGCCGCGGCGGCGAAATCGTGCCCGTCAAACCGGCAGCCCTTTTGACAGATGAACAGTCCGCCGCTCTTAACCTGCCCCGAATCGTTGTAAACCCCGCTTATTTCAACGTCGGCGAAGTTAACGAGACGGATTGTTTGAGTTTTTGACAAAAGACGGCTGAGCAGCATGTTGTTTCCTCCGAAATAAAAAAGTCCATACTTCCGTATGGACAAATATATTCAGCCGTGATTGTGATTATGTTTTCACGACACGGGCTTTATGTTTTTGTAGTTTATTATCTGCTGAAAAATTATTTTTGCGTAAGGCGCCGCCACAGTCGAGCCGTAATGCTGACCCTCCGGCTCGTCTACAATGACAATCGCCGCGTATTCCGGACGGTTGGCGGGGAAAAACCCGACGAAAGACGAAACATATTTTCCGTCGGCTATGTGCCCGTTCTCGAACTTCTGCGCCGTGCCCGTCTTGCCGCCCACACGGTAGCCCTCTATATACGCCTGCTTGCCGCTGCCGTTTTTGACGACGTCTTCCAGCATCAGCGCCAGATTTCTACTTGTTTCTTCCGACACCGCCCTGTTTCTGACGCTTGGCGTGAAGCGCGCCGCCGTCATGTCGCCCGACCTGATTTCCCTGACCAGATAAGGTTTCATCAGCAGTCCGCCGTTGACGGCGCAGGACACGGCGGTGATGAGTTGCAGCGGGGTTACGGCGATTGTCTGGCCGAAACCTATCCTTGCCAGGTCGCCCGCCGTTACCGACGCCTCGGGCACCAGCATGCCGGCCTGCTCTCCGGCAAAGTCTATGCCGGTGTTTTCACCTATGCCGAACAGGTCGAGATAGTCGTAAAAAGTTTCCACGCCAAGGCTGAGCGCTATGTCGGTGAAAATCGGGTTGCAACTGTTGTTGAGCGCCGCGGCCAGGGTCTGGTTGCTGTGCCTGCCGTTTGCGTGCGAAGTCCAGCAGCTGATGCGCGAACCGTTGATTATTCTGAAATTGGAGTTGCCGAAAACATGCGTTGGCGAAAACGCCGACGGATTGCCCTTTTTATATTCTTCCATGTTGGCGGCGGCGGTAATTATTTTGAAGGTCGAGCCCGGCTCGTAAATATCGGTGAGCAGGGTGTTTCTGCCGTTGTCCATAAGCGTCTGGATGTCGTCGCGCGGCAGATTGTTGAGGTCCAGCCCCGGAGTTATGCCCATGGCGAGAATTTCGCCCGTGTTGACGTTCATGACGATGGCTTTGGCGCTTTTCGGGTTGTGGGCGCGCATAATAAGCCGCAGCACGTCTTCCACAACGGACTGTATTACCGAATCGATTGTGAGCACCACGTCAAGCCCGTCGATGCCGGGGACGTAAATCATTTCCTTGTCTTTGATTTCCGCGCCCACAAGGTCGCTCTGGGTGAGAATCTGCCCTTTTATGCCTTTGAGATATTTGTTGTAATAGGCTTCTATGCCCGTCTGCCCAACATTGTCCGACGAGACATAACCCAGCACCTGCGACAGAAAATCGCCGTATGTATACACCCTTGTCGGCTCCGACGCCAGATACACCCCGTTGAAATTGAAAGACCTGATTTCGTCGGCGGTCGCGCCGTCAACCTGCCGTTTGAGCGTTGCTTCCGACACGCCCCTGTCCGACACTTTGGCGTAAACGGCGTCGTAATCCAAGCCGAGCAGCGCCGAAAGTTTTTCGGCGACAAACCGCGCGTCGGTGACGCTCTTTGCCCTGACGTACACGGTGTACGCCGTTTCGGACGAAGCCAGCACGTTGCCGTTGGTGTCGAGAATATCGCCGCGTTTCGGGATGATGGGCAAATCTCTAGTCCACTGGTCGGCGGCTTTTGCCCTGAGCCACGCTCCGTCGATAATCTGCAACGCGAAAAGCCGCGCGAACAAAATAAAAAAAACAAAGGCCGATAAGCAAATCACTGCCATCAGCCTTTGTTTTGTTTGATATGGGGAACTTTCCATTCAGCCTCCGAATACGTCAGATACCCAATCGCTGAAATCGTCAAACCAGTTGCCGCCCGCCGTAATTGCGGAAGACGCCGGTTTTGTCGAAGGTATTTCAAACGAGCCCGCCGAGCCCGCCGTAGTCATACCCATCGAAGCGGCTTTGTCGATAATGACTTCCGCCGAGCCGGCTTCCGCGATACTTTCGTCCAGCATCGCCACGGTTTCGATTTCATTGTTGAGCTGCACTTCCAGCCTGTTCACGTCGGAAAACAGCGACGCGATTGACACGGTGGTAAGCGTGATGATGAGCGCCAGCGCGAGCAGCACGGCAGCGTAACTAGCGATGAGTATTTTGCTGCGTGTCGTGTATTTGCTCCTGACGGCGGATTTCGTTTCCGTCATCTGCGGGCGGTAATAACTCGCCGAGCGGGTGATTTGCATCGTCTCTCTCGTCGGCATAAGGTCAGGGTCGGAATAGTCGTTGGCGTCAGACTGTTCGCGCCCTATTTCTTCGGTATAGTTCTGACCGTAAAGTTTCTGCGCTATTTCGTTTCGGGAGAGATAGTTTTCGGCGGGTTTGTAGCCGTCATACCTGTCGTCCTGAAAACGCCCCGTGGTTTCCTCGCCGGCAAAATCCGACGAAAAAGAACCGAGCCGTCTGTTTTGAGAAACGTCATAGTCGTTTACGATTTCTCTTCTTGTCGTTGTCAACATTATATTCTCCCCCTTCGTTAAAAATACTAAATTCTTTGCGCTATCCTGAGTTTAGCGCTTTCGCTGCGAGGATTGTCTTGCCTTTCCTCGCTGTCCGCCGTAATCGGCTTGTTTGTCACAACTTTGACTTTCGCCTTTTTTCCGCACACACACACCGGAGTTTTAGGCGGGCAGACGCAGTCTTTTTCCAACCATTTGAGTTTTTGTTTCACTATCCTGTCTTCAAGAGAGTGAAAAGTAATGACGGCTATCCTGCCGCCGGTTTCAAGCCTGTCGACGATTTCTTCGATAAACTCGCCGAGACCGTCGAGTTCGCCGTTTACTTCTATCCGGATTGCCTGAAATGTTCTTTTGGCGGGATGCCCGCCGGCGTACCGCAGTTTCGGCGGCATCGAGCGCTCTATGACGTCGATGAGTTCGCCCGTCGTTTCAAGCGGTTTGATTTGTCTGTACTTGCAGATGTTGAACGCGATTCTGGCGGCGAATTTTTCCTCGCCGTATTCGCTTATTATTTCGCGGAGACGGTCTTCGCCGTACTCGTTGACCACTTCGTATGCCGAAAGCGCCTGCTGCTTGTCCATGCGCATATCCAGCCTGCTTTCCCTGCTGCGATAGGAAAAACCCCTGTCGAAGTTGTCTATCTGCCAGCTGGAAACGCCCAGATCCATCAGCACGCCGCTGATTTTGCCGATGCCCAGCGAATCGAGCACCTGAACGGCCCGCTTAAAGTCGCTTTTCGCGAAAATCACTTTGCCGCCGAACTCCGCCAGCCGCTGTTTTGCCGCCGCCAGAGCGTCGTCGTCTTTGTCTATGGCCACAAGCCTTCCGTTTTCGCCAAGCCGTGAGGCGATTGCGTAACTGTGTCCGCCGCCGCCCACCGTGCAGTCCAGATATGTTCCGTCGGGTCTGATGTCAAGTCCTTCAACGCATTGCCGCAGCATTATCGGTTTGTGGGAAAAATCCATGCCTCACACCCCGAATCTGCCAAGCCCCGAAAGCACGTCGTCGAAATTATCGCAACTGTTGTATTTGTTCCAGTTTTCCTCGCTCCATATTTCCAGCCTGGTGCCGGCGCCCACAGTAACGACGTTTTTGTCGATTTTCGCGAAATCTTTGAGATTTTGCGGAAGCAAAAACCTGCCCTGCTCGTCGTTTTCCACTTCGCACGCCGCCGAAAACAGCATCCTGATGGATTTTTGCGCCTCGATGTCGGAAATCGGCACGTTTTGCAGTTTGGAATAGATGTTTTCCATCATCTTGGAGTTGAAAACAAAGAGGCAGCCGTTGGAACCCTTGGTGACAACGAATTTGTCACCCAGTTCGCTTTTCAGTTTGGCAGGTACTCTCAACCTGTTTTTGGCATCAAGTTGATGTCGATACTCGCCTACAAACATGGCTCCTCCTCTTGGTACACGAAGATTATAGCATAGCAGTTGACCACTTTCAACCATTTTTCTCCACTTTTATCTTTTTTTTGGGTCTTTTTTTCCACCGCTGACCAAAACAGCGAGAAACTTTTCGAACAAACGTTTGCTGTTTTGAAAAAGATTTACCAAACGCTTACAAATATCAGGAAAAACAAAAGAAATCCGGGCAAAAAAAAATCCGTCCAGACGAGCGGACGGAAAGTCAGAATATTCGTGTCAGTTTGTGTCCTGCCAAATCGGTGGAAGTAAGGTAAAAATCCACGCCGAATTTGTTGACATAAAGGTCGGCGCGGCAATCCCTGCCGTGCAAATGACCGTAAACGACGCAGTCGATGTCGTATTTTATGATGAGTTTTGTGTATTCGCTGTCTTCGCGCCTGACGTTAAACGGCGGAAAATGCATCAGGCAAACGACTTTGTCCCCTTCCTTCCGCATTTTCGACATACACTCGAACGAAAGCCTTAGCCGCTCGGCTTCGCGGAGATAAATCTTTTTGTCTTCGGGTTCGAGTTCGCCTTTATCGGGGCACGTCCAGCCCCTGCTGCCGCAAAACAGAAAATCGCCGAAACGCACGCAGTCGTTCTGGATGGCGTAAGTGCCTTCGGGCAGAGCGTCTCTCACTTTGCCGATGGTGTTCCACCAATAATCGTGGTTGCCCCTGAGCAGTATTTTTCTGCCTTTCATTGCGCCGATAAGGCGCAGGTCGGGCAAGGCGTCGGAAAGCCGCATCGCCCAGCTTATGTCGCCGGGAATCAGCACAATGTCGTCATCGGACACTTTTTCTTTCCAGTCGGTTTCTATGCTGCTCCAATAATCCGTCCAGCCGTCGCCGAAAATATCCATCGGTTTTGGCTGCGCCGATGAAAGGTGCAGGTCGCTTATGGCAAAAATTTTCATGACAATACATTACCACAAAACCGTGAATTTTGCAAAACAAACACCGCTGCCCGATAAATACCCCGTTCCGCGAGGCGGAACGGGGCACTCTGTACTGATTCAGTCGTATTCGCGCTTTTTCATTCGTCTGGCGCGGCACGAGGCGCACATCTCTTCGCCGCCGAACAAAAAGTTTTTTTCGCAAAAAGGGCAGACGTCGTATGAAATATCGTCAAACGGATCCTTTTCTCCCCTTATTTCCCTGCGGCAGATGTCGCACAGTTCCATGTCTTCCGTGACGTAATTAAGTCCGCATCTCGCGCATTTTTTGTACTTCATCGGGTATCTCCATGCATGGTGTATCCTATGAAGACGGCGGCGCAAGTGTTACGCCGCCGCGCGGGATTTCAACTGTGTTTTCAGCCGTTGCCCGGGAACAGCGGCAGTTCGAAAAAGCCTTCGCACACTTCCTGCGTGAATTCCTGGCAAGGCGGAATGACGGCGTATCCGTATGTCGGCACGATGAGGTCCACCTTCATGACGATTTTGAGTATGATGGATATGCACGCCACGACGGAAAAACTGAACGTCTGCCCCGCCGCGTCCGACGCCGTGCCGAGATAAAACCCGTCGGGACACACGGTGCTGACCACCGCTTCCACTTCATACGGTACGATGGACGGGTCAGGCAGCGCCATGACCACGTCTTCATGCACTGTCAGGTTGCCCCTGCCGGTGCCCTCGGCGTTGTTGGCGTCAACGAAAGCCAGTTCCACAGGTATTGTAACGTCGCACTGCACCCTGCCGTATTTCTGTTTGTCGGGCAGACGGTCCACCACGAGATTTGTGACCGTCCCGACGCTGGAAAGGCTTTTGCCGCTGACAAAAGTAAGCGGCGACGTCGGGTTTGGCGGCGTCATATCGGTAAGTACAAGGGTTACGCCCTCCTGCGTCATCTGTTTGAGGCAGGCGTCGAACACCTTTTTCGCCTGGATACAAACTTTGTCACAGGCGTTTGAACAATTGTCTATATTGGAAAACGACATAATTCACCTCCGAATGTTTACAATTATTTGTATGTTTGCGTCTGTCCGTTTGTGCATAAAAAAGGCCGTGAATTGTCACGGCCCGATTTTATTATATGTCGTCCCCTGTTTTTTTGTGATTATTCTTCCGCCACGTGAAAGACGATTTTTTCTATTTTTTCCAGCACTTCTTCCTTGCCGGTCTTGTTTTGCGACGATACAGGCAATATATTGTCCATGCCCACTTTGAGCACGGACGCCAGGTGCCGCAGTTGGTTTTTGACCTTGCTTTTGGCTATCTTGTCGCTCTTGGTGGCTACGATTATGAACGGCACCGCCCGCTTAAACAAGTAGTTATACATGATTTTGTCGTCTTCCGTCGGGTCGTGGCGTATGTCCACCAGAAAGCACACCAGCCTGAGATTGTCTTCGTTGTCCAGATAATCCTCGATGGTGGCCGCCCACTTTTTCTTTTCTTCTCTCGAAACCCTGGCAAAGCCGTAGCCCGGCAGGTCGGTGAGAATAAAATCCTCGTTGAACAGAAAATAGTTTATAAGCCTTGTGCGCCCCGGCTCTTTGGACGTGCGTGCGAGTTTGCCGTCGTTTGCCAGATAATTTATAAAACTGCTTTTGCCGACGTTTGACTTGCCCACCACCGCCACCTGCGGCAACTCCGACACAATCATGTCTTTGGCGCCTGCCGCCGACGTTATGAACGAGGCTTTTTTTATAATCATCGCGCTTCTCCGTATTCCGCCGCAAGCGGCGGCATGGTCGCTTGCCTCACAAATTGACAAGCGAATTCGTCGCTTGCCTCACAAATTGACAAGCGAATTCGTCGCTTGCCTCACAAATTGACAAGCGAATTCGTCGCTTGCCTCACAAATTGACAAGCGAATTCTCAAACACGGTGGAAATTTCCTCCGCCGGGACTATGTCGAGTTTTTCCCGTACATCGGCGGGCACTTCTTCCATGTCTTTTATATTTTCTTTAGGTATTATGATTTTTCTGATGCCCATGCGATACGCGGCAAGCGTTTTTTCTTTAAGCCCGCCGATAGGCAGCACCTTGCCGCGCAAAGTGATTTCACCCGTCATCGCCACTTTGCCGGAAACCGGTTTTTTGGTGAACGCCGAAAGAATAGCCGTCGCCATGGTTATGCCGGCGCTCGGACCGTCTTTCGGTATAGCGCCTTCCGGCACATGAATGTGGATATCCGTTTTGTCGAACACGTCAGGCCTTATGCCGTATTTAGGCGCTAGCGAACGCACCAGGCTTATTGCCGTGCGCGCCGATTCTTTCATGACGTCGCCCAGCTGACCCGTCAGCAGAATTTCGCCTTTGCCCTTGAACAGCGTGACGTCTATTGTCAGCGTGGTGCCGCCGACAGGCGTCCACGCCAGACCCGTTGCCGAACCGACCTGGTCCTTTTTTGACAAAACGTCGTCGCGAAACTTGAACACACCGAGATATTTTTCGATGTTTTCGTCCCTTACGTCCACGGCGGAAACGTCGTTTTCCAGAATTTCCAACGCCGATTTGCGGCACACGGCGGCTATTTCCCTTTCGAGATTTCTCACGCCCGACTCACGGGTGTAATGCGAAATAATGTCCCTTATCGCGTCGTCGGAAATGGTGAGAGAATCAGCCCCCAGACCGCTTAGTTCCTTTTGTTTCGGCACCAGGAATCTCTTGGCGATTTGCAGTTTTTCTTCTTCGGTATACCCCGACAGTTCGATGACTTCCATTCTGTCCAAAAGCGGCGCGGGGATATCTTCCATCGTGTTGGCTGTCGCGACGAACAGCACCTTTGACAAATCGACGGGCACTTCCATATAGTGGTCGACAAAAGCGTTGTTCTGTTCCGGGTCGAGAACTTCCAGCATGGCGCTTGTCGGGTCGCCCCTGAAATCGCTTGCCATTTTGTCTATCTCGTCAAACAGAAACACCGGGTTCATGCTGCCCGCCTGTCTCAGCAGATAAATTATCTTGCCAGGAATCGCGCCGACATATGTGCGCCTGTGTCCCCTGAGTTCGGCTTCGTCCCTGAGGCCGCCGAGGCTCATGCGAACATACTTTCTGTCCAGAGCCCTCGCTATGGATTTGACTATTGAGGTTTTGCCAACGCCCGGAGGCCCCACAAAGCAGAGAATAGGCGCTTTGTTTTTTTGCGAAAGGTTCATCACGGCGAGATATTCCAGAATGCGCTGTTTGATTTTTTCCATGCCGAAATGGTCGGCGTCGAGAATCTCCCTCGCCTTTTTCATGTCTTTGTTGTCTTGGGTGTAAACCGACCATTTGAGCGCGCAAAGCCAGTCGATGTAACTTCTGGACACGTTGGCGTCAGGCGTGCCGGAGCCCATTTTCATGAGGCGGCCGAGTTCTTCCTCCGCCTTTTTGGCAACCTCTTCCGGCATGCCGCTGTTTTTGATTTTTTCCTTATAAACGGCGTATTCGTCTTCGTTTTCGCCGAGTTCGTCGCTGATGGCGCGCATCTGCTCGCGCAGATAATATTCCTTCTGGTTTTTGTCTATGCGGTCTTTCACCTTTTGCGAAATGACCTTGTCTATTTTAGCCAGTTCCGTTTCGTGGGCAAGCAGCGAGCAAAGTTCGAGAAGGCGCTTTTCGGTGTCGGTTTCTTCAAGCAGGCGCTGTTTTTGGGTGTCGCCCAAAGCGAACTGCAAAGCCAGCCTGGAAGCGAAAACGTTGGCGTCGCCGTTAAACTCCGGCAGACGTTCCGCCACGCTTTTGCCTGAAATGAGCATGTGTTTTTTAGCGTAATCCATGACTTTGCGCACAAGCACTTCTGTCTCGACGGAATCGGCGTTTATATACGGGATTTCCTCCACTTCCGCCTGAAAAAATTTGGCGGTGTTGCAGTATTCGGTTATCCTGGCGGCGGACAAGCCCCTGACGACAACTCTCGCCAGATTGTTCGGCAGCCGCAGCAGCTGTTTTATTTGCACGACGCAGCCGACGTCGTAAATATCTTCTTTGACGGGCACGGCGACCTGCGAGTCTTTCTGCGCCGCCATAAACAGCCGGGTGTTGTTTTCCGCCGCGTAATCCAGCGCCGCCAGCGACGCCGGTCTGCCTATATCTATCGTTTCCGTAACCCCGGGGAACATAACCACGCCGCGGAGCGCAATCATGGGTAAAACTTTGTTTTGTCGGATTTCTTCCAAATTTATCACCTCGGTAATATTGTAACAGAAAAAGCGCCTGTCCGCAACGAAGCGTTTTCAAAAATAAAACGCCGAAAAATTCGGCGTTTGTTTCAGGCTGATTTCTGCGCGCTGTCGTCTCTTATGATGAGCGGTTTGCGGTTGCTGTCGATGCAATCCTTGCCGATGACGATTTTTCTGATGCTGCCGTCGCTCGGAGCGTCATACATAAAATCAAGCATCACGCTTTCGAGTATCGACCTGAGCCCCCTGGCGCCGGTTTTGCGTTCCATCGTCTTTCTGGCGACGGCGACAAGAGCGTCTTTCTCGAATTCAAGGTCGATATTGTCCATTTTCAAAAGTTTCTGATACTGTTTGACCAAAGAATTTTTCGGCTCGACGAGTATGCGCACAAGCGCTTCCTCATCAAGCGGTTTCAGCCCCACCACAATCGGCACCCTGCCGACAAACTCCGGGATAAGCCCGTATTTTATAAGGTCCTGAGGCTGAATCTGTTCCACAAGTTCCGCCGCGTCGACTTCGTCTTTGTCCTTGACTTTGCCGCCGAAACCCAGCGAGCGGGAATCAATACGCTGTTCAACGACTTTATCAAGCCCTATGAATGCGCCGCCGCATATAAACAGTATGTTGGACGTATCTATTTGCAGGCATTCCTGCTGCGGGTGCTTTCTCCCGCCCTGCGGCGGCACCGACGCCACGGTGCCCTCGATTATTTTGAGCAGAGCCTGTTGCACGCCTTCGCCCGATACGTCTCTCGTGATGGACATATTTTCGCCCTTGGAGGCGATTTTGTCCACTTCGTCAATATAAATAATGCCCCTTTCCGCTCTTTCGATGTCGTAATCGGCGTTCTGGATGAGTTTGAGCAGCACGTTTTCGACATCGTCGCCGACATAGCCCGCTTCGGTGAGCGTGGTGGCGTCGGCTATCGCGAAAGGCACGTTGAGAAATCTCGCCAGTGTTTTCGCCAGCAGGGTTTTGCCGGAACCGGTAGGCCCCAGCATAAGGATATTGGACTTTTCAAGTTCCACTTCGTCGTTTTTGCCGCCTTTGAGTTTGGCGTTGATGCGTTTGTAATGGTTATAGACGGCAACCGACAGAATTTTTTTCGCCTTTTCCTGCCCGACGACGTATTCGTCGAGTTTTTTGTTTATTTCCGCCGGCGTCGGCAGTTTGATTTCTTCCGCCGCCACGGCCTGTTCTTCGCTGTCCAGAATATCGACGCAATGCTCTATGCACTCGTTGCAGATATAATTGCCGCATGGACCCACGATGAGTTTTTCCACCTGGGAAATGTCCTTGCCGCAAAACGAACAGCGCATTTCTTTTTTATCGTCCATACAATCTCCGGAAATTATTTTCTTTCATAAAAAATCTGATCCACAAGCCCGTACTCCCTGGCTTCCGCCGCCGACATGTAGTAATCCCTGTCGACGTCCTTGGAGATTTTGTCAAGCGGCTGATGGCAGTTTTTGGCGAGGATGGAATTGATTTTCTGTTTGATTTTGAGTATCTGTTCCGCCTGAATCGCGATATCGCTCGCCTGACCCTGCGCGCCGCCCAGAGGCTGATGAATCATAATCTCGGCGTTAGGCAGCGCGTAACGCTTGCCCTGCGCGCCGCTTGAAAGCAGAAAGGCTCCCATGCTCGCCGCCATGCCGATGCATATAGTAGACACGTCGCACTTGATATAGTTCATCGTGTCGTAAATGGCGAATCCCGCCGAAACGCTGCCGCCCGGGCTGTTGATGTAAAGACTGATGTCTTTGTTCGGGTCTTTGCCTTCGAGATATATAAGCTGGGCGACGACGATGTTCGCTGAAACGTCGTTGACTTCGCCCGTGAGAAAGACTATTCTGTCTTCAAGCAAGCGGGAATATATGTCGTACGACCTTTCGCCTCTGCCCGTCTGCTCTATTACCATAGGTATAAGACTCATTTTTTACCCCCTGTTATATATACGAATAAACAAGCCGTTTTATCGGGATAAATTTAAGTTTATCAGCCGTTGTTGGCTTTTTTGAGGAATTCCACCACGTTTTTGGAAATGACTTCGTTTTTGATATAGTCGGTTTCCGACGGGTGCATGTTTTTCTTGACTTCTTCGACGGTTTTGCCCATCTGACCGGCGAGTTCCGCGATGCGCGCCTCAACCGATTCTTCGTCGGCGGTGATGTTTTCCGCTTTGACGATGGCTTCCATTACCAGTCTGGTCTTGACGGTCTTTTCCGCCCTTTCTTTATATACCTTGCGCAAATCGTCTATGCTGCTGTTAGTATATTTAACATAATCGGCGAGTTTTATTCCCTGATAGGACAGCGTGTACTCGAACTCCTGAATGTAAGAGTCAATCTGGCTTTCTATCATGCACTGCGGAATTTCCACCGAAGCGTTTTCCGTCGCTTTGTCGATAAGCTGGTTTTCAAAACGGATTTCAGCCCTGTCAGCGTTTTCCTTTTCCAATTTTTGCCTGATGTCGGCTTTGAGCTGGTCGAGCGTGTCGAATTCGCTGACGTCTTTGGCGAACTCGTCGTCCATGACAGGCAGTTGTTTATACTTGATTTCATGCAGTTTTACGGCGAAAACCGCGTCTTTGCCTTTGAGATTTTCCGCGTGGTAATCCTCAGGGAATTTGACGGTAATGTCTTTTTCGTCGCCGGTGTTCATGCCCACAATTTGTTCCTCGAACCCCGGAATAAACCTGCCGCTGCCGATGACCAGCGTCTGCTTTTCCGCCGTGCCGCCGTCAAATTTGACGCCGTCCACGCTGCCGGAATAATCGATGACGACTTCGTCGCCGTTCTGCACGGCTCTGTCGCTTACCACCACCATGCGCGCGTTTTTATCCGCCATAAGCGCGAGTTCGGCTTCCACCGCCTGGTCGGTGACTTCGTCGACGTGTTTTTCCACTTTAAGACCTTTATATTCGCCCAGCGTCACTTCGGGTTTGACGGTGACGAGAGCGGTGAATTTCACGCCTTTATCGTCGATGGATTTGACGTCCACGTCAGGTCTGTCGACAGGGTAAATCTCACTCTCTTTATCGAGGACTTCATAATAGTATTTAGGGAAGGCCTCGTTGAAGGCGTCCTCATAGAAGAAGCCTTTGCCGTAAGTGTTTTCCAGCACTTTGCGCGGCACGTGCCCCTTGCGGAAGCCCACATGGCTGTATTTGCCCTTTGTTTTCTGATAGACGCTTTCAACGGCGGCTTCCCACTCTTTGGCGTCAATCGAAAAACTGATTAAAACCTGTCCCTTTTTATTTTCTACTTTGTACTTCATAGAAATCCTCCAAATAGTTCTCCATATTCTTTGCTTCTTTGGGCGCGGCGGTCTCTGACATACACTCTGCGCCATTATTCAGTATTGTAAATAATATCACACAAACGCGATTTTAGCAAACTTTTTGACCTATCAATTTAAGTTGAAAAATAACGCGAAATAGGTTAAAATCTTGCCGTGAGGTATTTATATGCCGTTTGACGCGCTTAATCTGTCGGTCATCGCCGATGAACTCAGACAGCGCCTTGTGGGCGGAAAAATAAACAAAATAACGCAGCCTGAAAAAGACGAAATCGACCTGAACGTCTTTAACGGCAAAAATTACAGACTCCTGGTTTCGGCTTCGAGTTCGCTTCCGCGCGCGCACCTGACCGATGAAAGCAAACCCAGCCCGCTCACCGCGCCGGCTTTCTGCATGGTGCTGCGCAAACACCTTATGGGCGGCGTAGTTACCGGCGTGAGCCAGCAGCCTTTCGAGCGCGTAATCATTATCGACGTGACGTCGGGCAACGAACTGGGCGACAGCGAGCAAAAGCGGCTTATATGCGAAGTCGTCGGCAAAAGCGCCAACGTGTTTCTAACCGACGGCGGCGGCAGAATTCTCGACTGCATGAAGAGAATCCCCATGACGTCGCTGGCCGGCCGCCCCACCGTAATCGGGCAGAGATTCGAGTTTCTGACACAGGACAAAATACGCCCCGACGACAGGGAAGCGATAATCCGGGTGCTGCGCGCCAATCCCGATTCACAGCCCAAAGAAGTGCTTAAAAACAAACTGATGGGCGTGGCGTACCAGACGCTGGACGAAATCGTGGGAGACAGCGCGCGTCCCGAGGAGGTCGCTGACAGATTTGCCCTTTTCGCCGAGAAACTGAAAACCCCGCGTCCGACCATGGTTACAGATGAAGACGGCACGCCGCTCGACGTGACGGCCGTGGATTACCGCACGCTTGCCGGCGGCAGAATTTATTTCGACACGCTTAACGAGGCGTATGACAGATATTTCGCCGAAAAAGACAAGTTCCAGCGGCATAACGAAAAAACCAAAGCCATAGCCAACGTGGTGAAAAACGCCATTCACCGCATAGAAAAAAAGACGGCGCTGCAAACGCAGGACCTGCTTGCCGCCAAAGACAACGAAAAAAACAGGATTTACGGCGAACTGATTTTATCGTCGCTCTACAAAATAAAAAAAGGCGACGGGCGCCTGACGACGGAAAACTATTATGACGGAAAAACCGCCGAAATACCGCTCGACCCCCTGCTCACGCCGCAGCAGAACGCGCAGAAATATTTTAAAAAATACGCCAAACAAAAAAAGACGATAGAATACACAACCCAACTGCTTGAAGAAAACAAAAGCCAGCTTGTGTATCTCAAATCAATAGCGCAGTCACTCAAAAGCCCGCTGGACGCCAACGACATAGACGATATAACGGCGGAACTCATCGCCGCGCGGCTTATGAAAAAAAGCGACGGCAAAGATAAAAAACAAAACAAAAAGCAAAAACCGAGAGTTTCAAAATCACGGCCGCTGACCTACGTCAAAGACGGCTGGACGATACTTGTCGGCAAAAACAATCTGCAAAACGACAAACTGACTTTCGAAACGGCAAAAGGCGGCGACATGTGGCTGCACGCGCAGGACGTGACGTCGTGCCACACGATTATCATAAACCCCGACGGAGCGGATATCCCGGACGCCGTGCTGCAAACGGCGGCGGAAATAACGGCACACTATTCGGAATCGTCTGAGTCGTCAAAAGTGCCGGTATTCTACACGCCGAAAAAATACGTCAAAAAACCCAACAAAAGCCACCCGGGATTTGTCAACCTGCTTTCTTACAAAACATGTCTGGTAAACCCCGACGAACACACCGAACTGTTGCGGAAGGAAAAATAACCATGCCAATAACAAAATCCAACGAAGATTATCTTGAAGCGATACTCATGTGCGAACGGGACGGTCTTGCCAAATCGGTGGACATAGCCTCGGCGCTGGGCATTTCCAAAGCGGCGGTAAGCATGGCGATGACGGAACTCGCCGCCAAAGGGCTTGTAGTCAAAGCCGCTTACGGCAAAATTTCCCTTACCTCAAAAGGGCGGGAAATAGCGTCGTCGACGCTGGGCAAACACAATCTCATCAAACGTTTTCTGCTGGGCATAGGCGCCACGGAAGAAAACGCCGAGGAGGAATGCTGCAAAATAGAGCACATACTCAGCGACGACACGCTGCGATGTCTCGCTTCGTTTTGCAAAAAAAACGATTTTTGAACGACAACGCGAAAAGGCGGAAGCGTGCTTCCGCCTTTTCGCGTTTATTTGGCAATCAGGAGATTGATTTTTTAGCGTAATCCACGCAGGCGGCGTATATGCCGTCCTGACTTTCCTGACAGATAAAACCTTTTCCGCCGATGAGCGAAGCGCCCGTGCCGGCAAGGTCTTTTTCCCAGTTTCTCATCCACTCGCCGTCGCCCCAACCGTACGAACCGAAAAGCCCGACCTGTCTGCCGGAGAGAGCCGCCTTGCTCTTTTCGTAAAACGGCAGAAACTCGCTTTCTTCGAGTTCCTCGCCGCCCATTGCCGGGCAGCCCAGAAAAATTTTGTCATAGCCGTCAAACCCGCCGCCGAAAGCGGAAACGGAAAACACGTCCGCCTCCCAGCCTTCGGCTTTTACGCCGTCGGCTATGGCTTCCGCCATGCCTTTGGTGTTGCCGGTTCCGCTCCAATACACAATCAATGCCTTCATAAAAACTTCTCCTTGTATTATATCGCCTTGGCGAATATAGTCTTTAAATCGTCGCCCCTGTCCATGCGCCGTTTTATCGCCGCCGAACATTTCTCGTATCTGGCAAAGGTCTCCTTCGCTTTGTTCACGTCGCCGTAAACTTTCCACGCGCCGCACATTTTGCAGCCGTCGGGATTCCGTATAAAACCGATGACATCTTCCGCAGGGTAACCCAGAAAAATTCCTATCTCGTGCGGAAAACCGCCGCCCTTCCTGAATCCGCCGGAAAGCCTGTCAATCAGCGCGTCCACGCCAACGCCGTCGGGATAGCCGAACCGCGTCAGCAGACGGCGGGCGTCGGGTTCGCGGAGGCGTTGTTCCAGCGCCTTTTCACGGTAGACAAGCAGCAGAATCCGGTTGCCGTTGTCGTCCAGCACCCTGAGGACTATCCCCGCGGGTGAAAGCGCTTCGCCGAGGAGGCATATCTCCCCGTGTATGTCCGCAAAATCCTTATGTTTCAGGCAGACAAGATTCGCCGCCTTTATGCCCACCATCGCCAGACCGCAGTGCTGACCTAAAATTTTTTCAAATGTACTCACGTTTGGTATCCTCAATAGTTAAATATGCTTAACTTTAATGACAATATACCATACGCTTGCGGCTCTGTCAACAAAAAAGTTAACTTTACTTAATTTATTTTGCGAAAATTTCGGACAAAAAAAAAGACGGCGGAACGCCGTCGTTTTGTTTTGGTTCAGAACAATTTGCCGCACAGTTGGAAAATCGTCGCGGCGAGCAGCGCCAGAAAAATGACAACCGCCACTATCGTCTGCAAAAGCAGTATTCTGTTTCTTTTGACATCGGCGCCTTCGCCCACGGTGTCGGCGGACAGAAAGTCAAACACCTGCAACCCCGCGAGAAACCCTACCACCGCGGTGAGCACGCACAGCGCGACGGTCGCCATTACGGTGATTTGCAGAATAAAGCCCAGAGCGGCAATTATAAACACCGCGACAAACAAAGCCATAAGTATATTTTCCAGATTTTTTCTCATATACGTCCTCTTTGGCCGGCTTAAACTTTAAGAGCGCCGACTAAACTGTTTATATCATCAATTCCCGTTTCTGTCAAATAATTTGCCAGCCGGCTTATTATCTCCGGCATAGCCATCGGGTTCATTATGTTGGCGGCGCCCACCTGCACCGCCGAAGCGCCGCAAAGCATAAACTCCGCCACGTCGGTTCCGCTGGTTATGCCGCCCATGCCTATAATCGGGATTCTGACCGCATTGTGGCAGTCGTACACCATTCTGAGCGCGATGGGCTTAACCGCGGGGCCGCTGAGCCCGCCCTTTACGTTGGCGAGAACCGGCCGCATGGAATAAGCGTCAACCGCCATGCCCGACACCGTGTTTATGAGAGCGATGGCGTCGGCCCCGCCTTCTTCGGCGGCGCGCGCGTTTTCGGTTATGTCGGCGACATTGGGGCTGAGTTTGACTATAAGCGGCTTGCGGCAATACGGTTTGACGGTTTTGGTTATCGCCAGCACACTTTCCGGTTTTACGCCGAACGCCATGCCGCCGCATTTGACATTGGGACAGGAAATGTTGAGTTCGAGCATATCCACGTCGGCGGCGGACATTATTTCAGCCACCCTGCAATAGTCTTCCGCCGTGTTGCCGTTTATATTAGCGATGAGTTTCGTGTCGTATTTCCTGAGTTCGGGCAGGTCGTGCCTGACAAAATACTCGGCGCCCGGGTTTTGCAGCCCCACGCTGTTGAGCATGCCCGAAGGCGTTTCGGCTATTCTCGGCGGCGCGTTGCCTTCACGGCGCTCCACCGTCAGCCCTTTGAGCGATATCCCGCCCAGAACGCTCAGGTCGTAAAGCGAGGCGAACTCCTTGCCGAAGCCGAAAGTACCGCTCGCGGCAATGACGGGATTTTTGAATTCGACGCCCGCCACGCTGACTTTCATGTTAATCATAATACACCTCGTCGAAAGCGAACACCGGACCGTCGGCGCACACCCTGAGATAATGCTCACCGTCCTTGCTCTTTATTTTGCGGCTGCACACCAGACAGGCGCCCATGCCGCAGCCCATGCGCTGTTCCAGGCTGACGTATATAGGCAGCGAAGAAAACCTTTTGAGGCTTTTCATCATGATTTCGGGGCCGCAGGCGAAAATAACGTCGGGACGGAATTCATCCATGTGTTTTTCGGCGACGTCCGCCACATAACCTTTTTCGCCGAGAGTACCGTCGTCGGTGGCGACGACGCACTTTTGGGCAAGCGCCGCCATTTCATCCGTTTTGCAGGCGAATTTCGCGCTTCTGAACCCGACGCAGGCGCACACAGGGTTTTCCGCGGTTTCAGCCACCGACAGAAGCGGAAGCACGCCCACGCCGCCGCCCACAAGCAATATGCGCTTATTTTTCGGTACCGAAGGAAAACCGTTGCCCAGCGGAAGCAGAACCTGAACGCGTCTGCCGCTTTCAAGCGACGCCATAGCTTTGGTGCCCTCGCCTTTGACGGCGTAACCGATTTTGATGCTGTTTTGACTTTTATCCACCGAATATATGCCGAAAGGCCGCCTGAGCGTAAGTTCGCCCCTGTCAGGAACCCTGACGTTGGCGAACTGCCCCGCTTTTATCGGGGGCAGTTTGTCGGTTTTGAGCGTCATTTCGTATATACCGTCCGCGACGCGGACGTTGGAAAGAATTTCAAACAAAGCGTCAGTCATTTTTTATGTCTCCCAGACAAACCAGCGTGAGGTCTTTGTCTTTCTTGCGCAGTTTGAGCGCCCTGGCGAGAGCGCTCGCTGTATCAGGGGCGGTGAGGCAGGTTATGCCGTGTTCTATCGCCATGCGCCTTATCCTGAAACCGTCTCTTGTGCTGTCGTGCCCTCTCGTAGGCGTATTGATGACCAGGCACACTTTGCCCGAAGCGAACAGCGACTCGATGTTAGGCTCGGCGTCTTTAAGTTTGCCCACCACGTTGGTCGGGATGAAGTTGGAGTTGAGCACATGCGCCGTGCCGCCGGTGGCGTACAGTTCGTAGCCCAGGTCGGAAAAAGCCTGCGCCGTAGGAATTATTTCCTGTTTATAGATATCCGACACGGAAATAAGCACCGCGCCGCCGTCTTTGAGCCTTATGCCGCTGGCCAGAAGTCCTTTGAGCAGAGCCTCCGGAAAACTCTTTGAAAGCCCCAGCACTTCGCCCGTCGATTTCATTTCAGGAGACAGTGAAATTTCAAGGTCAGGAATCTTCTCGTTGGAGAACACAGGCACTTTAACCGCGTAATAACTTGATTCTTTATGCAGCCCCGTGCCGTATCCCATGGAGGCCAAATCTTCGCCCAGACTGCATCTGACCGCCAGCTGCACCATCGGCAGCCCGGTGACTTTGCTGATATAAGGCACCGTTCTAGACGAACGCGGGTTGACCTCTATGATAAACAGTTCTTTGTCTTTGAGAATATACTGTATGTTTATGAGACCTATAGTCTTTGTGCCGAAAGCGAGTTTTTCCGTCGTTTCGATTATCTTGCGCTTGACGTCCTCTTCCAGCGTGGCGGGATACACCGCTATACTGTCGCCGCTGTGAATGCCCGTGCGCTCGATATGCTCCATAATGCCCGGAATAAGAATGTTTTTTCCGTCGCATATGGCGTCGACTTCCAGCTCCTTGCCCATAACGTATTTGTCAACGAGAATCGGGTGTTCCTGCGTGCTGAGGTTTATTATGGACATATACTTTTTAATATCGTCCGCGTTGTAGCATATTTCCATGCCCTGGCCGCCCAGAACGTAACTCGGACGCACCAGCACCGGATACGTCAGTTCTTCCGCCGCTTCAAGCGCCTGCGCTTCGGTAAACACCGTTTTGCCCTTAGGACGCGCGAGGTCGAGCGTGGAAAGCAGTTCGTCAAACATCTCCCTGTCTTCGGCGTTGTTTATGTCGTCGAAAGACGTACCGAGAATTTTGTACCCGTTTTCGTGCACCGTTTTGGCGAGTTTGATTGCCGTCTGCCCGCCGAACTGCACGAACACGCCCTCCGGCTTTTCTTTTTCCAGAATGTTGAGCACGTCCTCGTTGGTCAGCGGCTCGAAATAAAGCCTGTCCGCCGTATCGAAGTCGGTGCTGACGGTTTCCGGGTTGTTGTTTATGATTACGGCGTCGTAACCGAGTTTTTTGAGCGCCCACACGCAATGCACCGAGCAATAGTCGAACTCAATGCCCTGCCCTATGCGGATAGGTCCGCTGCCCAGCACGACGATGGTTTTTCTGTCCGTCTTGCGCACTTCGTCATGCGTCTGGTATGTCGAATAATAATAGTCGCTGTAAGCCTGAAACTCGCCCGCGCAAGTGTCAACCATGTTGAACACCGGTCTGACGCCCATGTCTTCCCGCAGTTTTCTGATTTCTTTTTCGCTGACGCCGCACCACTCGGCAATCGCCCTGTCGGCGAAACCGAGTTTTTTGATTTTGAGCATATAATCCCTGTCAAGGCAGGAGAGTTTGGCGCTCTTTATTTTCTTTTCGTGTTCCAGAATAACTTCGAACTTTTTCAGAAACCATATGTCTATTTTGGTAATATCGTATATTTCCTGCGCCGATATGCCCGCCCTGAGCGCCGCCAGCACGCAGAATATACGTCTGTCGTCCTGCACGCGGAGTCTGTCGTACAGTTCTTTTTTGGTCATTTCGCTGAAAAATCCCACTTCGCTGGAATACACGTTGAGTTCCAGCGAGCGCAGCGATTTGAGAAACGCCGCTTCGAAACTGTCGCCTATCGACATTACCTCGCCCGTCGCTTTCATCTTGGTGCCGAGTTTCCTGTCGGCGGAGACGAATTTATCGAAAGGCCAGCGCGGGAATTTGCAGATTATATAGTCCAGAGCCGGCTCGAAAGAGGCGTAAGTGCTGCCGGTAACCTCGTTTTTGATTTCGTCAAGCGTGTAGCCTATGGACACCAGCGTGGCGACGCGCGCGATAGGATAACCCGTGGCTTTGGACGCAAGCGCGCTTGAACGGCTTACGCGCGGGTTGACTTCTATGACGGCGTAAGACATATTGTCGGGATGCAGCGCGAACTGCACGTTGCAGCCGCCCTCAATGCCGAGTTCGTTGATTATTTTCAGGCTGGCGGAACGCAGCATCTGCGTTTCTTTGTCCCTGAGCGTCTGCACCGGGGCGACGACTATGCTGTCGCCCGTATGTATGCCGACGGGGTCGACATTTTCCATGTTGCAGATGGTAATGCAGTTTCCGGCGCTGTCGCGCATGGCCTCGAACTCTATTTCTTTCCAGCCGCTGATGCATTTTTCGATAAGGCACTGGTGCACCCTGGAAGCGTTAAGGCCGCCTTCGCATATCTCCGCCAGCTGTTCCGGGGTGTCGGCTATGCCGCCGCCCGTGCCGCCCAGCGTATACGCCGGCCGCACTATTACCGGATATCCTATCTGTTCGGCGAAAGCCAGCGCCTGGTCGACATGGTTGACTATGTCGCCCTGCACAATCGGCTCGCCGATTTTTTCCATTGTTTCCTTGAAGGCTTCCCTGTCCTCCGCCTTTTTAATGGCGAGGGTGTTTGTGCCGAGAAGACGCACGTTTTTTTCTTCCAGAAAACCGCTTTCGGCAAGTTCCATGGCAAGGTTAAGACCCGTCTGTCCGCCAAGCGTAGGCAGTATGCTGTCGGGCTTTTCCGTTTCGATGATTTTTTTGAGCACGTCGACGCTGAGCGGTTCGAGATATACTCTGTCCGCCATTTCGCTGTCGGTCATGATTGTGGCGGGGTTGCTGTTGACAAGCACTACTTCAAGCCCCTCTTTTTTAAGGGTCGTGAGCGCCTGCGTTCCGGCGTAGTCGAACTCCGCCGCCTGTCCTATGACGATAGGGCCGCTGCCTATAAGCAAAACTTTTTTGATATTTTTATTTCTTGGCATTTGTCTTGCCCTCCATCATTCTTTCGAATTTATCGAACAAAAACTGCGTGTCCATAGGCCCCGGACATGCTTCCGGGTGGAACTGCACCGAAAAACTCGGATGGTCTTTGTATGACAACCCCTCAATAGTGCCGTCGTTGACGTTGCGGAAAGTAACTTCTATGCCGCTGCCCGCCTCCGGCTCGCGTATGACGTAGCCGTGGTTCTGGCTGGAAATATAAACCCTGCCCGTTTCCAGGTCTTTTACCGGCTGGTTGGCGCCCCTGTGGCCGTATTTCAGTTTGTAACTGTCCATGCCGTTGGCAAGAGCCAGCAGCTGGTGCCCCATGCATATGCCCATAATCGGTTTTTTGCCTATGAGTTTTTTGATGTTGGCTATAATGTCCGGGTTGTCTTTCGGGTCGCCGGGGCCGTTTGAAAGCAATATGCCGTCGGGCTTGTCCGCCAGAATTTCTTCCGCGGTAGTCCACGCCGGATACAGCGTCATCGTGTGCCCTCGGCCGTGAAGTTCGCGCACCATGTTTTCTTTGATGCCGAAATCCATCACGGCGATTTTTTTGCCGCCCTTTTCGCCGTCGAGCACCATCTTTTCTTTAATGGTGACTTTATAAATAGGCTTTTCTATTTTATATGACCTGAGCTGTTCCAGCTGCTCTTCCGTCGGCTCGTCAAGGCAAATCATGCCGCGCATGACGCTTTCCTCCCTTATTTTGAGGGTAAGCGCCCTGGTATCCACGCCTTGCAGACCCGCTATGCCGTATTTTTTCATGAACTCGTCCAGACTGCCGCGTTTCGCCCAGTTGCTAGGCACGTCGCACAGTTCTTTTATGACGAGTCCCTTGACGGAAATCCTGTTTGACTCATAGTCGTAATTGTTAAACCCTACGTTGCCCACGAGCGGATAGGTAAGCACCAGAATCTGCCCGTAAAAGGACGGGTCGGTAAGCCCCTCCTGATAGCCGGTCATGCTGGTGCTGAACACCACTTCGCCTATGGTTCCCTTAATTTCGCCGAACGGTTCGCCGTAAAATCTGGTACCGTCTTCCAACAACAAAAATGCTTTCATAGTCTTTTCCTTTCAGTCTTAAAGTCCGATATGCGCCGTGAGGTCTTCTTTCATATCCAGCGCGGCCGCCCTTGCCGCCGCGAAGTAAGTCATGCCTTGGTATTTATCCTTTTTATAAGCGCAGAGAATGCCTCTCGACGAATTCACTATCGCGCCCAGCCCGTTTTTGTCAAAGTTGACGGCGACGTCTTCCGCCGTGGCGCCCTGCGCGCCGTATCCCGGCACAAGGAAAAACAGCGACGGGAATTTTTCGCGCAGAATCGCCGCTTCTTCCTTGTGGGTAGCGCCAACGACCGCGCCTATTGACGAATAACCGCAGTCGCCCACGAGATTTTTGCCCCATTCTTTCACGAAAGACGCCATTTCCTCATAAACGGTGTTGCCGTTTTCAAGTTTTTTGTTTTGCAGTTCGCCGCTGGACGGGTTTGAGGTTTTGACCAGCACGAACGCCCCTTTTCCGTGTTTTTCGGCGTCGTCGACGAAAGGCTTTATGCCGTCGCCGCCCAGATATCCGTTGAGCGTAACAAAATCGCTTTCGAAAGGCGTGAAGGCTTTGCCGCCGACGAGATTCTCTCCGAGATACGCCTTGCTGTACGCCGCGGCGGTGCTGCCTATATCGTTGCGCTTGACGTCGGCCATGGTGACCATGCCCTTGCTTTTCGCGTAAGCCAGCGTTTCGGCAAACGCCCTCATGCCCTCGCTGCCGTACATTTCGTAATACGCCACCTGAACTTTGACGGCGGGCACTATGTCGGCGATGTTATCGATTATGTTTTTATTGAAGCGCACAATGGCGTCAGCCGCCTGCGAAAGCGACGCGACTCCGTTTTTCATGTCGTCGGGCAGATAATCGACGCAGGTGTCCAGACCCACTACCGAAGGGTTTTTCGTCTGTTTGATTTTTTCGACAAGAATATCTATCATCATAATATCACCTCGATTCACTCGCCGTCGCGGGCGTATTTTTTGTCGCCGTCCACAAAAGTCATTTCCACCGCGCCGAAAAGTTCTTTGCCGGCGAACGGCGTGTTTTTGCCTTTTGATGCGAATTTCGACGGATTGACCGTCCACGCTTTGTTGAGGTCGACGACGGTCAGGTCGGCTTTTTCGCCAACGGCTATGCCTTTGCCAGGCAGTTTCAGCACCGAACAAGGGTTTTTTGTCATAAGCGCCGACAGTTTAGGCAGATTCAGCACGCCCGTCTTGACCAGATAGGTATAATTGACGGCGAAAGCCGTTTCCAGTCCGCTTATGCCGAACGCCGCCGTGTCGAACTGGCACTCTTTGTCCCAGTGGGCGTGCGGCGCGTGGTCGGTGGCGAGGCAGTCTATAGTGCCGTCGGCAAGCGCCGCCCTTACCGCTTCCACGTCTTTTGCCTCTCTCAGAGGCGGATTTACTTTAGCCATGGTGTTGAAGCCCGCAACGCAGTCGTCTGTGAGCGAAATATAATGCGGGCAGGTTTCCGCCGTAACCTTGACGCCAAGTTTTTTCGCCGCCCTGATGATTTCCACCGAGCCGGCGGTGCTGACGTGGCATATATGCACCTTGGCGCCGAGATTTGCGGCGATTATTATCTCGCGGGCGACGGCGACTTCCTCGCTCGCCCTGTTTATTCCTTTAAGTCCGTAAACGGTGGCGTTGTACCCCTCGTTTACGCACCCGCCGTTTGTCAAATCCATATCCTCGCAGTGACAGAGCACCGGCAGGTCGTACGCCTTGGAATATTCCAGCGCAAGCCTCATCATCTGCGACGTTCTGACGGGCTTGCCGTCGTCGGAAAAAGCCACTGCGCCGCTCCTGTAAAGCGACAGCATGTCGCTGAGCAGTTCGCCGTTTTCGCCCTTGGTTATGGAGCATATCGGATAAACTTTCGCCAGCCCCGCCTCTTTGGCTTTATCCTGAACGTATCTCAAAACAAATTTATTGTCCAGCACGGGGTTGGTGTTCGGCATGCACGCCACCGCCGTGAACCCGCCGCGGACGGCGGCTCTCGCCCCCGTTTCTATCGTCTCTTTGCTTTCAAAGCCCGGCTCCCTGAGGTGCACATGCATGTCCACAAAACCCGCGAACACGCATTTGTCCGTGGCGTCGATAATTTCGTCGGCGGTTTCTTTGATGTTCTGCCCTATGGCGGAAATAACTTCGCCGTCGATGAGCAAATCGGCGCGCTCTATTTTATCGAAATAAACTATGTTTCCGTTTTTGATAAGCGTTTTCATTTTACACCACCTTGTTGTCTCTCGTCAGGAGATACATGACCGCCATGCGCACCGCCACGCCGTTGGTGACCTGTTCGTTAATCATGCTCTGGCGGCAGTCAACCACGTCGAAACTGAGTTCCACGTTTCTGTTGACAGGCCCCGGATGGAGAAGCAGAGCTCCTTTTTTAGCCTTTGCCAGCATGTCTTCGTCCACGCCGAAATATCTGTGATACTCGCCCATGCTCGGGATGAGCCCTTTCGTCATACGTTCGAGTTGCAGCCTGAGCCCCATCACCACATCGGCGTCCCTGACCGCTTCTTCCACGGTGGCGCACACCGTGACGCCCGGCAGTTTTTCAACGCCGGAAGGCAGCAGAGTGCCCGGACCGCATATCCTGATTTCGGCGCCCATCTTCGACAGCCCCCACACGTTGCTGCGCGCGACGCGGCTGTGTTTGACGTCGCCCAGTATCGCGACTTTAAGCCCCCTGAAAGTGTCGTATCTTTCACGCATGGTCAGCATGTCAAGAAGCGCCTGGGTCGGGTGCTCGTTCAGCCCGTCGCCCGCGTTGACTATATGCGCCCTGACGTGCGGCGCGTAAACGTGCGGCACGCCCGACATGCTGTGCCTGATGACTATCACGTCTGTGCCAAAAGAATCTATCGTTTTGAGCGTATCGAGAATCGACTCGCCCTTGTTCACGCTGGAAGTCGCCACGTTGAGGCTGGAATAAACGCCGCCCATGTAACTGCACGCGAACTCAAATGACGATTTCGTGCGGGTGCTGTTTTCGTAAAACAGCGTCGCCATGCTTTTACCGGCGAAATAAGGCGACTTTTTGTGCGGCGAACGCACGATTTTTTTCATTTCCTCCGCCACGTCGAGTATCAGCTGAATTTCTTCTTTGGGGGTATCTTTAAGCCCCAGCAAATCTTTGTTTTTAAGCATCTTCCCCTCCCCAAGGGTTTGTCACAGAATTTCCACTTCGTCTTTTCCGTCGGTTTCGGCGAACCTGACTTCCACCTTCTGCCCCGCTTCCGTCGGGATGTTTTTGCCGACGAAATCGGGTTTTATCGGCAGTTCCCTGTGGCCGCGGTCTATCAGCACGGCAAGGCTGACCGTCTTCGGGCGGCCGAGACCGTTTATCGCCGCGAGAGCCGACCTTGCAGTTCTGCCGGTGTAGAGAACGTCGTCCACCAGCAGCAGGTTTTTGCCGTTGACGTCGAAGTCTATTTGGGTTTTGTCTTTATAGTCGGCGCCGCTTTTGAGGTCGTCGCGGAAAGGCGTGATGTCCAGCACGCCGACGGGCACGTCAAACCCTTTGTTTTTTTTGAGAAAGTCCGAAATACGGCGGGCGAGCACCGCGCCGCCGGTGTATATGCCGAGTATGACAAGATTGTCGGCGGGCAGTTTTTCGCACACCGAGTAGCCCAGCCTGGCGATTGTACGCGCCATGTCGCCGTCTGTCATAAACACCTTTCTGTCCATCTTTCCTCCAACAAAAAAAGTCTCGCGGCGCGCCGCAAGACTTTATAATAACTGCAAATATGATTTACCAGTAATCAACATCTTGACGGTCTCGCTGTACCGACTTAAAGATATCCGAACTGTGATTATAATATCACACATTTTGTTTTCTGTAAACGGTTTGGGTTTTGTTTTTTCAGCCGTTTTGTTTTTTACCCAAAGTGTCCAGCACTTTCAAGAAATACGGCGGCAGCGGACAGGTAAACGTCATGCGCTCGCCGCTGACCGGATGCAGAAACCCGATTTCCGCCGAATGAAGCAACTGGCCGTCAAGGGCGAATTTCTGGTTTTTGTATCCGTAAGTTTTATCGCCCACAACGGGGTGCCCCAGATATTTGGCGTGCACCCTTATCTGGTGCGTCCTGCCGGTGTAAAGCCTGAACCTGGCGAGAGTATAATTGTCATACCGCCTGACGACGGAATATTCCGTTTTGGCGTATTTCCCGTCCGGCACGACAGCCATTTTTTTGCGGTCGGTTTTGCTGCGCCCTATCGGCTGTTCCACCGTGCCGCAGTCCTCTTTCAGCACACCTTCCAGCAGGGCGAAATAAATTCTCCGGCAGGTTTTGTCGGCTATCTGCGCCGCCAGGCTTCTGTGCGCGGCGTCGTTTTTCGCCACAACCATAAGCCCCGACGTGTCTTTGTCCAGCCTGTGCACTATGCCCGGACGTATATCGCCGTTTATGCCGCTCAAATCTTTAATGTGATACAGCAGAGCGTTGACCAAAGTGCCTTCGTAAACGCCTCCGGCGGGGTGCACCGTCAGCCCCTGCTGTTTGTTGATTACGGCGAGATTTTCGTCCTGCCAGACGATATCCAGCGGAATGTCCTGCGCGACGAGGTCCGGCGGGTTGAGGTCGGGCATATCCACTTGGATAAAGTCGCCTTCCCTCACCGCTTTCGACGCTTTTTCCGCCTTTCCGTTGACCAGAACCGCGCCTTCTTTAATAAGTTTCTGCGCCCTGGCGCGGCTGACGTTTTCCAGCAGTTCGCCGAGAGCGGCGTCCAGCCTGTCGCCGTCGTTTTCGCCGCCGACGGTAAGCCGCAGTTTTTCACTCATCCTTTTTGTTTTCCTTTTTGCCGAACAAAGCGTCCTTTTCCAGAAACAGCAGCGCTATTATAAACATAATCACGCCGACAACAAGACACATATCGGCGAAATTGAAGACGGCAAAGCCTTTAACCGAAATAAAATCGCGCACCCTGCCGTTGAAAAAACCGTCGCCCAGAAAAGCCCTGTCGATGGCGTTGCCCAGCGTGCCGCCCAGCATGAGCATAAGCCCCACGTTGCCGAACAGGCTGCCCTTTCTGTTGAAATAAATCAGAGCGCCGATAAGCGGCAGACCGATGAGCGTTATCACGAAAAATATTATGTTGGCGCCCTCGTGCCCGTCGAGAAAACTGAAAGACGAGCCGCCGTTTGTGGTGTAAGTCAGTTGCAGCCAGTTGCCTATGACGGAAACGGTATTGCCCTGCAAATTGTTTTGCGCTATGACCTTTGTCACAAGGTCTATCGCCACCGACAAAACAACGACGGCGGCCGCCAGAATAAGCAGTTTGTATTTTTTGATTGCCTTCATATCCACCATTTCAGCCGAACACCACTTCCACGCCGTCTGGACGGAACAGAAAATCTCTCTGCCCGAGTTGCCTTACGCCGCCTTTGAGAGCGTAAATAGCGCCGCTCAGAAAATCCAGAAACCGCTGGGTGTTCTTTTCGTCCACTTTCGTGAAGGACACTATAAGCGGCGTGCCCTGCATGAGCGCGTCTATCGAATACTGCACGTCGTCGAAGTTCATGGGATAAAATACGTAAACGTCGCGCACGTTTATACGTTTTTGCTGTTCTTTTCTTTCCTTTTTCATATGTTTCTCTCTCCAAACAAAGCCCTGCCCAGGCGCACCATCGTCGCGCCGTTTTCTATGGCGCACTCATAGTCGTCGGACATGCCCATCGACAGCACCGAGATTCCGCCGAAACGGCTCCTGATGTCGTCAAACAACTCTTTCATTTTTACGCAATACGGGACGAGACTTTCTTTGCTTTGGCAAACCGGCAACACCGTCATCAGCCCTTTTACGGAAATCCTGTCAAACTCTTCCAGCGATTTTATAAACTCCGCCGTGACGCGCGGCTCCACGCCGCCACGCCCTTCGATGCCCGAAATATTGACTTCCACAAGACAGTCAATGCTTCTGCCGCGGGCGGCGCACTGTTTCTGCAACTCCGCCGCGAGGCTGAGCCTGTCCAGCGACTGCACCATGTCGACTTTGTCAATGATATATTTCACTTTGTTGCTCTGCAACTGTCCGATTATATGCCACGACACTCCTTCAAGCGGGCGGTATTTGGACAACAGTTCCTGCACTTTGTTTTCGCCGGCGATGTGAAAGCCGTATTGCGTGATGCCGGCGATTGTGTCGATGTCCCTCGTTTTGGTGGCGCACACCACGGTGATGTCGTCATAACGCCTGCCCGATTTTTCGGCGGCAGCCGCGATTTTGTTTTTTACCGTTTCGACGTTAACCACAATGTCATCTCCTGTCTTCGAGTATATGCCCTAGATATATTTCCGCCACGTCCACGCCTGCGCAGCCTTCCAGACCCCTGAAAAAAGCGTTTGAGTTAACCTCGCACACCAGCGGGCCGTCTTCGCCGAAAAGCAAATCCACCCCGGCGTAGTCCAGCCGCAAAACAGACGCCGCCTTTTCGGCGAGTTTTACGAAGGATGGCGGAATTTCCGCGCGCACGGCTTTGCCGCCAAGTTCTATGTTGGCACGGAAATCTGTTTTGTTTTCTCTCACCATATGGGCGACGGCCCTGCCGCCGACAACAATAACGCGGACGTCTCTGCCGGCCCCGGCGGAAACAAACTTCTGATACAAATGCCGCGAATACATAAGACCGAGCCGCAGTTTTTCAAGTTCGCTTCTGTCTTTGGCCAGATATACCTGCCTGCCGAGAGAACCGCACGCTTCCTTAACAACCATCGGATACCCCAGCGCTTTTTCGACTCTGCCGAGAAAGTCCGGGTCAACGCCGCCCACGCCGGGGTAAGACATGGGAGCGAAAACCGTGTCAGGCATGGGCACGCCGTTTTCCGCCAGGGCGCAAGCCGTTTTTATCTTATCGTCGCATATCTCTATCGCTTTCGGGCTATTATACACCCTGACGCCGAGTTTTTCAAGAGAATAAGCAAGCGGCAGGTCTTTGTCCCAAAAAATAACAAAATCGGGCAGCGGACAGTCAAAGCGTATTTCGCCATTCTTTATTATATAGGAAATCTCGTTGGAGCGCAGCGCCGTCATCTCGACGCCGCGGCGCGCGCACGCTTTGCCGAACGCCTCCGCCACATAAGAATAAGCCTCGCTCCTGTAATATCCGTTTGAAACAAACCACGCTTTCACCCGGCTCAACTCCTGAAAGTAAAGATATCGTCGTCATCGGGACGGGTAAAGACCCTTTCTCCTCTGACATCCGCGGTGCCGAGTATGGCCCGCTTTTTAAGTTTTCCGTAATAAAAATACGCCCAGACGCCCAGCCCCGCCATGATAACCAGCGTTATCGCCATGGCGTAAACGCCGTTCAGCCAAAAACCGCCGGTGATGTAATCTCTCGCGTTTTCCACGGCGGCGACAAAACCGTCCGCCGTGACGCCGTTATATATGGTGTTGACGACGGCGTCAGTGTTGGAAATCATTTTGTCGCGGTAGCGCTCCGAAATATATTCCAGCGTATCGTTTTCGGTGTGCATCACGCCGTCCATGCCGTCGTTTTCGACATAGCCGAAACTGCCCGACGACAAGTTGCCGGAAAAGAAGAACGCCACGGGAATGCCCGCGTCCAGGAAAGACATGCTGTCGGCGGCGTGGGCGACGGTGTAATACGGACGCGACCCCGTGACAGACACGCCGTAAACCGCCCGTTTGTTGGCGGGCAGGACGCGCGCCGAGCCGCCGCTGATTTCTGCGAAATAAGCCGCCTGCGGCGTATAACCGTCCTCTCCCCAGACGTACAGATAATCGCCGTTAACCACAACATCGATGTTTATCATAAGCAGGATGTCGTCTTTCACGCTCTGCGTCAGCCCCGACACATAGTGCCGTGAGCCGACCAGTCCGAGTTCTTCCGCCCCGAAAAAAACTATTTCTAGGTCAAAATCCAGCGATACGTCTTTGAATTTGCGCGCCAGTTCCAGCAAAACCGCCACTCCGCCGCCGTTGTCCGAGACGCCCTGTCCGCCCGTGGCGGAATAGCCGTTATAAAGCGACGAAGCGTTGTCGTAATGCGCGCCTATGACAACTTTGCCGTTTGAAACGGCGGAAGGAACGCTGAGCGAGATGTTTTCCGACGTCGTCGTGAGGCCGCTGCCCGAAACGCCGGAAAGATAGTTTTCTATGCTGAAAGTCTGTCTTGATATGTCGTCGTCGGTATATCCGAATTCTTTGAGTTTGTTTTCAATCCAGTCGGCGGCGGCGCCTTCGCCGGCAGTGCCCGCCGTTCTGGACGGGTTGTCAGTAACGAATTCTTCCAGCAGGCCGTACGCGCCGGTGGACGGCGTTGCCGCTTCCGCGGCAAAAACCGTGTTCGGCAAAATCAGAGCGACGGCGAGAATAAAGCATAAAACCGTTTTTTTCGTCTTCATGCGCCGCCTCACAGTATAAACAGCGAAATCACGCTGAATATCATAAACGTTATCACGCCGCACCTGAAAACGTACGGAGCGTTTTTGTCGTTGAGATACAGCCGTTTAACCAACAGAAACAGCCCGAAATACACCGCCGCCGACACGACGGGAGTTATCAGCCACTCGCCGAACACCATGGCGGCGGGCGAAACGAGATATACCAGTTTTATCAGCCCCGACACGGCGTTGACAACCGCGCCCGAAAGCATAAAGAGAATTATAAATTCGTTAAACGGTATTATAACCAGCCGCAAAAAATTGAATATCAGACGGGTGAGCAGTCTGATTATCAGTTCCATGACGGCGGTCATGACCACGGCGTAAGCCAAATAGACGTACCACGCCCTTGGCACGGCGACGCCCAGCGCCATAGACAGCCAGCCGAAAGCCGAGTCTATCGCGAACATCTGCCCCAAAAGCAGTGCCAGACCGTAGATGACCCTGGTGAGCCACAGCGTCAGGGCATAGTTTTTACGCAGGATATTTATCATTTTTCTCCTTTCCGCAAAATCAAAGCGAAATAAGCCGCAAAATCAGATAGTTGACCACGGCGTTGCCGTTCATGCCGTTTTTGGCGTTTCTGTCGGCTTCGGCGCACACGTCCAGCGCCCGCCGCAGTTTGACCTGGGTGAATTTTTCCGCTATTTCCCTTGCCTTGGCGACGGCGAAAGGCTGCACGCCGAGACAGGACGCCATTTCCTTCTGCCCCATGCCGGACGACACAAGCGAATAAAACATGCGCCTGAACGTGCGGTAAACCGACGACACCAGCGCGGGCGGCGTGTTGCCCTTTGCCAGCAGCCCCTTTGCCAGGGCAAAGGCCTTGTCGGCGTTTTTCACGGCTATTTCGTTGGCGAATTCGTAAAGTTTAAGTTCGCTGTCCTTTTCTATCATAAGTTCCACGTCTTCCGTAGTGATTTCGCCGTCGCTGTAACAGCATATTTTTTCCGTTTCGGTGCTTATCCTCGTCATGTCGTCAAGGCAGAATTCGGAGATGAGCCGCGCGTTGTAAGGCGAAATGACTTTGCCCTGTTTGCGGCAATACGCCGTAATCCACTTTTCCGTCATGCCCCTCGGCAGTTTTTTGCAGTCTACATAGTCAACCTGCGGCAAATCTGCTATCACGCCGGGGCATACTTCCGTGTCGAACACCAGCGTGGTGGAATACACCGGGTTCTGGGCGTATTTTTTGAATTTCTCCCTCTCCCGCTGTTCCGCCCCGTCCGGCGCGTGGTAGTCCTCCGCCACCACAAGGCGGGCGCCCGTCATGAAAGGCAGCACGGAAGCCGACGTGATTATTTCGTCCATCGGGGCGCGCGTGAGCGTATCCAGGTTGAACTGCTCGAATTCCAGCCCCAGGCTTTCTTTAATCATGCCGACCGCTCTGCGCCGCAAAAAAGCGTCTTCGCCGTGCACCACGATGATATTCTGCAACTCGTTGAGCTGCTGTTTTAATTGAGAAAAGGTTGTCCTCATACTATTTATTAAAGAACATTTTACCATTAAAGAAGGTAAATGTAAAGTTACCGATTGCGTGGGCGGAGTAAACTCCGTCCACGCAAGTATATTCTTTGTTGACTATTATCGCGTCCGGCTTTGCGGAAAGTATCTCAGCGGCGTTGTTCGAGCAGACGTAAACGTCGCCGTCCGTGTTGTCCGTGACGTACCCCGTCTGGAACTCCGTCAGCGGCGGCAGCCAGATTATCCCGTGCCCTTTCATCTCCACCGTGACCGCCAGCGTTTTGGTT
>CAJFSP010000006.1 GCA_904419725.1 Candidatus Heteroclostridium caecigallinarum | reverse complement strand
AAAAAAAAGACCGTACGGGTGCGTACGGTTTCAGGTATGACAGGAATAAGCGAACCCACAGCTTTTTGGGTTTTGCCGGTTTGTGATGTCCGGCTCCATCTTTTCATAGGCTTTCGCCTACGTCGACTGTACTTCATCTGAAGTACTCCTTTAAAGGAGGTGATCCAGCCGCACCTTCCGGTACTGCTACCTTGTTACGACTTCACCCCAGTCATTGGTCTTACCTTCGGCAGCTCCTCCCTTGCGGTTAGGTCACTGACTTCGGGTACTCCCAACTCCCATGGCGTGACGGGCGGTGTGTACAAGACCCGGGAGACCCGGGAACGCATTCACCCCGACATGCTGATTCGGGATTACTAGCAACTCCGACTTCATGTGGGCGGGTTGCAGCCCACAATCCGAACTGAGACTACTTTTTTGTGATTTGCTTACCGTTACCGGCTCGCGGCACTTTGTAGTAGCCATTGTAGCACGTGTGTAGCCCAAGACGTAAGGGGCATGATGATTTGACGTCATCCCCACCTTCCTCCGTGTTGTCCACGGCAGTCTGAACAGAGTTCCTAACTTAATATTGGCAACTGTTCATAAGGGTTGCGCTCGTTGCGGGACTTAACCCAACATCTCACGACACGAGCTGACGACAACCATGCACCACCTGTCTATATGTCCCCGAAGGGAAAAGTATATCTCTATACCGGTCATACGATGTCAAGTCTTGGTAAGGTTTTTCGCGTTGCTTCGAATTAAACCACATGCTCCGCTGCTTGTGCGGGTCCCCGTCAATTCCTTTGAGTTTCAACCTTGCGGCCGTACTCCCCAGGCGGGATACTTATTGCGTTTGCTGCGACACAGAGGGAGTCGATACCCCCTGCATCTAGTATCCATCGTTTACAGCGTGGACTACCAGGGTATCTAATCCTGTTTGCTACCCACGCTTTCGAGCCTCAGCGTCAGTTATAATCCAGTAAGCCGCCTTCGCCACTGGTGTTCCTCCTAATATCTACGCATTCCACCGCTACACTAGGAATTCCGCTTACCCCTCTTACACTCAAGTCCGTCAGTCTTGAAAGCAGTTCCGGGGTTGAGCCCCGGGATTTCACTCCCAACTTAACAGACCGCCTACGCTCCCTTTACGCCCAGTCATTCCGGACAACGCTTGCCACCTATGTATTACCGCGGCTGCTGGCACATAGTTTGCCGTGGCTTATTCCTCAGGTACCGTCACCTTGTTCGTCCCTGATTAAAGAACTTTACAATCCGAAGACCTTCTTCATTCACGCGGCATTGCTGGGTCAGAGTTGCCTCCATTGCCCAATATTCCCCACTGCTGCCTCCCGTAGGAGTCTGGACCGTATCTCAGTTCCAGTGTGGCCGATCACCCTCTCAGGTCGGCTACCCATCGTCGACTTGGTGAGCCGTTACCTCACCAACTATCTAATGGGCCGCGAGCCCCTCCTTTACCGCCTGAACTTTAACCACTCCGCGATGCCGCGCTGTGGTCTCATACCGTATTAGCACAAATTTCTCTGTGTTATCCCGTTGTAAAGGGCAGGTTGCTCACGTGTTACGCACCCGTCCGCCACTGGGTTGTTTCCAACCCCGTTCGACTTGCATGTGTTAGGCATGCCGCCAGCGTTCGTCCTGAGCCAGGATCAAACTCTTGAGTTTAATAATCTGACTTAAAACTTCGGTTATTCTCTAACCGCTGGTTTCTCTTGGTTTTGACTGTGTCTATTCGTTCGCTTATTCTTTTGTCATGCTCCTGCGCTGTCCTTGGCGACAGCTTATACATATTAACACTTCTTTTTTTGTGTGTCAACAGGTTTTCAAAAGTTTTCGCGGATTTTTTTCAAAAATTTCTCTCGTCGGGATACAGCGCCAAAGCGCGCATAAAAATTCTGAATGCGCCGTCTTCCATCACCAGCCTCGACGAAACGTATCCCAAAGAATACGCCTGCGCCACGCCCGTCACATTTTGGGTGACTTCAAGCCAGCACTTGCCGTCGGTGCCGTTGTAGTACGGAAACACGCTGTTCACGCCTGAAACGTCCAGCGGCGTCGGGCGTCTGAGTTTGCCTTCGCCGTTCCAAATCATATATTTATATTCGTACGGTTTCCCGCCGAGGTCTATACGCCAGTTTTCACTGCCGTCCGCCGAACGCAGTTCAGCGGAATATCCGTCCAGAAATCTGCCGCAAAACTTATTTTCGTTTCCGAATTTTTCAAAGTCGAACAGCACGTCCAGATTTTTGTCCTGATACGAATATACATAATAATATCCGAAACCGCCGCTGCCGCCGCTGTCGGCGGAAAGAAATATCCGCGAAACCCCGCTGTCGTCAAACCGGCAGAGAATAACGTCGGGATTATATCCGCCGTCAACCGGCGGTTTGATTACCGTGAGCGGAGAGCCGTTTTCGTCGGCTATTTCGATTCGGATATTGGTATAGTATCCCCCGCCGCTTTCTTTCTGCCCTTTCAGCGTGATTTTTGAAAGAGCGTCCGCCGATACGACATTGCCGCAAACTTCTTTTATTGTAGTGATTTCAAAAGCGCGCGCCTCTTTTTCGCGGGCTGTCATCATGCCGAACACAGCCAGAGCCGCCAGCGCCGCCGCGATAAATTTTTTCATACTTCTCCTTTGACGCCAATCCGTCCTGTGTTAGTATGCCGCGCGGAACCGCTTAATATTAAAAAGGGGCGGAAAATCCGCCCCTTTCGCGCAAAAATCATTCTTCACCTTTTTTTCTGAGCCGTCGGCGCAGGAAAAATTTGTAAATCTCGCCCAGCGGAATGACCGCCAGCGCCGACAGAAACACGGCTACCCACTGCCACACCGTCAGGGCGGAAATCCCGAGAGCCGCTTTGAGCGGCGCCGCCGCGTAAACAGCGATATTGACGGCTATGCCGCCGATTACGGTGAGCAGCAGCGCTTTGTTGGAAAAAATACCCGTCCTGAAAACCGACTGCCTGTCGCTGCGTATGTTGAAAGCGTGAAACAGTTCGGCAAAAGACAGAGTGAAAAACGTCATTGTCGTGGCGGTCGCGTTTCCGAAAAGCGCCAGCGATACGAAAAACACGGCCAGCGTTATAACGGTGATCGCCCCGCCGAAAAAGCACATCGACAAGACAGATTCTTTTGAAAACACCGCCTTTTCCGCCCGTTTGGGCTTGCGCTCCATTATGTCCGGTTCGGCGCGCTCCATGCCGAGAGCCAGCACGGGGAAACTGTCGGTAACAAGGTTGAGCCACAACAACTGCGCCGACAGCAGAAAATCGAATCTGCAAAACAGCACAGACACTATAAAAACAGACAGCACTTCCGCCAGATTGGTCGCCAGAAAAAAGGCTATTGTTTTTTTGATGTTGGAAAAAATACGGCGTCCTTCGCCCACAGCAAGCACTATGGTGGCGAAATTGTCGTCGGAAATAATCATATCCGACGCGTTTTTGGTGACATCGGTGCCGCTGACGCCCATGGCAATGCCGATATCCGCCTTTTTTATGCTCGGGGCGTCGTTTATGCCGTCGCCCGTCATCGCCACCACGTTGCCTTTGCTTTGCAGCGCTTCCACAATCATGCTCTTATGCTTCGGGCTTACTCTGGCGTAAACCCTGCACCGCTCAACGGTTTTTCTGAGTTCGGCCTCGCTCATCCTTTCCAGCTGCTCACCCGTAACGACTTGCGCCGCCGAATCGGCTATGCCGAGCCGCCGCGCGACGGCAAACGCCGTTTCCCTGTGGTCGCCGGTTATCATAACGGGCGTTATGCCGGCTTTTTTGCACCGCGTGACCGCCGCCGGGACTTCCCCGCGCGGCGGATCCATCATGCCCGCGAGCCCCAGAAACACCAGGTTATCTTCCCCGAACGCGCCGTTTTTGCAGGCAAACCCCAACACCCTGAGCGCGTCTCTCGCCATGGCGGCGTTATCAGCGAGGATTTCCGCCCTGCGTTCTTTAGTCATCGGCATAACGCCGCTTTCCGACGCCACATACGCGCACCGGTCTATCAGCACGTCGGGCGCGCCCTTTACATATGTGACGCCCTTTCCGCCGATATACACGCTCATCAGTTTGCGCGCCGAGTCAAAAGGCTTTCTGTCGGTAATTTCCTCCGCTTCACCCGCGCCGCGCAGGGCGGCGTACGTCACCAGCGCCGTTTCGGTAGGATCGCCTATATACGCCCCGAAACCGCCTTTCACGCTGTTGCACGTCCGCATGCATTGCAGCATTTTTCTCTCGTCGCCGCGGCACGAAATCTTTACCACCTTCATTTTGTTTTCGGTGAGCGTGCCGGTTTTGTCGCTGCATATAAAGTTGCAGCTGCCCAGCGTTTCCACCGCGTGCAGTTTCCGCACAATGGCTTTGTTCCTGCTCATCTTCTGCATTCCCATAGCCATTATGATGGTAACGACGGCGGGCAGACCTTCCGGAATGGCGGCGACAGCAATCGCCACTGACGACATAAAGTTTTCGACAAGCGGGTTGTGCTTGAAAAACACCCCGAAAGCGAATATAATCACGGCGATGGCGATTACGCCGTAAGATATGATTCTGCCCAGCAAATCGAGATTTTTCTGCAGCGGCGTGGCTGTTTCGCCCTGACTGTCAAGCATGCCGGCTATTTTGCCTATTTCCGTATCCATGCCGGTGGCGACGACAACGGCTTTCGCCTCGCCGCCCACCACAAATGAAGAAGAAAACAGCATGTTTTTTCTGTCGCCCACCCCCGCGTCCGGCGGCGGCGTAAACTCCGCGTCTTTATCCACGGGATACGACTCTCCCGTGAGCGCCGACTCGTCGCACCTGAGCCCGGCAGAAGACAAAATGCGGCAGTCCGCCGGCACAAGGTCGCCCTCTTCGAGCAGAACCACGTCGCCGGGCACAAGGTCGCGGCTGTCCGCCAGAAGCACACGCCCGCCCCGCATGACTTTCGCTTCCGAAACCGCCATGTTTTTAAGTTTTTCAATTGCCTTGTCCGCCCTGTACTGCTGCACGAAACCCACCGTGGCGTTGAGAAAAATTATAAACACGATGATTACCGTGTCGAAAAGTTCCCTTGTGTCTTTCGACACGAAAGATATGACGGCGGAAACCGCTGCCGCCGCGATAAGCAGCAGCACCATGAAATCCTTGAACTGCGATATAAAAAGTTTAAGCGCTCCGCCTTTGTTTTTTTCTTTTATAACGTTTTGCCCGTGCTTTTTCAGCCGTGACGCGGCCTGCTCCGCCGAAAGACCGTTTTGCGCCGTATCCAGCCCGGCAAAGAGTTTGTCACGGCTTATCAGATGCCAGTTTGTCATTTCGTCCTCTCTCTCTGCTATCTTTATTCGCCGAAAGGACGATATATGAAACAAGCCCGTGAAATCACGGGCTTGTTTTATTGTGCAATTTATCCAGAAAATCGTCGACGTCTTCCCCTTTGACAAACGCCGCTGTTTTTATTATTTCGGCGTCGCCGCCGTCGATGCCGAACATGGCTCTGACGCCTCCCACAAATCTGTCGGGGCGGAGGTTTTCATTGCCGTATTTCAGAACGGCGGTGATTTTATCGTCGTTTTCCGTCGTCACCGAAATGACGTAAGAAGCGTAATCTTTTGATTTTTTTCCGTCTTTGCCGTCATATTCCACAACAAAACCGTCTTTTATTTTGCCGTAATCGGCGGTGCCTATGCCGGGACTTTTTATTTCATAACGAGCGCCGTCTATGACGCCGGCGAGATTCGGGTTGCCCTGTGTCGTCCAAACCCTCAGCGCGGTGAAACCGCACGGGGCGGCGGCGTTGAAACGCCCGATGAAATCCCGTTCTTCTCCCGCGGCAACGGCGACGTATTCGCACAGGCTGTCCACGCCGACGGCGTTCGGTGGCGAAAAAAACAGCAGGGCGTGCGGATTGAACCCTTCCGAATAACCCACTGAAACATCGGCGCGGGCAAGGATGCGCCCCATGGCGCGCAGCGTGTCCACGTGCGAAGCGTACTTCGCCGGACCCGTTTTGGAATATTTAACGATTAACACGGCACAGCCCCTCCTTTTGCAGCCCGCAGGCGGAACAGGCTTTGTTGCAGCCCGGCGTGCATTGCGCCAGGTACGCCTTGCGCCTTTCGCGCAGCAGAAACTCCTTGGTGACGCCCATATCGAGATAGTCCCACGGCAGAATCTCGTCTTCGTCGCGCTCTCGCAGATACATGCCGAAATCAAGCCCGCATTTTTCAAAAGCCTTCAGATAAGCCCCGAAATTGAAATATTCCGTCCAGCCGTCGAAAACGGCGCCTTCGGCGAACGCCTCTTCCAGCACGGCGGAAAGTCTTCTGTCGCCCCTGGCGAACACCGCTTCCATCAGTGAGCAGTCATAGTCGTGCCATGAAAGCGAAATATTCTTGTTTCTGAGTCTGCCGCGCATATACCTCTGCTTTTCGCTGACGCTGTCGCGGCTGTCAAACGGCTCCCACTGGAAAGGCGTGTGCGGTTTCGGTATGAACGTCGCCACGCTTATGTTTATTTTCACGTCCTTTTTAGACGTCCTGTGTTTGTAATACAGGTCTTTTATTTCATACGCCAGGTCGCATATGCCTTCGATGTCTTCCATGGTTTCGGTAGGCAGTCCCATCATGAAATAAAGTTTTACGGTGGAAAACCCCCTTTCGAACGCCGACGTCACGCTGGACACAATGTCTTCATGGGTGATGTTTTTGTTTATAACGTTTCTTAGCCGCTGCGTGCCCGCCTCCGGGGCGAATGTCAGCGACGACAGTCTGTTGTTCTGCGCGAAAGAACTGTCGAAAGTGTCAAGCCTGAGACTCGGCAGGGCGAGCCTGACGTTTTTTTCTTTCACAAGAGGGCGCAGGTTTTCAATAAGTGCGCCAAGACCGCTGTAATCGCCGGTGGACAGGCTGTTGAGCGACAACTCGTCGTACCCCGTGTTTTTAATCAGCCCGAAACATATTTTCGTCATCGTGTCAACGCTCCGCTCTCTCACGGGGCGGTAAATAAACCCCGCCTGACAAAAGCGGCAGCCGTTGGCGCAGCCGCGGAACAGTTCGGCGACGGCCCTGTCGTGCACGAGTTCCATAGTCGGCACAATGGCTTTGTCTGGAAAATACGTTTCGTCGAGATTTCTCACAAAAACCCTTTTGGTCTTATGCGGGGCGTCGATTTTAGCGACTCTGCCGCCGTCAAATTCAAACGACGTGAGCGACGGCACGTAAACGCCTTCTATTTCGTCGTTGATTTTGCGCAAAAACTCGGCTTTGGACATTTTGCCCTTGCACTCGCCGTATGCCGCCACGATGTTTCTGAGCATTTCCTCGCCCTCGCCGACGTTTACAACGTCGAAAAAATCCGCGACCGGCTCGACGTTGACAACGCACGGTCCGCCCGCGATGAGCAGCGGCCATTCGTCCCCCCTGTCTGCGCTTCTGAACGGTATGCCGGCGAGAGAAAGCATGTAAAGTATATTGGAGTAACTGAGTTCGTATTGCAGCGAAAACCCTACTATGTCGAAATCCGCCAGCGGCGTTCCCGTTTCCAGCGAGCGAAGCCTGAGTGAATTTTCTTTGAGATACTCCGCGTAGTCGGGCCACGGGGCGAAACATCTTTCGCACCGCACGTCCTTCATGTCGTTGAGAATATAATACAAAATGCGTATGCCCAGGTTGGACATGCCTACTTCGTAACTGTCGGGAAAACACATGCAGAACGTGGTTTTTGCGTCCTCTTTCATAGGCGGAACGCCGTATTCGCCGCCGACGTATCTGGACGGTTTCTGTACATCGCTGAATTTCATGATTTTTTACTCCGTAGCGGAAATTCCACGAGTAAAATTATATCAACAAGGCGGCTCATCCGTCAAATCGTTGCGGGCGGCGAAAATATCCCCCAGCCTTGCGGACAGCGGATAGCGCAGCAAAATTTTTTCCGTTTCGTCATAGCACAGCGCGGCTATGACCCTGCCGTTTTCAATGATTTCCACATTGGCGAGATAATGTCCGCCGCCCAGCCTCATGAGCGCGGCAACGCTGCTGTCCGCCGAAAGAGCGAAGGTTTTAATCTCCATGCCGGAGGAGAGTTTTTTCGAGTTGAGGTTGAGCGCCGCCGCTTTTTTGTAAGCGTTTTGCTTTGTCATGTCGCAGGCGCCGCAGAACAAAAACAGCCCGAACAGCCCGAACGTCAGGTTGACGCCGTAAAACACGCTTATAATGACAAACAACCCGAAAAACAAAAAAGAAAAAACCACGCCCACCCTTACCAGAATTTTTTCGGCGGCGGCGCCCTTTTTTTTGCCCAGTATGGCGTAAAGCACCCTGCCGCCGTCCAGCGGATAGCATGGAAGCAGGTTGACAAGCGCGACGCACAGATTGGCGACGAAAAACGACTGCGTAAATGCGTAGAGCGGCGGAAACATCCACCACACGGCGGGCAGCAGCGCGGCGGCGCACAGATTGACGGCGGGACCCGCCAAAGCGATTTTTATCTCGTCGGAAAGCGCCGCCCCCTCGAATTCGCCGTAAAGCACGGCCCCGAAAGCGGAAAGATAAATTTCAACGGCTTTATATCCCAGCCTGCGCGCCGCCGCGGCGTGACAAAACTCGTGAATCACCACGGCGAGAATATAGGTGCCGAAGAAAAACGCGTTTTTTGTAATCAATGCCAAAAAGGCCAGCGCGAAAAAACTCGCGCCGACCTTGAATTTCAGTTTTTCTTTCATTATATCTGCCAGGAAACGGTGTAGCCGTCCGCCGTGACACCCGTCACTTTCTGTCCGTCCACTATAAGGTTGACGACGGCGCTGTCGCCGTATTTGCCCAGCACCTGATACTGCGTGACCTTGTCGCCGCGCGCCACCATGACTTCGCTGAGGTTGGAATACACTATATCGAAGTTTTCGCCCACGTTTACCGTCACGCTTGTTTCGGTTGCGTCCTTGACGGTACCGTCTTTAAGGCTGACCGCCAGCGTGCCGCCCGTCAGCGTAATGTCTCCGCCGCTCACCGCGACGTCGGCGTTGGACGGCAGTGTCAGCGTGTTGTCGTTCCCGTCGTTCCGGACGGGTTCCACCGCCGATGTGTAAGTCGCTTTGGCATAGCCGAACACGTCGCCGACAAACCCGCCGTCGGCGTATCTCATGCCCACCAGAGCCAGCGCGATGACAAGACACGCCGCGGCGGGTTTCCATGACTTTTGCCAGATGTTTTTGAGTTTCGCTCCTGTTTTTCTTTCGCGCGGGGCGCGTTGCCCGGCGCCGTAACCGTCGGCGTCCGGCGCCGGCGGCTGTTTATGCCTTCTCTTTGACAGCAGCGCCTTTATTTTCCCGGCGCTTTTGCCGAAAAAGTCTCTTTTCTTTCCTTCCATCATCTCTTTCGTGCGCCCGTCGATTTTCTCTTTCCGGACAAACGTGACGTCCAGCCAGTCGTTTTCGGCGGCGGCGGTGATTTCCGCCGGCATATCGTCATATTTCATTTGCCAATCCTCCACTGATGATTTCCGTATAATGTATGACGGTGAAAATTCAAATATACTCCGCCGTTCAGGCTCTGCGCTTTATTTTTCGGCGGATATTGCCGAAAAACCCCGTATAGCGCGAAACGCAGTCATACATATCGTCTTTACCCTCGTGGAGATTGGTGGCGATTATCTCGAAAGCGGTGTCGGAAAGGGTGCCCCTGCCGTCGGACGGCAGGCGGAAACTCAAAAAATCGTCGTCGGGAATGATGCCCAGCGGTTCGGCGTCAAGCATGGCGAAAATCTCGAACGCGTCCATCATTTCACCGCTTGTGACAAGGTCTCCCCTGAGCCTGTTGACCACGGTTCTGACAGACATAAGGTCGTAACTTTCAAGCAGGTCCACGGTCTTTTTGGCGTCGCGCACGCTGGTGAGCGTCGGCGTAAGCACCACGATTGCCTCGTCGGCGGCGGAAACCGCCCGGTGAAACCCCGTGCCTATCCCGGCGGGGCAGTCGATGAGGATATAGTCGAAAATTCTGCTCATCCTGTCTGTGATTAGTTTCACGTTCTGACCCGAAATCATCCCTTTCGATATGTTTTTGCAACTCGGCAGCAGATAGAGCGAATTGCAGAAAGCGTCCTGCACCAACGCCTGTTTAAGACGGCACCGCCCCTCCACGACGTCGACGATGTCAAACATGACTTTGTTTTCCAGCCCCATTATGACGTCGAGATTGTTGAGTCCCAAATCCAAATCGAGCAGGCACACCCTCAGCCCCCTGGCCGCCAGCCGCGCGCCGAGGTTGGCGGTGAAAGTCGTTTTTCCCACGCCGCCCTTGCCGCTTGTCACAACGATTCTTCTTGCCATACACAGCCTCCGTCAAGGCGTTTATTATAAAACAAAAAAAGAGCCGTTTGCGCGCAGGCGCAAAACAACTCTTTTTTCCGCAATTTAAGATAAATTTCGCCTCAGGCGAAAACTTCGTCAAGCATCAGGCGAGCGCCGTATATAACGCTGTTCGCCCCGTAAGAGGACACCCTGGCGCTCAGCCCCGTGTTTTTAGACATATAGTCGGCTATCCCTTCGAGTTTGCTGACGCCGCCGCTCAGAAAAATCCCGCCGAGTTTGAGTTTTTCCGCCGCTTCGGGCTGCGCGCTGCGGACGGCGCTTTTGATAAGCACGCAGTATTTATTGATATAATTGGCGATGACGTCGTACAGCGCCCTTATGGGCACTTCCACTTTGTCGTCCATGCGGCTTTCGTAATTTACCCCCTCGATGAGTATCTGCGCCACATTGTTGTCGTAAAGGCTGCACTGCCTTTTTATCTTTTCCGCCTGCGGCAGTTCTATGTGGAGATTATACTGTTCTTCCACAAACTGTTTGATTGCCACGTCCAGCTGCCTGCCGCCGAGATACAGGCTGAACCCGCCCGTCATTTCGCCGTCGGTAAAGCAGCCGAAATCGGCTATCGCGCTGCCTATATCAGCCACAATGCCGCTGTGCGATTTATATTCCTGCGAAACAATGCGCTGCGCCGCTTTCGGCGCCTCGGTGAACGCCACCGCCTTGGCGCCCAGATTTACAAACATAGTTTCGATTTGCTTTTTCTCGTTGGCGTTGGCGCCGCCGGGCACCACGCACAGAATTCTGGCGCGCTGATTGTCGAAAGCATCCTCGTTCAGCACGGTGAACAGCCAGTTGAAATAACAATCGGCATAATCCTTGTTCTTTATGTTGCATTCGTCCATCGGGCGGACGAGTTTTACGCTTTGCGGATTGTTTTTATACAGTTTAACGGCGCCGTTGCCGCAGGCGAGCGCCTCACCGCCGTCCGCCGAAACCGCCACGTAATTGTACTGTTTGACAAGCACGTCATCGTCTTTTGTGAGCACGCTCACAAAATCCGAGCCCAGGTCAATCGCCATATCAAAGTTTGCCATATGCACCTCCGAACTGTGAGAGAATGTTTGCCAGTCTTTCCACGGGCAGCCCGACCACGTTTTTCACGCTGCCGCGCACTTCGGCTACAAAACCGCTGTCCTGCACGCCGTAAGCCCCCGCTTTGTCCATCGGAGAGCCCGTTGCTATGTAATCTTTTATTTCCGCGTCGGAAAGCCGCCTGAAAAGCACGCCGCTTTTTTCCGCGAAAGTAACCGTCACGTCCTTTGTCATCACCGTCACGCCGGTATAAACGTCGTGCTCCCTGCCCGACAAAGCCGACAGCATTTCAAACGCCTGCTTTTCGTCTTTCGGCTTGCCCATAATCCTGCCGTCCAGCGCCACTACCGTGTCGGCGCCGATTACAAGGTCGTCGCCGTGAAAAGCGAAGACCTCTTTCGCCTTGTCGAAAGACAGTTTCCTGACCGTTTCCTCGGGCGGAAGCCCGTCAGCCTTTTCTTCGCCCCGCGCCGGCACGACCTCGAACTTTTCGGTTATTTCGCCGAGCAGCGCTTTCCGCCTTGGCGATGCCGACGCCAAAATAATTTTCATTTTTATATTATACCAAAGCATCGGCAAAAAGGCAATGTTCTTCCGCAGTCAAAACCGCGCGCGGCGCGCGGACAAAAAAATAAACCGGGCGCCCGCCCGGTTTGTTCGATTTGAATTGTTTTACAGAATTTCCAGATTTTTCTTGAACACCCTGCGGAAATCGGCGGACGCGCCCACCGCTTCCTTTATTTCAAGCATGCTGTCCGCGCCGTTTGTTTCCGTCTTCATAATGACGCTGTCGCCAAGCACGTCGCAGTTGATTTCGGTTATGACGTTGTTTCTGCTCTTGTCCAGCGCCACCGCGAGTTTGAGTATGACGGCGAGTTTTTTGCCCGCTTCGACGTCCTCTTCGGTAAGCAGTTCGCGGTATTTGACCCAGTCGTTCATATTGATTTCGTCTTTATTGAACATTTCCGTCACGAACGCAGCCAAGACCAAATCCTTGTGGGCTATGCCGTACAGGTTCGAGTTGAGTATGAAATACGCCGAATGTTTCTGATAATTGAAAAACTTAAAGCACTTGCCGCTGTCGTGCATAAGCGCGGCGACGCGCAGCACCCTGACGTACGCCCTCGGGAACTTGTGCAGCACCCTGAGTTGTCTGAACAGCTGAATGCAAAGGTTAAACACCTGCTCGCAGTGCGCGGCGTCGAGACGCATATAGTTGATATACGTCGCCAGGCTGTGCCCGAGAATATCGCTTATAGGTTTTTCCAGCGTCTGCGGCACGGCGTAATTGAACATATAGCCTTCGCGCAGACCGCACCCGCTTGTGGTGATGACGTGGAAATCCATATAATCAACAAACGCCTTTATGACGGACAGCGCGCAAGGGAACACGTCCGCCCTCGCGGTGGACATACCCTTGATTTTCATTTTCTTGTCCAGGTCGAGCACCTTTATCATGTCATAGATGTTGTAAAAATCCGCCCTCGACATCTGATAGTTGTGCACCATGTCGAGCGGATATTTTTTGATGCGCCTGGATATTTTCGAAAGGCTGCGGAACGACCCGCCCACGCCGATAAACTGCGCGTCCGGATCGATTTCTTTGAGCCATGTGAGTTCTTCGAGTTTCCCTTTGACGAATTCTTCTATTTTAAGGGCCTGATCTTCCGGTCTTTCCTCGTTCACGGTAAACATTTCGCTGAGCGTGACCGCGCCGAAAGGCAGAATGCTCTCTTTGAGAATATTCCTTCTGTTGTAATATATAAGTTTGGTGCTTCCGCCGCCGATTTCCATGATGAGCCCTTTCGGAATCTCCATGGAGTTTATAACGCCCTGATAGACATAATGCGCCTCTTCCGTTTCAGACAAAACGCGCAGTTTGATGCCCGTCGCCACGAAAACGTCGTTGAGAAACACCTTTTGGCTTCTCGCCTGTCTGACCGCGGCGGTCGCCACCGCGATTATTTTGTCGACGTTGTTGCACTCGCAGGTCTTCTTGAAAATTTTAAGCGTCGCGATAGCCTGTACCACCCGCGACGTTTTAAGCGTACCGTCTTTCTCCATGTCTCCCAGGCGCACGGCTTCTTTCATTTCATTGACAACAACGTAATAGCCGCCGTCCAGTATGTCGATAATAACCAGTCTTGCGGTATTTGAACCCAAATCAATAAAACCTACTCTTTCCAAAACAATACCCTCTCTCTACTTCCGTAACGTAAAAACGTGATGCTGGTTGTGGTACTTTTCTTCCAAGTTAAGTATATCACAGCAAAAATGCTTTGTACATACCGTTTGTTAAAATTCCTTTGTTTTTTTGACCGCGCACGCCGTCAAATAAAAGAAAAGTGGCGTCATTATATAACACAAAAACCGTCAAAGTCAACAGCAAACAGGCAAAAAATGCCGAAAAAACCGAAAAAAATCATTAAAATGAAAAAAAATTCACTATTTTGGGCAAAACACGGCGAAAAAGAAAAACGGCGGCGAAAACCGCCGCCGAAAAATTTTTTTTACGCGTTTCTTTCCTTAATCACCTTGCGCGGGCATTTATTCATGCATTCTTTACAGCCGACGCACTTGGAATAATCTATAACAGGCACGTTGTTCACCAGATGAATCGCGCCGTATTTGCAAGTTCTTTCGCAGATACCGCAGGCAATGCACCCGGCCTTGCACGCAGCCATAACCTCTTTGCCTTTGCACTGGGTCGAGCACGCCACGTAAATCTTAGCCGATTTAGGAATGCGCTTGATGATTTTCTTCGGACAGGTCTGCATGCACAGCCCGCACGAAATACACAGATCGGGGTCAACGACGGCGACGCCCTCTTTGACCTTTATCGCGGCGCTAGGGCAAATATCGGCGCAGCTGCCCGCCCCCATGCAGCCTACGGGACACGCCTTTCTGCCGCCCGACAGCATTACCTGCGCCTGGCAGTTGCCGTATCCCTGATAGGCGTATTTATCCTGGCAGTTGTTGCCGCCGTTGCAGGCGACCACGGCGACTGTTTCCTCGCCGCCGGAAAACGACTTGCCCAGAATGTTGGCTATTTCGATTTTCTGCTCTTTACTGCTGACCTTGCAGTCGTCCACGTCGGCGGTGCCGTTTACGAGCGCCTGGGCAAAGCCTTCGCAGCCAGGGTGTCCGCACGCGCCGCAGTTGGCTTTCGGCAGATGCTCCACGATTTCGTCCACGCGGGTGTCCTTTTCCACCGAAAAGAATTTTGAAACGAGAATTATAAGCCCGCCGAGCACCAACGCTATTATCAGCATGACGCCCAGCGTCCAGCCGAATGTCCCCCAGTTTATATCCTGAAAGCAAAACATACCTCAGCCCTCCTTAACCGAACACGGCAAACGCCATGGCCATGAAACACGCCGTGATAAGAGTAATAGGAAACCCTTTGAAGCATCTCGGGATGTTGGCTTTGTCCACTTTTTCCCTGAGACCGCTCATCAGGAATATTGCCAGCGTAAAGCCTATGCCGCAGAACAGACCGTTGAGAATGGCCATAAACAGGTTGGTGACAAGGGCGTCGGACAGATTCGCCACCGCCACGCCAAGAATGGTGCAGTTTGTAGTGATGAGCGGCAGATACACGCCCAGCGACGAATACAGCGACGGAGACGTCTTTTTAATAAACATTTCCAGCATCTGCACCAGCGCCGCTATGACGAATATAAAGACGATTGTCTGCATGAATTCCATGCCAAGCGGCACGAGAACCCAGTCGTAAACGGCGTATGTGAAGGCGCTTGCCAGCACCATGACGAATGTCACGGCAATGCCCATGCCGAGAGCCGATTCCGTCTTTTTGGAGACGCCGAGGAACGGACATATACCGACAGTCTGGACAAGTATGAAGTTGTTTGTGAATACGGCGGCAATAAACAATGAAACTATACCCATGATTATTTAACCTCCGCCTGACTGTTTTCGTGAGCCGCCACGGCGTCTTTGACTTCCTGCTCGACGGCGGCGATTTGCTGATGTTTCTTGTGTTTGTTCTTTTCGTTTATCTTGTTGTTTATCGCCACAAACGCCGCGATAAGCAGACCGAACGTCAGAAAGCCGCCCGCGCTGGTGGCGAACGCGCCTATCGAGAATTCCATTATTTTGAGTCCGAATATGCTGCCCGAACCCAGAAACTCTCTCACAAGCGACATGGCGAGAAGTCCCAGCGTAAAGCCGCAGCCCATGAATATGCCGTCGAGCGCCGAGTATCCCACGCCGTTGGAAGACGCGAAGGCTTCCGCCCTGGCGAGTATCAGACAGTTGACGACGATGAGCGGCAGGAACAGCCCCAGCGAGTCGTACAAATCCGGCATAAACTTGTCAAGCACCAGCATGACGATTGTAACGAATGTGGCGATAATCATTATAAACGCCGGAATGCGCACCTTGTCGGGAATTATGTTCCTGAGCATGGATATAAGCACATTTGAGCATGTGAGCACGAATATTACCGCCAGCCCCATGCCCAGCGCGTTTGACATGGACACGGTGACCGCCAGCGTCGGGCAGGTGCCCAGCACCAGTTTGAAAACCGGGTTTTGTCTGACGACGCCGTCAAGAGCAATGTCTTTAATCTTCATTGCGCGTCACCTCCCATAACATCTGAATTAACGAGATAATACACTGCCATGTTGGCGGCGGAACAGATGGAACCCATCGTGTGCGTCGCCGACGCGCCGGACGACACGTCCACAGCGCCCGCCTCGCCGCTCACGGTGAATTTCAAATCCGCCGTAACCTGCATGCCGGTGTACTGTTTGAGATAGTCGGCGTCTATGCTGGTTGTTTTGTCGTCTCCGCCATAGTCGCCCACAATCATGTTGACGATTGTGCCGTCGGTGGAAACCGCCATTACAATCTGGCTCTGTCCTTTCCAGCCCTTTTGCCCCCTGGCGCTGATTATTATCGTGCCGTCGGCGGCTTCATAGAGATACACTATCTCGCCGTAATCGGCGTTGGAGGCGTAATCCGCGTCTATTTCAAGTTCGGTAAAACTCTCGCTTGCGTAAACTTTGTTGAGCGAGCGGTTTGTGCGTTCCTCTTCGGAAACGAAAAGCAAATCGTTGAGTATCGCCAGCAGTCCGCCCGAAACAAGGGCGATGACCACCAGCACCAGCACCGCCAGAACCGAAGGGTTAAGTGATTTTTTGCTTTTTGCATGAGTCATATTACTCGCCCTCCTTAACCGCTTTTTGTTTTTTCGCCTTAGGCTGTTTCACATGCCCGAACGGGCGCGGGAAAATGTATTTGTCGATAATCGGCACCACGAGATTCATAAGCAGGATGGCGAAAGAAACGACTTCCGTGCCGTTGTTGCAGCGCAGCACCGCCGTGATGACGCCCAGCGCTACGAAGTAAATCACGTTGCCCCACGTCGTGTTCGGCGTGGTGACGTAGTCGGTCGCCATAAATATCGCGCCCAGCATAAGCCCGCCCGAAAGTATCGACGGCAAAAACCATGTGAAATCAAAGCCCTTTATAGCCACGGTGAGAAGCCCCGTGACGGCTATGTAAATGACAGGCCACCTGATGTCGATAACCCTGCGGACGACGAGATACAGTCCGCCGACGATGAGCGCCAGCGCGCTTGTTTCGCCTATGCAGCCCGGCACCGTGCCGAGAAACAACTGCATGTTTGTGGCGGTAAACTCGCCGTTCATAAACAAAGAGCCGAGCGGCGTGGAGCCAGCCACGACGACATCGGTAAAGGTGCCGTTTCCCGTGACGATCGGTTCGACAAAACCGTTTGCCGCCACTATGCCGAAACTGAGAAACACAAACACACGCCCCGCTATGGCAGGGTTGACGATGTTTCTGCCCGTACCGCCGAACAGCATTTTTACTATCCACACGGCAAAGAAATCGGCTATAAGCGGAATATACCAGTCAACAAGCGGCGGCATGTTCATGCCGATGAGCATGCCCGTCACTATCGACGTGAAATCGAATTCGGCGGCAAACTGCCTGAAATTTTTGCGCATGAACGCCATTTTCCAGATAAGTTCCGCCGCGAACGCGCCGACGACGGAAATAATCATGGTGATGAGAGCATTGAGCCCGAAAAACACTATGCCCACCACCGTGGCAGGCAGCAGCGCTACGCAGACGTCAATCATTATGCTCTTTGTCGTCCGTGGCGCCTTTATGTGCGGAGAGCCGCTGAGTACCAATTTTTCCATATTACTTCTTTCTCTCCTTGATTTTTTGCTTGCAAAGTCTCACGCTCTGGACAATCGCCCTTCTGGCCGGGCACACATACGCGCAGCTGCCGCACTCGAAGCAGTTGAGCGCGCCGTATTTAACGGCTGTGTCATAGTCGCCCGCCAGCGTATAAAAGTCAATATACATCGGCATAAGCGACATCGGGCACGCCCGCGCGCATCTGCCGCAGTTTATGCAAGGCGTCGGCATTGTAAGGTTTGCCTCTGCTTTGGTCAGCGCCAGCACCGACCCCGTGGTCTTTGTCGTGGTCACGCCCAAATCCATCACGGCGAAACCCATCATCGGGCCGCCGGAAATTATCTTTACGGTGTCGTCCGACGCGCCGCCGCAATAGTCCAGCAAATCGCGGTAACTGGTGCCGTTAGGCACAAGCAGGTTTTTGGGCTGTTTCACGCCGCCGCCGCTGACGGTCACCACGCGCTCGTAACACGGCTTGTTGTTTTCCACCGCTTCAAAAGCGGCGTAAGCCGTCGCCACGTTCTGCACGATAACGCCCACGTCCATAGGCAGACCGCCGCACGGCACCTTTCTGCCGTTGACGGCGAAAATCAAATCTTTTTCGGCGCCCTGAGGGTATTTCTTTTTGAGCACCACTACCTTGGCGCCCGCTTCGGAAAGCGCGGCAACGCAGTCCATTTTATTGTCTTCCACACCGAAAACGACGTTTTCCACGCCGCACGCCTCAGCCAGATAACGCGCGCCCGAAACAATTCCGGCGGTTTTTTCCAACATGATACGATAGTCGCATGTGATATACGGCTCGCATTCGGCGCCGTTTATGATGAGCGTGTCCACGGGTTTCGAAGGGCTAAGTTTAACGCCCGTCGGAAATCCTGCGCCGCCCATGCCGATTATGCCGGCGTCGGCTATGCGCTGTCTTATCGCCGCGCCGTCTTTTGACGTCATCGGCGGAAGAGTCATCGTTTCGTCGCTCCCGTCGGTTCTGATGTGGATATGGTCGCTTAAGGCGCCCGTAGCGCCGGCTTTTTTGACGATTTCCACCACCTCGCCGCACACCGAAGAGTAAACCTTGCAGCCCAGCCCTCCTACCGCGTCGGCGATAAGCTGCCCTTTGACGACTTTGTCGCCGGGCGCCACCGTGACGGCCGAAGGCGCGCCAATATGCTGGCTCACCGAAATAAAGACGTCGCTTGGCGTTGGCATTACTTCCGTCGCCTGCCCTTTGGACAGTTCTTTTTTGTCGTGAAAGTGAACGCCATGCCGAAACGTCTTTTTGACAAACTTTTGCATAACTTCTCCTTGCTTTGTAAACGCGAATTGGATGAAAGCGGCGCGCGCCGCTCATACCGTCAAAATTGTAGCACAGCGATATTCAAAAGTCAAAAATTTGCGCTCTTTTTACCTTATTTTTTGAACGCCGGCGCGAAAAAAGAGCCGCCCGCGCCGGCGGCTCTTTAAGCCTTTTTGTTTTTGTTTTTGTCTTTCATCTTTTTCGCGCTGCCGAATATTTCCGCCCCGCCTATCGCCAGGAAAAACACGCCGAAACATATTTTAAGCGCTTTCGGTCCCGCCATGCCCGTCAGCAGCGCGCCCGGCACGGAAAGCAGCGCTGCCGGAATGATAATCCACAACACGCCCTTTGTCCTGACAAGTTTGTTTTTGAAGTGAAACGCCAGCGCCACGCACGCCATCGGCAAAAAACTTATGAGATTCATCGCCTGCATGACGCGCTGCTCGTAATCCAGAAAGCCGAGCAGCGGTATAAGAAAAGTTCCGCCGCCCATGCCCATGCCGCCGACGACGCCGGCAACGAAACCGAATATCACGGTCAGTATTATTTTCATTATTTCTCCTTATTAAAAAAACATGCGCGCGCCCGCCAGAATCAGTATGAACCCGAAAACCAGCCGCAGTTTTTCGTTGTCGGCCTTTTTAAGCAAAAAAGCGCCCAGAACACCGCCCGCCGTCACGCCGGCGGTAACCGCCAGCGCCTGCCACACGTCCACCCCGACGGAAAATATATAAACCGCTGCCGACACAACGCTGACGGGCAAAATGACGAGCAGCGCGGTGGCGTGGGCGTTTTTCTGCGGCAGACCCAGAAACATCGTCAGCGCCACCACGGCGAAAACGCCTCCGCCGCCGCCAAGAAATCCGTTTACCAGCCCTACCGCTCCGCCGGTCAAAAGCAGTTTCCATTTGTTTTTATCCATGCAAGATAGTTTGTCACCTCCGCTTTTTGAAGGGCAGTTAACAATGTAACGCCAAACATTTGATTTTTTAACCGAAATGTTTTACAATAGCCTAGACTTATAGTCAAAATGAACAGTAGTGATTTTTTCCGTTTAAGGCGGAAATAAAACACCGGAAAACCAAAAACTCCAAACTCAAAAGGTGGAATAATGAGCAAAAAGAACAATCTCACTTACGTACCCGCTTCGGCGAAAACCGCGGCGCAGAAACAGGACGAGGCCAAACAGCAGCGCAGACGCCGCTCTTCGGCAAACCTCAGTCCCGAAGCCCGCAAAAAACTGCTTAAAAAACGGGTATGGACTTTGTCCGTCATCACTCTCAGTATGATACTCGTGCTGACGCTGTCGCTTATATTCGCTACTTACGAACCTACCCTTTACAGCGAAAAGACCAACACGGCTCCAACCGAAGACGCGGACAGCAACCTGATTAAAAACCAGGAATTCAGCCTTTCCAAACTGCTTTACAACGGTCTGCTTTCTTCGGCGGTTTCTTACCCTTACCTGCCTGACAACTGGACGCTTTCAGACTCGTCAAACGCCAACAACTCGGTCAGCGGCGTGGTCAGCCTCGGCAGCGACGACACTGACAGGGTCACCAACGGCCTCAAAAGCATGGGACTCACCGACGCGCAGATATCCGACATATTGAACACCGACGGCTTTGACAACACGCAGAGCGACGGTTCTTCCGACGAAACCGAAACAAAAGACAGCAGCGTAATGCTGTTTTACAACAAGACGGAGTCAAACTCGATGGTGACGTCCAACTCCTTCACCGTTCCGTCGGGCGGATATCTTGAAATAACCGTGCGTATCAGGACAAGCGTCACCCAGGGCGACGGCGCCTTCATCGCGCTGGGCACCACATCGGCTTATTCGTCAGACAGCGCGACTGTCCAGTTCACCGGCGTTGACACCGACGGCGCCTGGAAAGAATATAAAATTTATGTGGAAGGCAACAAAACCTCCACCCGCACAGTTTATCTCTTTGTCGGGCTCGGCACTTCTTCCAGCCCTGTCAGCGGCTGGGCAGAAGTCGACTACGCCACGGCTGTTTCCGCCAAAAAGGTCGATTATCTCGGCGCTTCCGAAAACGGCGGCGACGTCAAGACACACACTTTCGTCAAAAACGCTTCGGAAGACTCCGTCGACATCGGCAGCATGATTGCCAGCGGCAGCGTAAGCGCGATGACTTCGGAAGAAATAACGGGCGACGCCAACCTTGCCGAACTCCCTTTCGAAACTTCGGCGGACAGAGTTATTTATAAAGTCTCAAACGCCTCGGGCAGCGAAAGCGACAACAGTTATATGATGAAATTCGGCGAACGATTCCATATAACCCAGTCCACCGCCACGCCTTATTACCGTTTCAGCTTCTGGGCTAAAACGGCGGATATAACCAACAACAACACCGGCGCGTATTTCTACGCCGTGATTTATGAAGTGTCGGCTGACGGCGAGCCTGTGCTGTCGTACACCAAATCGTTCGATTTGGTAAAAACCTCCACCGATGAAGACGACGTCAACAGCGGCTGGGCGGAATACACATTCCTTTTGCAGCCTGACAACACCAAAGACTATTACGTTGAGTTTGTCTTCTCTCTCGGTGAACTGCGCTATGTCGGCAACGGCGGATACAACCTTGTGAACGTTGATAACGGCTACGAAACTTACGGCAACCTGTATCTCACCGAATTTGAAATGCAGGAAATTTATCAGAGCGAATATTCGTCGGCAAGCGAGGGCGACGCCGTCAAGAAAGTGTCTGTTTCGGGCAGCGCCTCCACCGGGCTCATTACAAACGGCAGTTTCGACAGCCCTGTTTCCAACGCTTACAGCCAAAACTCCGCGGGCGTGCCTGTCGGTTACGACCCTAACGGCTGGTCAATCAGCTTCCCTAGACACAAAACGGACAGCGGTTATGTTTACACGCCGCACTCGGCAACCGACGTGCTGTTCGGTATAGTGGCTAAAAACGCTTCGCCTGGCGATAAAACAAACTATCTCGGCAGCGATTACGCCGATTATTTCGGTCACACGGGTGACGACAATATTCTGGCGGTAAACGTCAAAAACCCTACCGCTGTCGGCTTTGTGTCCAACAAATTCACGCTGTCGGCAAACAGTTATTACATCATAAGTTTCATGGTCAAAGCCAGCGATTACAGCAATATCCACGCTTATCTCAGCGGCGATATCGAACAGGCGTTTGACATCAAAGACCTGACCGATGACGAGTACTTCGTCGTTAACGAATATGAAAACGGCGGTTATCTCAAATACAACTTCATCGTCAAAACGGGCGACAGCAGCAAATCGGTCGCGCTCGAACTGTGGGTCGGCGACAGAGACGCCTCTTACGACGAAACGAGCTGGACCGGTCTTGCCGCAAGCGGCACGATAGTCGCGTTTGACGAAGCGAAAACCCAGACCATAGACGAAACCAAGTTCAACGAAATCGTCGGCAGCCAGGATGACGCGGGCAACGACGTCTTTACAAAAGAAGAAACAAAAGGTCAAGACGAGAACGGCAAGGAAATCACCACCGACGTGACTTACACGACAGAAAAAGAAAACGTATGGGTGCGCGATTATTCTTACACCGACACGACGGCCTCTTCCTCCACCGACAGCGGCGATTCAGGCAGCGACGACACGACTCAGCCTCTCGAACCGATAAACTGGCTGTTGCTGTCGTCACTGATTCTCGGTGTGGCGGTAATCATCTTCCTTGTGACGATGATTGTCAAAAAGTTCAGATTCGTCAAAAAGACCAATGAAATCCCAGACGACCCTGACTACAAAAAATAATTGACAAAAGCGGAAGACCCCCTTCCGCTTTTTCTTTGCCCGACAATAAAAAACGCTTCCGTATGGAAGCGTTTTGTTCATTAAATAATTTTTTTGATGACGGTGGCGTTGCGTTTATGCTGTTCCGTTTCAAACACGTTCCACAGCGACTGGATTTTGTTGTTGGTTTCCAGTTCCGGGTTGGACTCCGCCGTTTTTATGCCGTCTTGAATCATTTTTGAATGTATGTGTTTTATGATGAGCGCCGCCGCGCCTTTTGTGTCATAACCCGGCAGGGCGCCGATGATGGCAAACTCCATCGCCGTCGGGTGTCTGCGCTCTTTAAGCAGGCGGAAGATGACTTTCGGCGTAAGACGCCCGCGGGAACCTTTGAACACCTTTGTCAGCGACGGAAACGCCAGCGCCAGCCCCACCACTTTGTTTTCCGGGTTAAGCACCACGGCGACATAGTTTTTGTTGATTACCAGCAAAAACTGGTCTTTCATCTGTACGCGCATTTTTTCCGTGATGGGCATGGTGCCGGGCAATGTGCTGTACGCCGCGTCATACACGTCAAACAACTCGTCGAGATATTTTTCCACAAATATTTTGAGATTTTTTTCTTCCGGAATACGCAGCCCGTATCGTTTGGAAGCGATTTCCGCCACGCGCTCCACTTTTTCAGGCAACACTTCGGGGATATGTATGCGGTATTCGTTCCAGCGGTTTTCCACCTCGTACCCGCATTCCAACAGCCGGGGCAGATAATACGGATAGTTATAGTTTGTGGCGAAAGTCGCGTCTTCGTCAAAGCCGTAAACCCTCATGCCCTCTCTTTCAAGGTCGTTGAAGCCGTAAGGGCCGTGCACGGTGTCCATGCCCTTTTCCCTGCCGAAATCCTCCACCGCTTTGGTAAGCGCGCGCACGACTTCGGCGTCGTCAATGAAATCCAGACGGCTGAGGCGCACCCTTTTGGCGTTGTCCTTGGCGTTGGAAGACTTTTGGATTATCCCCGCCACTCTGCCCGCGACCTGTCCGTCCTTATACGCCAGAAAATACGCCGCTTCGCACTCGTCGAAAGCCACGTTCTTTTTTGGGTTGGTGAGATTCATCTCGTCGGAAAACAAATACGGCACGTAATGCGGATTGTCTTTATACAGATTGTTAGGAAAATCCACCCACACCTTGAAATCTTTTTTATTTTTTACGTCAAGTTTTTTGATAGTGACCATAATTCTCTCCTTGAACCTTGTCGCACTTATTATACAGGAAAAACACTCATCGGGCAATAAATAATGAAAAGTTTTTTGTGATTTTTCATTGTTTTTGTTTTCCGCCGCGGATAATAATCGGCGGGCGAAAAGAATAAATTAGTGCTACGGAGGATAACGGCATAACAAACATATACCGCACCGTCATCACCATCACGCTGTTTTCAACGGTGGACCAGATTGGCGGATTTATCTACACAATAATACTTTCGCACGCCATCGGCGCCGAAGGGCTTGGCATGTATCAGGTGGCGCTCAACCTTGTAAATCTGGTAGTGGCGGTCGCCGCCAGCGGGCTCCCCTTTGTGCTCGGCAGGCGCGTGGCGGAATTCGGCGCCATAGACGACAAAAACGGGCAGGACGGGTCGGTAACCGCCGCGCTCATGGTGGGCATGGGACTGTCAGCCGCCGTGTGTGTTTTTTTCGCTCTGAACGGCGGTCTGCTGACACGCATAACAAAATCGCGGCAGATTTCGTATATGTGCGTGTTTCTGCTCCCCGCGGCATTCGCGAACTCGCTATACGCGTGTTTCAGGGGCGCGCTTTGGGGCAAAAAGAAATATGTAGGGCACAGCAGCCTTGAAATCATCGACATAGTAGTGCGTATTTTTCTGGCGCTGATTATTTTCCGAGGCTTTTTCGGCCAGTTTGACGGCGTTATGCGCGCGTGCTTTGCCTATTCCGTTTCAAACATACTGACGGCAGGGATATCTTTCATCATGTACAAATGGAGCGACGGCGGCTTTACAAACCCGCTGCCGCATATCCGCCCCATCGTCAAAAGCGCCGTCCCCGTGTCGGGCATAAGGCTGGCCGGCAGTTTGTTTTCCACCCTCATCGCGCTGCTGTTCAACACACGCATGACGGCGGCAGGCTTCACGACAAACGCCGTCATGGCGGAATACGGCATACTGACGGGCATGGTTCTGCCGCTGATCGCGTTTCCCGTCATTTTCACATACGCCATATCCACCACACTCGTGCCGGAAATTTCGGGCAACATGAAAAAAGGCGATATAAGCACTGTGCGGCGGCATCTGAAAAAAGCCATCAATTACACGCTGTTGTTCGGCGGGCTGGCGATAGGCGTGTATATAGCCTTTGCGCCGCAGATTTGCGCGCTGATTTTTTCCAACGCCAGAGCGGGCGCGTATGTGCGCAATTCGTGCTGGATAATGATTCCGCTGGGCGTGGCGTCTCTCACCACCAGCCTGCAAAACTCGCTGGGGCTGGAATACAAAAGCCTTGCGAATTATTTCATCGGCGGACTGTGCATGGTGCTCTCGCTGTGGTTTTTGCCTGAACTCATCGGAGCGTACTGTCTTGTCGTCGGCACCGGGCTGGGCATGGGTGTGACCGCCGTGCTCAACACCGTAATGATTTGCCGCGCCACGGGGCTGAAAGGCGGTTTCGGCGTGACGCTCATGACAATAGCCTTGTTTTCCGCGCTGTCCGCCGCGACGGCCGTTATGCTCGCCAACCTTTGCGAAGCGTTTATCGGCGGAGTCGTTCCCCTGCTTATGTGCTGCGCGGCGGGCATTGCCGTGTATCTCATACTTGCCACAGTATTCGACACGGCGGAAATTTCGCTTTTGTGGAAAAATCTGCTGCCCGAAACGCCCGCGCGGAAAAAACAAAAAAAGCCGCTGTCATAGACAGCGGCCCGAACGTCCTTTTTTTATTTGTTTTCAGGCTTTGTCGCCTTTGGCGAAACGCATCATTCTGACAAGCGGTTTCACCTTGATAAGCGCCCCTATAAGCACGAAATTTATACCGGCGACAAGCAGCTGCGTCGGAATCCGCACCGCGAGGTACGCCCAGAAAGTTTTGCCTTTGCTGTACGCCAAAAACGTGGCGAGAGTATTAAGCCCGCATGTGCAGACAATCAGGCACAGGGCTATCGATATAAAAAGTTTGACAAGGTCGCTTTTTATGCCGACGTATTTGAAAATAACGCCCGGTATAAACCCGATAAGCCCCGAAGCCAGCGTAACCAGCGGCAACCACGGCCCCAGCGGATTTATAAGCATCCCGAGCACGTCGGCCATGACGCCCACGCCGAAGCCCAGAACCGGCCCCAGGAAAATCCCCGCGAAAAAACATGGGATATATACCAGTGAAATAAAATTGCCGCCGCCGTTAATGGGTATCGTATAGATATTGGCGATTGTGGCGAAGGCGGTGAGAACGGCTGTGTAAACCAGCAGTTTTGTACTTTTGTTCATATAAAAAAACCTCCCTAAGAAAATAGGCAGGTCCATAACAACGGCGGCACAAAGCCGCCTTTTTGCAACGGACGCAATTCAGCATCGCGGAAAACTTCCTTCGTTTGCGGGCAACGTTCCCATCCCGCAACACTTTACGCGCTGAACCTACTTTGCTTTGTTTAATTGTAAATCAGGCGGCGTTCTTTGTAAAGCGTTTGGCGCATAAACCGCCTTTTTGTTGCTCACACTTACACTATGCTGACGGTAATAATAAGAGCGATTATAATATTTGTCGTTTTGCTTGTGGTCATACGCATGATGGGCAAACGGCAAATCGGCGAAATGGAGCCGTTTGAACTTACCATAACGCTTGTAATAGCCGAACTCGCCTGCATCCCCATGGCGGACAAGTCTGTGCCGCTGACTTTCGGCATTGTGTCCATACTGACGATGTACGTCGTGCACCAGCTCATTATACTTCTGACAAGGCGGAGCAAAAAACTGCAAAACGTGCTGAGCGGCACGCCGGTGATAGTAATCGACAAAAACGGTATAAAGTATCAGGCGCTCAAAAGCATGAACATGCAGGTCTATGACCTGTTGCAGGCAATGCGCACCGCCGGATATTTTTCAGTGGACGAAGTGGCTTACGCCGTGTTTGAAACCAACGGCCAGCTGTCCGTTATACCCTACCCCAAAACAAAACAGGTCAACGAAGACGAGGTGGCGCTGCCCGTGCCCGTGCTTGTGGACGGCGAGTGGTCGCCGCAGGATTTGAAATATTACAGCCTGGAAAAATCTTTTCTGGAAGAAGCGCTCAGCCGCAACGGCGTACGCGCGGAAGAACTGCTGCTTGTCACGATAGACGACAACGGCAAAATGCTGATTCACCCGAAAGACAAAAAATATTTCGTCGTCAATATAGGCGGAGAGGTGCATTATGGTTAAACAGATAGTAGCCGCGGCGGTCATTTTTCTGCTGCTAGTCGGGCTCGGTCTGACGGAAATGTTTGTCGTGCGCGACAACTTTTCGGCGCTGGAAAAAGAATTTACCGAAATGGCGGTTAAAATTCAGGAAAAAACGCTCACCGAAGAAGAATACAACCTGATTTGGGAAGACTGGAAAAAACGGCGTGAAACGGTGGAGTTTTTTCTCAACCACACCGATTTCGCCGAAATGGATTTCCGCATGGCGGAGTGCCACGCCTATATAAAACAAGGCAATTATCAGGACGCGGCGGCGCAGGCGGACGTACTCACCGAACTGACGAGACATATTCCACACCTGCTCATACCTACACCCGAGCATATATTGTAAAACGACAAAAAGCGGCGCCGCCGCTTTTCATCGTAAGATAAATATTAAGACCACTATGATAACGGAGATTATTGTCGCCAATATTCGGTTAACGTCAAGCACGAAACTAACTATTCGGGATACACAAAAAAGTTGGCAAAGATGGTAAACGTAAGCCCCGAAACGATTACCCAATACTGCGCTACGCAGAAACTTCCCAAATCAGACACCTTCGCGCTGCTGTGCAAAGCGCTTGACGTGTCCGCCGATTATATCCTCGGGCTGAGAGAATTCTGAACGTCGTCAGGGGCGAAATACAATGCGGCGGCGGCCAGAATCATAAACAAAGAAGAATACGGCATAAGCGCCCGCATACTGCCGAGCAGCCACGGCGAAAACAGCAGTCCGGCGAGAGCGGGCGTAACCGTCTGCGCCAGCATCGTCGCGGCGTAATAATAGCCGGTGTATCTGGCGAAATCGTCTTTGCCGCAAAAACTCAGCACCAGCGGATACATATTCGCCACCATGAACGCCATGCCCACGCCTATAACGAAAAACGCCGGCAACGACGCCGACGGCGAAGGAAACAGCGAGCACGCCACCCCGCCGACCGACATAAGGCACGCGCCGCAAAGCATCACGTTTTTCGCGCCGACCTTTTGCGCCAACGCCGCCGAAGGATACAAAAAAGCGAACGAACCGGCGGCGAGCGCCGCCATGAGCGTCAGCCCCGCCGTGGAATCGCCAAGCACCCTTACGCTGTATATCGACATGAAAGTTTCCACCGCGTTGACCGCCATGAAATAAAAAAACACTGCCGCCAGCACGAAAAAGCGCCCCTTTTTGTTTTCGGCGGGCGCTGTTTTTTTCTCTTTCGGCGCGGGGAACAGCGCCGAGTGCAAAGGCGGCGTTTCGTCTGTTTTAAAAAGCAGAACCGCAAGACAAAAAAACATAACAGCCGCCACAGCGCACACTACAAAACCGCTGTCAACGCCGGCCTGACCGCCGCCGAACAGCAAAACGTACCCGAGAGCGGTGCCCGCGCCGCCCATGATGTTTATCACGGCGTTGGCTTTGCCCCTGAGCGGCGGCGGCGTGACGTCGGGCATAAGCGCCGCGGCGGGCGCCCTGTAAAGATTCATCGCGGTCAGCACCGCCGCCAGCGTCAGCAGCATTAAAAACAAATTGTATCTCACCAGCGGCAGACAGCAAAAAGCGGCCCCCGCCGTTGTCACGCCGAGAGCGATGAGTTTCATGCGGCTGCCCGTTTCCCTCTTATGCCTGTCGCTCAGAGCGGTTACAAAAGGCAGCATGGCGACGGCAAACAGATTATCCAGCCCCATCACCACGCCTATCAAAAACTCGTTGCCGCCGGTAAGTCCTCTGAGATATCCGTCGAGATACAGCGGCACAAGCCAGTTATACGCCTGCCACAGCACGCTTATTGACAAAGCGGCCATGCCTATTACGACGGTGTTTCCGAGGCGAAGTTTCATACCGTACAATTTATGTCATGCGGCGTGCGTTTTTGCCCGCCGCATAAAAAAAAGACGCTCTGCGCGTCTTTTTATCATTGCGGCTTGTCGAAACTCTCCAACGCTTTTTTAAGGAAACGCCCCGTATAACTGTTTTCACACAGGGCGACCTGTTCCGGCGTGCCGCTAGTGACTATCATGCCGCCCTTGTCGCCGCCCTCGGGGCCAAGATCTATGATGTAATCCGCCACGCGGATCACGTCGAGATTGTGTTCGATGACAATAACGGTATTGCCGCCAGCCACAAGTCTCTGCAAAATGGCGATGAGTTTATCCACATCGGCGGCGTGCAGACCCGTTGTCGGCTCGTCGAGAATATATATCGTCTTGCCCGTGCTACGTTTGGCGAGTTCCGTGGCGAGTTTGACCCTCTGCGCCTCGCCGCCGGACAGCGTCGTTGCGCTCTGACCAAGCGTGATATATCCCAGTCCGACGTCGTAAAGCGTCTGCAGTTTGTTGCGTATCGCGCTGATGTTGGAGAAAAACTCCAGCGCCTCTTCCACCGTCATGTTCAGCACGTCGGAAATATTTTTGCCTTTATAGCGCACTTCCAGCGTTTCTTTGTTATAACGTCTGCCGTGACACACTTCGCACGGAACGTATACGTCGGGCAGAAAGTTCATTTCGATTTTTATTATGCCGTCGCCGTCACAGTTGTCGCACCTGCCGCCGCGCACGTTGAAACTGAATCTGCCCGCCTTATACCCCCTTTCCTTCGCGTCGGGCGTCTGGGCGAACAGTTCACGTATATGCGTAAACATTCCGGTATACGTCGCCGGGTTACTTCTTGGCGTACGCCCTATCGGGCTTTGGTCGATGGCGATGACTTTGTCGAGATATTCCAGCCCGCTTATTTCGGCAAACTCCGCCCTGCTCTTTCTGCCGTGGTTGAGTTTTTCCGTGAGCACCGGCAGCAGGGTTTCGTTAATCAGGCTGCTCTTGCCGCTTCCCGACACGCCGGTGACGACATTAAACAGCCCCAGCGGAATTTCCACGTCGATATTTTTGAGATTGTTTTGCGTGGCGCCTTTAAGAGACAGTTTCTTTTGCGTGACGGGTCTGCGCTCCGACGGCGTAGGGACGTATTTTTTGTGCGAAAGATACTGCCCCGTAACGGACTTTTCGCAGTTTTTAAGTCCTTCCACGTCGCCGGCGTACACAAGTTCGCCGCCGTGCACGCCCGCGCCGGGACCTATGTCCACCACATAATCGGCGGAAAGAATTGTGTCTTCGTCATGCTCGACGACTATAAGCGTGTTGCCGAGATCCCTGAGTCTTTTGAGCGTTTCAATCAGTTTTTCGTTGTCGCGCTGGTGCAGTCCTATGCTCGGCTCGTCCAGAATATACAGCACGCCCATAAGCCCGCTTCCTATCTGCGTCGCCAGCCTTATGCGCTGCGCCTCGCCGCCCGACAGCGTGCCGCTGCTTCTGGACAGCGTGAGATAATCCAGCCCTACCGACACAAGAAAATCCAGCCGCGCCTTGATTTCTTTGAGCACGACTTCGGCGATTTTGCTCTTTGTGGCGTCAAGCGCGAGATTGTCGAAAAAGTCTTTGAGCGACGAAATCGACATATCGCATATCTCGGTGATGTTCTTGCCGCCAATCTTAACCGAAAGGCTTTCTTTTTTAAGGCGTCTGCCGCCGCACGCCGCGCAAGGGCGGGTGCGCATGTATTTTTCGTATTCGGCCTTGATATAATCGTTAGAGCACTGGGCGTACCTGCGTTCCAGCATAGGCATTATGCCTTCCCAATCGGTCTTGACGCTGCCGGAAAAGGTTTTGGAGTTATATTCTACGTCCACCATTTCGCCGCCGTTGCCGTACATGACGATGTCATACGCTTCTTTTGAGAGTTTTTCCACCGGCGTATTCATGGAAAAGCCGTATTTTTTTGAAAACGCTTCGAGATATTTGAACAGCATTCCGCCGTCCATTGTAATGCCGAAAATCTTGATGGCACCTTCCGCCAGGCTTTTGCTTCTGTCGGGGATAATCAAATCCTCGTCAAACTCCATGACGAAACCCAGCCCCTTGCATTCGGGACAGGCGCCGAACGGGCTGTTGAAACTGAACATACGGGGTTCGAGTTCCTCAATCGAAACGCCGCAGTCGGGGCAGGCATAGGAAGCCGAATAAAGCGTCTGTTCGCCCTCGATGTCTATCACCACCAGATTGTCGGCCAGTCTGAGCGCCGTTTCAACGCTGTCGGCAAGACGTTTGTGCATATCTTCTTTGACGACGAGCCTGTCCACCACCACGCTGATGTTGTGTTTTTTATTTTTGTCGAGTTTGATTTCTTCTTCCAGCAGATATATGCTGCCGTCAACGCTGACCCTGGCGTAGCCGCTCTTTTTAAGGTCGGAAAACAGTTTCTGGTACTCGCCCTTTCTGCTGCGGATGACGGGCGCCATAACCATGAGTTTTTTGCCGGCGGGCGCCTGCATGACCTGCTCGCATATCTGGTCAACGGTCTGCTTTTTTATTTCCCTGCCGCACACCGGGCAGTAAGGCGTGCCGACGCGCGCGTAAAGCAGCCTGAGATAGTCGTATATCTCGGTGACGGTGCCCACGGTCGAACGCGGATTTGACGACGTGGTTTTCTGGTCTATCGAAATCGCCGGCGAAAGCCCCTCGATGTATTCCACGTCGGGTTTGTCCATCTGACCGAGGAACTGTCTGGCGTAAGCCGACAGACTTTCGACATATCTGCGCTGGCCTTCGGCGAAAATCGTGTCGAAAGCCAGACTGCTCTTTCCGCTGCCCGACAGCCCCGTAAACACCACGAGTTTATCGCGCGGAATGGACACGTCTATGCCTTTGAGATTGTTTTCTTTTGCGCTTTTGATAAAAATGTCATTTCTCATATTTTTTCAGTTGCTTTTCCAGTTTGTTGAGTTCCTCACGCAGGACGATGGCCTTTTCGAAATCGAGATTGTTAGCCGCCTGTTTCATTTGCAGGCGCACGATTTCGATTTGTTTAGGCAGCTGCGCTTTCGTGAACTTGGTTTCTTCTTTTTTGGTTATTTCCAGCGTGTTTTTCACGTTGTGTTTTATGGTTTCCGGCGTTATTCCGTTGTCTTGGTTAAACTTGTTCTGGATGGCTCTGCGGCGGTTGGTTTCGTCTATGGCGCGCCTCATGCTGTCGGTAATTACGTCGGCGTACATTACCACCCTGCCGTTGACGTTTCTCGCAGCCCTGCCTATCGTCTGAATCAGCGCCGACTCGCTACGCAAAAAGCCTTCCTTGTCGGCGTCGAGAATGGCGACAGTCATGACCTGCGGCAGGTCAAGACCTTCTCTCAGCAGGTTTATGCCCACAAGCACGTCAAAGGCGCCGCTTTTAAGGTCGCTTAAAATTTCCACCCTTTCAAGCGTGTCGATGTCGCTGTGCATATATCTGACCCTGATACCTCTTTCGGTCAGGTATTTGGTCAGGCTTTCGCTCATGCGTTTGGTGAGCGTGGTAATCAGCACCCGCCCGCTCTTCGCCACGACGGCGTTAATTTCGCCTATAAGGTCGTCAATCTGCCCCTTTACCGGTTTGACGACGATTTCCGGGTCGAGAAGCCCCGTCGGACGTATTATCTGTTCCACAACCTGGCCGCTGAGGTCAAGTTCGTATTTATTCGGCGTGGCGGAAACGCAAATCATCTGCCCCACTCTGCTGTCAAACTCCTCAAAACGCAGCGGTCTGTTGTCAAAGGCGCTTTCCAGCCGGAAGCCGTACGAAACGAGATTTTCCTTTCTGCGGCGGTCTCCGTTGTACATGGCTCGTATCTGCGGCAGCGTCATGTGGCTTTCGTCGATAAAAGTAACGAAATTGTCGGGAAAATAGTCCAGCAGGGTGAAAGGCGGTTCGCCCCTGCTTCTGCCGTCGAAATACCTGGAATAATTTTCTATTCCGCTGCAATAGCCGAGTTCCTGCATCATTTCTATGTCGTAACTCGTGCGCTGCAAAAGCCTTTGCGCCTCAACGGCCATGCCCTTATTTTTTAATGCCTCGACTTCTTCCCACATGTCGCGGCGAATCTGCTCAATGGATTTTTCCAGCGTGATTCCTTCCACCACATAATGGTTGGCGGGGAAAATAATGGTGTGAAGCAGCGTGGCAATCTGTCTGCCGCTCACAACCTCGACTTCGGATATCCTTTCAATCTCGTCGCCGAAAAATTCCACGCGGATGGCAACTTCGCTGTTGGAAGCGGGAAAAACCTCCACAATGTCACCCCTGACGCGGAAAGTACCCCTGTGAAAATCTATATCGTTGCGCTGATACTGGATTTCCACCAGGCGGCGGATGAGGTCGTCCCGTGAAATCTCCTGTCCGGGGCGCAGCGACACGCTGAGTTTATAATACTCGCCAGGCGCGCCCAGACCGTATATGCATGAAACCGACGCCACGACGATTGTGTCGCTGCGCTCAAAAAGAGAGCACGTCGCCGAGTGCCGCAGTTTGTCGATTTCCTCGTTGATGGACATCTCCTTTTCGATATACAAATCCCTTGACGGAATGTAACTCTCAGGCATGTAGTAGTCGTAATACGACACGAAAAACTCCACCCTGTTGTCGGGGAAAAACTCCCTGAATTCGTTACATAACTGCGCCGCCAGCGTCTTGTTGTGCGAAATCACCAGCGCCGGCCTGTTGACCCTGGCTATGACGTTTGCCATTGTAAATGTCTTGCCGCTGCCCGTCACGCCTTTAAGCACCTGAGCGCGCAGTCCGTTTTCCAGCCCCTCGACAAGCCTGTCGATTGCCTGCGGCTGGTCTCCCCGCGGTTTGTACGAGGAATTTAGTTTAAAATCCCTGTGCTCCATATAGTTATTTTAACTCATCATATTTTTATTGGCAACTATTCGAACATACGTTCGATAAAAAACACCGTTCCATATATGCATATATGCGCGCATATACGAAACGGACGTCCGCTGCCATTATATGTGAAAGTGCGCATACGTACTTTTGACGTATCAGCCCTTCGGATTATTGACATCGTAAATCATTTTGATACCGAGAAGCGAAAGGCGCCTGTCCACCACGTCGATTAACCCGACTTCGTCTTTAACCAGTTCGGAAAGACCGCCCGTGGCAACCACCTTGATGTTCTTTTCGCCCATCTCTTTTTTCATTGTTTCGAGAATATATCTGACCTGCCCCACAACGCCGTAAGTAACGCCCGCCTGCATATTGGTCACGGTAGTCTTGCCTATTATGCGGCTGGGTTTGACAAGTTCGATTGTAGGCAGTTTCGCCGTGGCGTTGACAAGCGCCTCGACCGACGTTTTGACGCCGGGGCATATGCAGCCGCCCAGAAATCTGCCGTCTCGGCTTATGGCGTTGAAAGTCGTAGCCGTGCCGAAATCCACCACAATGACAGGCCCGCCGTATTTATTGTAAGCGCATACGGAGTTGACTATTCTGTCGCTGCCCACTTCTCTCGGGTTTTCGTACTGAATGTTGAGCCCGGTTTTGATTCCCGGCCCCACCATCAGCGGCTTTGTGTGCAGATAGTAGTCGAGCATGTGCTCAATGGTGTAGTTAAGTTGCGGGATGACCGACGAAACGATTGTCCCGTCGATTTGCGAAGGCTCCACGCCGCCGCTGCGCAGCAACTGCATGAGCGCTATGCCGTATTCGTCGGCGGTGCGCACCAGGTCGGTGGCCATACGCCAGCTTTGAATCATTTCATCCCCGTCAAAGAGACCTATTTTGATGTTGGTGTTGCCGACGTCGAGAGCGAGTACCATAATTTAATTTCCCCTTTTGGCGTATTTGCTTATAACCGTATATAATATCGGCGTCAGGATTACGTTTGCGGCGATTTCCACCGGGAAATTGATGAGCAGCACGCTGCCCGTCACGAATTGCAGGACGGTCTGCGCTTCGCCGCCCACGGTAATGGTGGAAGCGCCGTAACCCAGCGCCATAAAGCCAAGCACCAGCGCCGTGTTGGTGACGACGGCGACAACCGCGCCCACTATCGACGGGAGTTGGTTTTTAACGAAATTTTTTCCGCTGTTCGCCGTGGCTTTTTTCATAAGGGCGAAAGAATAATAAGCGGTTATGCCCATTATTATCCTCGGCACGACAGATATCAGCGGGTTCTGGAAAAACGGGGCCGTAACCGTGGCGCTCATAAACGAGCGTATCAGGCTGAATATGCCGAAAGTTGTCGAGCACACCACGCCCACGAAAAGCCCTTCGAGCTGCGCCGCCAGCGTAACTATCATAATAAGCAAAAACGCCGTATCGATAACGCCGGGAATAATGGGCAGCATACCCAGCGGCGTAAAGGAAAACACGGCAAGCAGCGCGATGAAAACCGCCGTTATGGCGATTCTTCTGGTAGTTAAAGTTTTCATGACAATCTCCGTTCCGGTCCGTAAAAGGTACCGTCGTTTTTTTAGTCCCGTTGGCAAGCCATACGAGCCGTATGCATTATATCACACATAATGTTTTTTGTGAACAAACAAGACTAAATTTGTGCGGCGGAAGGCAAGTAACACTTTTCTGCCTTTTGCCATACTGTGAATTGTAACCACATTTTTCCCGACGGGAAAAATATGATTTCGGAGGAGGTAACAACTTTATGTTTAACGGTTTGTTTAACAACAATAACGGTTGCGGCGATTGTACCTGGATTATACTTATAATTTTGTTTGTTTGCTGCTGCTGCGGCGGAAACAACAAAACTTTCAACCTGCGTATCAGTCCTTGCTGCCTGCTTATCATCGCGGCGATGCTCTATTGCTGCGGCGCCATAAGCATAAGCGACAACAGATGCTGACAGACACATAGCGTTTCCGCGACAAAAGCCCCTTCAAGGGGCTTTTTTATTTTTATACGCACTTTCCGCTCGGGTTTTTAATAATATATAACAGCGGAAAAAATTTTCCGCCGTTCCTCCCTAAATGATTGCCTGCCGGAAGGCAAAAAAAGACGACCCGAAAACGGGTCGTTTTTCTTTGTCACGCGAATATTGTAGGTTTGCCGAATATAATCGTGCATACAAGGTCGATAATCCAGCATATCACCGCGCCCGGTATAATCCACAGAATGCCGATTACCAAAGTTAAAATTTTGCCTTCGGTGGCGCCTTTCACTATACGATAGATTGCCCAGACGATGTCAAGCGCCGGAATACACAGAATCAGTTTGACTATCCACGGCATGCTGTCCATTGCCGAAATGAAACCGTTTTTTGCCATAACACATACCTCCGTATTGTATTCTATTATTTAAGGCTAAATAATATTCCCCTGATACGACAATTATACCCAATCGGAACGCCCGTGTAAATATCAGGCGGAAATTTTTTCTTTCTTTTTTCTCGCGATGACGGCGCTAACCGCCCTGAAAGTAACGATAATGACAGCCGAAACCGCCACGCACAGCACGATTACGCCGACATGCCCCGAAACGTCTACATAATCCATAAAGCCCGCGATTGGCCTTATAACGAAGCACAGCACGCACAAAACCGCCGACAGCAGCGCCGTAGGACCCGTTATCCATGTGTAAGGGAAGCACATGACCGCCAGCGCCACGGCGCCGGAAAGCGTCATCGCCATGGCTGCCATTGTCACGAAGAGAGCTATTACATCTGTTTCGCCGGCCGTCGGGATTCCGTTGACAGTCGAGTAAATATACACGATAAGCACCGAAAGCGACAGCGACAGTCCGCTTGGAATGGTTTTAAGCAGCGTGTTGGAAATAAACCGCCCCGTGATTCTCGCCAAGTTCGGCCTGAGCGCCAGCACGAAGGACGGAATGCCTATGACTACAAACTCGATTATGTACAGGTTTTTCGGCTCGAACGGATACATCTGTCCGAGAATAAGCATAAGTATGGTGGTAAACACCGTCATCGTCGTTTTCATCAGGAAGAGCGACGAAGAGTTCTGTATGTTGTTGACAACCTGCCTGCCCTCGCGCACCACCTTCGGCATGGAAGAAAATTTGCTGTCCATAAGCACCAGGTGCGCCACGCTCCTGGCGGCCTCGCTGCCCGCCGCGATTGCCACGGCGCAGTCGGCTTCTTTCATGGCGAGTATGTCGTTTACGCCGTCGCCCGTCATGGCTACGGTGTTGCCGTTTGCCTTGATTGTTTTGATGAGCAGCGCTTTCTGGTCGGGGTTGACCCTGCCGAACACCGTATATTCGCCGGCGGCGGCTATGACCTCGGCGTCGCTCATGCCTTCGAGGCTGACGTATTTTTCGGCGTTTTCGATGCCCACCTTACCCGCTATCACCGACACGGTAAGCGGGTTGTCGCCGCTGATGACCCTGACCGCCACGTCGTTTTGCTTGAACCAGTTTATGATTTCCACGGCGTCTTCCCTCACCGTGTCCTCCACCACTATTATGGCGGCTTCTTTCATTTCAGGCAATTTATCGTCTGTTATATATCCGTCCGAAACGGCGGCAAGCATAACTCTTTTGCCGCTGGCGGCGTATTTTTCTATTTTCACCGCCGTGGCGTCCGTCGGTTTGCACACAAACCCCGGGGCGCCCACCGCTATCGTGCCGACGCCGTCGAAACTGGCGGCGGAATATTTTCGCGCCGAGGAAAACGGAATAACGGCATTGACGGAAAAGGTGCTTTCTTTGCCGAACCTTTGCGCCATCGCCAGCGCCGACTGGTTGGCATCGCCCGTGGCGGCGAGACAGTTTGCCATGAGAACGCCGAAATTTTTGACGTCGGCAAGCATTTCCACCTCTTCGACGCTCATTGTGCCGTCGGTAATCGTACCCGTCTTGTCGAGGCACAGCACGTTTACCCTTGCCAGCATCTCAATGCAGTAAAGGTCCTGCACCAGGGCGTTGTTCCGCGCCAGTTTGATGACGGAAACCGCCAGCGCCACGCTGGTAAGCAGCACCATGCCGCTAGGTATCATGCCTATCATGGAGCCGGCGGCTTTTGTAAGCGCTTCCGCCACGTTACCGAGGTCTGCGTACGACACAAAATACGTGCCTATACCGAGAGGGAAAATGATGATTGCCAGCACTTTTATGATCGCGTTTATGGAACGCATGAGCTGACTGTTGGGTTTCTGATATTTTTTCGCCTTGGCGGACAGTTTTTCAACATAGTTGTCGCTTCCGATATGGTCGACGCGCGCCCTGCACGAGCCGCTCACGACAAAACTGCCGGACAAAAGCGCGTCCCCGGTTCTTTTCTTTACCGGCACCGATTCGCCGGTCAGAAGCGCTTCGTTGACTTCTATCTCGCCTTCCAGCACGACGGAGTCGGCGGCGATTTGCTTGCCCGCTTCCAGCCGCACTATGTCGTCAAGCACAAGATCGCTCACGGCGATTTCGCTTTCAACCCCGCCGCGGACGACGTTGGCTGTCGGCGCCGACATTATCGAAAGTTTTTCAATGCTCTTTTTGGCTTTGATTTCCTGAATGATGCCGATAAATGTGTTCGCCAGTATGACTACGCTGAAAAACAGGTTGTCGAATGACCCCAGCGCGAACATCAGCACCATGATAAAAAGCCCGAGCATGTTGAAAAAGGTGAAGATGTTGCCCAGAAAAATAGCGGCGTAACTTTTGCCCACCGTGCGCTCGACCTTGTTTACAAGGTCGTCGCTCCTGCGTTCCGCCACCTGTTCGGCCGCGAGTCCGACCGACGGCAGGGTTTCGTACCTTACGGCGTCGGCGGCGGCGATGCTCCGTTTTTTCATAAAACACCTCAAAGTTTGTTATAGTCTATCTTGCCGAATTTAGTGACCGGAAACCTGTCGATAAATTCGTAATATTTCGGGTTTGTCCATTTGTCGAGTTTTTCGGCGCACTCGGCCTTTATTGCCGCCAGCAGTTTGTCCGTGTCGGCCCCTTCTTCCGCCTGCACAAAGGCTTTGAGCACTGTGCCCTTGCGGTTGTCCGGCACACCTTTTACGCAGCACGCCCTGACGCCGCCCACGGCGGAAATCACGTTTTCCGCCTCGGCTGGAAATACGTTGACGCCCGACACTTTTTCCATACGCTTGATGCGCTGTTTGAAATATATGAACCCGTCGGCGTCCACGCTGCCCCAGTCGCCCGTCCTGACGTATCTTTTTCCGCCGTATTCGAAAAACCCGTCGGAGGAAATTTTGCCGCCGTTTATATAACCCTTCATCAGGGCGTCGGTGGAAAGGCACAGTTCGCCCTGGGAATCGGGCGGCAGTTTGTTGCCGTTTTCGTCAAACACATGTATTTCGGCGTCGCCCAGCGCTTTGCCGACCGAGCCTTCCCTCGACGCCGCACGGGTGTTTACGGAAAACACCCCCGCCGCTTCGGTAAGGCCGTAACCTTCGTCAAGCGGGCACTCCCCGCCGTTTTTGGATACGGTGTAATCGAATTTGGTCTTGACTTTGGCGCTGAGTTTGTCCCCGCCGCAAAAAGCGAACCTGAGTTTTCTAAGATGCCTGCCGTCAAACCCTTTCTGCGCCACCATGCCGGCGAACATTGTCGGCACGCCGGCTATGACGGCTATGTTTTTACGCCTGAGTTTTTTGATTATGAGTTTAGGCGAATATTTCGGTATCAGCACGTTGTCGTAGCCGTAAGAAAGGTATGTGTGGATGCACACCCCCAACCCGAAAGCGTGAAACATCGGCAGCACGGTAAGCCCTGCCATACCTATGCCGAGTTTTTTCTTCCACGGCAGAATGTCGATTGTGTTTTCCGCTATGGTATTGAAGTTTTTGTTTGTGAGTGCGGCGCTTTTGGATTTTTCCGTCGTGCCGCTGCTGTGCATTATTACCGACACGTCGTCAAAACTTTCGTCGGCGTCAACGTGATAGACCTCCGTCCCGCGCGCGTCGGCGAATTTCACACAGCGTATGTCATCAATCTGCCTGTACCTTTTTTTGCCGAACGCCGTGTAAAAAAAGGATTCGAAAGCGCCAAGATAATCGTTGGCTTTGCACACAACAACCCTGAACCCGTCCTCTATCAGCCTGTCGAAATAACCGTCCAGAAGGGTGTCGAAGGCAAACAGCAGTTTGCTGCCGGTGTCTTTCATATATTCCGCCAGCAGTTCGTATGGCACAAGCGGGTGCACCATGTTGGCCACCGCCCCGATTTTATTGACGGCGTAAAACGAACTTACCGCCGACGGAATGTTTGGCAGGGCTATTGTAACCCGGTCACCCTTTTCAATGCCCTGATTTTTCAGAAAACAGGCGATTCTGTCAATTTCGTCCGACAGAAACCCGTAAGTAAATTTCTTATGCAGAAAAGACATCGCGACGGCGTCTTTTTTCTCGTTATAATTTAGCATAAGATATTTATACATAGATGTTTCGGTAATGCTCATAACCACCCCAAGGTAACCAATATAAACAGCAGAGCCACGCCTATGCCCTGGCTCAGCAGATAAAACAGCAATGAGTGTCTGCCCACGAAAGTAACCGGCGCCACGAATTTTTCGTTGACGAAGCCCAGTCTGGTGCTTTTGTCTTTATACAGCAGGTTGCCCAGCACCGCGCCGAGCAGAAACCAGCCCAGCCACGGCATCAGCGGAAAGAAATCGCCCGGCGACCAGCCACGGGCGCTCATGTTCTCGAACAGAAATATCAGCCCTATCGGCTCGCGCAGGTTTACGGACTCAAAATAAAAACCGAGCGTAAGCGCGGCGACGCCCAGGACGAATATCATCCAGTCGGGCACGCGCAGCGCTTTGAGCACGCAGTACACTATGCCGCACGTCGCCAGCATATGCAAAACGCCATAGTTTATCACCACGCCGCTGACCATGCCCGTTTCCGTCGCGACGTGCGTGGCAAGGGTCACCACCATGGCGGCGGCAAAAACTTTAAGCGCCTTTATCCAGTTGTTTTTGGAAAACACCGTCGACAGCCCGGACACCACCACGAAAGCGCCGACGAAATAGTCGTGTGTGGCGGCTCTTATTCCGCTGTACCAGTATTCCCTGGCGAATCTGCCTATCGCCTGTCCCACGGGCGTGGAAAAATCAAACAGAAAAATCATGCCGAAATCGTACATAAGGTGATCCCATATGACAAACAGCATGCAAAAACCGCGGATGAAATCCACTTCCCACACCCTGCGTTTTTTTGTTGTGTTTATTCCGATACTGTCAGACATAATTCACTTGACGACGCTGTCGATAACGCCGCCGCCAATGCAGTAATCGCCGTCATATAGCACGGCGAACTGTCCAGGCGTCACGGCGCGCTGTTTTTCGTCAAAAACCATTTCGACTTTTCCGCCGCCGAGTATTTTCACCCTGACGCCCTGTTCGGGCTGTCTGTAACGGAACTTCGCCTTGCAGGCAAACTCTTTGGCGTCCGGTTCGGACGGTATCCAGTTGAACCCGCCCGCCGTGAGACTGACGCTCATCAGCGGTTCTTCGTCGCCGTGGCTGACGTAAAGCACGTTGTTTTTAAGGTCTTTTTCCGCCACGAACCACCTGCCGTTGCCATCTTTCGTGCCGCCTATGTTCAGCCCGCGGCGCTGCCCCAGCGTGTAATACATAAGACCTATATGCCGCCCGACCTTTTTGCCGTCAAGCGTCAGTATATCGCCCGGCTGACACGGCAGATAATTTTTAAGAAAAGCGCGGAAATTACGCTCGCCTATAAAGCATATTCCCGTGGAGTCTTTTTTCGCCGCGGTGTAAATATTGTTTTGACGGGCGATTTCGCGGACGTCGTTTTTATCCAGGCCCGCCAGCGGAAACAAAACCTTTTCCAGCTGGCTCTGGCTCAGCTGGTTGAGAAAATAAGTCTGGTCTTTGTTCCGGTCCTTCGCCTTTTTAAGCCGGTGGACGCCGCCTTCGTGCTCAATGCCGCAATAATGCCCCGTGGCGATATAATCAGCCCCCAGCGACAGAGCGTATTTCAAAAAAGGCCCGAATTTTATTTCCCTGTTGCACAGCACGTCGGGGTTTGGCGTGCGGCCGTTTCTGTATTCGTCCAGAAAATAAGAAAAGACCCTGTCCATGTATTCTTTGGCGAAATTGACGGTATAATACGGGATATCCAGCCCGTTGCACACACGGCGCACGTCCTCGAAATCCTGTTCGCCCGTGCAGTGCCCGCCTTCGTCCTTTTCTTCCCAGTTGGACATATACAGCCCTATTACGTTGTAACCTTGCCGTTTGAGAAGCAGCGCGGCGACGGAACTGTCCACCCCGCCGCTCATACCCACCACAACGGTTTTGCCTTTACACAAATTATCCATTATGATTGTATTATAATACAAAACCAAAGTATTTGCAAAATATTACGGCAATAATTACCACGGCCAAAAGGTTCGCCATTGCGTTTTGCTAACGTAAATGATATAATAAAGCGGTAAAAATAAAAATATCGGAGGCTTAAAATGGCTTTGGTAAACGCGAAATGCACAAACTGCGGCGGAGTGCTGCAAGTGGACAAAAGTAAAGACGCTATGGTATGCCCATATTGCGGCGCGGCGTTTATTGTGGAAAAAGCCGTGCAGAATTTCAACGTTACAAACAACATAACGGCGGAAGTAGTAAATATTTACGGCGGTAAGCAGGATTTTGAAATAGTCGGCGGAATTCTCAAAAAATACAACGGCTCCTCCACAAACGTTGAAGTGCCGGAGGGCGTGCTGGAAATAGGCGCGGACGCCTTTAATAAATGCAAATACCTGACATCCGTCACCTTGCCTTCGTCTTTGAAAGCCATAGGCAACGGCGCCTTTTTTGAGTGCAAAAGCCTTAAAAGCGTTGTAATACCTGAAGGCGTCACCACAATCGGCGACTGCGCTTTTGCCCGATGCTCGTCTCTCAAAAACATTGTTTTGCCGTCCACTCTCAAAGAAACAGGCGCGGCGGCGTTTTTGGACTGCGCCGCTCTTACCGAGGTAGAAATAAAAGGCACAACTGTCGGGCCGTTGGCTTTTTACGGATGCAAATCGCTCACAAAAGTCAGTCTGCCACGCAGTCTCAAACTGATTTGTAACTATGTCTTTGGCAAATGCGGTCCGATAGATTTGTATTACGACGGCGATACAAGAGCCCTTATAAAACTTTACGCCGATTGCAACAAATATTTGAATATACACACCAACAACGCGTTGGACGATAAATCCATCGTCAATTATCTGGAAAAACTTTTCAAAAAATACCGCGTCTGCCCGGAAGAATTTATCGACCCGGAAGAGGGCGGGTTTAATACGGCATACTTCACCGACGGACTTACAATACCAACCATACGCTCAATTTTCACAAACGGACAATTGCTGCAAGGCACTTTGACGCTTGACGAGGAGTCTTTGGGTAAAGCCATCATCAGTTCTATCGGCATTTTTGACGGCTACACCAAAATAGACACCATTGTTTACCCAAAAGGCTTTCACTTTGTAAATTGCCCTATCTGTTGCGGATTAAACGGCTTGTCGATGTTTGGCAAGTGCAAAAAATGCGGCATAAAATTTATAAAACAAAAATAAGGCTCGCGTTTTAATAAACAGTCGCCGCGACAAGACAGCGGCGTAAGACTTGCGGCGGCACATTACCGCACAGCGACATTTGCCGGCTTGCGCCAAAAAGCGGACAAACAAACTTAACAACTCATCAGAAACCGTCCGAATGGACGGTTTTATAAATTAAGCCGCTTTATGTTGCTTTTTTGCTCGCGGCGGTGTTAATATAACAAGGCAAACAACAAGCGAGGCAAGTTATGAAAAACAATAAAGAACTTATAAGCGAAATTATAAACGATATCCGCCACGATATGACCGATGAGGAAATTCTGGCTCTGCTCGCCGGCAGCAAGATTTCCGTCAACACCGACACCGAAACAAAAAAACGCGCCACAGTCGGCCAGCGCGCCGCCGACGCGATAGCCAAGTTTGCCGGCAGTTGGGCTTTTATCTTTTCGTTTGTCGGCGTATTACTGGCGTGGATGGTCATAAACATAATAATGGCGACAAACGCCTTTGACCCTTACCCGTTCATATTGCTCAACCTGGTGCTGTCCTGCGTAGCGGCGGTGCAGGCTCCGCTCATTATGATGAGCCAAAACCGCCAAGAAGAAAAAGACCGCAGACGCGCCGAAAACGACTACAAAGTCAACCTAAAAACGGAAATACTCATTGAAGACCTGTACAAAAAAGTCAACCGCATTCTGGCGAAGCAGGAAGCGCTGGCAAAACTGCTCGAAAAAGACGAAAACAACAAAAAAGACGCCTGACGGCGTCTTTATTTTTTGGCGTATTCTTTCCCTTCTTCGGCGGCGCGGAAATATTTTTTATAAGACTTGCCGCAAAAACGGCATATTTCCCCGTCTTCGGCGGGAGGCGCATTGAAGTCATAGGCGCCGTTGACCCGCCAGCCTTTGAATATCGACGGCGAAACGGCGTTTGACGGACAGTTGAACACGCAGCGCATGCACCCCACGCATTTTTTGCCGAATCGGGGTTTGCCGCCCGACATCGCTATGTTGCCGCGCGGGCACCTGTCGGCGCACAGCCCGCAGCCCGTACACTTATCTTCCGCTTTGAACCTTCTGCCTATAAACGGCATGGCGGTGTGCTCTATTTTCAAAACGAAAGACACAAAACGGCTCACGGCGCCCACCCTGTACATTCCCCTGCCGCCGTCAATCACGCTGCGCGCGTCTTTCGGCAGACGCAGTTCGGCGGTGCGCCACATCCGCGACGCCATTGCGTCGCTGTGGCGAAAAATAATGTTGTAAGGCATGACGTACCAAAAAGCGCCGCGCACGTCGTATCCGCGGCGGCGGAGCATGCGCGCGGGCGTCACCGTGGCCGCTGTGTTGAGTTTGAGCGCCTCGCCCGACGTCTGCATGAGATACACGGGCGCAGAGCCGCGCGGCATGTTTTTAATGAATTTCAAAACGGGCGACGGCGCGTTGAAAGCGTGCACGGGATACCCCAGCACTATGCGGTCGAAACCGGCCGGCGGCACGGCGCCGCCCGTGATATAAACCGTTTGTGTTTCGTGCCCCGCCTTCTCCATCAATTCGGCGGCGCGGGCGCACACCCGCCCGGTATTGCCCGTGCCGGAAAAAACAAAAAAACCTATTTTCATAATCTCGTGTGGACGACGGTATTATACCACACCTTGCCCCGCCTGCCAAATACAAGAAAAGGCGTGAAACCTCACGCCGTTGGCGCACCCGCCGGGATTCGAACCCGGAACAGCGCCGTCGGAGGGCGCCGTTTTATCCGGTTAGACTACGGGTGCATGCAATAATGATATAGCAAAACGGCAAAAAAAACAAGCCCTTGACGGGCTTGTTTTGTTTTTTGACTCGTGTTTTATTGTTACTTGTTGTCAACGGCGCACATGTGGGTGATGAGGTCAACCACCTTGTTGCTGTAACCCATTTCGTTGTCATACCAGGCGATGAGTTTAACGAAAGTCGGGTTGAGCATTATGCCCGCCGTGGCGTCGAAAATGCTGGTGCAGGTCTCGCCGATAAAGTCGCTGGAAACAACGGCGTCTTCGGTATATTTAAGCACGCCTTTCAGTTCGCCGTCGGCTGCTTTTTTGACTGCCTCTTTGATTTCGTCGTATGTGGTTTCTTTGGCGAGTTTGCAGGTCAGGTCAACGACGGAAACGTCCAGCGTAGGCACGCGGAAAGACATGCCCGTCAGTTTGCCGTTGAGTTCCGGAATGACTTTGCCCACGGCTTTCGCCGCGCCGGTTGAAGACGGAATGATGTTGCCGCTTGCCGCCCTGCCGCCGCGCCAGTCTTTGAGCGACGGACCGTCAACGGTTTTCTGCGTGGCCGTCGTGGAGTGCACGGTGGTCATGAGACCTTCGGCAATGCCGAAATTGTCGTTGATGACTTTCGCCAGAGGCGCCAGGCAGTTGGTTGTGCAGCTGGCGTTGGAAACGACTTTCATGTCGCTCTGATATTTATTCTGGTTGACGCCCATGACGAACATAGGCGCGTCGCTGCTCGGCGCCGTGATGACGACTTTTTTGGCGCCGCCGTCAAAGTGCGCGCTCGCCTTTTCGGTGGTGGTGAAGAATCCGCTCGATTCGGCGACGTATTCAACGCCCTCTTTGCCCCAAGGGATATTTTTAGGTTCTCTTTCGTTGTAAACGGAAATCTTTTTGCCGTTTATCACGATGCCGCCTTCGGTCGGTTCCACCGTGCCCTTGAAGTGCCCGTGAATCGTGTCATATTTGAACACATAGCACATGTAGGCGAGATCGGTGAAAGCCGGGTCGTTTATGGCAAGCACTTCCACGTTGTCACGCTGAAGCGCCGCGCGCATAACAAGCCTGCCTATTCTGCCGAAGCCGTTGATACCCATTTTTACTTTAGTCATGTTACACCTCCGTATATAACAAAACACTTGTGTTTTTAATTCGGGTTATTTGAGATTCTCCGGGTTGAGCCCTTCGAGTTCTTTGACCACAAACCTGCCGTCCTTGCGGATAAGCACGTTGTCGAAATAAATCTCGCCGCCGCCGTATTCAGGCGTCTGTATAAGCACCAGATCCCAGTGCACGGTGGAACGGTTGCCATTGTCGGCGTCCTCGTAAGCGTTGCCCGGCGTGAAATGTATGCTGCCTGAAATTTTTTCGTCAAACAGAATGTCGCATATCGCGCTGTTGACGTACGGATTTACGCCCAGGGCGAATTCGCCCACATATCTGGCGCCCTCGTCGCTGTCGAAAATGTCGTTAAGTTCCTTGTCCAGCCCGTTGGCGCACGTCGCCTTGACGATTTTGCCGCCCTTGAAAGTAAGCGAAATGTTTTCAAAGCGTTTGCCCCTGTTCATTGTAGGCGTGTTGTAGGTGATGACGCCGTTCACGCTGTCCCTCACCGGCGCGGTGTAAAACTCGCCGTCGGGAATATTCATTTTGCCGGCGCATTTGATGCCGGGTATGCCCTTTATGGAAAAGGTCAGGTCGGTGCCCGGCGACACTATGCGCACCTTGTCGGTCTTTGCCATATACGCCCGCAAAGCGTCCATCGCCCTGTCCATTTTGCCGTAGTCGAGGTTGCACACGTTGAAATAAAAATCCTCGAACTTTTCGGTAGACATCTGCGCCAGCTGCGCCATCGATGGGTTAGGATACCGCAGGATTACCCACTTTTTGCCGAGGCGTATGTCGAGATGCACTTTGTCCTGATACACCTTGCTGTAAGTCTTTGTGTTTTCACCAGGCACATCGCTGTTTTCAAAGGTGTTTTCGCCGCCCCTTATACCGATGTAGGCGTCCATGCCGCGCATACGGTAGGCGTCGTAATCCGCCCAGCGCTTGCAATGCTCTTCGCTCGTGCCCATGAGCAAAGCCCTGTTCACCCTTTGGCTGCCTATTTCCACAAACGGATAACCGCCCGCTTTGTAAACGGCTTTGACTATTTCTTCCACAAGAGCGTCGTCAACGCCGGTGACCTCGATAAGGACGTTTTCGCCCGGCTTGACCGAGCAGCTGTAATTTACCAGATTTTCCGCCAAAACAGTCATTCTGCTGTCTTTCATTTAACGCACCTTCTTTAACTATAAATTTCGCGGATAACGTGTTTTCAATATATTCGCTCGCCGCTTTGTTTATTATTCCGCCGCGGCTCAAAAAGCATACTATCCGCCGGGATAAAACCCGCTTTGGACAACACGCCCGTTTAGAATATTATACCAAATAAACAACCCGTTGACAATAGGCTTTGTAGTTTTTAACCGCCATTTTGTCGCCACATCCTTCACGCAAAAACGGCCGCCCTGTTTCCGGGCGGCCGCCACGACTGTGTCGGTCAGTTATACAGTATATACCCCAATAAAACCCTTTCCCATTTCAAAGTGAGCCGCCACACCTATGGCGTGACTAAGGGTTGGCTCTACCGATTAAACGCCTTGAACAAGCGGCATATCGACCGTCAGGGAGATATGACGCTTATCAAACGCCGTAGCCAAGCGGCAATACACTTAAAAACACGGTTGCTCCCTTTAAAAGGGAGCCGTCACGCCCCTGCGTGACTGAGGGTTGGTTCTACCGATTAAACGCCTTGAACAAGCGACATATCGAAGCGTAAGCGAGATATGGCGCTTATAAAAAGTAACGGACGGATTTCTCCGTCCGTTAAATTTGTTTAACCGTAAGACCCGACTTTCGGCGAAAAATTGTGGCAACAATTTGAATTATAGGAAAACAATATGTTACACAAATGAGCAGTATGATTCGCTTAAAGCCGTGTCAGCGGTGCAACACGATGTTAATCAGCAACCACCCGCGTCGGCAGCAGGAGCGGAAGGAGCACTGGATTCGCCAGAAGATTCTTCTTCAGTTGCTTCTACTTCGTCAGGAAGCGGTGCGTAGTAAGCGTAAGGGTTCTCGTCAAAAATCGCTTTGATGGCATTTGTCCACTCAACGTTCTGAGGATTGCCTTCAACGCTGGTGTTGGCGTAAGTGTATTCCGCTTCAGCCAGACCAACAAGTTTAGCTGCGCCGGCGCCTTCGCCGTTGAACATCATCATGTTAGGAACGCACATCTTAGTGAACTTTTCGCCGCCGATGGTGAATTCCACGCCGTAGTTCCATTCGGAGTCGTATTCAGGCAAATACGCTTTCAGGAATTTTGCGTAAACATGAGCGTAGTTATATCTGCCGCCGTCAAGTTTCTCTTTAACTTGATCAAGCGAAGTAAACGCGCCATAGGCTTCATAAGGCTTTTTGCCGTTTTCTTCATAAGCGGCTACTTTTGTTTTATTGTCCAGAATCAACTGGGCAAGCTGGTCAATAGTAGCACTTTCGGCATACGTAACTTTAACGTCATCAAGAATGCCTTTCGCGCTATCCATCATCAGACCGGCGATATCGCTGTTTCTGGTGTTGAGGTTGGAAGCGAGATAAGCACTGTTTTCGATTATTACGTTTGTTTCAACACCGTCTACTGTTGTTTTGTCGGCGGCGTCAATTTTGGTGCCGTCGTCAAGACGTGGGTCGAAGAAGTAAATCTTGCTGATGCCGTAGTCTTTAGCCAGGTCGTTGGTCAGCATTGCGATAGCCTGGGTGTTAGGGCACCAGGTGCCGCCGAAGAACACGGCGAAGTAACCGTCGTTGTTATCCATGAGATGAGCGAACTGCGCATAGTCGGCAACGGTCACATACACGTCGGTCTTTTCTGCGGTAAGAGCGTCGGTGCCGTCATCGTTGTACATGTGCAGTCTGCCGTCGGCAAACAGGTTCATGGTGTTGATGTTGCCGGTGTTGTACATTTCAGGCACAGGGTTCTTAGGGTCGCCATACTGTGCGTAACTAGGTTTTCTGAGCGCTACGGAAGCAATCGCCAAAGCGCCTTTGTCATAGGAAGCAGAACCCGCGATTTTACCGTTATAAGTTACGGTTGTGCCGTCGCTGGTAGTGCTTTCAGCGCCGGAGATGCCGTACAGAGTGTTGTCAGTCCATTCGGTCGCTTTTTTCTTGGAGATAGCGGTCAAAGTATCCTGGACGGTTACAATGTTACTACCCTTTACGGTTTCAGGAAGCGCTTTAATGATGTTGGCGCTCACAGTGGTGTCATAACCGCCGGTGAGGTCAGGGTTGAAGTGATAGATGGTCACATCCCATTCCTGGGCAAGTTTGTTGATTGCCTGGAATCTGGCAGCGGCGCCATCCGACTCACTGTCGACGTAGAGCAGGAAGTTACCCGCGGTAGTGAACATTTTGTACACGCCCTGGAAGGTAGCGGCTTCTATTTTAACGTCGCCATCCAACTCGTACTTGGTGCCATAGTAGTTGTATTCTTCGTCCGGGTTAGTGCCAGCGCCGCAAGCGGTGAGGCTGAAAACACCGAAAACCATAACAACTGCCAAAAGCACTGTCAAAAGTTTCTTTTTCATAGATTCCTCCTATAAATTTTGGGTCAAAAAAGACCTTTTGCCGCACTACTGCTCGACAGGCGGCGGGCTCCGTTTTGTTTCGCGCCGGCGCCAAAGCGCGTTTTTAAGCAATATTTCATTGCTTTTCTTGAATTATAATCAATAAATTATTGCTTGTCAAGACATAAAAGCAATAAAATGTTACTTTTTATTGGCAAGATAGAGCAGTTGTTTTACGGAGGTGAACGTGATAAAACTAAAAGAACTGCGAGAAGAAAGAGACGTCTTGCAAAAAGACCTCGCGGCGGCGATAAACCGCACCCGCGCCTGCATTTCATCCTGGGAACAAGGCAAAACCGAACCGAGTATCGACGACCTTGTCAAACTTGCCGATTTTTTCGGCACGTCGGTAGACAGCGTGATTGGCAGAAGCCTTGCCGATGAAAGAGAGGCGCGGCCGAAAACCGAAATAGAACTGCTGGATGAATTCCGCAAACTTGACGAAAACGACAAATACCGCACATTGGGCTATGTGCAGGCGCTGGCGCAGAAAGAAAACGAAATTCTGCTTTCTCCTTTATATAATAAAGAAAGAGCAGACGCCAAAAACGGCGCCTGACGCCCCGCCGCGCGTCCGCAAAAATTTTCCGCTTCCCCTTTTCAGGGGGAGTTTTTTTTATTTTTTCCGCCCGGCGGCGGGTTTTACGGTAAATTTACTCAAAACATACAAAAAAATTTCACAAACCCCCTTTTATTTTATTTTTATTTACGCTACAATAATAAAAACAACACAAGTTTATCGGAGGTGGTACTTATGCCATTGGTTACGACAACCGAAATGTTCAAAAAGGCTTATGACGGCGGATACGCCATCGGCGCTTTCAACATCAACAATATGGAGACCATCCAGGGTATTGTGGAAGCGGGCATGGAAACCCGTTCGCCGCTGATTTTGCAGGTTTCCAAGGGCGCCAGACAATACGCCAACGTGACCTATCTCAAAAAACTCATGGAAGCCGCCACTATCGAAAGCGATTTGCCGATAGCCTTCCATCTCGACCACGGCGACAGTTTCGAACTGTGCAAAGACTGCGTGGACAACGGATTTACTTCGGTTATGATTGACGCCAGCCACATGCCGTTTGAAGAAAACGTAAAACTGACAAGGCAGGTTGTGGAATACGCGCACGACCACGGCGTGGTTGTGGAAGCGGAACTCGGCAAACTCGCCGGCATAGAAGAGCACGTCGTGAGCGACAGCCATCAATATACCGACCCGGACGAAGTTCAGGAATTTGTCTCCCGCACGGGCGTCGACAGCCTGGCAATCGCCATAGGCACGTCGCACGGGGCGTACAAATTCAAAGGCAAACCGGAACTGCGCTTTGACATCCTCGCTGAAGTGGAAAAACGCCTGCCGAACTTCCCTATCGTTTTGCACGGCGCTTCCAGCGTGCCGCAAAAATTTGTAGACCTCATCGACCAATACGGCGGCAACGTCAAAGGCGCGCAGGGCGTGCCGGAAGAACTGCTCAGAAAAGCCGCTTCCATGGCGGTGTGCAAAATCAATATCGACAGCGACATCCGCCTTGCCATCACCGCGTGCATAAGGCAGCATTTCGCCGAACATCCGGAACATTTCGACCCGCGCCAGTATCTTGCCCCGGCGAGAACCGCCATTAAAGAAATGGTCAAGCACAAAATAATCAACGTGCTCGGCTCAAACGACAAAGCATAAGACAACGCAAATTTGTCTTTTCAAAATCTCCTCAAAAAAACCGCCCTTTTTCCGGGCGGTTTTTTTCATTCTTTTTAACAAAAAAGCGTCCCCGACGGGGACGCTTTGCCTTTATTTGATTTTCCGTAAAAACGCTCAGTCTTTTTCGCAGAAACTGGTGCCTTTGTCTTCTTCCAGCATGATTTCCAGAATTTCCATATCGGTCGTCCTCATGCCTTCGGCAGCCATTCTGCCCACCGATTTGATGGTGTCGTCGACGTCGATTTTAAGAATGCCCGTGTCGGCTTCGTATTGCAGGCCTTTCATTGCAATCTGGTGAGCCAAAAAGCCGGAATCGAGCGCCGTGGCGATTTTGGCAGCGCAGCTGACCTTGGCGCCGTCGCACACGATACCCGACGCGTTGGCGAGCGAGTTCTGGATAGCCTGGCTGATCTGGCAATCGGTGCCGCCCGCCATAAAGGTGAGCGCCGCCGCCACCGACGTGGCGCTGGAAACCGCCGCGCAGAAAGCCGACATACGTCCGACGTAAGATTTCTGGTAAATGGTCATCAGGTTTGAAAGCACAAGCGCCCTGTAAAGGGTTTCTTGGTCAATGCCTTCTTCCCTGGCGTATGTAACAAGCGGAATGCTGGACGTAATGCCCTGGTTGCCGCTGCCGCTGTTTGTGATAACCGGCAATATGCAGCCGCCCATACGGGCCTCGCTGCCCGCCGCGGTATAAGCCTTCATTTTGGTGAATACCGACTGGCAGTTGGCGTCGAGAATAGTCGGGCCGATGCCGACGCCGTATTTGCCCGTCATCCCCTCGTTGGAGATGGCCGTGTTATATTCTATCTGTCTGGCAATGAGGTCGTGTATATCTTCGAGTTTGACTTCTCTCGCGAAATCGATGATGTCACCGAGATTAAGAATGCTGCGGTCAGTCATTACGCCGTAATATTTGCCGGTCGCCGCCGAGTCGCTCGCGAGAACGTGAATTTTCTTGCCGTCTTTTTCAATGCATACGATATTGGTGTGCAAATCCCTGATTTCCACCATGCTGTTGGAAGTGCCTTTATAGCAATGCATTTTGATATGCAGCGTATGGGTCGATTCCAGCAGTTTGACCTCGCAGTAATCGGTCTTAGCGAGTTCTTTGGTTCTTTTGATGACCTCAGGCGAAACGTCATGCAGCACTTCGAGAGCCCTGTCGGCGTCGCCGCCCAGCGCGCCAACGATTGCCGCCGCGTTTATGCCGATGAGATTGCCGGAGTTCGGCACGATTACGCCCTTGACGTTTTTAACGATGTTGCCGCTGCACTCTGCGACAATCTTGTCAGGTTCGCAGCCCAGCACCTGTCTTGCCTTTGCCGCCGCGTACGCGATTGCGATAGGTTCGGTGCATCCCAACGCAGGAATTAGTTCTTCCTGCAAAATCTTGACATAATTTTGATATTCTTCCTTACTCAATGCCATAATCAACGCCTCGTGTTTTACGGTGGCGGAGGATATCAACACTCCTGCCCACTTTAAAATATTGTTTGTATTATATTAACCTTTTTCAAGACTTTTTGCAAGTACTTTATCAAATTTTTCACGGCGCCGACGGCGCCCTTTCCTATGCCGGAAAAAAATATTGTCTTTCGCCGAAAAACATCGTTAAAACAGTTGACAAATGCGTCTTCTTTCATATAATTGTCTTGTTTAGCAAAAATAAACTTCTGGTTTAGAAATACAAAACACGCTAAACCGGGAGTTTACAAATACCAAACAACACATTTTCAAGAGGCGGAATATGCAGATAGGTTCAAAAATCAAGCGGTTGCGTCTCAAACGCAACCTCACACAGGAAGAACTCGCCGACAGGTGCGAACTGTCGAAAGGTTTTATTTCCCAGCTGGAAAACGACCTTACCAGCCCCTCCATCGAAACGCTGGACGACATCGTGCAGGCGCTGGGCACGTCGCTGAAACAGTTTTTCGCCGACGACGACGAGCAAATCGTCTTTCGTGCGGAAGACCACTTCGTCAAGGAATACGACGACTGCACGATAAGGTGGCTTGTGACCAACAGCCAGAAAAACGAAATGGAGCCGATTCTCGTCACGCTGAGCCCAGGAGGCGAAACGGACGACGACATGCCCCACGAAGGCGAAGAGTTCGGCTACGTCATTTCAGGCAGCGTGCTCCTTATAATAGGCGACAAGGAAATCGACTGCAAAGAAGGCGACAGTTTTTATTTCACGGCGGACAAGGCGCACAACATCAAAAACGTGTCGGAACGCGACGCCGTGTTCATCTGGGTGTCCAGCCCACCTAACTTTTAACAATAAAATTCTGCGGGGTTTTACAAATGAGCGAAAAAATCATCGAATTTATCGGCGTATCAAAGACATACGGCAAAACTCTGGCCGTTGAAAACGTCAATTTTTACGTCAACAAAGGCGAATTCATCACATTTCTCGGGCCGTCTGGCTGCGGCAAAACCACCACGCTGCGCATGATTGCCGGTTTTGAAATGCCGTCGGAAGGGCAGATTCTGCTTGGCGGGCGCGACATAACCGCCCTGCCGCCGCACAAGCGCCCCATCAACACGGTGTTTCAGCGTTACGCGCTGTTTCCGCACCTTGACGTGTACGACAACATAGCGTTCGGCCTCAAACTCAAAAAGGCGCGCGTCGTGCTGGAAGACGAGGACGGCAACAGAATCGAGCGGTTTGAAAAACTGACGAGAGACGAAATCGCCGAAAAGGTGCAGAACGCCCTGAAAATCGTTGACCTGGAAGGTTTTGAGGACAGAAACATTTCCACTCTGTCGGGCGGGCAGCAGCAGAGAGTGGCAATTGCCAGGGCAATAGTCAACGAGCCTGAAATTCTGCTTCTGGACGAGCCGCTGGGCGCGCTGGACCTCAAAATGCGCAAGGAAATGCAGCTCGAACTCAAAGAAATGCACCGCAAACTGGGCATAACCTTTATATACGTAACCCACGACCAGGAAGAGGCGCTGACAATGAGCGACACCGTCATCGTCATGAAAGACGGCAACATTCAGCAAATCGGCACCCCTATGGACGTGTACAACGAGCCGAAAAACGTGTTCGTCGCCGACTTTATAGGCGAAAGCAACATTCTTTCGGGGCTGATGACGGACAAGTTCAAAGTCAAATTCGCGGGGCAGACGTTCGACTGCGTGGACGATTTCGCCAAAAACGAATATGTCGACGTCGTTGTGCGGCCGGAAGACATAATAATGACCGACGCCGTAGGCGGCCAGCTGGTCGGAAGCGTCACAAGCAGCATCTTCAAGGGCATGCATTACGAAATGACCGTCATGGTGGGCAAAAACGAGTTTACCGTGCAGAGCACCGAAGAGCGCAAAGCCGGCGAAACAATCGGACTAAACATCGCGCCCGACGCCATACACATCATGGCGAAGGAGTTCACCGTCAACAAATTCGACGGATACGTCACCAAAAAGAACACCGTTGTGTTCGGCGACGGTGAATACGAAGCCGACGTCACGCAACTGTATCCGGGCTCAACGCTTGACGAAGAAGGATATCTCGTCACCAAAAACGGCGAGAAGATTGACCTTACCGACGTTGACGTCAGCGTGGAAGTTTCTCTCAAAGACGTAGATATCGACGACAGCATAGAAGAAGCCAACGCCGTGGGCAGCATTATTTCCATTATATACAAAGGCGACCACTATCAGGTCATAGTCAGGACGGAAAACGAGGAAGACTACGTCCTCGACACCGAATATCTCTGGAACGAAAACGATACCGTCGGCGTCAGAATTCCGTCGAACAAAATCAGGCTCACCCTTAAACCGGAGGCGCAGCAGAAATGAAATTGCATTTTTCACGCAAACAGCTCATCATCCCCTACGCGCTGTTTATGGTTCTGTTTGTGGCGCTGCCTTTGCTGTTCATCGTGTTCTACGCCTTCACAAACAGAACTACCGGAGCGTTTTCCTTTGACAACTTTATACGCTTCTTCACAAGTTCGACGTCAATGTCCAACCTGCTCATCAGCATAGGCATAGCGGCGCTGACGACCATATTCTGCCTGCTTCTGGCATACCCGATCGCTTTTATACTCGCCAGAAGCAACATGAAAAAGAAACACGTCCTGCTCATGCTGTTCGTGCTGCCGATGTGGATAAACTTCGTGCTGCGCATCAACGCCCTGCGCGAGTTTCTCGGGCTCACGGGCATGCTGGGTCAGGCCAACTTTTTCAACACGATACTCGGCATGGTGTACGACTTTTTCCCTTTCATGGTGCTTCCGCTGTACACCACGCTCATTAAAATGGACAAGAGCCTCATCGAGGCGGCGACAGACCTGGGCGCCGGCCCCGTCACCACTTTTTTCAAAGTGACGCTGCCGCTCTCCATGCCCGGAATCATATCGGGCGTGACGATGGTGTTTCTGCCGTCCATGACAAACTACGTCATAACCGATTCGCTGGGGCTGGGGCAAATCACCATCATCGGCAAACTCATCGAGGAATGCTTCGGCACCAGAAACGACTGGAACCTCGGCTCGGCGATATCGCTGGTGCTGCTGCTCATAGTATTTGTCACCATGTTGGCGACGGGCGGCTTTAAGGAAGAAGAAAACGGTTCGAGAGGTGCGGGAATATGGTAAAGAAAATTGTTAAAGGCGTTATTCTCGCCGTCGGGCTGCTGTTTATTTACACCCCTATTCTGCTGCTGGTGGTGTTCTCGTTCACGCCGGCGACGACGCTGGGCGTGTGGGAAGGATTTTCTTTCGACCTGTACGTTCAGCTGGTGGGCAACGCGCAGATTATGAACATCGTCAAAGACACCGTCATTCTCGCCGTGCTGGCGGCGGCGGTTTCCACCGTGCTGGGCACGCTGGGCGCGATAGGCATTTTTTACTCCAAAAAGAAAACGGCAAACGCCGTGAGCGCCGTGTCCCGCATACCCGTCATCAACGCCGAAGTCGTGACGGCAATGTCGCTGGCGCTGCTCTTCGTTGCGCTGACGATGTATAAAACATATGTTTCGCTGCTCATAAGCCATGTGGTCATCACGCTGCCTTTCGTGGTGCTGTCGGTAATACCGAAACTCAAACAGATGGACCCCAACCTTTACGAAGCGGCTCTCGACCTGGGCGCCACCCCTACCAAAGCGCTGTTCAAGGTGGTGCTGCCGGAAATACTGCCGGGCGTGCTTTCCGGCTTTATGCTGGCGGTTACCCTGTCGCTGGACGACTATATAGTGACGGCGTTTGTCAAGCCCGACTGGTTCGACTCGATAAGCACATATGTCTACAACTCAATCAAAGTGCCGCAGCAATCCGCCGTGCCTCAGCTCAGAGCGCTGTCGGCAATCATATTCGTGCTTATCATCGTGGCGGTGCTCGTCATGAACATACCTAAAAACAAACAAAAAAACAGATTTAAGGAGAAAATAGATTAAATGAAAAGATTCATCACCGCCGTGCTTGCCGCGGCAATGGCTCTGACGCTGTTCGTGCCTTCTTTCGCCAGCGCGGCGGAAAACGACAACATCCTGCGCATTTACAGCTGGGAAGACTACATCGCCACCGACGAAGAGGACGAAAACATCACCATGGCAAACCAATTCGAAACGTGGTATGAAGAACAAACCGGCAAAGATATCACGGTGGAATACTCCACTTTCGGCACAAACGAAATAATGTACAACCAGCTGAAAATCAACCCGGGGTATTACGACCTTGTCTGCCCGAGCGACTACATGATTCAGAAAATGATTGAGGAAAACATGGCGGAAGAGTTTTCGGCGGATTTCCTCAACCCTGATTACCCAGGCTCCGAACCCGACGCAAGTGTAAAGAAACTTCCATCACATTATACCAAATATGTATCATCCTACATTCACGACCTGTTCGGCTCTTACGCCGTCGGCAGCGGCAAAACATGGAACAACTACGCCGCGGGTTACATGTGGGGTACGATGGGTTTTGTTTACAATCCGGACAACGTGGCTTCCAGCGACATGAACTCTTGGGGCTCGCTGTGGAACGTGATGTACAAAAACCAGAGCACCCTGAAAGACAGCGTGCGCGACACCTATCTTGTTGGTCTGGCGTTTGTGTACAGGGACGAACTCATGAGCCTCAGAACGCAGTACATGAGCGGCGATATCCAGGCGGACGAATACAACAAAAAAATCAACGAAATCCTCAACCGCACAGACGACGACACCCTCGCGCTTGTGGAGCAGGCGCTTTCAACGGTCAAAGGCAACATATTCGGCTTTGAGGTGGACAGCGGCAAAAACGACATGGTGACGGGCACAATCAACATCAACGTGGCGTGGAGCGGCGACGCCGTGTACGCCATGGACGAAGCAGAAGAGCAGGGCGTGGAACTCAATTACACCGTTCCTACGGAGGGCAGCAACATCTGGTTTGACGGCTGGGTAATGCCTACCGGCGCCAACACGGAACTCGCCGAAGCCTTCATCAACTACATCTCCATGCCAGTAAACGCCTGCGCCAATATGGATTACATCGGTTACACCAGCGTAATCGCCGGCGACGAGGTTTTTGGCAGAATGGTGGAAACTTACGGGCTGGAAACGTCGGCGACCGAAGGCTACACGGCGGTTGATTTGAGTTATTTCTTCACCGACCTCACCGGCGGCAGAAGCGCCGTCGTTTACACCGACACGGTGGGCAGACAGTTTTCGGCGCAGTATCCCGACGAGGAAACAGTAAACCGCTGCGCCATAATGAACTATTTCGACGATGAAACAAACGACAAGGTAAATATCATCTGGGAAAACATCAGGGGCACTTCCCTGCCTGTGTGGGTGTTTATAGTCATCGGCGTGGTCGTCGTCGGAATTGTCGCTTTCTTTGTGGTGAGATACGTTCTCAAAAACAGAAGAGGCGGCAGACGTCCGAAAAAAGGTTACAAAGTAATAAGCAAAGGCTAAAAAAGAAGGCGGACTCATCCGCCTCCTTTTTTTGTCCCCTTTATTCACAAAAGCCCGCCTGCCAGGCGGGCTTTTCATCAAATCATTTGCCGCTTTTCTGCATGCTTATTTCCAGCAGGGTCAGCAGTTCGTCGTTGGTTTTCGTTTTGGTCAGCATATCCAGAATCATTTCGGCGCTTTCGCCGTTATCCGCTTTTGAAAGCATTCTGCGCACAGCCCACATCGCCGTCATTTCCCTGCCCGTGTACAGCAGGTCTTCGCGTCTGGTGCCTGATTTTTCAAGGTCGATGGCAGGGAAAATACGTCTTTCGCTGAGTTTGCGGTCAAGATGTATCTCCATGTTGCCCGTGCCCTTGAATTCTTCGTAAATGACGTCGTCCATCCTGCTGCCGGTGTTGATAAGCGCGGTGGCTATAATGGTGAGGCTGCCGTGGCCGTCTGTGTTGCGCGCCGCGCCGAAAAATCTTTTCGGCTCTTTGAGCGCCGCCACGTCCAGGCCGCCCGACAATGTTCTGCCCGACGCCTCGCCCACCTGGTTGTAAGCCCTGGCGAGACGGGTTATGCTGTCAAGCAGAATAACCACGTCGCCGCCCATTTCAACGAGACGTTTCGCGCGGGCGAGCGTCTGCTCCGCCACTTTGACGTGATGCTCCTGCTCCTGGTCGAAGGTGGAAGACACTATCTCGCATCCTTTGACTTCGCGCTCCATGTCTGTAACTTCCTCCGGGCGTTCGTCAATGAGCAGCATGATAACCGTAAGGTCGGAATAATTGTGCAGAAGCGCCTGGGCAATCTGTTTGAGCAGCGTTGTTTTGCCGGCTTTCGGCGGCGAAACGATAAGCCCCCTTTGCCCCCGCCCTATCGGCGCCACAAGGTCGATGGCGCGCAGAGCGAAATCAAACTTGCCGCAGCCTTCGAGGCGCAGGCGTTTGTTCGGAAACACCGCTTTCAGCTCCTCGAAACGCGGTCTGCCGGCGAAATTTTCCTTTTCGGCGCTGACGCCGTTCACGCGCGTCAGTTTAATGAGTTTAGCCGATTTGTACGGGTCTTCTTTTCGGGCCAGCCCGCAGACGACGTCCCCGCCGCACAACCTGAAATGCTGAATAATTTTGCCGTCCACGAAAATATCGGCGCCCTTTGTGACCGAATCGGGCGATGTGCGCAAAAAGCCGTAGCCTTTCTCGATAATTTCCAGCCTGCCCTCGATTTCAAAGGCGTCGCTTTCAAGACTCTGCTCAGGCGCGGCAACGCCCTGCGGCGTTATGTCGTCGCAAAGCGGCATTTCGTCTTCTTTCAGTTCGTCAAGCCAACGCGACACGGTGGCGCGGTATTCGGCGTAATGCTTGTCCGAATTGCTTTTCGGGTATTTCGGCTCCATTTCGCCTTTGAGAATCGCCTTTATCCCGTCCATGTTATCTTCTTTTTTGGTCGCCGTGGGTTTTGGCGCCCCCAGCGCTTTGGCGAGTTCCCTGATTTTGTGCACGTTTTTGCCGCCTATCGCGTCGATGTTGTCAAGCAAAAACTTTTTTTCCGCTTCGGAAACGATTTTCATAAAAACTCCTTAAAAATCACAGCGCAGACTCATGTCGCACACGCTCACTGCTTCGCCCATGAGCATTTCGTAACTGAGTTCCACGGCGACGTAACTTTCGCCGATGTCAACCCGCAGGCGGTCGGTTCTGACAACCATGTCAGCCTCGCCGAATATTGTTGAAATTTTACACAAGTGCTTTTGTTCCACAGAAAAAAGAAAAAACGCCGGAAACCTGCCAAAACGGTTCAGAGATACCACGTCGGGGGAAATGCCCAGCCGCGTCGTGGTGTCGGCGTAATCCGATTCGTTCTCCGCGTAAGAAATAAAAACGGCGCCGTTTTTGATTTCCACTTCGGCGTCGGTCCGGTATTCCACGGCGTTGTCGCCGTCGAAAGTGGATTTTATATTTAATATGCCATTCATATCTATATGATTTTTTCTATACAATTATACCATAAAAACGCTTTTTGTAAACGTTTATACGACATATTTCGACAGCCTTCGCCGTCGAAGCGGAAAAGGACGGCGCCGCCGCGCCGTCCCGTTACATTACGGTATAACCTTCCGTGCCTTTAATCACCTTGAAAATATCCGTCTCTTCCAGAGTATCGGCGTTGATAAACACGAAATACTGTTCGCCGTCCGCCTCGCACTCAAACTCGAAACACAAAATTTCGTCGTCGTTTTTAGGCACGAGCGCCATATTTACGTTTTTCACGGTGAGTTCCGGCGACAGTTTTGCCGCAGCCTCGCCGCTGTCGCGGTACTTTTTGTCAAACTTCCTGGTCTTGTGGTTGGCAAGATAGTTATACGCCTCAAACCCTCTTACGCCGCCGTCATACACAACGGCTTTGACAAGGTCGGGATATATTATCACGCCGTTCACCACAGGCGCCAGGTTGACGTATGTGCCGCCGTCCGTCTCTTTGGACACCCACACCGGTTCGACGTCGTAACCCAGCGCGGCGGCAAATTCTTTCGCCGCCGCCATGGCGTTCTCCGCGGAAGCCGAACCGCTGCCGCTGCCGGACACAAGCGCTATCATCCCGCCGTTTACCGTTGCCTGGACGTAAAGCGCGCCGCCGCCCATCATGGTTACTTCATAGTTATACACGTCGGCTTTGTTTGACAGCCTGCCCTTGTATTCCACAGACGCCGCGCCGAAAGGAGCCAGTTCTTCCGCGACCTTATCCCGCACTTCGCCGCTCGTCATCGCCGGCAGCCGCGGCTTGACGCTGTCGTCCCTGGCGTCGGAAAACGGGCCGTCGTAAATAAGTTTCGGATAGTCGAACGCCGCGCGGTTCATTTCGTCAAAACCCATGCCTATGCCGCCGCCGTTCTCGCCCAAATCCCTGAGCAGCGTGCCGCAGCCTATGTCACCGGCCATTTCGCACAGTTTGCCGCCCAGCGTTTTTGACGACTTGGCCAGTCCTTTGAGATTGGCTTTTTCTTCCGCCGTTATGCTGCCGCCCGAGGCGAGTTTGTTCATGAGATAAGAACAGTAATCCGCCGTTTTGTTTACGAATTCCGCCGATTTCATCAGGCACCCGCCTTCCAGCGGAAGAGAACCTATGTCGCTCTGCGCCGAATCCGCCTGCCCTATTATCTCGGCCAGCAGGCTCTGCTGCATTGTTCTGCCGCTCGATACCGTCAGTTTTGAAAGATTGCTCTGCATGTTGCGGATGCTGTCCGTCAGTTCGAAATACGCCTTGTCGTACATGCTTTCCAACCTGACGCCGTACTCTTCCATTTTGCCGTTTCTCTCCGTAAGGCCGGCATTGATAACCGAAAGACGTATGACGACGGCAAGCAGCACCACGGCAAGCCCCGCAAGTATGCCGCACGTCAGTTTTGAAACTTTGCTCATATCTTCACCTCACTTGCAAAAGACGTGTTTACCAATCGTCACCACGACCGGTCTGGAACGTATCCATGCGTTTGTCGCCGTGGCGGGGTTGTAATAAAACACGCAGCCGTATGTCGGGTCCCAGCCGTTCAGCGCGTCTTTGCAGGCTTTGATGCATTCTTCGTCGGTACCCATGTTTATCTGGCCGTCATGCACCGCGGTGAACGCCCACGGCTGATATATCACGCCCGAAATCGTGTCGGGAAAGTCGGCGCTTTTTACCCGGTTGAGTATCACGGCAGCCACCGCCACTTTGCCGGTGTACGATTCGCCGCGCGCCTCGCCGTAAACCGCCCTCGCCATTAGGTACAGGTCGCTGTTTGCAGGCGAAGACGACGTAGAAGATGAAGAAGACAGCGTAACGCCCATGGCGGCGGCGGTCTTTTCGCCCACTATGCCGTCCCGGGTCAATCCGTTGACACGCTGAAAATATATAACGGCGGACTTTGTCTTGCTGCCGAAAACGCCGTCCACCTCACCGGTGTAATACCCCCAGTTTTTCAGTTTTGTCTGTATTTGAGTGACGATTGCGCCCTGCGACCCCTGTTTGACGACGGCGGCGTCGGCCGGGTTGGACGAAAACGCCAAAAGCAGCCCGCCGCAGCAAACGATTGCCAGCACGGCGACAATTATCTTTGTCTTTTTGCCCATCGTAAAAAATCCCTCCATGGGGATAGTTTGCGTGACGTTAAATTTTTTATGTATAAAAACGCCGGCATAAGCCGGCGTTCATGAGAAAAATTTTTTTATTATTTCCAGCAGGGCGGATTTGTAAACTACTCCGCCGCCCGTGTCTTCACCGCCCACGAAACACAGCGGCGGATAAACCACACACCACCAGTTGTCGCCGCTCCCGCTGCCAAGATTGACTATCAGCGCCTCGTACTCGCCGCTGTCCAGCGTGAGCGGGCCGTAAGTCCTTGCGGGGAAAACTTCCGTCGTCAGTTCCGCCTCGGCGCCGTAGCCGAAACCGTTTTCGGCGAGCACTCTTTCGGCGGCGGCTTCTATGCCATCCCTGGCGGAAAGGACGACGGCTTTCGCCTTGTCTTTCGTGTCGGCTGACGCCAGCAGCGGCGTGAGATACTCCACAACGGCGTCCTTAACCAGATATTTCACCTTTTGGTCGGTTTGCGAATTTGAGTTGGCGCGGATATGTATTCTTAAACAGTCGTTGCCGCTCCCGGGCGCACAGGCGCACGCGGCGAAACACAGACAAATGAGAATGGCGCACAGCACAGCGATTTTCTTTTTCATTTTTACCTCCGTAACGGAGATAATTATGCCCGCGCGGCGCTCTTTCAAACAGAGATATCACAAAAACTCAACGCCGTACCCCCTGCTTTCGACAGCAACCGCCCTTATGCCTTCTTTTTTGAGCCGTTCCGCCGTGTAAGCGGCGTCTGCGGCGCCGTCCGCCACCGCGAACAGGCAACTGCCGCTTCCCGTCATCTGGACAAAACAGCGGCCCCGCATGGCGTCATACAAATCGCCGAGCCGTTTGTCAAGGCGGAACGCGGTTGATTGCAGCCCGTTGCGCATGTTCATTTTCATCGCGGCGACGTCCTCGTTAATCACGGCGTCGATGAGCCTGTCGTTGTCCGCCCACCCGAAATCGGGTTTTTCGTCAAAGGCGGCAAACACCCTTTGCGTCGACATGCCGAAAGGCGGCACAATCAGCACGAAATAATTGACCGCGCCGCTGTCGATTTTTTCCACGTCGCCGCCGGTACCCCTGACCCTTGCCAGTCCGCCTTCCATCATGTATTTCACGTCGCTGCCCACCGCGTCAGCGATTTCGCCCGCCGACACTGCGTCGACGCCGTGTATTTTCGACAGAGCGGCGAGGATGCCGGCGGCGTCGGCGCTGCTGCCGCCGAGCCCGCCCTTCATCGGTATGCCCTTTTTAATAAATATGTCATACCCGTTGGTGCCGAAACGTTTTACAAAGGCCGACGCAGACGTCAGCGCCGTGTTGATAACGCCGATGTCTTTGTCGCACCTGACCCTGCACAGTTTATCGACGCGCGGAGCGAGTTCTATTTCGTCAAAGACGCTGACGCTCTGGTTGACCATGTCCAGCTGATGATAACCGTCAATTTCTTTTGTGAGCACATTGAGCGACAGATTGATTTTGCCGTAAACCCTGATTTTCATAAGACACCTTTTTTTCAGCATAACGCAAAAAAAAGAAAAAATCAACAGGCAAAAAAAGCACCCGCAAGCGGGCGCCGTTATTTTTTATTTTATCTGTCTGTAAACGACGGCTTTTTGTCCGCCGTCGGACGGCAGACGCAAATCGGGGTTGCAAGCCTTTATCTCGTCAATGCCGAGACCCGTCAGTTTGCGCAAATCCCACTCCGTCATACCCGCGCCGACGTTGATGACCTCAATCGCGCAGCCGCAGTTTTGTCTTTCGCCGACGGCGTTGATTTCCATGACGGCGGAAAAACGGCACACGCTGTCGCACCCGACGCCGATTTTAACGGCGGCGTCGATATTGACGGCGCCGCGGATGAGTCTGGCGTTCATCTGCGTAACGGCGGCGCACGCCGCCTCGCACACGCAGCCGTCGGAACAGTCTCCGTCCGTCACAAACGGGATTTCGAAATCCAGCGACCCGACGTTCTCCTCGCCGAGATAAATCAGCGTGCCGCTCACCACGCCTTCCAGCGTAACCACGCCGTCGTCCGTGTGGCAGCCCACCACGTTGACGGCAGGATTGGTCACGCAAAGGATTTCGTCCACAGGCGCCCCGTCTTTCTCGGCGGTGCCGCCGGCGTTGCCCGCCACGACAAAATAGTCGCGCGGAACGCAGTCGGTAAAGGTTTCGCTGACTATTTCCAGTTCATCGCTCACGCTGAAAGCGTCGGAAACGACGTCAACGCTCACCGTGTCGAAACATCTGACCGAGACGCTCACCGTCATCTCCGCGGTAAAGGTTCTGTTTTCGCCTTCTTCGGCGATTTCCATGCGTATTCGGGTGTTCACGCCGCCCACTGCCGCCCTGACGGCGCAGTCCGCCGAACAGCCTTCGGCAGGCAGTTCCTCGTCAAAAGGCGTTTCCGCCATTACGCTCCTTATGTCGCTTTCACCCGCCTGATATGTCACGCAGGTATATACGCAACCCTTGACTTTTACAAGTCCGTCGCCGCACTCCGCGGAAGAAATCACGGCGTCGCTCTGCGCCATCAGAATTTTGCCGATTCTGTGTTTTACTTCTATTTCGTCGCTTACGGCAAAGGAAGTATCCGCCGACGCTTTAAGGTGCGCCGTTTCCACGTTTTTCATCAGACATTCCACGCCGTCGCACCCGCCGAGCACCTCGGCGCACTGCCTGTTTTCGCTGTAAACCCTCGTTTCGACGACGCACCTGACATAAACGCCGCCGTCGGTCTTGTACGACAAGTCCACCACGAAAGGAGCGAAGTAGAGTCTGACGTCGGGCGACACGGCGGCGTTTTTGAAGGTGCCGCCGAAATCCGCCGTGTAACTCAGCCCCGACACGTTTCCGTCGGCGTCGGCTACAATGGCTTTTATGCCGAGTTTACCGTTGTATTCCGCTTCTCCCGACAGGTTTTCGCCGGTGACGGAATAAGGCCGCGCGTTTATCGTCAGCACTTTTATTTCGCCCGCGTCTTTCACGTTAAGAAATGTTTCCGTTACCGTCTGCGCGCTGCCCAGAAATTTGCGGCAGCCCGTTTCTATTTTCTCGATTTGCGGTTTCATATACTTCCCCCGTTGGCAAATATTAACGGTAAATTATATGACCCGCTGGTTTCTCTTATGACAAATAAAGATAAAAAAAGCGGACAGGCCTATTCCACTGTTTTGAAACGCACGTCGCCGCACAGCACGTCCTGATAAGTGCACGACAGCCTGTCGAAAATATCGTCGTAAATTCTGACCACAAACACCGACGAATACGTCTCGTCGATTTTCCCTTTGAGATATCTGATTCTGTTTCTTCCCTTGTTGAGGCGTATTTTCACTTCTTTGCCTTTGAGTTCTTCTATTTTGCTTTTTACGGTTTCAAGGCTCACGGTCTGTTTTCTCATTTCCCTATTGTGCCCAAAAACCGCCGTTCTAAACAAAAAACCCGGGGCAAGCCCGGGCAAAAAATACGGCGTCAGTCTTCGTACTGGTCTTCTTCGTCGTCTTCGTCTTCTTCGTCGTCGAATTCGTCGTCGCCGAAATCCTCGTCGAAATCGTCCTTGAATTCGTCTTTATAGCCGTCGTCGAACTCTTCCTCATCGTCAAAGGACTCGTTAAACTCGTCGTCCTGCAATTCTTCCAGCGGAATTTCCATTTCGTCTTCGTCGCCCTCGTCGTCAAGGTCTTCGTCGACATAGTCTTTCCAGGAGTCGTCGTCGAGATTTTCCTCGTTCTTTTTGGCGGCGAGTTCTTCGGCGCAGCTTTCACACATTTCTTCGCCTTCCTCGATATAATTGACTTTGCAAATCGGGCAAAGTTCTCTGGTCTCTTCTTCGTCCTCGATGAGCGTGTTCGGCGCGAGGTTGAGTTCAGCCTTGCAGACGTCGCACATATCCTGTCTTGAATCGATATAATTCAGTTCGCATCTCGGACATTTTTTGTAAGTAATTTTCGCCATACTGTTTCGAAAACTCCTGAGTGTTTATTAAAAGGTGTATGCATTATATACACAAAACAGCGGTTTGTAAATACTTTTATATCAAAAAAAGCCAATTTTTATAATTTAAGTTTGAGGTCGTCCTCGCCAATCCAGCCAATCTTTTTGAAAAGAGCCGTAAGCAGCGCGCATATAACGCCGGGAAGCACAAAGAAAAGCAAAATTATGCCGAGCGCCAGCGTTGCCGCCGAGATGTCGGTAGAGTATTCTATCGTGCTGAAAACGCCCACAAGTCCCGCGGTGCCCATTCCGCCGCCGGTAGCGCCGCATTTGAGGCGGAAAAGGCAAGTCGACAGCGGGCCGCAGACGGCGCTTGCCACAATAGGCGGCAAAAGTATTTTAGGGTTTTTCATAACGTTTGGTATTTGCAGCATACTGGTGCCTATACCCTGCGACACAAGTCCCGACCAGCCGTTTTCCTTAAAACTCATAACGGCAAACCCCACCATATGGCAGGCGCAACCCACAACGGCGGCGCCGCCCGCAAGTAGCATGGCGTCTGTCGTGACGCCCTGCGCCAAAGCCACCCATATTGCGGCGGAAGATGTCGGCAGCGTCAGCAACACGCCCATAACCACGGCGATTATTATGCCCATAAAAAACGGCGTTATTTCGGTGGCGGCGGATATGCCTTTGCCCAGCATATCTATAAGCCATGTAACCGGCGGACAGACGGTAATGACAGCCAGACAAGAAATGACCATCGCGCCTATCGGTATCAGTATTATGTCAAGTTTTGTCTTGCCGGCGTAAAGACGGCAGATTTCCACTGTGGCAATCGACGTGATATAAGCGCCTATCGGGTTGCCGACGCCCACCGCTATTGTAACGTCTGGAAACCAGCCCACGGCGTTTGCGCCAATCATACCCGCCGCTATAGCGCTGAACAGCGTCAGTTTGTCTGTTTTGAGCATATAGGCTATGCCCGCGCCTATGCCGGCGCCCATCATAAATTTGGCTATGTTTGCCACGGCGTTTACCAGATTGCCAACGGCGTTTTCGCCGCCGCTGTTGATAAGTGCGCCTATCTGCGCGAAAATCGTGCCCGCTATAAGGGTGGCGAACAGCCCCAGCGCCATACCGCTGAAAGCGTCTATAAACCACCTTTTTGCCCAGTTTTTTACCTTTTGCTTAAATACGCCCTTTTCCATAAAATACTCCCAGCGTAATATGGAAAAATTTTATTTCAAAACAAATTTTGTGTCAAACAAAAACAAGTCGGCAAGAGCCGACTTAGGTAAAAAAAAGACCGTACGGGTGCGTACGGTTTCAGGTATGACAGGAATAAGCGAACCCACAGCTTTTTGGGTTTTGCCGGTTTGTGATGTCCGGCTCCAT
>CAJFSP010000005.1 GCA_904419725.1 Candidatus Heteroclostridium caecigallinarum | reverse complement strand
AATCTGACTTAAAACTTCGGTTATTCTCTAACCGCTGGTTTCTCTTGGTTTTGACTGTGTCTATTCGTTCGCTTATTCTTTTGTCATGCTCCTGCGCTGACGCGTTTCCCGCGACAGCCTATTTATACTACACCATTTTTTTTATGCTGTCAATTATTTTTTTGACTTTTCGCGACAATATTTTTGCGCCCCGCAAAACAAAAAAAGCGAAGCGGCGCTTCGCTTTTATGACTGTCCGGCTGCGGGAGCGCCGTCCTTTTCTTCGTCTTTGCCGTGCCCGCCGTTTTTGCCGTTGGTGTGCTCGTCGGGCTTGATTTCTTCCACAAAATCGCCTTTGCACAAAATAACCGTGTCGCCCACATACAGCGCGGTGTTGCCCCGCGGTATTATTGTTCTGCCGTTTTTGCGGCGCACGCCTATGATAAGCACGTTTTGCGGGATATTGATTTCGCTTATGAGTTTATTGCCCCACTCGTGGCTTTTTGTGATTTCCTGCTCTGTAAGTTCGACATCGGCGTTTTCGTTGTAAACCTCGCCGCCGAGCACCACCCTGTCGCCCGCCTGTATTTTTGTGTTGCCCTTTGGCACGATGGATTCTTCGCCGCGCTTGATTACGACAATCAGCGTGTCCACCAATATGTTGAGTTCACGCACGGTTTTGCCGACCCACGGATGTCCTTCGGGGATATGCAGGCTCATAAGCTGCATTTCCGCGCTATCCTGATAATCGTTGAATGTTTTGAGATGGCGGCTCTGCGTATTGACCATGTCGAGTTTTTTGGACACGGCGGGCAGCAGCGAGCCCTGAATAGCCACCGACATAAGACACACGCAAAACACCATGTCGAACACGTCCTGACCGGCGCCGCCCACCACCGCCATGATGGCGAAAACTATCGACGACGCGCCTCTCAGCCCCGCCCACGAAACGACAAGCATCTGCCTGAGCGACGAACGTCTGCCCTTTTTGCCCACGCCCATGATAGCGAAAACCGACGCCGGCCTCGACACCAGCGACATAAACAGGAATATCGCTATCGACGGCAGCAAAACCGACGGCAGGTTTGACGGCGTGACCAGAAGCCCCAGCAGGAAAAATATGACAATCTGCGCGAGACCCGTTATGCCGTCGAAAAAGTGCACCAGCGTGACCTTGTTTTTGATGTTGCTGTTGCCCAGAATGATACCGAATATATACACCGAAAGATACCCGTTGCCGTTGAGCAGCGCCGGCAGCGCGTAAGCGGCTACCGCCATGACCAGCACGAAAATGGTGTCGAACCCGTCGGCGGCGAAACGGAATGTTTTCAGCACAAAAATGGTAACCAGCGCGAACAGCACGCTGAACAGCAGCGCGAAAACCAACTGCGTGACAATGAGCAGCGGCAGCTGCGCGAGTCCCCCTTCGGAAGACATGAGCGTCAGCACCAGCACGGTGAGCATATATGAGGCGGGGTCGTTGCTTCCGCTTTCCAGCGCCAGCAGAGACGAGGTGTTTTCTTTGAGGTCGAGTTTCTTTTGTTTGAGTATGGAAAACACCGAGGCGGCGTCTGTCGAGCTGACGACCGACCCCAGCATCATTGACATTATGAGGTCAAACCCCATGACGAAATAGCAGAAAAGCGCCGTGATTGCCGCTGTGAGCACTACGCCGAGACTCGCCAGCACGAAAGATTTGACGGCGACGGGTCTGCTTTCTTTCCAGTTTGTGCCGAAGCCGCCGTAAAACATAATGAAAACCAGCGCGAACGAGCACACCGTGTTCGCCATGTCGAAATCGTTGAAATCCAGGCGGAAGATGCCGTCCACGCCGAACAGCATGCCGAGCACCATAAAAATAAGCAGCGTGGGCATGCCGAATTTCCACGACAATCTGCTGGCTAAAAGACACACCATGATTATCAGCGAAGTAAATAAAATTATTTGCAGGTCCATGGCGCCTCCTTTTTTACAGTTTCATTACATACAGATTGCGCAAAAATCTGCCCTTGCGCATAAAGCGTGAGTGAAGTTTGAAGCCCAGCGTTTCCGCCGAAGTTCTGCTTGCCACGTTGTCGGGATGCACCGTGGCGACGAGATATTCGTAACCCTCGTCCCGCGCGTAACTCACCAGTTTTCTGTTGAGTTGCAGCATAAGATTTTGACCCCTGTATTCGGGAAGAACCATGCTTCCGCCGACTTCGGCTATTTTTTTGCCTCCGAGACCGGTTATTTCGCGCAGTTCGCCGAGAAAATGCTCGTCGAAAATAAGCGCCGAAATCGCCGCAAGTTTGTCGCCGTCGAAATACCCGATAAAATAGTCGTGGCTTTCTTCCAGCACGGGGTCGTCTTTATCGAAAGGGATAAACCATTCTTTGTTTTTGAGGGCGTCCAGAATGACGCCGTTGAACTCGTCGAAAATTTTTCTGTCCGACGTCGTGAGATGTCTTGTTTCCATAAAAACTCCTTATTTAAGCCTGAAAGTCATCATTACCGGATTGTGGTCGCTGAACTCGAAATCGAGGTCGATGTTGGTAACGTCGACAGCCTCGACGTTATCGGAAACGATGAACCCGTCCAGCACCACGGTATAATTGACGCCCTTTGTATAAGGTATGTCGGTCGAGCGGCATGTAGGAGCGTTCGTCGCCGCCACGAACCGCAGTCCGTCAGCCAGGTCGTCGTCGCCTAGAGAATAAACCCACTCCGGTCTTTCCATTTCCGTCTGGAACAGCCCGTCCGAGCCGGCTATGTCGTGGTTGAAATCGCCGCCCGCCACAACGTAATTGCCCGCTTCGACTTCCGCGGCAAGCACCTCGTTAAGCATTTGGAGTTGCTGCTGTCTGATGACGCCGCCTTTATCGTAAGCCGACATATGCACGTTGACAAGGCACAGATAGTTGTCGCTGCCCTCGACAGGCAGATACGTTATCGAAAAACATCTGTCCAGGTCGAAAAACTTATTGATAAACCCGTTGTCCACCGGAAAAGAGCGCCGCACCGCGCTTGAAGCGTATTTGCTCGTGACTGTCACGATGCCCGCGTTGTTTTTGCCGTGCGGCTTGTTCAGCGGATAAAACAGATACGCGGTGTGGGAGTTTTCGGCGTACACCACGCCGTCGGTACGGAACTTGTCTTTCACCGCCTGCACCTGGTTGAAATGGTGGCTTCGGTCGCCGTCCTCGTCCACTTCCTGAAAAAACATAAAATCGGGATTCAGCCTCGCCACGGCGTCCAGCGCGCCGTTTGTGTTGCGCTCCACAGTCTCCCTGTCTTTGGCGACGGAATCGCTGCCCGTGACGGCGGTGCCGTCTTTCATCGTTCCGCTGTCCATAAAAAACGAAAACTCGTGCGTGTACGCCCCGAAACCTATGTTGTATGTGGTAACGGTGTAATCCTGCCCTACGGCGACTTTTTCCCCTTCGCCTACGTTGCTCTCAACACTAAGGGCAAAGTTGTCTTCAATGCGGTAATACTGCAAAGCGACGTAACCCACGTAGCCGCCAACAACAATCACGGCGACGACGATAAGAACCGCCAGCGTCTTGCCCAAAATTTTCAATACACGCATAAGGCGCCCCCATAAACAGGAATAATAATATTTATTATAACATACCCGTTCGGATAAGGGCAATATTTTATTTGCGCGGGTCAAGTTAAGGTGATATAATTTTTTTATGAAACCGACAATAGTTGACGATAAATTCACCGCGGGACTTTTCCCGCCCAGAAAGAGCGACAGCCACAAAGGCACCTACGGCACGCTGGTCATTGTGGGCGGCAGCGAAAAATACGTCGGCGCGCCGTATCTGGCGGCGCTGGGCGCTTCCGCCCTGCGTACGGGCTGCGGCATAGTGAAAATCGCCGCGCCGGAATTTCTCATGCCCGCCCTGCGAAGCCGGGTGACAGAATGCACGCTGTTTCCGCTGGACGCCGAAGACGGGCACATCCGCCCCGACGGCAAACTCGCGGCGGCGACAGACGGCGCCTCCGCCGTCATATGCGGCATGGGCATAGGCGACACGCCCGCCACGGCGGAAACCGTCAGATTTCTGCTGGACACGCTCAAATGCCCCCTGCTTCTCGACGCCGACGCCCTTAACGCCCTGTCGAAAGACCTGTCGGTTCTTGACGGGCACAGGCAGAGCGTGGTCATTACCCCGCATATCGGCGAGATGTCGCGCCTTATAAAAAAGGACACGGCGTTTGTCAAAGAAAACAAACAAAGCGCCGCTGAAAAATTCGCGGCGGAATATAACGCGGTCGTTCTGCTGAAAGACAATGAAAGCGTCATCACCGACGGCAGCGAAACCTTAATCAACAGGGCAGGCACACCCGCCATGGCGAAAGGCGGCAGCGGCGACCTGCTTGCCGGCATAATCGGCGGCATGCTGGCGCGCGGCGTTCCCGCGCTTTATTCCGCGGCGGCGGGAGCGTACATCGCCGGCAAAGCGGCGGAAAAAGCGGTAAAAAACAGCAACGAGTACTCGTTGCTGCCAAGCGAAACCGCGGCGTACGTGGCGGACGCCGTCACTGAAATAATAAACAAAAACAAAAAAGAGGCGTGAGCCTCTTTTTATTATTTTTTATTGTCCACGAGAAACCCGCAATAAGGGCAGCGCCCCTGTTTGCCGCCGAACTCCACGTTGGCGCCGCACGACGGGCATTTGACGGTGTTTTTGATTTCCGACAGTTTCTGGTTCTGGTTGAGTTTCAGTTCGGCGCCGTCGAAAATATATCCCGTGAGATATCTTTTGTCCATAAGTTTGTTTATCTGCCCCACGGCGTCTTTGATGTTTATGTGCCGCTGACCGGCGATTTCCTGCACGGTATACAGGTGGTCGACCTCTATCGCCACAAGCGTGCGCTCCAAAGAAACCTTTCCGCCGTAAGCAATCCACAGCATCGGGGTGGCGTAAAACCCGCCCGCGACGCATATTATGCTCAGCACCATCGGGAAAGTCATTCCGTTGACGGCGGAAAGAATTATGCCGGGTATACCCGCCACAAACAGCACCGAAACTATCACGGCTGCCAGCAGCCAGGCGTTTTTGCTTTTTTTAAGTTCTTTCATACACCCCTCCGTTATGTATCATTATACTACACACATGGCGCCATTACAAGATTTTTCCGAAAAACAAAGACTCTCTTTTACAGAGAGTCCTGCCCGTTTTGTTTTTGTCTTTCTTTTTCCGCGACGTCGTTGTTGTTCATGTTGTTTCTGTAAACGAAAAATCTGCAATAGAGAAATTCCGTCACGAGATTGATTATCATGGTGAACGCCAGCACCAGATAGTCCAGCCAGCCGGCTTTTTCCAGGGCGTCGCCCCACCACAGCGACAGCGGCGTGAACACGCAGTAGAAAAGCGCGACTTTCAGCATCGCCACCGGCACGTTGGCAGCCGACTTGAAAGTGTATTTTCTGTTGAAGGTGAAGTTCCACAGCACCGACGCCACCAGCGCCGGGAAGTATGTCAGAAACCACCCCTGCAGCCTGACGACGTCGTTGAGAAGAGCGAACACCGCCGTCTGTATAATCGCCGCCGAAGCGGAAAATAAAACAAATTTGACAACCTGCAAAATATTTTGTTTTTTTGTGAGTTTTTCGCTGCTCAATCGGCACCTCCTTGCTAATAATGAAATTATAGAGCACTTTGTATTTTTTTGCAATAAATAAACCGCGGCGGGGCACATTGATAAAAAAATAATAAATACGCATAAAACCGCCGCGTTTGGGGATAATCGGCAAAAACAGGAGGATATCAGAATGAGTTTCAACCCTTTTTGCCAGAAGCCGGGCAAAGCGGAAAATCTGTTTATGGACTGGAAAGAACTGGCGCCGAAACCGTATGACAAAAACGAGGTGTCGCCTTACACCAAAGCCAGAATAATTCTGATGAACGGCACCGAATACGAAGCCGTGTGGCACGGGCACCAAACGCAGCGCATGTGCGGCGACAATGACGTCAGGCGCGAACTGGCGTTTATACGCAAGAGCGAACAGCAGCAGCAAAAAATGATCGCGGCGCTTAAACCGGCTGACGAAACGCAGCTGGAAACCACCATCGCCTATGAACAGCTCGCCGTGGATTTGACGGCGTTCATGGCGCAAAGAAGCAAAGACAAACACGTCAAAGCGGCGCTCGACTTCGCCCTGCTGGAAGATTTCGACCATCTGTACCGCTATGCCGAACTGCTGGAAAACGACAGCGACATCCACGCCGAAAAACTGGTGGGCAGATACACCGAAATTATGCCGGGGCGCCCAACCATTGCACACCACCGCCACCCTATGGACGAGGTAAAACAGCCGCTTGACGGCAAAACCGCCGATTTCGCCACCCTGCTCGACACACACATCATCACGGCGGCGGAACAGCAGACGATGAACTACTATATGAACCTGGGCGCGTTTTACAAAAACGACTACGGCAGAAAACTCTACACCGAAATCGGCATGGTGGAAGAGCAGCACGTCACGCAGTACGGCAGTCTTATCCCCGTGGACAGCACCCCGTCGGAAAGTTGTCTCATGCACGAATATGTGGAGTGCTATCTCTACTACTCCATGTATGAGGACGAAAGCGACCCGCTCGTCAAAAAGATTTGGGAAAGATGCCTTGACCAGGAAATAATCCACCTGCACAAAGCGGCGGAACTGCTCAGGAAAACCGACAAAAAAGACTGGCGCGAAGTTATCCCGAACGGCGATTTTCCAGAACTCGTCAAACTAGGCTCCAACATCGAATATGTCCGCAAGGTGCTGGCCAAAACGGTAAACAACACCGCCGACAGGGAAAGTTACGTCAACATAAACAAACTTCCGAAATCGGCAGACTTCTTTTCCTACCAGCGCAAAGTCAACACGTCCAACGTAAACAACGTGGCAAGCCACAAAATCACTCAGGATTATATGAACAGGCACGGCAAAGATTACCGTTTCGAAACGGGCGTCAACCCCGTCAAAGACCTGCGCGACAGGCAGACAGACAACACCAGTCTCGGCAGACTGCCGACGGCGTAAAAAAACGGAACCGTTACCGGTTCCGTTTTCCGTTGTTTTTTTTCAAAAAGGCTTTCAATGTAAGAAACGCAGTCTGCGGAAGAAAAATACAGCCTGTTGAGCGCGTCGGCTATCTCTTCCGGAAGCGCTGCCCTGTCTTTTTCGTCCTCCGGCACAACATACTGTCCACCTCCGTTTCGTTTTACGGCGGAGAGCACAATGCCGTTTTCGCGGAAAAATCTGCGCAGCAAATCGTCAGGTAACAATTCCATGACCTGATTTTAACATCATTCCGCCAAATAAGTCAATTATATCACCATATATGGCGATATTTTACTGTCGCGACTTTGTTACTATAATACAAATGAAACTCAATCAGGCAATAGCCAAAAGAACACAGCAGCTGCTCAAAGAAAGCGGAATGACCAGATACGCCTTTTGCAAAAAGACGGCAATGCCATACACCACTTTCACCAACATAATCAAATGCGCCGCGAAAGACGTCGAGTTGTCAAACGTAACGCGCATAGCCTTCGCGTTCGACATGACGCTGTCGGAGTTTTTCGCCTCGCCGCTCTTCGACCCGGACAATATTGAAGATTTATAAGACCAAAAAGGACGGATATTAAATCCGTCCTTTTTTTTACGTTTTTACCTGAGTTCCGCCTTTATTCTTCTCACGCCGCTGCTGGAAGACTGCTCTTTTGTTATGACAAACTCGCCGAGGTCTCCCGTGTTGGAGGCGTGCGGGCCGCCGCATATTTCCTTGGAAAAATCGCCCATGGTGTAAACCTTGACGACTTCTCCGTATTTGTCGCCGAAGAGGCCTATCGCGCCCTGCGCCTTGGCTTCTTCCACCGTCATTTCCTCACAAGTAATCGGCATTTTGCGCTGAATGGCCTCGTTGACAAGTTTCTGCGTTTCGGCTATTTCTTCTTTTGTCATCGGGCGGGAGAAAGAAAAGTCGAAGCGCAGCCTTTCCTCGGTGATATTGCTGCCCTTCTGCGCGACTTCATCGCCCAGCACTTTTCTGAGCGCCGCCTGCAACAGGTGGGTTGCCGTGTGCAGTTTAGTCGTCTTTTCGCTGTGGTCGGCGAGACCGCCCTTAAAGCGCTGCTCGCTGCCAAGCTGCGATTTTTTCTGATGCTCGGCGAACTTTTCACTGAAACCTTCCGTATCGACGGCAAGCCCCTTTTCCTTGGCGAATTCCACCGTCATTTCAATCGGAAAACCGAACGTATCGTAAAGGCGGAAAGCCGTCTGACCGTCTATCACGCCGTTCTGCGCTTTGGCGGCGGCTCTTTCAAACTCTTTGGTGCCCTGTTCGAGAGCGCGGCTGAATTTTTCTTCTTCCTTGGTCAGTTCGTCCATGATTTTCTGCCTGTTTTCGGCAAGTTCAGGATAAACTTCGGCGTAGAAATCCACATAATGGGCGGCGAGTTTCACCATTTCGCCTTTGCCTATGCCCAGCGAGCGCATAAACCTTATGGCGCGGCGGATAAGCCTGCGCAGCACATAGCCCTGGTCGACGTTGGACGGCGTAACACCTATCTGGTCGCCCAGCATAAAGGTGGCAGTCCTTACATGGTCGGCAACTATGCGTATGGCTCTTGTCGTTTCGTCGCCAATACCGTATTTTTTGCCCGACAGACTTTCGATGCACCTGATTGCCCCTTCGAACACGTCGGTTTCGTAAACGCTGCCCAGACCGTTGATGACGCACACCGTTCTTTCCAGACCCATGCCCGTGTCGACGTTTTTCTGTCTGAGCGGCTCGAAGGAACCGTCTTCTTTCTTGTTGTACTGCATAAAGACGTCGTTCCAGATTTCCAGATATTTGCCGCAGTCGCACTGCGGTCCGCATCCGTCCGAGCATTTAGGTTTGCCCGTGTCGAAAAACATTTCGGTGTCGGGACCGCAAGGCCCCGTTATTCCGGCGGGACCCCACCAGTTGTTTTTCTTTGGCAGATAAAATATCTGTTCGGGTTTAAGGCCGCATTCCATCCATATATCGGCGCTTTCCTCGTCTCTCGGGGCGTCGTCGTCGCCGGCGAAAACCGACACGGCGAGGCGTTCTTTCGGTATGCCGAGATATTTTTCGCTTGTCAGAAATTCATAACTCCAGTGTATCGCTTCTTTCTTGAAATAGTCGCCCAGCGACCAGTTGCCCAGCATTTCGAAAAACGTGCAGTGCGAAGCGTCGCCGACTTCGTCGATGTCGCCTGTGCGCACGCATTTCTGGACGTCGGTCAGCCTGTTGCCGGCAGGGTGTTTCTGCCCCAGCAGATAAGGCGTGAGCGGATGCATGCCGGCGGTGGTGAAAAGCACCGTCGGGTCGTTTTCCGGAATAAGGCTGGCGCTCCTGATTACGGCGTGGCCTTTTTCGGCGAAAAAGTTAAGATACAAACTGCGCAAATCTTTTGAAGTGATTTTTTCCATGATATTTTCCTTTGGTTTATAGTTGGTATTCGGCAAAAAAATTTGAAACCGAAGTTTCAAATTTTTCCGTTTGTTTCAGTTTTATCTGTCGTACCGTCTGCCCGAGTTGAAAACGGTGATGAGCAGGAACACCGCCGGGAATATGAACACGTTTTCCGAAAACTCTATCGCGGTGAAATTGAGGAAATACACCGACAGCGACAGAGCAAGCAGCGCTATGGTCATAAACAGTGCCCAGCCGTCAACGCCGTTGTGCCTTTTCCCCGTGCAGACGCCGACGATTTTCGCGACGACGTACACCAGCAGCGACAATGCGGCGGCAACGGTGACAACCGCGGTAACGTATATGTCAAAAGAGTTGAAAACGTTTCCGCTGTTCGCGACCGCGTCCGACAAGAACGATACGCCGCCCGTGAAATTGGCGAGGCAGGCGATAATGACGTCCCAGCCTGTCAGTTGCACGGCAATGCCCTGGTCGGCGTACAGTCCGAGATAAGTGCTGAACCCGTTTATCGCGATCTGCGCCGGATAAAGTATAAGATACAGTCCGACGAGCGCCACTATCAGGCAGACGATATTCGCCCAGCGCCTGTTGGGCCGTGTTCTGACGGGTTCGGCGGCGTACTGAGCCATTGGCTGAACCGTCGCCATAGGCGGCACATATTGATACTGCGGCGCCGACATAGGCTGAACGACGGTCTGCGCGGCGGCGCGCTGCTTTTTAAGCTGTTTTTCCTGTTTCTTTTGGAGTTTTGCGGCTTTTTTCGCCTCGTACGCCTCTTTGTACGCCCTTTCTTCCTCTTCGCGTTTAAGACGGCGTTTTTCTTTTTTCGAAAGGTCGGGCGGCGGCGCCGCTTTGGTCACCATTACGTCGGTGGCGGCGGCCTGTGAAATCTGCCGCGCCGCGACTGACGGCGGCATCGTATGCGTCGTGAAATCGTAGCCGCAATTTGAGCAGTAAGTGCTTTCGGCGTTATTGGCGGCACTGCACTGCGGACAGATAACCTTTGACTGCGCTTTGGGCAGTTTGCTGCCGCAGCGTTTGCAGAAATTGGCCGACCCCGGGTTTACGGTGTTGCATTTTGTGCACACGACCGGCGCCTCGGGACTTTTGAGTTCGAAGCCGCACTGATAACAATATCTGGCGGAAAGAGGATTGGCGCTGCCGCACCTTCCGCACACGTTGTAGTTGTTCTGGTTCATCATCTGCCTCCGCTTTTCACATCGGATTGCGTCATGACGCCGCCGCGCGGTCTGCCGCAATAAGCGCAGAAATCGGCGTCCGAATCGTTTTCGAAGCCGCAGGCGCAGGTCCAGTTATACCTGTGCGACGGCGGCGCGTCGAACTGATATTTGCAGTTGACGCAGAATTTGGCGTTGGCGGCGTTTTCGGCGCCGCACACAAAACAATATTTTTTCGGCACGTCCACAATGAGGCTCTGGCCGCATTTCACGCAGTACTCGCTTTCCAGCGGGTTGAGCGCCTGACACCCCGGACAAATCACCTGCCCCTGCGGGTCCTCTTCGCTGACCAGCACGCATTGGAGCAGTTTGACGTTGTCGTTTTCTCTCGGTTTGACGACTATCGTCATCTCCCTGACGGCGGCGCCGTCCAGGTCGAAAAAACAATAACTGCAAAACCGTGCGTTGACGTCGTTGGGTTGGCCGCAGTTGGGACATATATATTTTTTGACTTTTCTGTTTGTGGTAAAGTTGTTGACTTCCTGTCCGCAATAAGGGCAGTATACGCTGGTTACGGGTATAGCGTTGTTGCAGTGCGGGCAGTCGAAAGTTTCGCTTTCGGCGTCCTGCCCCCTGCGGGCTTCCTCAACCGTCACGCCGGGCAGCCTCGAACCGCACTCCGTGCAGAACTCGGCGCCCGCCCTTACTTCCGCTTTGCAGTTGGGGCAGGTGACGGAAGCGATTTCCTCGAATTCGGAATTTCCGCAATTCACGCAGAACATCGTTTCGTTATCGTTGATTTCGCCGCAGCCGAGACACTTTTTCATACAATACCCTATTGACCGTAACAGGCCGTTTTCTTATCCGTCATTATAGCACACAACGCCCGCTCAAAGCAAACTATTTGTTGAAACTGTCTTTCAGCCCGACTATTTCGTTGAACACGGCGCCGGACGGGCCGCTGAGTTTGTCTTTCACGAAATATCCTATGCGCATAAACTGGAACTTATCTTCAACGCGGGCGGAAGCCAGCGCTTTTTCGGCGAAAGCCGTTTCCGTCTTTACGCTGTTTTTGTCCACCCTGCTCATAAAATCGGTTTCGCCGTTAGACGGGCCGAGAAGCGGTTTGAAACGGCGCAGGGTGATCGCGTCGCAGTTGGCGGCGTCCACCCACTGTATAACGCCCTTGACCTTCACGCCGCTGCCGTCATGCCCGGATTTGCTTTCAGGCAGATAACTGCACCTGAGTTTGACGACGTTTCCGTTGTCGTCGAACACGGCTTCGTCGCACCTGATGATGTACGCGCCTTTGAGCCGCACCATCGCCCCCTGGTAAAGCCTGTGATATTTCGGCGGCGGCGACACCATAAAGTCGGAGCCGTCTATGTATATTCTGTTTGAAAAACTCACCTGTCTGAATGTCTTGTTCTCCGCGTTCGGGTTGTTTTCCACTTCCAGCGTTTCATGCCCGTCATAGTTGGTTATTTCCACAAGCAGCGGATTGGTCACAACCATGACCCTGTCGGCGTCGCGGTTGAGATGCTCGCGCACAACCGATTCGAGATAGGAAAACTCCACCTCACTGTTGGCCTTCGCCACGCCTATACGTTCGCAGAAATCGCGTACCGCGGCGGCGGGATAGCCCCTGCGCCTTATGCCGCATATGGTAGGCATGCGCGGGTCGTCCCAGCCTTCCACCGTTTTTTCGTCCACCAGACGCTTCAAAAAACGCTTGGACATGACGGTGTCGGTTATGTTGAGTCTGGCAAACTCAATCTGCTGAGGCACGTTTTCGCACCCGCACTCTCTCACCACCCAGTCGTAAAGCGGGCGGTGGTCCTCGAATTCAAGAGTGCAGATGGAATGCGTAATGCCCTCTATCGCGTCTTCCAGCGGATGCGCCAGGTCATACATCGGGTAGACGCACCATTTATCGCCCGTGTTGTGGTGACGGGCGTGCACAATGCGGTATATAACGGGGTCGCGCATGTTGATGTTCGGGCTTGCCATGTCTATTTTGGCTCTCAGCACCTTTTCGCCGTCGGCGAACTCGCCGTTTTTCATGCGCTCGAATAAATCCAGGTTTTCTTCCACGCTGCGGTTGCGCCACGGGCTTTCTTTGCCCGGCTCCGTCAGCGACCCTCTGTTTCTGCTTATCTCTTCCGCCGACATATCGCACACAAACGCCTTGCCTTTTTTTATGAGCGTGACGGCGCAGTTATACATCTCTTCGAAATAATCGCTGGCGAACAGCAGTTTGTCCCACTCGAAACCCAGCCACCTGATGTCTTCTTTAATGCTCTCGACGTATTCCTCGTCTTCCTTGACCGGATTGGTGTCGTCGAAACGCAGGTTGCATTTGCCGTTGTACTTGCGTTTGATGCCGAAATTGAGGCAAAGGCTTTTCGCGTGCCCGATATGCAGATATCCGTTCGGCTCAGGCGGAAAACGGGTGTAAACTTCCTTGACCTTGCCGCTTTCCAAATCCCTGTTGATAATTTCCTCGATAAAATTGTTGGCTTTCAATTCTTCCATAACTCGACCCGTATTTATAAAATTTCTCCGTCGATGACGGTGCCTTCCGTTTCAGGCGGCGGCTCGTCCGGCGGAAAATCCGCTCCTTCCAAGCCGTTTCGCTCCGCTGCGGCTTTTGCTTCTTCCTTTTCCTTTTTGGCGCGCTTGTTTTCGTTGAACTGCTTTGTAATAGCCAGCGAATAAGGGTCCGCCTCGCGGAAACGCACGATTTCGCCCACCCAGTCCATAGGTATGTCGCCCAAAGGACCGTTTCTGTGCTTTGCCACGACAAGTTCCACCCTGGTGGAAGGCGCGTCGGTCTCCGCCTCGCCCTCTTCGTCGGGCTTGTAAATCATCAGCACTATGTCGGCGTCCTGCTCTATGGCGCCCGACTCCCTCAAATCGCTGAGCTGCGGTTTCTTGCCCCTGTTCGCAGCCTGTTCGCGCCTGAGCTGCGACAGCGCCAGCACCGGCACATTGAGTTCGCGCGCCATGAGTTTGAGTCCGCGGCTGATTGACGCCACTTCCTGCTGCCTGTTTTCCTTGGCGGCGTGGTCGTCCGACTGCATGAGCTGTATGTAGTCAACCAGCACCATGTCCAGACCGTGCTTGCTTTTGAGGCGGCGGCATTTGGACAGCATCTGCGCCACCGTTATGTTGGACGTGTCGTCCACGAATATTTTGGCTCTCGAAAAACCCTCGCCGGCGTTCCACAGGCTCTGCCACTGCTGCGGCGTCAGCCTGCCGCCCAGCGCCGCCGACATCGGCACACCCGCGACGGAGCAGACAGACCTTTGCGCCAGGCTTTCCGCCGACATTTCCAGCGAAAAGACGGCGCAGCTGTATTTTTTTGAAAGCGCGGCGTGTTCCACCATGTTCATCGCCAGCGACGTTTTACCCATACCGGGGCGGCCGGCGATGACTATGAGTTCGCCTCCGTGAAAACCGTTGGTCATTTTATCCAGACGTTTGAAGCCGCTCGGAATGCCCGCGAGCGCGTCTGGATTTTTGCTTATAGTCTCAAACTTGCCGAAAACTTCCGACACGCTGTCGAAAATCGGTTTCAGGTCGCCTGTGCTGCTCTGCGTGTTGAGGTTGTAAATTCTGCTTTCCGCCTCGGCGAGAGTACGCTGCGCGTCTTCCGCCGTGTAGGCGCTTTCGGTTATGGCGGAGCAGGTGCTTATAAGCCCGCGCATAACGGCGTGTTTTTTGACAATGTCGAAATAATACTTCCAGTTGGCGGAACTCGGCACCGACGAGTTGAGCGTCGTCAGATACCCTATCCCGCCTATCGCCGTCATCTGCCCCGTCCGGTTGAGTTCGTCCGCCACGGTTACGAAATCCACCGGCGTGCCCGTTCTGGAAATCTGTTTCATCGCCTGGCACACGACTCTGTGCGTCGGGGAATAAAAATCGTCCTCGTCAAGCCCGGCGAGTATTTCCATCGACAATTCGCCGTCCACCAGCACGCAGCCCAGAAGGCACTGTTCCGCCTCGACGTTGTGCGGAAGCGTGCGGACAACGGTTTTTTTAGTTTTTTCTGCCATAATCCACCATTATTTCCATTATACAGTGATTATAGCAAAATACCGCCGAATTTACAAGTCAATAATGCCCGCCGTGCTTCTCCGGCGGGCTGTTTTTATATAAATGTATAGAATGTATAAAAATGCAGAGACGGTTTTTTGCCGCGAAACAAGCGAATTTTGCCTGATATTTACATTCGTAAAGACAAAAATCCGAGTTATCCACAAAAGTTATCCACTTATCCACAGAAAAACGCACATTTTAATGCAAAAAACTTATGAATATTCAGGCGGCGTTTTCACCGCCGGCAGCATCGGGATTTTCGGCCGGGCGTTTTTCGGCGCCCACCACTTTCACACCGCCCACCGGCTGATAAGTGTCCTTGCGGATTTTTTTTCTGGCAACGGTCCTGCCGTCCTTTTTGTAAACGAGGTACCCCTCGGTGGACACGCCGTCCGTCGGCGCTTTAAGCCAGAAACTTTCGTCGTCGTAAACAACCCTGTCCGCGTATTTGCCGTCGGTGTCGGTAATCACCGTAACTTTCGCCGGCGTCGTCTTCACGGTTTTGTATTCCCTGGCGATTTCGTATTGGTTCGGCTCGCCGTAAATATACACCGTCGCCCGGCTGCCGTCGCACACCGTCCTGATGTAAAGCGGGCTGCCGCTGTCGTTTGTGAAAACCATGTCCGCGCCGTTGGAGTTCACCATGGCGTCGAAACTCGGTTTGACGTAGCCGCTCCTGAGCGTGTGCCTGTGCCACTCGTCAATTCTGAGCCCAGCCAGCAAAGCGGCGTTGTACAGCGTCGTGGACGCCTGGCAAACCCCGCCGCCCACGCCGTCGACGTATTTCCCGCCCACAATGATTTTCGCCTTTTTGAAACCGTTTGCAGCCGTTCTCTCGCCCACGGTGTCATTGAAAGACACCCTTTCTCCAGGCGCCACCACCATGCCGTTGAATTTCGACAGGGCGAGTTTCACGTTGCTTTTTCTGTCAGCCGTGCTGCTTCCGTAATCTGTGGAAAACACCGCTTTGAGCGACGTTTTTTTCAGGTTCTCCGCCTTGCTCACCGCCTTTACGGTATTTACAGGCACTTCCACCGTTCCGCCGCCGAGCGCCGCTCTTATCCTGTCATACAGCGCCTTTCTGTCTAGTTCCTCGCCGTCGCTCCCTTCCGAAACGGAAAATATTTTTTCGCCGTCCGGACGGAAGACAACTTCGCTGTCCTTTTTAGCCTTAAAGACGTCGGACGCTATTTCGTCCACAATTTCTTTCAGCCCCGGCATGACGTAATTGAGCGCCGTTTCGGCGTCAAAACCCATTGCGGAGACCCTGTCCGCCACGGCGAGTTTTTCCGCCGCGCCGCCGAAAAAGCCCCGCCTTTCGAGGGAAGCCAGCGTGTCGTGGTCATATTCGTCATAGTCAACGGCGTCAGGGTTGTAAACGTACTCTCTGCCGCGGCAGACGAAAGTTATCGCGCCGCCGACAGCGCTTACGGGCGCGCAAGAAAAAACGGCGCCCGCAAGGAACGCCGTCAAAACAATAACCAGAAAACAATTAAATTTTCTCCGCATCGATTTTCAACTCCGTAAGGCAGGCGGAATCGAAACAGGCGAATTTCTGCCGCTGGGCGTCGGGTGTTTCCCGATGAAAATCGCTGCCGCCCGTCCTGATAAGACGGTATTTGTCAGCCAGCCTGCCGTATTTTTCCTTGTCGGAGATAGTATGCGAAAAATATTCCGATTCAATTCCCCTGAGCCCTGCCGCCGCCAGTCTGCCGACAAAAACGTCGGCGGTTTCGTCGTCCATTTCAAGGCTGTAAGGGTGCGCCAGCACCGGCGTGCCGCCGTAGCGCAAAATAAGCGCTATGCCCTCTTCGGGCGAAATGCGCTTTTCTTTGACGTAGGCTTTTTTACCGAAGCCGAGATATTCGTCAAACGCCTGGTTCATTGACTGGCAATACCCCTTTTTTACCATCGCTTTGGCAATGTGCGCGCGCCCCACGGTTGTGCCGCACGCCACGGCGAGCATGTCCGCCTCGCTGACGTCTATGCCGAATTCTTTGAGTTTTTCCAGCATCATGGCGTTGCGCTTGCGGCGCATTTCGCGCAGGTCTTTGAGTTCGCCTATAAACTTTTTGTCGGTATAATCCACATTATAGCCAAGCATATGCACTTCACGGTCGTCCATGGTGGACAGTTCCACCCCCGGCACCACGACCATGCCGAGCGACGAACCCAATTCCACCGCGCGGGCAACGCCGTCCACGGTGTCGTGGTCGGTTACGGAAATAACGTCCAGCCCCAGGCTTTTTTCGCGCCCGACAACATAGTCGACGCTGAAATCGCCGTCGCTGACGTTGGTGTGCAAATGCAGGTCGCATCTGACAGAACAACTTTTCATAATAAAATTATAAGACAAATATTTTGTTTTGACAATAAACTCGGCGGAAAAGTTAAGCCGCCTTTATCGGGCGGGTTTTTTGGGTTATTTTACTTTATTTATCGCGGTTTAAGTGATATAATTAACAAAATCGAGTTTTACAGAAAAATAACGGAGGTAAAGCATGCAGATTTCTCACGAAGTGGAAAACATGATATGCGTCAAAAAAGGCTGCGACCACGGTCCCGCCCCCATCCCGGAAGAAGGCAGATGGGTCGCCGCCAAAGAAATCAAGGATATCAGCGGCGTAAGCCACGGCGTCGGCTGGTGCGCGCCGCAGCAGGGCACCTGCAAGCTGACGCTCAATGTCAAAGACGGCATTATTCAGGAAGCGCTTGTCGAAACGATAGGCTGCTCGGGCATGACCCACAGCGCCGCCATGGCGGGCGAAATATTGCCGGGCAAAACCATTCTCGAAGCGCTCAACACCGACCTGGTGTGCGACGCCATAAACGTGGCGATGAGAGAACTTTTCAAACAAATCGTTTATGGCAGGACGCAGTCGGCTTTTTCGGAAGACGGTCTGCCTATCGGCGCCGGTCTCGAAGACCTGGGCAAAGGTCTGCGCTCACAGGTGGGCACCATTTACTCCACCGCGCAAAAGGGCGTGAGATATCTTGAAATGGCGGAAGGATACATCAGCAGGATGGCTCTCGACGAAGGCGGCGAAGTCATCGGTTACGAATACGTTCAGCTCGGCAAAATGATGGAATATATTACCGACGGCATGCCTGCCGACAAGGCGCTGGAAAAAGCCACTTCCAGATACGGCCGTTTCGAAGGCGCGGCAAGTTACATCAACCCGAGGAAGAAATAAGGAGGCAAAAAATGGCTGTCAGATTTGAAGGATACGAAAGAAGAATTGATAAAATCAACGCCTGCCTTAAAGAATACGGCATAAAAGACCTGGAAGAAGCCAGACAACTTTGCCTCGACAAAGGCGTCAACGTGGAAGAAATAGTAAAAGGCATTCAGCCTATCGCCTTTGAAAACGCCGTGTGGGCATACACCCTCGGCTGCGCGATTGCCATCAAAAAAGGCGTCAGAAACGCGCCGGAAGTTTCCGAAACGATAGGCATCGGCCTCCAGGCGTTCTGCATACCGGGTTCCGTGGCCGACCAGCGCAAAGTCGGGCTCGGACACGGCAATCTCGGCGGAATGCTGCTCAGGGACGAAACGAAATGCTTCGCGTTTCTCGCCGGTCACGAAAGTTTCGCCGCGGCGGAAGGCGCGATAGGCATAGCCCGCACCGCCAACAAGGTGCGCAAAACACCGTTGCAGGTTATTCTCAACGGTCTGGGTAAAGACGCCGCCTACATCATAAGCAGAATAAACGGCTTCACTTATGTGCAGACCAAATACGACTATTACACCGGAGAACTCAAAATCGTGGGCGAAAAAGCCTTTTCCGACGGTGAAAGAGCAAAAGTGCGCTGCTACGGCGCCGACGACGTAAACGAAGGCGTAGCCATCATGCGCCACGAGCAGGTTGACGTGTCAATCACGGGCAACTCCACCAACCCGACCAGGTTCCAGCACCCTGTCGCCGGCACCTACAAAAAATGGGCGGTGGAAAACGGCAAAAAATACTTCTCCGTGGCAAGCGGCGGCGGCACGGGGCGCACCCTCCACCCTGACAACGTGGCGGCGGGTCCGGCAAGTTACGGCATGACCGACACCATGGGCAGGATGCACTCAGACGCGCAGTTTGCCGGCAGTTCGTCGGTACCGGCGCACGTCGAAATGATGGGTCTCATCGGCATGGGCAACAACCCGATGGTGGGCGCCACAGTGGCGCTCGCGGTGGCTGTTTCCATGGCGGAATAACCGAAACCGAAAAACAAAAGCCCCTTTACGGGGCTTTTTTCTTTTGGCGCGCGGACAAAAAGCGCCCCGTAAGGGAGCGCTTTTTATCGCGTCAGAATTCGTACTGACGGTATTTCTGGACAAGTTCTTTGAGGTCGTCTATTCTCGACTGTATTTCTTCGCCCGTGTCCGTCTCGGCAACGGTCATACGGTCGGACACACGCTCGAACACCCTCACGCGGGAATGTATGTCGCTGCACTTTTCTATCGCGTCCTGAATGCCCTTGAAAGGCTCGTGGGCGGCGAGTTCCAGCCCGTGCGAATTGAAAATAAGCGTGTAGCCGGCGATACCGGTCTTTTTGTGATAAGCCTTGCAGAATCCGCCGTCTATGACAAGCAGTTTGCCCTCGGCTTTAATCGGGTTTTCCCCCTCTATTTCCTTGACCGGAACGTGACCGTTTATGATATGGCTGTGTTCGCCCGTTATGCCGAAATCTTTAAGCAGTTTTTCGCACCACTCTTTTTTCTGGCACAGTTTGTAATAACTGTTTTTCTTTTCGTCGTGCCACTTTTTGTCGTCGATATAAAGCCTTTCAAAGGTGGTGATTTTTTCCTTTCCGAAAAGCGGCGACAGTTTTCCGCACCACGAATACCACAAAAAGTCCAGACTCATTATGTCGCATTTGCCGGCGGAATGGTAAGTGTACGCCTTGCGCACGCAGTTTTCGGCATAGTCCATCAGACTCTTGCCGGCATAGGTATTGCCGTCGACTTTATACTCGGCGTATTCGCCCTTTTCGTCAAGCGGAACGCAGCCGTGGAAAATCAGGTTGTCGTTATACACTTTGTACAGAGCGCCCTTTTCCATAAAGAAATCAAGGTGGCGCTGCAATTTTTCGTTTGTGACAAAGGCTTTTTTAAGCCCTTTGAGTATGCTCTTTTCCTCGGCGCTGAGGGCGTATCTGTTGTTTTTGTCGATTGTCGGGAAATCGTTGTTGTTGAGGGGCACTTTCACGCCGTCGATTTCCAGGGTGCCGTTTTCGAAATCCAGCCTGTCGAGTATCGGCGACATCTGATACTCAGGATGGCGTTTTATCGTCTCCGCCTCTGTCTTTATCATGATGAAAGTTATCGCCTTGCGCATTTTGGCGGTAAGTTCGATGTCTTTCTGGCTGAATTTTTTGCCGCTGAGCGACGGGTCGAAATGACTGTCGTAAGTCATGTTATTGTCGGCGTAAAAAGCCAGCTGCCTCAGCCCTATGCCGTAGTTGTTTTCCAGCACGTCGGCGTTGCCGTATTTGAGGCATATGCCCACCACGTTGGCGATGCAGGCTTCCTGCCCCATGGCCGCGCCCATCCACAGCAGGTCGTGGTTGCCCCACTGCACGTCCAGCGAATTGTGTTTTATGAGCATGTCGATGATAAGGTCAGGGCTTTCTCCCCTGTCGTAAATGTCGCCCACAATGTGCAGGTGGTCGACGACAAGGTCCTTAATCGCCTTGGTAAGCGAAATGATGTACGCCTCCGCCCTGCCGAGTTCGATTATCGCGTCGAATATGCCGTTGTAATAGTCTTCTTTGTTGAAGTTTGTTCTGTCAACGTTAATCAGTTCGTCGATGATGTATCCGCAGTAGTCGGGCAAAACTTTTCTGACCTTGCTCCTTGTGTATTTCGACGCCACCAGACGGCACACGTCCACCAGGCGGTAAAGATTGGTCTTGTACCACTCGTTGAGCCCGGCGGCGCTTTCATGCGCCTTGACATCTTCGATAATCTGCTGCGGATAGTAAATAAGCGTGGCGAACCTCGCCCTTTCCTTTTCCGGCAGAATCTTGTCGTACAGCATATCGACCTTTTCGCGTATGGCGCCCGATTTGCTGTTCATCAGGTGGAAGAAGGCTTCGTATTCGCCGTGCAAATCGCTTATGAAATGCTCGGTGCCCTTCGGCAGGCGCAAAATGGCTTCGAGATTTATTATCTCTGACGTGGCCGCCTGCACCGTCGGATACTTTTCGCCCAAGAGTTCGAGAAACTTTTCGTTGCATTTTTCTATCATATCAAACCTCTAAAAAAACAAAAGAGCGGTCTCGTTGTCAAGCCACTCTTTGTCATGCGTCGTAAATTTATCTGAGTTCGCGTTCTTTCGGCTTAACGAAAATCAGAATTATTATGCCCGTGCCGGCAAGGCAGGCTATCACAATCAGCGCCGTCACGAAAAAGTCGTTCCACGGGTTGGCGGAGTAATCAGGAGTGCCTTCCACCACTTTGATGACGACTTCCACCGGGTCGGACTCGTTGCCCGCCAGGTCGCGCGCCTGGTACACCAGAATAAACGAGCCGTCGCTGTCCGACGCCGTAAGTTCGGTCGGAGTCAGCACGCCGTCTTTAAGTATGGAGTCTTCGTAACCTTCCTGGTCTTCCAGCAGGTTTTCAATTTTTTCCCCGCGGCTGCCGTCGGCGTTCATGTAATACAGCGTCCATTTCGAATACGCCGTGTCAACTCCCGCGGCGTTGTCGGTTATCGTCGCCGAAGGTATGGTGTACGCTTCGTTCACTGAAATCTCAACGGTTGTTTCCGTAGATATGGTAGGCGCCGCCTCGTCGAAAACCCTGAGCTGGAAAGTCTGGCTTTCGGTTTCGTTGCCGGCGGAATCGGTAACTTTATACCTGAAAGACCACACGCCGACGGCGTTGATTCTCACGGCGTAAGAGTCCACATAGGTAAATTCGCCGCTGTCGCCCGGCGCCCTGTAACCGACTTGTATGGTCACGTTGTCATAACTGTCAAGGCTGTCTTGCGCCGTGAAGATAGTTTCGAAATCATCGCGGTAGATATGCGGGAACTCGAAAGTATTGTTTTCCGTCGGCGCCACGATGTGGGCGGCAAAACCGTCATGGGTATCGTTGCCTATTTCATCGCTATTGTGCAAAAACGTCAAGAGATTGCCGTTGTCGATGGTCACGCCCGTCGTGTCGTTGACCGCCGTAACGTTAAGCGTGACGAGCGGATTCTCGCCGCTCGCTTTGGCGTAAATCTCAAATTTGTATACCGTGCCGGCGTTGCCGAGCGAGTGCTCTGTTTTGCCTTCCACTTTGTCGCCCGGCGTTCCGCTTTCGCCAACGGCGGTGGTCACGGCCCAGCCGGTGCCCAGAATATCAAGGCAGTAATAAGGGAAAACATACGTCGAATCCGCGGCGGCGTTGACGGTTTTTACGTCCGGCTCGGAAGCGCTCACCACGCCGTCGTCGCCGTCGGCTTTAGGCACTATGACAGGCGCGACTCTTTCCGCGTCGGTAAAACGGCTGTTTGACGTAACAAGCTTCTGTTTGCCGTTGCTGTTCGTGATGGCGGTGATATACATCACGGCGTTTTCGTCTTCGTCCTCACCGCTGACGCCCTCCACGCCGAAAGACATGTTCGCAATGTTTTTATAGAACGAAAGCGTCTGTATGCCGTCGGAAATAAGCGTGGCGCCGTTTGCGGAAGCGGCGCTGAGAGTAAACGCTCCGCCCCTGTAACCGAGGGTGAGACCGCCGTCGGAAGTAAGCGACGACACCGCTATGCCGCTGTCGGCGTAATCGGTCTCGTTGCCGTAGTTATCTTCGAATTTGTATTGCAGGTTGTCGCCGTTTTGCCTGAGCCATACCGTCACCCACTTGGAACTGTTGTCGGCGTCGGTAAACTTAAACCACAACTCGCTGAAATTGGCGTTGCCGAAACGGAAATCAACAGCGAAACTGTTCATATCCATACTGTGCTTATATGAAGCGGAACTTGCCGCGCTGGCCTTTCTGAAAGTAACCATTACGCCGTTCGACAAACTAGAAGCGATTGACGCGCTGCCCTCGCCCGCCGACACAAGTCTCGTGCCGTAATAATAAGTGTTCTCCGCCGCGAAAACATCGTTGGCGCCCGAAAGCGTCAACGCCCCCGCGGAAAACATCATCACGAAAGCGCAAAGCACGCCCAAAAGTTTTTTGCATTTCATTTATGCGAACTCCTCCGAGGATGATTTGTCATATACCGTTTCATTTTACAGTCAGTCGGGGGTTTTGTCAATTATTTGGGTACAATAGGCGGCGGTAACAAGCCGCCGCGCCCCGCGCATAAGATACAGCGACGTCGGTTGTACGATTTACGATGAACTTTTATATTTTTATTTCCGTGACCGCCATTGCGGTCAGTCTCGACGGCATGCTGGCAGGGTTCGCCATGGGCGTAAAATCAAAGTTTTCCTGCCGCTTTCCGCTTATCGCCGCCGTCATGACGTTTCTGCTGTGCGCCGCGGCGTCGCTGCTGGGCACGCTGGTGAGCGGACACTTCGGCGACGCCGTTTGTTCGGCGGGAGCGGTGTTTCTGATTCTTATGGGCGCCGTGAACTTTTTCAGGAAAGAGTCGCCCGTTCAAAGCCGCCCCGGCCTGAAAGAAAGTTTCGCCGTGGGCACGGCAGTGGCTGCGGACGCCGCCGTTGCCAACCTGTCCGTCTGCCTGATGGGTTACGACTCGATGCTGGTGCCGCTGTTTTTCGCCGCCGCGCATTTCGTAATGGTGTCGCTGGGGTATTTGCTGGCGAACGTATCGCCGCTTGCCAGACTGCGCCACACCGGCAAAATAGCGGGGGCTTTGCTGGCGGCGGTCGGCATACTCAAACTATTGCAATAAGCATGCCAACTAAAAAAGACGGCGGAAGCCGTCTTTTTTTCATTTCAGAGCGCCGCCCGCTTCCGCCGCTTTTGCGGGATAATCGGTGCCGAGCAGCGCCGCCATGTCGCCAGCGCCGAGAGCGACCAGTTCGCCGGTGTTTTCCCAGTGTATATAGTCGGTGAATTTTCTGAAATAGTCCTTTATCGTGTCGGCGGCCTGCGGGCGGGCGTCGGCGCACGCCGCGATCAGCATTGTTTTCGCGGGTCTGTTCCTGAGCCCCCTGCCGAACGCGTGAAACCTGTCTATGGCTCTTTTGAACTGCGCCGAAACGGTGAAATAATACACCGGCGACACCCACACCAGCAGGTCGCATTCTTCCACCGCCTGTCTCAGGGCGGCGAAATTATCGTCAAACACGCACTGCGTTTCGTGGTCGCGGCAGTAATTGCACCCGCGGCAGAATTCGATGTCCATAAACGCCGTGTCAAACCGCTTCACGGTGTTGCCCGCCTTTTCCGCCCCGTCGATAAACTTGTCCGCCAGATACATGGTAACGCCGTTTTTGTTCGGGCTGCCCGTCATTACAACTATATTCATCAGAATGTCCCTCCGTATAAATAAACGCTTGTTATTTTATTATAACAGGTAGGCGACCGCCAGGCAAATAAATCGGCGGCATGAAAAACGGCGCTGACGCGCCGTAAAATCAGTTATAAAAATTTTCCAGATATTTTTTAAGCTGAAATTTTTTCCACGGTTCTTTTTCTTCCGGCGGATAGCACACGAAAATCATCGCGTCGCCCGTCACCGGGTGGGTAAACCTGAGTTCGCACGCCCAAAGCGCCAGATTGCTGCCCCTGGCGAGTTTGTCGCCGTATTTCACGTCGCCGAACAGCGGACAGTTCTGCGCCGCCATCTGCACCCTTATCTGGTGCCCCCTGCCCGTGTGCAGAACGACCCGCACCAGGCTTATGGCGCCCAGCGTTTCCAGCTGTTCATAGTCGAGACGGGCTTCTTTCGCGCCTTCGGTAAGGCTGGTCACCACGCTGACGACGTTTGTGGACGGGTTTTTCCTGAGCCAGTTGACAAGCGTGCCCCGGTCCGATTTGAGTCTGCCGTTTATCACGGCGAGATATTTCTTTTCCACTTCACGCTCTTTGACCGCCCCGGTCAGTCTTTCCGCCGCCTTGGAAGTCTTGGCGAACATCATGACCCCGCCCGTCGGCCTGTCAAGACGGTGCACTACGCCGAGAAAAGCGTCGCCCGGTTTGTTTTCTTTTTGCTTTATATATTCTTTAAGCACGGTGTGCATATCGGCGTCGCCCGATTCGTCGGGCACCGACGGCATATTCTGCGGTTTCACCGCCACGATGACGTGGTTGTCTTCATACAAAATATTAACGTCGTCAATGGTAAAATTCATTTCACACCCCTTTCCACATACCGCTCGCCCCGCAAGGAAGCACTATGCCTTCGTCGGTATCGAGACAAACCTCGTAACTTTCTATTTCGCCGCCGAAGTTTTTCATGGTAAGTTTAAGTATGTTGTTAAGCACGGCCGGCTGCAACCCCGTAGTGTAACTGTTGATGAGCACAAACAGCGGATTGTCCGACAGCACCCCGGCGCAAAGCGAAACAAAGTCGAACAGGTCGTCCTCGATTTTCCACACTTCGCCGCCGGCGCCCCTGCCGTAACTCGGCGGGTCAAGGATAACGGCGTCGTACTTTCTGCCGCGGCGGATTTCCCTGTTCACGAACTTTTTGCAGTCGTCCACGATAAAACGGCTTTTTTCGTATCCCAGCCCCGACAGCGCCACGTTTTCTTTTGCCCGTTCCACCATGTTTTTGGCGGCGTCCACATGGCACACGCTCGCCCCCGCGGCAAGACACGCCACCGTCGCCCCGCCCGTGTAAGCGAACAGGTTAAGCACGTTTACCGGCCGCCCCGCCTGTCTGATGATGTCGGTCATCGCCGCCCAGTTGGCGGCCTGCTCGGGGAACAGCCCCGTGTGCTTGAACCCCATCGGCTTGACGCGGAATTTCAGACCGCGCCAGCCAACCACCCAGCTCTCGGGCATGGGGCGCAGGTATTCCCAGTGCCCGCCGCCCGTTTCGCTGCGGATATATCTGGCGTGCAGTTTGTCGAATTTCGATAAATCGAAAGACGGTTTCCATATCGCCTGCGGGTCGGGGCGCAGAAGATAAACGTCTTTCCACCGTTCCAGTTTCTCGCCGCCGCCCGTGGCTATTATTTCATAATCTTTCCACTCGGTGTTTATTTTCATTTTTTAACCGTGAGACACAGCAGCAGTTTTTCGCCGTTGATGTCCCATTCTTTTCTGACGTCGCCTTCGTCGCCTTCGGCGATATCGTCGCACAGCGTGTCGGCGCTTATTTCGCCGCCCAGTTTGCCCAGCACTTCGGCGGTTTTGCCGACGGCTTTATAGCGTATCGCTATGTGGTCGGTAACGTTAAAGTCGCTTTCCTTGCGCATGGTCTGCACTTTGGAAACGATTTCGCGCGCGATGCCCTCTTCGAGCAGGTCTTCGGTAACCGTCGTGTCGAGAGCCACGGTAACGCCTTTGTCGGAAACGACCTCGAAGCCCTCTTTGTTTTTGGAGGAAATGAGCAGGTCGCTTTCGGCGAATTCCACCTGTTTGCCGTCGATTTCCGTCACGAAATTCACGCCGTTTCTCACCGTGTTCACAACGGCGGACGTGTCGCACGAGGCAAGATAGGCTTTTATTTTGCCGAGCAGCGCGCCGTATTTAGGACCCAGCGTGCGCATCTGCGGTTTGAGTTCGTACCCGGCGAAAGCCGACGAGTCGGCGGCGTATTCCACCTGCTTCACGTTGAGTTCGTCGGCGAGAATGTCTGTCAGTTCGCCGCCGAATTTTTCGCCGCCTTCCGAAATGATGTAGAGTTTTGAAAGCGGCTGCCTGTTTTTGATGTTGGCGGCGTTGCGCGCGCTTCTGCCAAGCACAACCACATCCGTCAGCCTTTCCATGTTTCTTTCAAGGTCTTTGTCGACAAGACTGTCGTCGCACACAGGGAAAGACGTCAGGTGCACCGATTCAGGCGCGGTTTTGTCCACGCTTCTCACAATGTTCTGATAAATGCTTTCGGCGACAAACGGCACATAAGGCGCTATGACTTTGGACAAAGTGGTGAGCACGTGCGCCAGTGTGGCGTACGCCGCCTTTTTGTCGTCTGTCATGTCGCTGCCCCAGTATCTTTCGCGGCAGCGGCGGACATACCAGTTGGACAGCACGTCGGTGAATTCTTCTATCTTCCTTGCCGTTTCGGTTATCTGATATTTTTCCAGCCCTTCGTCCACGAATCTGACCAGCGAGTTGAGTTCCGACAAAATCCATCTGTCCATGACGGTCAGCGCGCAGTCTTTGACGTTTATGCCCGTCGGGTCGAATTTGTCTATTTCGGCGTACAGCACGTAGAACGCGTAAGTGTTCCACAGCGTGCCCATAAATTTGCGCTGCGCCTCGGACACGGCGTCGGCGTAAAACCTGGACGGCAGCCACGGGGCGGAAGACGTGTAGAAATACCATCTCACGGCGTCGGCGCCCTGTTTGTCCAGCACCGACCACGGGTCGACAACATTACCTTTGTGCTTGGACATTTTCTGCCCGTCTTTGTCGTTGACGTGCCCCAGCACTATGCAGTTGTCAAACGGCGATTTGTCGAAAATCAGCGTGGACACGGCAAGCAGCGTGTAGAACCAGCCCCTTGTCTGGTCCACCGCTTCGGATATGAAGTCGGCGGGATAGTGTTTTTCGAACAGCTCCTTGTTTTCGAAAGGATAGTGGAACTGCGCGAACGGCATCGAGCCGCTGTCGTACCAGCAGTCTATGACTTCCGGCTCTCTCACGAAAGTGCCGCCGCATTCGCACTGCCACTTGCATTCGTCGATATAAGGTCTGTGCAGTTCGATATCCCCGTCGATATGGCAAAGTTCTTTGAGTTCCGCCTTGCTGCCCACAACGTGTACTTTTCCGCACTTGTCGCACACCCACACAGGCAGCGGCGTGCCCCAGTATCTCTCGCGCGAAATGCCCCAGTCGATGAGGTTTTCCAAAAAGTTGCCCATACGTCCGGTGCCGATTGTAGGCGGCATCCAGTTGACTGAAGCGTTGTTTTTAAGGATATTTTCCTTGACGTCGGTCATCTTGATAAACCAGCTCTTGCGGGCGTAATAAATGAGCGGCGTGTCGCAGCGCCAGCAGAACGGATAACTGTGCTCGAATTCAAGTTCTTTGAACAGCAATCCGCTGTCCGCCAGCTTTTTGAGCACCAGTTTGTCGGCGTCTTTGACAAAAACGCCTTTCATGTCGTACACTTCGTCGGACATGCAGCCGTCGGCGCCCACCAACTGCACGAAAGGCAGGTTGTATTTTCTGCCCACGTTGGCGTCGTCCTCGCCGAACGCCGGCGCTATGTGGACTATGCCCGTGCCGTCTGTAAGAGTAACGTAGCCGTCGCATGTGATGTAAAACGCCTTGTCATTTTTTACATAGTCAAACAGCGGCACGTATTTGGCGTATTCGTATTCCCTGCCCTTTTTGACGCTGATTTTTTCGTAAGAACCTTCCTCGAAGTGGGCGGAAACCAGCGCGTCGGCAAGGACGTAATATTCGTCGCCCACCTTGATTTCCGTGTAATCCTCGTCCGGATTCATACAGAGCGCCACGTTTGACGGCAGCGTCCACGGAGTGGTCGTCCACGCCAGGAAATAGGCGTTGTCGCGCCCGTCGATCCTGAACTTGGCGATGACGGATTTTTCCTTGACGTCTTTATACCCCTGCGCCACTTCGTGGCTGGACAGCGCCGTGCCGCAGCGCGGGCAGTAAGGCACTATCTTGAAGCCTTTGTAAAGCAGGCCTTTTTCGAAAATCTGTTTAAGGCTCCACCACTCCGACTCGATGTAATTGTCCTCGTAAGTGATGTAAGGGTGCTCCATGTCCATCCAGTAGCCCACCCTGTCGGACATGCGCTCCCATTCGCCTTTATATTTCCAGACGCTTTCCTTGCACTTTTTGATAAACGGCTCTATGCCGTATTTTTCTATTTCCTTTTTGCCGTCGATGCCCAGAAGCCTTTCCACTTCCAGTTCCACAGGCAGCCCGTGGGTATCCCAGCCCGCCTTGCGGAATACGGCGTAGCCTTTCATCTGTTTATATCTCGGGATGATGTCCTTCATGACCCTGGTCAGAATATGCCCGATGTGCGGTTTGCCGTTGGCGGTAGGCGGACCGTCGTAAATGGTGAATATCGGCTTGCCGTCGGTGTCTTCCGCCGTCTTTTCGAAGATGCGGTTTTCTTTCCAGAATTTCAGGATGTCGTTTTCTCTGGCGACAAAATCAAGTCCCGTGTCAACTTTCTTGTACATTTCCCTTCTCCTTCTCACAAAAAAATGCCCGTTGTCCGGAACAACAGGCACCACCAAACAAAAGTTCTCGTCCTTTTAACGGCGGACAGCCCGCAATCCGTTACGCGCGGCAACGCCGTTTGGCGGATTGTGCTCGCGCGGTGATAATCAAGGCGAAGTCCCGCGCGGTTTCACCAACCCCGCGCTCTCTGAAAGGTCCCTTTCGCCGAAACCCTGTCCGCGCTCAACGCATTTCAAGTTATTGTCTGTGATATTTTACAAAAATTATCGCGAATTGTAAAGCGTATAAAGCGCTTTCACAGCGCGCGGCGCATAAACTCGGCGCCGTCAAGGTCTTTCCAGACAAACACGCCATCTTCCAGCGTCATGTACGAATGGGCGCTGTTTTGCTTCGGCAGCGAAACCGAGCCGCAGTTGAGGCACAGCACGCCATTTCTTTCCTCGCACAGCGGCACATGGGTGTGGCCGTTAATCATGACGTCGACGCACGGCGGAACGTTGTCCGCGCCGTAATGGTGCCCGTGGGTCAGCATTATCAGTTTGCCGTTTGTTTCCATCAGGGCGTACTCCGCCATGACGGGAAATTCCAGCACCATCTGGTCGACTTCGGTGTCGCAGTTGCCGCGCACGCAAAAGATTTTGTCTTTAAGCCCGTTAAGCATTGCTATGACGGCTTTCGGGTCGTGCCCTTCGGGCAGGTTGTTTCTCGGGCCGTGATACAAAAGGTCGCCCAGCAGTATAAGCCTGTCCGCATTTTCCCTTTCAAATGCGTCAAGCAGTTTACGGCAGTAATACGCCGAGCCGTGTATGTCGGAAGCGATTAAATATTTCATTGTTATCTCCGTGTGATTTTTTTTATAATATAACACAAACCGCCATTTTTCACAAACAAACGGAACAAGCGGAAAAACAAAAATGTTGCCAAAACCCGTGTTTTAAGTTATAATGTCTTCGCCGCGCTAGGTGGGGAGCCAGCGGTGCCCTGCACCTGCAATCCGCTACAGCAGGACCGAAAGGCCGTCCGAGGCCGGGTTTTGGAGAGTACGGAACGGATAAGGAGTGTTGATAACAAGGTCCCGTGCAACATCGCACCGTGAACCATGTCAGGGCGGGAACGCAGCAGCATTAAGCGGACCGCGCTGTGTGCCACGGGGCAACCTTGCGGTAGCCACCTGTCCGGATACCTTCTCGGAGATTTCTGTCGACGACGGAGGCGCGGCGTTAAAAAACGCACTTTGAAAAGTGCGTTTTTTTTATACCATTTTTGTTATTTCCTTTTTCAGGCGTACTATAATCTTTTTTTCCAGACGGGAGATGTACGACTGCGAAATACCCATCAGGTCGGCGACTTCCTTTTGCGTTATTTCCTCCGCGCCGTCCAGCCCGAAACGCAGCGCCACGATTTTCTGCTCTCTTTTGGAAAGTTTGGCTATGGCTTTTTTGAGCAGGTCTTTTTCCACTCCGCTTTCTATGTCGTTGTAAACCATGTCGCTGTCGGTGCCCAGCACGTCGCCAAGTAGCAGTTCGTTGCCGTCGCTGTCCACGTTGAGCGGCTCGTCCAGACTTATTTCGTACCGCCGCCGCGTGACCTTGCGCAGATACATTAAAATTTCGTTTTCAATGCACCTGCTGGCGTAAGTCGCCAGTTTGATTTTTTTGTCCATATCGAAACTGTTGACAGCCTTTATAAGACCTATCGTCCCCACCGAAATCAGGTCCTCTATCTCGATGCCCGTGTTGTCGAACTTTTTGGCTATGTACACGACAAGCCGCAGATTGCGCTCGATAAGTTGGTTTTTGGCGTCGACGTCGCCGTTTTTATGTTTGACGAGCAGCGTTTCTTCCTCTTCCGCCGAAAGCGGCTGCGGCAGCACCTCCGCCCCGCAGATATAACAAACTATTTTTTCGTCAAGACAATTCACGCTGAGCCACTTTTTCAGCGCCGCCAGAAATCTCATTTTTCACCTCCGTCCGTATCCATCCATGCGCCCAGCAGAACTTCGCACCCGAAAGCCGCGGTAGTCTTTCCCGCCGCACCGACAAGAGCGTTCAGCCGTCTGCCGCCCACCGTAATATCGTCACACTCCACCACGGGCATTTTGCGCGTCCCGCCCGCCAGCGTGGAATACTCGGCGTAACGCGCCCTGCCGCCCAGCAAGTCTTCCGCCGCCTGCCGAGCGACGGCGTTACGCATCCGTCCCGACGTCGCTATTATAACGGGCAGCCCGTCCGACGTGAGACGGTTTCCGCTGTCGAGATACCCTTTCACCGAATAACGCTTCCCGCCCAGAGTCATCGTTACGTCATAGACAAACGACGCCGACATTCTTCTACCGCAAATATATGCGGCGAGTTTTTTAGTTAGAAACGCGAAACACAAAATGCCTGCGGCGAAAAGCGGCAGCGCGCTGTCCGACGACAGGCTGAGGTCGGCGTTCACCGCGAACGAAGCGCCCGTCATGAAATACAGCCCGAACAGCACCCCGCCCATGGCGAAAGTAAGCCCCCAGAAGAGCATAAGCGCCGCCGCGAACCGCTTTTTGCCGCCATAACGGGCGAATATCGCCACGATCGCGGCTGAAAGCGCCAGTTTCACCGCCACCGACAAAACAACGCCGAGATTAAACAGCGGCACAGCCACCGCCGTCAGCGCGCCGGACAAAACCGCCAGCCATAGTCTGGTTTTGCTGAAAGAAATTTTCATTATCGCGCCAAGCGACCGCAGCAGTATGAAATCGAAAACCGCGTTGCTGAAGAGCGCGTACTCGATGTATATCGTCATTTTTTACAGTGTAACGCCAAGGCGCTCACGCAAAAAACGGTATATTGGGCGTTTTGAGCGTTTTTTGTCATAAGAAAAACCCCGCGCTTTCCGCGTCGGGGTTTTTCCTGAACTTCTGACAGTGCTCGTATTATTTGATTTCGAGATATTCTCTCGGAGAGATATGCTTGCCGTCTTTGGTCATTTCAAAGTGGACGTGAGGGCCGTCTTTGAATTCCAGATAAGAACTGTCGCTGGCCTCGCCGATTTTGTCGCCTTTCTTGACGGCGTCGCCCTTTTTGACCGTGGCGTTATCGGCGAGCGAAGAATAAATCGACTTGATGCCCTGGCCGTGGTCTATGACTATTTTCGTGCCGTGTTCGGCGTCGGTGGTCACGCTCTCGATTGTTCCGTCGGCAACAGCCTTTACGTCTTTACTGCCAGTCGCCACAAAGTCTATGCCCTTGTGGGTTGTCCATTCGTTCAGCGTGGAAGAATAGACAAAATCGTCGCCGTCGGTGTAATCCATCGAAATGGTGTATTCCGCCAAAGGCAGGTCGAAAGTAAGCGGGTCGGTGTCGACGATTTCGCCGTTTTCGATTCCGCCGCCGCCGATGTCGATTTCAGGCAGGGTGCCCGACGGCGATTGGACGCTTTCGGCGATAACAATGGCGACTATCGCCACGACACAGGCTATGATTACTATAAACGCCGCGTATTTTTTGAGAAAGTTCAAAAATTTGTTGGGTTTTTTGATTTTTTCTGACATATGGTTCCTCCGTTTTGGTTGTGTACAGATTGTTGCCCCGTTAGGCTTTTTTATACATGTTTTTTTTGTTTTTCAATATCCGCCCATTATGAGCGGCGTGCCCACCGTTATGTTTTCGCCGTCGAAAGCCGCCTGGAAATTAACCGCCATGCCTTTCACGGTCACGCCGTAAGGCAGTCCTTCGGCGTATCCCTCGACCACGGCGGCACCGCCCGCCGTTCCGCGGAACAGCGTCCGTCCCATTGTTTCAACGGCGGCGGCGAAGTCTTTTTCGCCGCCGGCGAAGGTCACGCTTTCGCCCACCACGCCGTCAAGCCTTTCACGCACAGACGGAGCGTCGGAAAAATCGCAGGTTATTATATAGAAAATTCCGGCGTCGGTAACGTCGCACCCGTCCGGGAACACCGCTTCCGTAACGTAAAAACTGTATCTGCCCTCAAAAGGCAGGCTCACCGCGCCGCGCGGAATATGTAAACACAAAAAACACAGCATACAGGCGGCGACACAAATTTTTTTCATAAAAAAACTCTCCGCTGACGGAGAGTATTGACAGAAAAAAATTGTTTATACCGAAAAAGCCGCCTCGCGGCGGCTTTTGTTCAGTCGTAAAGTTTGCTGACAGGCAAATCGCTGTAAACCCTTTCAATCGCCTCGGCAAACAAATCGGATACGGTAACGATTTTGATTTTGTCGATGCGCTTTTCTTCCGGAATTTCTATCGTGTCGAGAATAACCACCTGTTTAAGCGGCGACTTGGCTATACGCTCGATTGCCGGACCGCTGAGCACGCCGTGCGAGCAGCACGCGTACACTTCTTTGGCGCCGCCTTTTTCCACTATAGCGCTTGCGCCCTGGGTTATCGTGCCGGCGGTGTCAATCATGTCGTCCAGCATGAGCCCCACTTTGCCCTGGACGTCGCCTATGATGTTCATGACTTCCATGACGTTGGCTCTCGGTCTGCGTTTGTCGACAATGGCGAGATTGGCGTTGAACTTGGCTGCCATAAGTCTGCTGCGCGCCACGCTGCCCACGTCAGGCGACACAACGACCAAATCCTCGTTTTTGAACCCCTGCCTCATGAAATATTTTGCGAGAACCGGCATTCCGTACAGGTTGTCCACCGGGATATCGAAAAAGCCCTGCACCTGGCTGGAATGCAAATCCATCGTGAGAATACGGTCGGCGCCCGCCTTTTCCAGAAGGTTGGCGACAAGTTTCGCCGAAATCGGGTCCCTCGCCCTGGCTTTTCTGTCCTGTCTGGCATAGCCGAAATACGGTATGACGGCGGTGATTCTGGACGCCGAAGCGCGTCTTACCGCGTCAATCATAACCAAGAGTTCCATCAGGTTTTCGTTGACAGGCGTTGACGTCGACTGAATAAGAAACACGTCACAGCCCCTCACCGTTTCCTGTATATTTATGCTGACTTCGCCGTCGCTGAAACGCCCCACTTCCATATTGCCGAGCGGCAGCCCCAGTTTGTCGGCTATTTTTTTAGCCAGCGATTTGTTTGAATTACCCGAAAAGATTTTGACTTGTCCGTGAGTACCGTGACCGACCATCTTTTGTTCCCCCAAAAATTATTGCTATAAACGCAACTTAATTTTACACTGTGCGCCCCAAACCGTCAACACATTTATCGCAGACGCCGTTTTATTTTTGGCACGCGCCCCAATCAAGCAAAAAAGCGGCAGAGCCGCTTTTTTGCTTACCTGAAAACTTCTTCCTGATAGTCGTAGCAATAATGCGCCGTCGGCGCGGCGGCGCTGTTCACCACCGTAATCGAATCCAGGACGCAGCAGCCGTTGCCGCCGTTGTGCTTGCAGTTTTCCACGTTACAGTTGATACGTTGCTTTTTTTCCATAACCATACCTCCGTTGGTTATATTGTCGGCATAGGCGGCGGCATTTATACTCTGTTGACAAAATTTCGCGCGTGCTTTACAATACGCCGTAGGAGATGACTTATGAAAGTTATATTGTTGAAAGACGTTAAAGCTCAGGGCAAAAAAGGCGATATCATCGACGTGAGCGACGGTTACGCAAAAAACTTTTTGCTTAAACAAGGGCTGGCGCAGGTTGCCACCACCGACAGCATAAACAGCATAAACATTAAAAACGCCGCCGCCGCCCACCAGAAAGAACTTGAAAAACAGGCGGCCGCCAAAACCGCCAAAGAACTCAAAGGCAGTGAGGTCACCGTTGCCATCCGTTCGGGCGAAAACGGAAAGATTTTCGGCAGCGTTACGGCAAAGGAAATCGCCGACGCTTTCGCAAAACTCGGCAAGCCTATAGACAAAAAACAAATCGTTCTGAAAGAACCAATCAAAACCCTGGGGCAGTTCAAAATCACCGTGAAAGTGTATCCCGGCATTTCCGCCGACTGCTACGTCAACGTCGTGCCCGAAACCAAATAACAAAAAAGGCTTTGACCCGTCAAAGCCTTTTGTTTTTTTCCGCCGTTTTCGCTTTACATCCATTCCGCTTTTACGGCGATAGCCAAAATATTTTCAGCCGTTTGCCCTTATCGAAAACTCACAGCCGCAATAATTCTGGCGGTACAGTCCGTACTCCTCAGACAGCGTTATGGATTTTTTGTAACCGTCCTTCTTTTTGAAATCGGAACGCAAAAACGCCACACCGTATTTTTTTTCCATCGCGCCGCCTATTTCGTTTATCACGGCGGCGTTTTTATGCGGGCTGACTGTCAGCGTTGTGCCGAACATATCCATTCCCGTTTCGGCGGCTTTTTTCGCCGTCTGTTCCAGCCGCAAGGCGAAACACGCGGCGCACCGCTCTCCCCCTTCGGGCAAGGTTTCCATGCCTTTCACGGCGTCAAGAAACAATTTGTGGTCATATTCAGACGGCACGAGTTTCACGTCCGCCGCGAAACGCGCGCTGCCGAGCAGACTTTTTTGCGTATCCAACCGCCTGACGTATTCTTCCGCGGGATAAATATTGGGGTTGAAATAGTACAGAAAAATCTCAAAGCGCGGCGCCAGATAACTCAGAACATAACTGCTGCACGGGCCGCAGCAACTTTGCAGCAGCAACTTAGGCCTGACGCCCTCGCGGGCCGCTTCTTCCATTATTTTTTCCGTTATTTTCTGATAATTGACCTTTTCCATATTTTTATTATATCACGGATTTTCGCCCCCGGAAACAGGCGGAAAACAAAAACCGCCGCTTTGAGCGACGGTTTTTCAAAGGCGTAAACCTTTGTGTTATTTCATTTCCACTTCCGCGCCGGCGGCTTTGAGTTTTTCCACGATTTCGGTGGCAACTTCCTTGGAAACTGCTTCTTTTACCTTGCTAGGGGTCTTGTCAACCATGTTTTTGGCTTCCATAAGGCCAAGACCGGTGATTTCTCTGACAACTTTGATGACTTCGATTTTCTTCGCGCCGGCGTTGTTGAGAATAACGTCGAATTCGGTCTTTTCTTCGGCGGCAGGAGCGGCTTCGCCTGCGCCGGCGGCAGGGCCGGCCACAACGGCGGCAGCGGCGCTTACGCCGAATTCTTCTTCAATAGCTTTAACGAGGTCGTTAAGTTCAAGCACGGACATGCCTTTAATATCTTCGATAAATTTTTTGATATCCATTTTAATTTCTCCTTTTTAAAATTTGTTATTGAGCCTTTTTGGCTATTTCGTTGAGCGCCACCGCAAGGCCTCTGACAGGAGCCTGCAGCACGCTGAGAAGCATTGCCAGAAGTGTTTCTTTGCTCGGCACTTTCGACAACGCCTGTACGGTTGCTTCGTCTACGAATTTTTTGTCCAGCATACCGCACTTGACTTGCATTTTGTTGAGTTTTTTGATGTTTGAAACCGCCACTTTCGCAGGAGCGATAGCGTCGCCGTAAGAAAAAGCAATCGCGGTAGGTCCGTTGAGCGCTTCGTCGAAATCGGTGTAACCGAGTTCGTTGAGCGCGATTTTCACCAGAGTGTTTTTGAGCACCTTGTACTCCACTTCGGCTTTACGGAACTCATTGCGCAGCTGCGTGTCTTCGGCAACGGTAAGTCCTTTGTAATCGATGATGACAAAAGACGACGCTCTTTGGATTTTGTCTTTGATACCGTCGACGATTTCTCTTTTTGCCGCTCTGTTCGCGTTCAAATGTCGTGTCCTCCTTTATTATTTTATATAAAGAAGCCCTTGCACCGAGAAGCACAAGGGAAACAAAACTTGCTGTTTATTTCTGCTTGACCTCGGCAAGATTTACTGTCACTTGCTGTCTTGGGACAAAGGCTGCTTTTTTATTGTCAGTTGGCTCTGTAATTTACTTTAATGCCAGGGCCCATAGTAGACGCGATTGCCACGCTTTTAAGGTAAGTACCTTTCGCGGCGGCAGGTTTCGCCTTCACGATAGCGTCCATAATCGCGCTGAAGTTTTCTTCGAGTTTTTCAACGCCGAAGCTCTTTTTGCCGAATATAACGTGGATAACGGCTGTTTTGTCCAGTCTGTATTCCACTTTACCGGCTTTGGCGTCATTGACCGCCTTTGCCACGTCCATGGTGACCGTGCCGCTCTTAGGGTTAGGCATGAGGCCTTTAGGTCCCAGGATTCTGGCGATTCTGCCGACAACGCCCATCATGTCAGGGGTGGTGATGCAGACGTCAAAACCAAACCAGTTTTCGTTCTGGATTTTGGCGACCATTTCTTCGGCGCCCACAAAATCCGCTCCGGCGGCTGCCGCCTCGTCGGCTTTGGCGCCTTTGGCGATTACCAGCACTTTCTGCGAACGGCCGGTGCCGTGCGGCAGTACCAGCACGCCGCGGACCTGCTGATCCGCCTGTTTAGGGTCAACACCCAGTTTGACGTGAAGTTCCATCGTTTCGTCGAACTTGGCTTTTGCCAGCTCGCAGGCGAGGCTTATCGCGTCTTTGACTTCGTAAGCCGAATTGTTTACCTGCTTCGCGGCGTCAATATATCTTTTACCTTTCATCAATTACCTCCCGTGGTGCAAACGAATTTGTCACCAAACTCTCCCACTCAGTCAACGACCACGACGCCCATGCTGCGCGCCGTACCCGCTATCATGCTGCACGCCGCTTCGAGAGAAGCCGCGTTAAGGTCAGGCATTTTGGTTTTGGCGATTTCCTCCACCTGAGCCTTTGTGATTTTCGCTACTTTGTCGGCCTGCGGTCTGGCAGAGCCGCTTTCGATGTTGCACGCCTTTTTGATGAGTACAGGCGCCGGAGGCGTCTTCAAAACAAACGTGAACGACCTGTCCTGATAAATCGTAATAACCACAGGGATAATCAGACCTTCCTGACCCTGCGTTTTAGCGTTGAACTCTTTGGTGAAACCCGGAATGTTGATACCGTGAGGTCCCAAAGAAGAACCGACAGGCGGGCCCGGAGTCGCCTTGCCCGCGGGCAACTGCAATTTTACGACCGCTGTTACTTTCTTAGCCATAATATATTCTCCTTTGTGGTTTAAGCGAAGGGCGCTGAATGTATTTCACCCCTCTCCCACATAATAAACGTGTCAGACGGACTCTATCTGTATAAAGTCCATATCTATATCGGTTTCCCTGCCGAACATCGACAGCACCAGACAGACTTTCTGCTTCGCCGTGTCTATGCTCTTTATCATGCCCACCTGCCCTTCGAAAGGACCGGATATGACGCGAACATAGTCGCCGATGTTATGTTTGAAGTCGGTCACGACGGTTTCAAGACGCAGACGCTTTACTTCTTCGTCGGTAAGAGGCAAAGCCCTGCCCTGCGGACCGACAAAACCCGTCACTCCGCGCGTATTGGTGACGAGATACCATATCTGCGACGAATATCTCAGTTTGATATAGACGTAGCACGGCATGATTTTAGTCACAACGACTTTCTTTTTGCCGTTGCGCTCTTCCACCGTTTCCTCGGTGAGAATCTTGATGTCGAATATCTCGTCTTCGAGATGGTTGTTTTCCACCATCTGGGTAAGATTGGCTTTTACCAGGTCTTCATACCCCGAATAGGTATGAAGCACATACCATTTTGCCTCTTCCATTTCGCTTCCTTACGCTCCGACTGAAGTCAAAAGACCCAACAGCCAACTGAAAAGCAGGTCGGCAAGACCGACGGCAATCAAAAAGAACACTACCACCACAAGCACGATGCCCAGGTTTTTGAATACCGTGCCGGCGGACGGCCACGTCACTTTTTTGAATTCCGCCCAGCTTCTGGCAAGCCAGGAGCCCATTCTTTTGAATATGTTGGGTTTTTTCTTTTTGGTCTGAGATGCCATAGGTTACCTCGCCCTTATTTCGCCTCTTTGTGAACCGTATGTTTTTTGCAGAATCTGCAATATTTTTTGAGTTCGATACGGTCAGGCGTATTTTTCTTGTTTTTCATGTTGTCGTAGTTGCGCTGTTTGCATTCGGTGCAGGCAAGCGTAACTTTGACTCTAGCGCCTTTTGCTGCCATAGTTCACTCTCCCAAGTACAAAAAAATTCACACCCGATACGAGTGCTAAAATATATTATCACACCAAGCCCCGCCTGTCAAACGTTTGGACGCAAGAAAAACAAGCCTTTATTTAACGGAAAAAAGCGGCTTAAAGCCGCTTTTAGTCCGCCGCGGCAGGTCACTCCGCCGCTTTTTTAAACTTCCTGCCCGCCTCGTCTGTTTCTTTCATGCAGGCGATGAGGCTTTCCACCGTGATATTGGCGGAAGCCGGCCTGTGCGCCCACTCGGTCGTCGCCGTGGCTTTCTGCGCAATCATCGGGAACATCTCTTCCGTCACTTCGATATCCCCGAAGCACACCGGCAGACCCAGTTCGTGATTGAACTTTCTTATTTTGTCGCACAGTTCGTAGTTCTTTTCGTAAGTCAAAAGGCACAGCACGCCCAGCGACACGACTTCGCCGTGCATGTGGTTGTGGCTGTGCGGGGTTATCGTCGAGCCGTTATATACCATGTGCGCGATGGAGCTGTTGAAATAATAGTCGTCGGCGGTGGTCATCAGGTTGGACACTATGCCGGTGCTCATTATTATATCCAGCGTAACCTGGTCCAGGGCGAAAGACGCCTTTTTTGCCTTAATGTCGGCAAGAGCCTGTTTGCCGTATTGCAAAAGCGGGTCTGTGCATATGCGGCTTATCTGCCTGCCCATGTAGGTTGTGTGGAACAACTCGGCGTCCCGCGAAGCGAAAAGCGCCTCGCACTCTTTGGACAGCGCGTCGCCTATCCCCGCCCACAGCAGGTTGACAGGAGAGTCGGCTATGACGGCGGAATTGATGAAAGCGTGGTTGGTTATGCGTTTCGGATAATAATATTTGCCGAAAGAACCGTCGTCGTTGTACATCACGCAAATCTGCGTGACCGCCGCGCAGTTTGACGCCACCGTAGGAAAAGTAAACAAAGGCTTGTCAAGCACGTCGGCGACGTATTTGCCCGTGTCGCACGCTCTGCCGCCGCCCACGACAAACAGCATATCGGCGTTTCTGACCCTTTCGTCGGCAATGAGTTTGTCGCCGTTGGTGAAAGAAGCGTCGCCGCCGTACCAGATAAAATCGGTTATTTTGATGTCGGAACCTTTAACGCCTTCGAGCAGCGCGTCTTTGGATTTCGCCATCGCCGTCTTGCCGCCTATGACCACGGCGTTTTTGCCGTAAAACCCGCATTCATGCGGAATCGCCTTGTAAGCCTCCGTCCCGATTGTGTAATTCGGAAGCGAAACAGTGTAAGTCTTCATAATCGTTCTACTCCTTTTCCTTATATATAACAAAAAAGTCTCTCCGCGTGAACAAACACGCGAAGAGACGAGTAAACAAAACCCGCGGTACCACTCTTCTTCGTAATAACGCACTCGAACGTCCGTCAACGTTCCGCCCTGTAACGGGAACACCCGGCGCGGCTTACCGGCTATTTTCGGCCGCGCGGCTCCGAGGCGAGACAGCGGAACAACCCCAACCGGCTTTCACCAGCCGCCGGCTCTCTGCATGGAATCGCGTCCCGCCGCATATCCTCATCTTTGCTGTTGCGCAGATTTTAGCACCGCCTGTGACAAATGTCAAACGAATGCGCCGGTTTTTTGCGTAAAAAAAGGGCGGAAAAATTTCGCCCTTTCACGTCTTTTTCAGTCCGCCGCCGACGGCGCCGTGTATTTGCGCGCGGCAAGTTCCTGGTTGAGCATATAAAGCCCTTTGCCGTCACCGCCGTAAAGTTTCATCTTTTTGATGAGGTCTTCGGCGTTCTTTTCTTCTTCGCCCTGCTCTTTCACAAACCAGTCGAGAAACTGCATCGTCTTGTAGTCCTGCGCATCGTCCGCCGCCTTGTAAATTTTGAGCACCAGCGACGTAACGTAACGCTCATGTTCGAGACCGGCTTCAAGCGGCGCGAGATGATTGTCAAACGTCTTGTCGGGTTTTTCAATTTTGTCAAACGTCACTCTTATGCCGCTGTCGATGAGATATTTTCTCATCATCATGGCGTGGTCGCGCTCTTCCATCGCCTGGATTTCATACCAGTTGGCAAAGCCGTCCAGCCCTTCATCTTCATAATAATTGGCGAAATCAAGATACAGATAAGCCGAATAAAATTCTTTGTTGACCTGCTCGTTGATGAGTTTCGCAACTTTTTTGTCCAACATAACGATACCCTCCTAGGTAATGAATTTTCACACTGCAATTATACAACCGCCGCCGCCAAAAAGCAAACAAAAACGCGCAGGTCACGGCTTCTCGTCGCCCCCGAACAGTTTCCTGTTTTTATAAAAAAAATCGTAATACACCTTGACGTTTTCCAATTCCCACCATTTTTTGATGTCAACCGGCGTCTCGTCCAAATCATATATCTTCGCGCCAGGAATGGAAAGTATAAAAGGCGAATGCGTGGCGATTATCAGTTGACACCCGCAATATCTGACCAGCTCTTCCAGCGTTTTTACCAAAGACATCTGCAACTTCGGCGACAAACTGTTTTCCGGTTCGTCCAGACAGTATAGCGTGTCGTTTCGCAAATTTCTGTTGAAATAAGCCAAGGCGGTTTCTCCGTTGCTGTTCAACCGTACTTCCCCGCCGGCCGTTTTCCTTATAAACTGTCTCCGCGACACCGATTTCCGGCGGGCCAGAACCTGCAGGCGCAATTCTTCATAGTCTTCCATCCCGCGGAATTTAACAGTTTCGCCGTACATAAGCCTGTAGTGGTCTTCGCGGGCGTACTCTTTGTTTTCCGTTATATCGTCGTTGTTTGTGCGCACGGTAAGCATATAGTCAAACACGTCGTCGCTTGTTATTATGCTACTGCCGTTCGGCACGCGGTATTGCCAGCCGCCGTCATCCGTGCCGTACTCAAACGAACAATACTTGACGTAAAGTCCGAAAGTTTCGCCCGTGCTGTATGGCGCTATTCTTCTCAGATTGAGTTTTGACGCAATAATGTTGAGCAGCGTGCTTTTACCTGAACCGTTACCGCCGTAAAAAATGGTCAGCGGCGCGAAATCTATCCGCGCCAATTCTTTTTGGGCAAAAATACCGCACGGATACGGATTATCGATATAACCGAAGTCGCCGCCGTTTTCCTGCATCTTTTCCGAGACAATGTATTCTTCCCTGTCGATGGGCAATATGAATTTTTCAACAAAAACACTCATTTGATTTCACCGAATTTTCACGCTGCCGCCCTTTTAATGACAGCGCACACAGTAAACAAACCATGAATAATGTCGCCGGGATTGAGACCGAAATTTTCTTCGCAGCCAAGAGCCACCGCACGGAATACATATCCCTGAAAACCAAGTTCAAATTTATAACAGTTTTCTCCGCAGTCGTTTTTGAACCGTGCAGCCGAAATGATTCTGCCATTCAGCAGCACTTCCGCGCTTTCCTTGAAATCCGCGTTTCCGTCGACAGAAAAAGTGCCGCACGGAATCAATGCTTCCGACGCTATTCCTTTCGTGGAACGCGCGTTGAAATCGTTCTGTCCGCTGAAAATTTCGCACTGCAGCAGAAAAAATCTCAATTCAACATTCAGCAATTCCCCTTGCTTGCATCTCCGCGGAAAATCTCCGACCGTTTCAACGTTTATAGGTATCGGCTCATCGCACAAATAAATATTAAGCAACTTTCCCCATTTCACCCAATGGTCATACTCCGCCGTTATAGGCGCGGAAGTTGTCCATAAATCAAAATATTGCTTCAAATGCATAATAAAGTCCTCTCCTTACGCGAGACTCAATCAATATTTTAATTATAATTTATGTCGGCGGTAAAAGCAAGCCTCCGTTCGACAAGGTGCCCGAAGGCGTGGAAGAACCGGCGGCGGAGTGGCTGCGCTTCTACGCGGTTAAACGGGGGCACCACCCGAACGCAATCGGCTCGTTCACCACAACGTCCAATCTTTCAATGATGAACTTCAACCTGCTGGACCACGTCGACGAGATTTCCCCTCGCCCTATTCTGTTTGTGGTGGGCGACAGAGCGCATTCAAGGTTTTTCAGCGACGACGTTTACGCCAGAGCGGCCGCACCAAAAGAAATGTTTGTCGTAAAGGACGCCGAACACATCGACCTGTACGACAGAACCGACAGAATACCTTTCGACAAACTGGACGAGTTTTTCAAAACAAACCTGAAATAAAAAAACCGCTCGATGAGCGGTTTTTTTACAGCGCGCTTTGCTCAAAAAATTTTATTTTCATCACCCACGCCGCCGCCGTAAGGGCGACGCACGCCACGGCGAAAACCGCCGTCGGCAGATACGCCGCGTAAATGCCGAAAGCCCCGACGATATACAGCAGCGCCATGACAATCTGCAGCACTGCCGAGACAATCCATAAAACCTCAAAACGTTTTTTTCTGTCGCTTCTGCCGTACACAACGATGTCTCGGCATCTCAGCGCCGCGACAAGACCAAACACGCATACGCACACACCCGCCACGGCAAGTATAAACAATATCGCCGCCAGCACCACGACAGCCAGCGCCGAGCCAAGCGCCACGCCGAAGACGCCCGCCACGCCCACGCCGTCAAGCTGTCCGTTTATCCCGTCCATCATCGCCTGCGGAAACACCGCCACGGAAAACACCGCCAGATACACGGCCGCGGCAAACAGACAGCACACCGCCGCCAGGTGCGGAATAAAAACCTTTTTATACCCCGTATTCATATTTCCCTCCGCGCAAAAAATATATCTCTTTTTTATTATATAAGCGGACGGCGGCGCGGTCAATACCGCCGGCAAAAAAACAAACCGCCTTAAAGGCGATTTGTCACTTTATATCCTTTATTCTGTTTATGTCGCCGCAACAGAGAATTTCCAGATTGGCGAATATCTTTTCGGGCGGCCAGTCCCACCAGCGCAGTTTCAACAAAAAAGCCGTCGTTTCATTGTCGTAGCGCCTGCGTATGAGTTTCGCGGGGTTGCCGCCCACAACGGTGTACGGCTCCACGTTTTTGGTGACTACGGAACACGCCGCCACAATGGCGCCGTCACCTATTCTTACGCCCGGCATGACGGTCACGTTCTGACCTATCCACACGTCGTTGCCCACAACGGTGTCGCCTTTAAGCGGCAAATCATCAAGTGACGGCGCGCATTTTTCCCAGCCGCCGCCCATTATGTTAAAAGGATATGTCGTCACGGAACACATGCGGTGGTTGGCGCCGTTCATGACAAACTCCACCCCTCTCGCTATGGCGCAGAACTTGCCTATAATCAGTTTGTCGCCCAGAAACTCATAGTGGTGCGTAACATGTTTTTCGAAATCGGCGGCGCCGTCCGGGTCGTCGTAATAGGTATAATCGCCTACAATAATGTTCGGCCTCGTCACGACGTTTTTAATGAAGCACACGCTCGGCGCGTTTTTGACGGGGAATTTTTTGTTGGGATCCGGTCCGTATTTCATAAACCCTCTCATTCGTCGAAACAGACGCCTATCCCCACCGCTCCGCCGCCCGTATGGCAGCCGATGCACGCGGGCAGTTCGTCATAACACACCGGGCGCCCGGGAAACATCTCCGACAGGGTGTCTTTTATTTCGGCTATTTCTTTTTTATCGACGCAGGTGCCGGCGACGCACACTGTCATATGGTTTTTGTCAAGTCCGGCAAACCGTGTTTTGACGTCGTCGGCAAGGCTGCGGAACATTTCTTTTTTGCTTCTTTTCATTCCGCGCTGTTTGGAATAAAGAGATATCACCCCTTTGCGTATCGACAGCACCAGCTTTATGCCGAACAGTTTGCCCATCTGCGCGGCAAAAGCGGATATCCTGCCGCTCTTTTGCAGATACTCCAGCGTATCCACGGTGATATACACGCTGTAGTTTTCTCCGTCGCGTTCAAGTCTGTCGGCTATTTCGTCGGCGTTCATGCCGTTTTTAACCATGCGCAAAGCCGATTTCACCGCTTCTCTCAGCGGCACGGAAATTCTGTTGTTGTTGACAACCCGTACCCTGCCGTCGTATTCTTTGGACAGCGCCGCCGCCGTGGCGTAAGAAGAACTCAGCGCCGAGGTTATTGGCAGATGCAGAATTTTTTCACAGCCTGTGTCCAGAAGCCCGTCCCACAAATCTTTGAGCGACTGCGGCGACGGCTGCGAAGTGGTTATTCTTTTGTCCGATTCCAGCGCCGCGTAAACGTCGGCAGGCGTGATGTTTACGCCCTCATAATACGTTTCGCCGTCTATGATTATAGGTATGGGTAAAAAACCCACCTCCATTTTTTCCGCCTCGACGGCAAGTATACCGCTCGAACTGTCCGTCGTAACAGCGATATTCATGGCTGTGCCCTCCCGGTTAGTTGTCAATTTAACGCTTGTTAAAAAACCGTTGAAACATTCACGGTAATTTATATGATACATTATTTTCAAGCCGTCTGTAAAGCCCGACAGGAAAATATTTGTCAAAAATCTCCATCCGCGCGATAACAAAAACCACCCTTTCGGGTGGTTTTTCAAAAACGTTTTGTCGAGTGGCGTCACGCCGCTCAATCAACGATTTTCACGTTGCCGTCCTGCCACTGAAATTCGATTTCATGTGACGCGAAAGTCGTTATATTGCCGAAATCGGTGTCAGTGCTGCTCAGCACAATATACACGCTGAGCGTGCCCTCGCCCTGCGGGAGATAGTTTTCCAAATCGCCGGCGATTATCTCGCCCTCTTTGCCGGAAAACCTGCCGTTATCGACGGTTCTGTCTTCAAGGTCGGCTTTCGTGAAGGAATAGATTTCTTTCAGTGTAACGCTGTTCTCAAACAACGGATCGACGTCGCAAAACTAAACGGAATATTCGTCCGCCAGCACAGCGTCGCTTTCGTGGCCGTAATTCACGGTAAATATTTTCTCACCGCTTTTCCACGTGTCGTTATATTTCAAAAGAACAGATACGGCGTCGTTTTCCTTTTGACCGTCGCCTATCGAAATAGTCAGTTCAGTGCTGTTGCCGCAGCCGGCGAAAACAAACAGTGAGAGTACCAAACATATGATTGCCGTAACTATTTTTTTCATATTCTTCACCTCCGCGTTTTTTTAAATTATCATGCAAAACAACTGTATTGTCAATACCGACTTTTCATTCCGCCAAAACAAAAACCCCGTCCGACAGACGGGGTTTCATGGTGGAGAAGGCATAATCTAAAACGAATTTTAATTTCGCCCAAAATCTTTTATTGCTTGTATGCGTACTTTTTCTAATGCGTCGCAGACGTTTGATAATCGTTCATTGTCACGTTTTAACTTTCGGCACTCGTCCGCATACTCTTTGCTTTGCAAAAAATGCTTATTATATAAAAAATTTTGATATGTTTGATGACACCAGTGATTGCGTTTTTCCGTCATTTGTTTTAGAAAATTATAATCGCTTGCAGATATATACGGATTTTTACCGCTAAAATCCAGTTCTTTCAGTTTTTGAACGGTTTGACCAAGCGACCATTTTTCGATTCTTTCTAAATTTTCATAAAAATCGCCGACGTGCATTGCTGCATATATGTACTTGACATCGTGCTCTATTACTTGACAATACATAATTGTTTGCCCTATTGTACGATGAAAATTATCTAATGTCATAAATTTTCAAACCCATTATAAGTTTCAAAAGCAAGCAAATAAATTGCTTTCAGCAAATCGGGATTCTTTGCCTTTAATTCATCAATGACCGTATCTTGTTCGACAGTATCAACGACATCGTTTTTAATTAACTTCTCAATAGTTACAGGCAGTTGTTTGCATACAAGATAAAACGCATTTCTCATACCGGTAACAAGTTCATAGAATTTATCCATAGAAACCCGACGGATTTTCTCACATGCAACAGTCTTATTATTTACCGAGCAACGCCAAACTATATTTTGCGAACGTTTTGCAATTGTTTCAACAAGGAAACACGTATCAGTAGGATGATTCAAAATTTGATTTTGCATTCCAATATATGTTTTTTGGCTCGATGATGAGTTCATTGTATTATGTTTATTTTTCATTTCAACATATATTTTTGTCCCATCACTCTGCGTTACTATGACATCAAAACCATGCTGCGGTACTTCACAATTTGAGATATACTTAAACATATACTGATGGAAATATCCAATAGCATTTGTATTTGATTTATCTCTTTGCCTATGTATTTCCAGTTCTATGATTTCTTCTATTGACTTTTTGAATAGAGCCCTATCGAAAGTCAGTTTAATAGGGTCAATAATATTGCTGTTGAATTTGGAAAGGTCAACCGACTTGAGGGTTTCATTATAACTTGCTATTGTTTTAGCTACATGCTTTTCAAAATCGGATTGACTAATAAATGGAATAATATAATTGTTATCCATTATTGATTTCCTCCAATGTTTTTTTAATTTCAAGCCCTATTTCCTTTGCCAAATTCACGGGAACTGCATTTCCAACTTGTTTGTATTTTTCCGAAAGTTTGCCACAAAATACCCAAGTATCGGGAAAAGTTTGTATACGTGCGTTTTCACGATATGAAAACGGTCGAACTTCTATCGGATGACATCTATCCGTCTGTTTCATACCGGGATTTGTTAAAACCGTCAATGATGGCTCGTCTAATCCTATACGGCGTAAAATCCCCGTACGGCCACCTCCCATAAACCAACAAGTTTTCATATAATCTTTTGCAATTTCAGGGTCTATATCTCGCCAATAACCACCGGCAGGAACTAACGCAAAAATTTTTTCTTTATATTCTGAATATCTTTCACATTCATCCTTAGATGGGTTAGTATCAAGTTTTACATCACGCATAATTGGACGGTATTCGTGTTTTTGTGGAAAATTAAAAGAACACCTGCCTGCCAAGTCGTTGCGTATACCAACTGTTATCAATCTTTCACGTTTTTGCGGCACGCCATAATCCCACGCATTAAGAATACTGTGAAAAGTTATATATCCTTGTTCTTCAAAAATATTTAGTATCGTTTGATACGTTTTCCCTTTATCATGTGTTAAAAGTCCTCTTACATTTTCAAATAGAAACATTTTCGGCTGTAATTTTTCCAAAAAAGTGGCGTAATGATAAAACATTGTGCCGCGCACGTCTTGCAACCCTAATCGTTTTCCAGCATAACTAAATGACTGACACGGTGCACCACCTGACAATAAATCCAGTTCACCTTTTTTAATACCAAATTCTTTTTCCAAATCTCCTTGAGTGGTAATAGCTATATCTTCACACAACACTTTCCATTGCGGTCTATTACAAATAAGAGTATTAGCGGCACTTTTATCAATTTCTACAAGCCCGATATGCTCAAAACCAGCTTGCTCTAATCCAAGTGCTAACCCGCCTGCACCCGCAAATAACTCGATACTCTTAAACATGACTTAATCCTTGAAAAAAATAGTATATATAATATTGTAACAATAAGATTGCTATTTTTCAAGCAAAAACTTCTTTTCAAAGCAATTGGTAATATACCAGTGTTCTAAATAGACAATCGAACGCAACTGTCGGCGCAATGAAACAAAAGAGATACCCGCCTGGGTATCTCTTTTGTCATGGTGGACAATAAGGGATTCGAACCCCTGACTTCTTCCATGTGAAGGAAGCACTCTCCCGCTGAGTTAATTGTCCGCGTATTTTGTTGTTACGGGGTCCGCCGCCTTTTTATTGGTGGAGGTGAGGGGACTTGCACCCCTGTACCGACGAGCGAAAACACCGCCTTCTCCGTGCGCAGTCGTTTTTTTAAGTCCCCCGTCCCGCTTGAAACGACACAATCGTGACGGAGCGATACGCTTTATTTACAAAACCCCGCCGCGTAAATCAGGGTTTGTTTGCCGCGCTGTCTGATGCCGTTTATCCGCCGCGCGGCGGGCGGAGACGACAAGCCGCGAAATGTTAAGCGGCAAGGGCAACGGTGTTGTAGCCGTTGTTTACGTTTTTGTTAGCGTTTAATTTTAATTTCCGTTTTTACGCAGACGAGCCTGCGGCACGCTTACGATATCCGCGTTCTCACCGGGCGAATCTGAAAACACCCCCGTGACGATATATACTATACCACAACTTTTGATTTTTACAAAGCGTTTTTGAAAAATTTATCTGCCTTTCATCGCTTCATGCACATCACGCCGCTGCTGGCGGTCCAAATCTTTTTTAGCGATGGCGTCGCGCTTGTCGTAAAGTTTTTTGCCCTTTGCCAGGGCGATTTCCACTTTGACCAGCGACCCTACAAGATAGATTTTGAGCGGCACGATGGAATAACCCTTTTCTTTCACTTTGCCCACCAGCCGCATAATTTCGTTTTTGTGCATGAGCAGACGTCTGTCCCGCCTTGGCTCCACGTTGGAAAAACTGCCCTTGTCATACGGCTTGATATAGGCGTTTTTGAGCAGCAGCTGCCCGCCCGCCACCGTGGCGTAACTGTCTTTGAGGTTTACTTCGCCGTGCCTGACCGACTTGACCTCGCACCCGACCAGGTTTATCCCCGCCTCAAAAGTTTCAGCCATGGTAAAATCATGATAGGCTTTTTTGTTTGTCGAAATAACTTTCATAGCGTAATTATACCATATCCACAAAATCGAAATCAATCCTGCCGCTCACCGAGTCCGCCGCGGCGACTCTTATTCTCACAGCCGAACTCAGCGTAAACCTGTGGACGCCGTTTGAAAGGGTGTATCTCTTTTCGTCGTATTCATAGCCGAATCCCGGCAGGTTTTCCACCCTGACAAGCCCTTCCACAGTGTTGGGCAGTTCCACAAAAATGCCGAAACTCGTCACGCCGCTGACAATACCGTCAAACTCGCCGCCGATAATCGTACCGGCGTACTCTGCCTTTTTGATGTCGTCCACGTCGCGCTCGGCTTCGTCGGCTATTTTTTCCCTTTCGCTGGAACGCAGGGCGGCTTCTTTCACAAAATTCTCCTGCTTTTCCATTTCCGCTGTGTCGCCCCTGAGCATGAGTTTAAGCATGCGGTGCACCACAAGGTCGGGATAGCGTCGTATCGGCGACGTAAAATGGCAATAGCACCCGCTGGCAAGTCCGAAATGTCCGCTGTTTACCGCGCTGTAACGCGCTTTTTGCATGCTGCGCAGCATGACTTTCGCCACTATGTGCGAGTATGGCGTTTGTTCCGCCTCGTTCATGACCTTTTGCAGCGTCATCGAATGTATGTTTTCCGGACTTTCGTGGAAAGACAGCCCGAAGCCGTTGAGAAAGGCGTTCAGGTCGTCGAGTTTGTCGGGGTCGGGCTTGTCGTGCACACGGTAAACAAAAGGCAGACCGCCGTGGAAAGCCCGCTCAGCCACCGTTTCGTTGGCGAGTATCATGAACTCCTCAATCATCTTATGCGAAATCGTGCGTTCATACGGCAGGATATCCACCGTTTTTCCCTTTTCGTCCAGCACGAATTTGACTTCTTTCGTTTCAAAATCTATACATCCGCGGCGGCGGCGTTTGTCTATGAGTATTTCCGCCAGGTCTTTCATCAGCATGATGTCCGGCGTGATGTCGGCGTACTCGCGGCGGAGTTCGCCGTCGCCTTCAATAATGGCGGTGACGTCGTCGTACGTCATGCGGCGCGACGTTTTTATAACGCTCTCGCAGATTTTGCTGTCCACCACTTTTCCGCGCCTGTCGACCGTCATGACGCAGCTCATCGCCAGCCGTTCCTGCCGCGGGTTGAGCGAACATATCCCGTTTGACAGTTCTACCGGCAGCATAGGCAGCACCATGTCCGGGAAATAGACGCTGGTGCCGCGCTCGAACGCTTCTTTGTCTATAACCGAGCCCTGCCGCACATAATGCGACACGTCGGCTATGTGCACGCCGAGAATATAATTGTCGCCGTCGGCGCTGATGGACACGGCGTCGTCCAGGTCTTTGGAGTCGGCCCCGTCTATCGTAAACGTCCTTAGCCCCGTAAAGTCCGCGCGGTATTTGTATTTGTTTTTATCGACGCTTTCGGGCATTGTTTTGGCGGCGGCGGCGACGCGCGGCGGAAACTCCGTTTCCAGCCCGTATTTGTACGCCACGGACAGCACGTCGCTGCCCTTGCTGCCAGGATAACCTATAACCTTGACGATTTCGCCCTCCGGGCTTTTGCCTTTAGGATACGCCGTTATTCTGACGACGACTTTCTGCCCGTTGACCGCGCCGCCCAGTTTGCCGCGCGGCACATACACGTCGGAAGCGAAGCGGCCGTCGTCCGGCACAACGAAAGCGCTGCGCTGCTTGTCCAGCGTGCCCACTATCTGCGTAAGCCCCCTGCCGAGAATTTTTACTACTTCGCCTTCGTCTCTCGTGCCCGGCAGAATTTTTACCAGCACCTTGTCCATATGCAGCGCGCCGTGCAGACGGGCATGCGTTATGAACAGGTCAGGCGCCACGGCGTCCCTGTCTATACAGAAGCCGAAACCCCTGGCGTGCCCCTGAACGGTGCCCACCACATATTCTTTGGGGTTAATCTTGCGGTATTTTTCCGCTTTGTCGTCATACATATATACGCCGTCCGCGCACAGCGAATCCATGGCGCCGATGACTTCCGCCGCCATGGTTCTGTCGGTTACGCCCAGCGCGTCGAACAGCTGCTTTTTCGTGAACGACGTTTTTCCGTGATTGTCCAGTGTCTCTCTTATATTTTCTTTAAGTGTCATAAATCTATTATATCTCGCCGAATAATTGTTAAACAAATAAAAACGGGACGACGTCGTCGCCCCGAATTATATCACGGTATCACAAAAGCCCGAGCACAAAGAAAAGTATCGAACACACCGCGAGAATCGCGCCGCAGATGATTGTCCACTTTTTCAGTTGATTCTCGAATCTTTTAGACTTGTTTTTGCCGTAAAAGGTGTCGGTCGCGCCAGCGCCCGTTATAGCCGAAGAACCCTGCGAGTTGCCCGGCTGTTTGAGTATGGCAAAAATCAAAAACAGCGATGAAAGCGCCATAAGAACCATCAATATAATTCTGAGAACAAGTATTACCTCATAACTCATGGATAATTTCCTCCGTCAGTTTGAATAGTTTACCATACTTTTTTTTGTTTGACAACAAATTTAACGCCGTAAAAACCAAAACAACCGGCGGTTTATTTGCTTTTCGCCAATATTTTACCCGTCATCTCCGCCGGGACGGGCAATCCCATCACATAGAGCATGGTCGGCGCGATGTCGCACAGGGCGCCGTTTTCCAGCGTGACTTTGTCTTTCAGTCTGTCGTCAATGAGTATAAACGGCACCAGATTCGTCGAGTGCGACGTTACGACACAACCTTTTTCGTCGCACATACGTTCGGCGTTTCCGTGGTCTGCGGTAAGCAGAACGCTGCCGCCCTTTGCCAGAATGGCGTTCACCAGCCTGCCGACGCAGTCGTCGACGGCGTGCACGGCTTTTACCGCGGCGTCGAACACGCCGGTGTGCCCGACCATGTCGCAGTTGGCGTAGTTGAGTATCATCACGTCATACTTTCCGCTGTCAAGCGCGGCGAGAGCCTTGTCGGTGACTTCATAGGCGCTCATTTCAGGCACAAGGTCGTATGTGGCGTATTGTTTTTTGGACGGCACCAGAATTCTGTCTTCGCCGTCGTTCGGCTTTTCCACTCCGCCGTTGAAGAAAAAGGTGACATGCGCGTATTTTTCCGTTTCGGCTATGCGCACCTGTGTTTTGCCGAGCGACGACAGATATTCGCCCAGCGTGTTTTTGTAAGTTTCGGGTCTGAAAGCGATGTCCACCCCGACGAATTTCTCGTCGTACTGCGTCATGCACACCCAGTGCACGCGGCGTTTTTTGCCTTGCAGCGAAAACCCGTCGAAACCCTCCTGGGTGAAAGCCCTCGTCATTTCCCTTGCCCTGTCGGGACGGAAATTGAAGAAAATCACGCTGTCGCCGTCCTCAATGGTGGCGATGGGCGCCCCGCTTTGCGTGATGACTTTCGGCGTCATGAATTCATCCGTCACGCCGGCAGCGTAACTGTCTTCCACGGCGGTTTTCCAGTCGGCGTACTTTTCGCCTTCGCCGAGCGTCAGCATGTCGTACGCCTTTTCCACCCGTTCCCAGCGGTTGTCGCGGTCCATGGCGTACATTCTGCCGCAGACTGTGGCGATTTTGCCGAAGCCGATTTCATCCATGTGCTTTTGCAGGTCGGCGAGATATTTCACGCCGCTTGTCGGGTGCACATCCCTGCCGTCGAGATAGCAATGCACGTAAACATTGTCAAGCCCCTGTTTTTTGGCGAAATCCACAAGCGCGAAAATATGCGTCATGTGGCTGTGCACGCCGCCGTCGGAAACAAGCCCCATAAGATGAAGTTTTCCTCCGGTTTTTTTGCAGTTTTCCGCCGCCGCCACAAACGCCCCGTTGACGAAAAAGTCGCCGTCATCGATTGACTTGGTGATTCGCGTCAGCTCCTGGTAAATCACCCTGCCGGCGCCGATGTTGAGATGCCCCACTTCGCTGTTGCCCATCTGTCCGCCGGGCAGACCGACGCTGAGCCCGCTGGCGTCCAGCACGCTGTGCGGATATTTTTGTGTAAACGCGGTTACGTTGGCGCTGCCGTCAGCCCTGATGGCGTTGCCCTTGGTTTCGCCGCTCAGGCCGTAACCGTCCATAATGATAAGTGCTGTAAGTTTTTTGTCCATTTATTTTGCCTTTATTATAGCCTCGAATTTTTGCGGAACGAGACTTGCCCCGCCGATGAGGCCGCCGTCGATTTCGCTCATGGATAGCAGCGCTTCGGCGTTTTTCTCGTTCATACTGCCGCCGTACTGGATATATACGCCGTCGGCGGCGTCTTTGCCGTATTTTTCGGCAAGCAGACTTCTGATAAACCCTATCGCCTCGTTGGCTTCATCGTTGGTGGCGGTTTTGCCGGTGCCTATCGCCCACACGGGTTCGTAAGCGATGACGACGTTTCCGATGTCAGCCGCGGAAACGTCTTTAAGCCCCTCGGAAATCTGCCGCGCGAGCACATCGCGCGTTTTGCCGCTTTCGCGTTCGGCAAGCGTTTCGCCCACGCAAACGATTGGTTTAAGCCCGCCGCCGAGCGCGGCAAGCGTGCGTTTGAGCACAGTTTCGTCGGTTTCGCCGAAATACTGCCGCCTTTCGCTGTGACCGATGACGACGTATTCCACCCCGATTTCTTTAAGCATGGCAACGGAAATCTCGCCTGTAAACGCACCGCTTTCCGCCCAGTGGACGTTTTGCGCGCCCACGGCGATATTGGTGCCTTTCGTTTCTTCCACGGCGGCGGCAAGGTCGGTGTACGGCACGCAAAGCGCCACCCTGTTTTTCACGCCGGCCACCAGCGGAATAAGTTCCCTAATAAATTGTCTTGTTTCGGCAACGGTTTTATTCATCTTCCAGTTGCCCGCGATAAATTTGTTTTTCATGTTTTTATTTGTCGTCCAGACATGCTATGCCCGGCAGTTCGATACCCTCCAGAAATTCCAGACTGGCGCCGCCGCCCGTGGAGATGTGGGTTATTTTGTCGGCGAAGCCCATTTGTATTGCCGCCGCGGCGCTGTCGCCGCCGCCTATAATGGTCACGGCGTCGGTGTTGTCGGCAAGCGCCTGCGCCACCGCCCTGGTGCCCTGCGCCAGAACAGGGTTTTCAAACACGCCCATCGGCCCGTTCCATACAACCGTTTTGGCGCCCTTTATCGTTTCGGCGTAAAGTTTCTGCGTTTTTTCGCCTATGTCCAGCCCCATTTTGCCCGACGGTATTTTGTCGGCGTCCACCGTCTCCACGGCGATTTCGGCGTCGATAGGGTCAGGGAAAGCCGCCGCCACTTTGGTGTCAACCGGAAGCAGCATTTTTACGTTTTTCTCTTTCGCTTTGGCGATAAGCCCTGCCGCGAGTTCCAGTTTGTCGGCTTCGCATATGCTGGAACCGACCTCATACCCCATGGCTTTGAAAAAGGTATACGCCATGCCGCCGCCGATGAGCAAAAAGTCCACTTTGTTCAGCAGGTTTTCGATAACGCCGATTTTGTCGGACACTTTCGAGCCGCCGAGAATAGCGGCGAAAGGCCGCGCGGGGTTATCCAGCGCGCCGCCCAGGAACCTGAGCTCTTTTTCGATGAGAAAACCCGCCACGCATGTGTCCACAAACTTCGTCACGCCCGCGGTGGAAGCGTGCGCCCTGTGCGCCGTTCCGAAAGCGTCGTTTACGTATATGTCGGCGAAAGCGGCGAGTTTTTTGCAAAACTCCTCGTCGTTCTTTTCTTCTTCAGGCTGAAAACGCAGGTTTTCCAGCATGACGACCTCGCCGCTCTTTATGTTTGCCACAAGTTCTTTGGCGCTGTCGCCCACCGTGTCGGCGGCAAGTTTCACCGGCTTGCCGATAAGCTGCGAGAGCCTTTCCGCCGCCGGCGCCAGAGAATATTTCATGTTGACCGTGCCCTTCGGCCTGCCCAGGTGGCTCATCAGAATTACTTTCGCCCCCTGACCGATAAGATACTCGATTGTCGGCAATGACGACACTATGCGGTTGTCGTCGGTGATACGTCTGTTTTCATCAAGCGGTACGTTAAAGTCGACTCTCACAAGACATCTTTTGTCTTTGCAATTCACATCCGTGATACTTTTTTTCATCGTTTACCCTCCGCGTATTATTGAGCCACGCTCCTCGCTATCTTCGCCAGATGGTCGCCCACTCTTTCGAGGTTGCCCACCAGGTTGATAAACACGGAACTGCTCTCTATTTTACACTCTCCGTCGTTAAGACGTTTGATGTGCGAATCCAGAAGAGCCTTTTTGCACTCGTCTATCTGGTTTTCCCGTTCTTCGATTTGCGGGAGCAAATCGCCGTTCCAGTTTTCGACGCTGGTCAGCACCGCCGCGAACTGGTCGCCGAGTTTCGAGTGCATTTCGCTGATTTCGCCCATGACCGACTGTGAAAACTCCAGCCCGCGTTCCTGCGACACCTGAGAATATCTCCTGATGTTTTCGGCCAGCTCGGCAAGACGGTCTATATCGGTTAATATATGATGCAGAGCGCTCAAAGTTTTTTCGTCGCTGTAAGAAATCTGCTCGCTGGACACTTTAACCAAAAATTTCGTGATTCCGGCGGAACTTTTCAGCAGTTTGCCGCGCAGCTGCTCCACTTCGGCGAGGCGGTCGTTGTTTTTGCCCACAAAGGCGTCCACCGCTATGTCCAAAGCGCTTTTCGCCACGCCGATGGCGCTGGCGATTTCTTTTTCCGCCTGCGAAATCGCGATGGACGGCATTTCAAGAAATCTGTCGTCGATAAACTGGCAAACTTTTTCTTTGTCGGTCTTTTTGGATTTGACAATGATTTTCGAAAGTTTGACCAGCACGTTTGAGAACGGCAGCAGCAGCAGAGTAGTCACCACGTTGAAGAAAGTGTGGAACATTGCTATCTGCGTGGCAGGCACATTCTCAAACCACACTGCCAGAGTGACGTCGTAGAAAGACGGCCAGCACAGCAGCAGAATCATGAACACAATGGTGCCTATAACGTTAAACAGCAGGTGAACCACGGCGGCGCGTTTGCCGTTTGTGTTGGCGCCGATGCTCGAAAGCAGCGCCGTGACGCATGTGCCGATGTTGGTGCCGAGTATGACGTACAGCACGGCGTTTCCGCCGCCGCCGATTACTATGCCGCTGGCAGCCATGGACACGAGTATGCCGGTGACCGCCGACGAACTCTGTATTATGCCGGTAAACACCAGACCGATGAGCACCAGCAAAAACGGATTGGTGATTGTCTGTATCGTTTCGCTGAAAAACGGACTGTCTTTCATGTCCGCCATGGCGCCCGACATGATGTCGAGACCCACAAACAAAAGCCCGAGCCCCGCGAGAATCACGCCTATTGTTTTGGTGCGTTCTCTCCTGCCGAGCAGCGCCATGAACGCGCCTATAACCGTCAGCAGTTCCAGATATGTCGTAACGTCAAAAGACTGCAAAGCGGCTATCTGCGCCGTGATGGTGGTGCCTATGTTGGCGCCCATAATAATCGGCACCGACTGCACCAGCGTCAGCACGCCCGCGTTGACAAGCCCCACCGTCATGACGGTTGTCGCCGAACTGCTCTGGATTATCGCGGTGACGGCGGCGCCGACGCCCACGCCTTTGAGTTTGTTGTTGGTGACGCTGTTGAGCAGGTTGCGCAGTTTGTTGTTGGCGAACTTCTCCATACTGTCGGACATGAGTTTCATGCCCATCAGAAACACGCCGAGTCCCGCGCACAAGGCGACTATGTCAAGCAAGTCCACCTGCGCGGAAGACGTAAAAAAGGCCAGCATTATTCAGTTTCCCCCATTATTGATGTGTAAATATTGTAACATTTTTAACAGGGCAAAGCAAGAAGAAAAAATAAATATGCGCAAATTATATGCAGCGGACGGAAAACGACGTTTTTGAATAAGCAATATATTGTCTTATGCCGTAAAAAAGAAGCCGCTCAGCGGCTTCCGATAAATTCTCTAATAAGGGCGAGTTGTTCGCCGACTTCCGACGAGGAAAAAATCCTGTTTACCACGGGCTTGGCGCCGCGCATGCCTTTGAGATAAGCGGCGGCGTGCTTTTTCATTTCCCCCGCGACGACTCTCGGCGGCAGATGTTTAAGCATGATGTCGTAATGCGTTTCGATGTCGGCAAGCAAATCGTGCTTTCCGTCGCCGCCGTTCAGACAGTCGTACAGCCACGGTCTGCCCACGGCTCCCCTGCCGACCGCCGCGCCGAACGCGCCCGTGCGGCGCAGAACGGCGGAGGCCTTTTCCGCGCCGTCTATGTCGCCGTTGGCGTAAACGGGTATATCCACGGCGGCGGCGACCTCGGCTATTATGTCCATATCGGCGGCGCCGCCGTACATCTGCTCTTTTGTTCTGCCGTGCACGGTAATCGCGGAAGCGCCGCTGTCGGCGCACATTTTGGCGAATTCCACAGCATTGACGTCGTTTTCGGTGTATCCCTTGCGGAATTTTACCGTCACCGGTCTGCCGCAGTTTCTGACGACGCTTTGTATAATCGCCGACGCCAGCGGCAGGTTCCGCATAAGCGCGCTGCCCTCTCCGTTTTTTGTCACCTTCGGCACGGGGCAGCCCATGTTTATATCAACCACGTCAAATTTGCGCACTTCGTCGTATTTCGCCACTTCGGCGAAAATCTCCGGCCTGTGCCCGAACAACTGCACGGCGTGCAGGCTGTCGCTGCCCGGCGGCGCTTCGATGCCCAGCATGTCGAAAGCCACCTTGTTTTTCTGAAACAGCGACATGGCTGAAACCATTTCGCTCACTATAAGCCCGCAGCGGTATTTGGCGCACAGATACCTGAACCCGACGTCGGTATATCCCGCCAGCGGCGCCTGGGCATATCTGTTCGGCACGAGAGAGGCGAAATCACTCTTCATCTCTCACAGCCCCTTGCTTTTGGCTTCGTCCCAGAATTTTTCCATTTCGTCAACCGAAGCGTCGGCAAACTCACCGTGTGTTTCCAGCACTCTGTTTTCCATATACTCGAACCGCTTGGTGAATTTTTCCACGGCGCGGTTAAGCGCCACTTCGGGGTCGACGCCCATATATCTGCATATGTTGACCGCCTGAAACAGCAGGTCGCCCGCTTCCTTCTCGGTGCCGACGGCGTCGCGCTCTTTATAGGCGGCGTCAAGTTCAGCCGCTTCTTCGCGCAGTTTGTCAAACAGGCCTTCCGTATCAGTCCAGTCGAATTTGTTTTTGGCGGCGCGTTTCTGCACCTTGGCGGCGCGCGTCAGCGACGGCAGGCTTTTCGCCACTTTGCGCATGGTGTCGGTTACCGTACGCGTGCCCTTTTCCACCGCTTTGTTTTTCTCCCACACTTTGAGCGCTTCTTCACTGTTGGCGGCCTTGTCCTGCCCGAAAATATGCGTATGCCTGAAAATAAGTTTGCCGCAAAGCCTTGTCAGCACCTCTTTTTCGTCAAACTCGCCGTTTTCCTCCGCCAGACTTATGTGGAAGTAAGATTGAAGCAGATTGTCGCCCGTTTCTTCCACTATATCTTCGATATTGCCGCCGTCAATGGCGTCCACCAGTTCATAGGCTTCTTCCAGCACGTTTGCCCTCAGGCTTTCGTGCGTCTGCGCCTTGTCCCACGGGCAGCCGTTTTCGCCTCGCAGCACGCGCAGGATTTCTTTCAGGTCGCTGACTTCGAAACTCTTTTTTTCGGTGAGCTTTTTTGGCGCTATGAGCAGTGACGTTTTCTGGTCATAACGCTTTTGCCTGTCGATTTCATACAGGGGAATCCGCTCCGTCTTTTTGCCGCAAAACAGGACTTCTTCCTCATCGTCGTAAAAGGCGCACAGTTTTTCCTTTACGGCGGAAGCGAGAAAACGGTCGTCGATTTCAGTTACCACCAGCGGAAGATTTGTCGTCAGTACGTTTGTCCCCGCGAGGTCGGCGGCGCAGAAATACTGATACGCGCCGGCGGGGCGCTTTTCCAAAGCGGCGGCGCCGTTCGACACCGAGCCGAATATGCTGACGTCGGCTCTTTCGGCGATATACGCCACGGCGCTGTCGTCATATCCGCTGCCGTTCACGCAAAAAACCACTTTGCCCTTCGCCGCCGACAGAAACTCGAATATCTTTTGGTTAAGAACGGAAAAATCCCGCGCTTCGTCAAACAACGAATCGCAGGATACAAAGTCTATATTCCTTTCTCTCAGCGTGTCGGCGGTGTCTGTCATCGCCGTTTTGAGCGCCACGACGTCGGCGCTCATTATTTCGTCGAGGCCGCGCAGCGTAACTTCGTCCTTTGCCGTGCCCAGCCCCACAACGGAAATTTTCATTTGTTTTTCTCCCGATACATTTTGCCCAGATACTTGCCGACGACCGGCACCCTGCCCGCTTCGTCCTTGTCGAACACGCCGAGCAGCGCGGCGGCAAGGCAATATATTGCCGCGCCGACGCCTACAAGCAGAACGACGCTCACGAAATCAGGCAGATATCTGGCGGCGAGATTTCTTGTCGCCATAAGAAACACGGTCATAGCGAGGCCGCACGCCAGCGGTTTTATAAACACGCCGACAACGTCCAGCCTGACCTTTTGCCTGACAACAATATACACCAAATCAAGCAAACACGCAACAAAATAGCAAATCACGCTGCCCAGCGGCGCGCCGAAGATGTTTATGGCGCTGTCGCCGAGCATAAGCCTCGACGCAACGGTTTTCACGGCGGTAGCGGTCAGCAGAAACACCACGGGGGCGTAAAGCCTGCCGCCCGCCTGAAGTACAGCGGTAGCCGTCTGCACCAGCGAAAGAAACAACACGCTTATGCCGGCGGCGGCGACCATCTTGGCCGCGAGAGAAATTTCCGCATGGCTCAGCCCGCCGTAAAGCAGCGCCGTTATCGGCCTTGACAGAACTATAAGCCCCAGCGAGCACGGCAGCCCCACCGCCACGGTGAGTTTAACGGCGAAAGCCGCTTTTTTCGCCGCGCCTTTTTCGTCATTTTCAGCGTAATGCCTCGACACGGCGGGAACTATCGCCGTGGATATACCCATCGTCAGCACCACGGGCATGTTGAGCAGCGAATGCGCCGGCCCCGCCCAGAGCCCGTAAAGTTCCGTGGCGTTGCCCGCCGTCAGCACGTTGAGCACCAGCACGCTGTCAATGAGCTGCGTCAGCGGAATTATAAGACCGCTGAGCGTTATCGGCAGGCACAGCGTAAGCAGACTTTTGACGGTGGCTTTTTTGTCGGACAGTTCAGCTTTGACAAGCCCGTAGTCACGCCTTTTGCTTACGGCATAAGTCACCGCCAGCATTACGGCGGCGGCGGCTTCGCTTATCGTAACGCCCAGCACGGCGAAATTTACGCTTTTGATGACGTCGGGCATAAATACAGCGGCGGCGACAAGCCCCACCGTCATTTTCACCGTCTGCTCCACAATTTGCGACAGAGCCGTGGGCGCCATGCGCATCAGCCCCTGGAAATATCCCCTGTAAGCCGAAATGACGCACACCAGCAAAACCGACGGGGCTATAAGCCTGTAAGCGTCGGCGGCGTCGGCGTTGCCCTGCATCACGGCGATGTCGCCGGCAAGAAAATACAGCGCCGCGCTGCCCGCCAGCCCCAGAAGGGCGAGCATGGCAAGCGCCATAAAAAACACCCCCTTCGCCTGACCGAACCTGCCGTCGGCGGCTTTTTCCGCCACGAGTTTCGACACGGCAACGGGTATGCCCGCCGTTGAGACGGTGAGCAACAGCGAAAACAGCGGGAAAACCAGCTGGTATATGCCCATGCCGTAACTGCCTATTATGTTTGTCAGCGGTATGCGGTAAAAAGCGCCCAGAAGTTTCGCTATGAAACCGCCCAGGCTGAGTATAAACACGCTTTTTACAAAACTGCCCTGACCCGCTTTTTTTGTCTTTTCCATATAAACATGTTTATGACGGGTTTATGACAAAAAGCCCTGTCAGGATATCGCCGCGCCGAATAACTCGGCGGCAAGTTCCGCCGCTTTTCTGTCAGACGGCGTGATTTCGCCTTCGGCGAGCAGAAGCACCGTGACGCCGTTTTCGCGCGCCGCGTACGCCGTCATGTTTTTTGCCGACGGCACGATGTTTTCCGCCGCCGTGAGATTGTGTTCCGCGGCGGGGCGGCAAAACGCGTTCAGAAACTCTCCGCCCCTTCTGCCGCCTGCCGCTATGACCTTTTCATTCTCGGTCATAACCACGGTATGTCCCGTTGTTTTTGCCAGCGCGTCGGCCGTCCTGAAAGCCAGGCTGACGTATTCGGCGGCGGCGGAATACCTGCGCAGCACAAGGTCGCCGCCGTCGATGAAAATTTCCACGGGAGTGCCCACCCGCAGTTTCAGCTTTTCTCTTATTTCTTTGGGTATCACCACCCTGCCCAGTTCGTCTATTCTTCTCGTCATGCCCGTCTCTTTCATAATCCCTCCCTTGCTTATTACCGTTAGTGTCCGCACGGAAAGAATTTTTATGCGCGGCGGGTATAAAAAACGCCCGCTTTGTCAAGAGGGCAAAAAAAAGGCGTCCGCTTTCACGGACGCCCGTATTTTTATTTTGTCGGTCACAGCGTTACGCCGATTTCGTTCGCGTACCCGGCGAGGACATTGTTATAAACAGTTATCTTTCCGTCATCCGTATACGCCTTGTAAAGCGCGTCGACGTCGGCGTCAAGCAGCACGTCTTTGACTTCGTCGTACATGGCTTTCAAAAATCTGTAACTGGCGCCGCCGCCTTCTATACCGTAATCGAATCTGTCAGCCCACGAGATGGTGTCGGCTTCTACCGCTCCGTCATAGCACAGAATGTGAATGCCGTAGTCGGTAACAACCGCCGTGGCGTTTGTTCCGCCGCCGCCGTTATTCTCCGCTATGAGATATCTCGCCCCTTCGAGGAACTCGGCGACATAAGTCTCGCCGGAGCCCGTCATGTTGGAAGGCGACTCGGAGACGATGTATCCCCTGACAGGGTTGAACATACCCGGGTCGGTGTTGTATTTATACGTCCACTCGATGATTTGCTCTCTTGTGACGTCCGCCAGCGACACGCCGTCAAACGTGTTGCTTCCGTCAAGCAGCGTAGCCACCGAAATTTCGGTATCAACGCCTTTGTCGTCCGTCGAATAATCTTTAACGGTTATACCCTGCGCGAGGCTGTCTCTGTATGTCTTGTACGCCGCGGAGTTTTCGCCGTATTCGGCTTTGGCAAGTTCCAGCAAAGCGGTCTGCTCGTCGCTGAAAGGTATCAGAATGCTTCTGATGTAGTGATACTCGCCCGCGTACTCTTCCGGCACATAATAGATAAAGTCGCTGTCGCTTATTTCGGATATGAAATCGGCGAAAGCCGACACGTTTTGGCTGAACTGCGCTTCAGCCTGCGCCCTGAGGTTTTCCAGACGGGTGTTGAAATCGGCTTCGGTGATTTTGCCGACGTATTCGTCATATTTGCCGAACAGATATTCGTTGGCGATTTGCGACAGAATCTGCTCTTCTATCGCGTAGACGAAATATTCGTCCATGGTCATGCTTCTGTTGCTGCGCAGATTGCGCGTCGTGGAAGTCACGGCTTTTTCCTGCGCTTCGATATAATCCGCCGCCGTCACGTCAGGGTCCTGTGAATTGGCTTTTTCCAGACGGTCGTTAAGGTCAATGAGGATATCCTGCAGCCTTTCGTCGTCTTCGGAAAACACATAGTTGATGTGCTCATAGTCCTGGTCGGCGGGATATTTCTCCATATCCTTTTCAAGCGCGTCTGCGTCAAGGAAAGAATCGTCTTCCGCCGGCGTCCAGCCGTCCGCCTCGCCGCTGTGGTCAATCATCTCCTGATAGTCGGACGTCGTTTCGTCGGCGAAAGTGAATTTTACCGACAGGTTTTCCATCGTCAGTTCGTCAAGAGCGGCATAGAAAGTGGAAAACACGGCGAGTTGCAGATATTCGATTGTGGCGTCGTCCAGATATTCGCCGTTTTCATATTTCCGCGCGAGTTCCGACGTGTTTTTGTCGGCTTCGCTGAAAGCGGTTTTATATTCGTTGACAAGAATTTTCTGCTGAATAAACACAGGGAAAAGGCTGTCCCAAACGGTCTGGACGTCCTGACCCTGCTGCACCAGCGAAGATCCGTTGGTGTCGAAATAGTCTATCAGTTCGCCGAGCGTAACGGTTTCGGCGCCCACTTCCATCACAACCTGCTCGCGGTAGCGCTGTTCGTTGACAACAAACAGCCCGCAGCCCGCCAGGAAAGTCAGGCTGAAAACAGCGAGAAGCGCTATACTCAAAAACTTTTTGAATTTAGTCATTTTGTTTCTCCATACAATATGTCGCCTATGATTATACTAAAAATTTCACGCTTTGGCAAATTTTTATAATCGCATTACGCCGATTTTCGGGCGAAAAAATCATTTGCCGCCCTGCTCCGCCGTCCTGACAAACTCAAAAACCTTGTCAAAAGCCTTCTCGGCGCTTTCGTTGCCGCAGTCGAACACCGCCTCGATTTTATGCGTAACGTCAAGCCGCACCGTGTTTTTGAATTTTTCCAGCGCCGCGAACACGCCCGGCGTCTGCAAATAATCTTTGCCGGCAAAACTCAGCCTCGCGCTTCCGTTCCTGACGGTTATTTCGCTTATGCCGAGCGCCGACGCCTTTTGTTTGAGCAGCGAAATGTCTATAAGGCTGCGCACTTCTTTCGGCGGAGCGCCGTATATGTCGGTGATTTCTTCCAGCAGTTCGGCGGCGTCGCTTTCGCTTCCGATAGACGCCAGCCGCTGATAAAACGCCATTCTCGACTCGCTGTCGTCGATATATCCGCCCGCCGTGGCGCCCACGGCGACGTCCATCGCCGTTTCTATTTTGTTTTTCGTCCTGACGCCCCTGAGTTCGTCCACGCTTTCGGCAAGCAGTTTGCAATACATGTCGTAGCCGACCTTTTCCATGTGCCCGTGCTGTTCCCTGCCGAGCACGTTGCCCGCGCCCCTTATTTCCAGGTCGCGCATGGCGATTTTGAAGCCGCTGCCCAGTTCGGTATATTCCAGTATCGACCCCAGCCTTTTGTACGCCACGTCTGTCAGCACTTTGTTTTCGCGGTACATAAAATACGCGAACGCCCTGCGGTTGCTTCTGCCCACCCTGCCCCGCAGTTGGTACAGCTGGCTCAGCCCGAAGTTATCGGCGTCGTAAACTATAAGCGTATTGGCGTTGGGTATATCTATGCCGTTTTCTATTATGGTGGAGCTGACAAGCACGTCGTACCCGCCGCCCACAAAATCGTAAATGTTCTTTTCAAGGTCGGCTTCTCTCATCTGCCCGTGCGCCACGACGAAACGCACGTCGGGCATGAGTTCTTTGAGATGAAACGCGAATCTCTCGATGGTTTCCACCCTGTTGTAAATGAAAAACACCTGGCCGCCCCTGCCCACTTCTCTCGTGATGACGTCTGTCATCAGCGCGTCGGTGCTTTCCAGCACATAGGTTTCCACGGGCATTCTGTCTTTGGGCGGCGACTGGATTACGCTTATGTCCCGCATGCCCGTCAGCGCCATGTGCAGCGTGCGCGGAATAGGCGTGGCGGACAGCGTAAGCACGTCCACGTTGTTTTTGATGTTCTTTATGCTCTCTTTGGCCTCCACGCCGAAGCGCTGTTCCTCGTCGAGAATAAGCAGCCCCAAATCCTTGAAAACCACGTCTTTTCCAAGCAGCCTGTGTGTTCCGCACACCATCTCGACGCTGCCGTCGGCAAGCCCGCCGACTATTTCTTTCTGCTCCTTCGCGGCACGGAAACGGTTGAGGCATTTGACGTTGAAGCCGAACTCTTCCATGCGCGCGCATGCCGTTTTGAAATGCTGTTCGGCCAGAATGGTCGTCGGCGAAAGAAACGCCACCTGTTTGCCCGCCGCCATTACCTTGAATGCGGCGCGGAGAGCCACTTCCGTCTTGCCGTATCCCACGTCGCCGCAAATAAGTCTGTCCATGATTTTGTCGCTTTCAAGGTCTTTGTCGACGTCGGCTATGCATTTGAGCTGGTCGGCGGTTTCGGCGTAAGGAAAAGCCTCAGCGAATTTTTGTTCGAGATATCCGTCCTTAGGATATCTGAACCCGCGCGAATGCTCGCGCGCGGCGTAAAGTTTAATAAGGTCAAACGCCATCTCTTTGATGTTGGCTTTGACTTTGGCTTTGATTTTTTCAAAATCGTTGCCGCCAAGTTTGCTGAGTTTCGGCGCTTTTTCACTGCCGGAATATTTGGTCAGCAGGTTTGACGAATCCACGGGCACGTACAGCGTGTCGCCGTCGCGGTATTTCACCTCGATAAAATCTTTCGTGCCGAAACTGCCGCTCATCGACACAATGCCTTCGCAGCGGCCTATACCGTGCACTTCGTGCACCACATAGTCGCCCACTTCCGGCGTGGTGAACACCTTGTCGCCGCTTTTGCGCACTTTCTGCTTTTTCGCGCTTTTGGGAAAGACGTCCTCATGCCCTATGACGGCGATTTTGTTGTCATGGTCTATAAACCCTTTCGGCGTGTCGTCGTGCGTGATGACAGCCCCCTCGCGCGGTATTAAGCCGTCTTCGCCGATGCCGACAAGCACGCCCATGGCGCTCAGTTCGTCGCGCAGGGCTTCGGCCGTGTCGCCGCCGCATATCATCACCCGGTATCCGGTGACGTTCCAGTTGCGGACGTCGTCGGCGAGCATGTCTATCTTGTTGTGATAGTTTACCACGGGTCCCGATTTCAGATTGACCGCTTCCACGGCGTAAAACACACCGTTGGCGGCGGTTACCCCCTGAAAAGACATCTGCGTGAATTTGTCGTACACGCCGAACAGCGCCGTCTTATCCACAAGCTGGCCGCCGCCCTGCGGCAGCACTTCGCCCTTCGACATAAGATAAGCCAGACGGCGGTAATGCTCTTCGTAAACGCCGCTTATTTTATCCACCAGTTGTTTTGGCTCTTCCCACACCACAACGGAATTCGGCGGCATGTAATCCGCCAGAAGCGAATGTCTGACAAAAGGCATCAGCCACCCGCCGGAAAAATCGCCGTTATCCAGCGCCGTGAACACGTCTTCCGTTACGGAGTCAAGCCTGACTCTGTCGTCGGGCGACAGTTTCTGCCCGCGCGCGCTTTTCATGACGGTTTCTTTTAGAACATCGGCGTCAAAATCCCCGGTAAAAAACTGGTTGAGCGGCACCATCACGGCTTTTTCCGTTTTGTAAAGCGACTTTCTGCTGACTTTGTCAAACACCCTGATATCTTCGATATCGTCGCCGAAAAACTCGATTCTGTACGGATTGTCGGTGCCGGGGCAAAACACGTCCAGAATGTCGCCCTTGCGCGTAAATTCGCCCACGGCGGTGATTTGCTCGGCGTTTTTGTATCCAGCCGCGACAAGCCGCGCGCACACGTCGAAAATATCCGCCGAGCCGCCCTTTTTCAGCGTGATGACGTTTTTCAGAAAACTGTCGGCGCGCGGATAAATCTGGCACAGCCCTTCCACCGTGGTGACGGCGCCTTTCACGCCCGACGTCATGGCGAACAGCGCGCTGCTTCTCGCCGCTCTCGACGCCGCCGACGACCCTTTGCCCGCCAGCAGCACCTCGTCTCTCGGCGGCAGATACACAAAGCCGCCGCCTATGGCGTTGAGCTGCCTGAGCACTTCTTTCGCCCTGACAAAGTCCGCCGTAACATACAGCACAAAGCCGTCGCAAAGACGGGCGACATACGGCCGCTGATTTTGGCACACGCCGAAAACCGCGGTATTTTTTTTACCGCGGATGTTTTCCGTTATTTTTCTGTAACTCGGATAAGCGAGCAGTTGTTCCGTTATCACTTATACTCCGCAAATATACTCCGTAAATATCAAGAGCGCCGGTCACCTGGCGTTGTATTTCTGCATTATTTTCTGCACCGGCACGCCTTGGCAAAACTCCGTGAGCGCGGAAGCGGCGCTGTCGAAAGTTTTGTCAAGCACGGCCATGTCGTCGGCGGAAACGTTGGACAGCACAAAGTCTTTAAGTTCCATGCGGTCGTTGTTTCCCCTTCCTATGCCTATGCGCATACGGTTGAAAGTTTGCGTGCCGATATTCGCCACTATGTTGCGCATGCCGTTGTGCGTGCCCGCGCTGCCGCTCTCTCTCACGCGGAGCGCGCCCAACCCCAAATCGACGTCGTCGTAAACAATGAAAAACGCGTCCTGTTCTATTTTGTATTTCGCCGTAAGCGACAGCACGCTTTCGCCCGACAGATTCATATACGTCTGCGGTTTTGCGATGATGACTTTACTGCCGCCCACAAAAGCGTGCGCGGTAACCGCCTTGCATTCTTTTTTGGTGAACTCCGCCCCGATTTTTTCGGCAAAGCGATCCACCGCCATAAACCCGACGTTGTGAAAGGTGTTTTTATACACGCTGTCGGGATTACCCAGTCCTACTATAAGATACATTTCAACCTCTTTTCAGTCAAGCAGCCCCGCGTCGCCGAGATAACTCAAAAGTCCTCCGTATGAATATACGTCGCAGCACGTTTTAAGACAGTCGGACGCGGCGGAGAAATCCCATTTCGGCGGATTTCTGTCGGCGGCGGCAGCCGCCTTTGTCACACGAAAGGCTATGTCGGCGTTGAAAGCCAAGCGCTCCCTGTTTTTTTCAAAAGCGTCGGCGTCGGCAAAGCCTGCCGAAACGTCGCGGTCTTCGCCCGTCAGCCTGATTATCGCTTCGCGGTGGGCAAGGCAGTCCTTGCCTGCCGCAAGCGGAAGTTTGTCTTCCGTCGCCGCTTTGTAAACTGACGCCAGCGTGTACGCGGACGCAGCCGCCAGCGACTGTTCGCTCTTGCCGGTCACGAATTCGAGCATATCCGAAAAAGCGTTTATCCCCGTTAGATACGCCGTCTTCACGTTGCACAGCGATTTCGCGAGCGAAATTCTCAGCAGACAGTCGAACAGCACCCTGACGGCGCTTTTGCCCGCCTGTTTTTTGAAAAGCGGCACCGCCTGCCTCACGCAGTTGGTCAGCACATAGTTGATGACGTCGCACCCCCTGCCGCCCTGTATCCTGGCGGCGAAATCGGCGTCGGCCACAGTCAGTATGTTGCGCGCGGCGACCGCCAGACCGACGTCGAAAACTTCGGCGGCGTAAGGATAGGCGAGTTTCGTGTCGCACAGCAGAACGTCGGGCGCACGCCCCGGGAACAGCCCTTTCACCCCGCCGTCGTACAGACGGGCGAAATCGCACGCGAAATTGTCCCCGTCGGGGATGAGGCACAAAAATATCCACTGCCGGTCGCTGACGGCGGAAGCGTATTTACCGTATTCGCATACGGCGGCGCCGCCCACGCACACCGTAACGACGGCTTCCTCGGCGCTTTCCGCCATGACGCCGTCGCAGTACGTCCTGGTCAGAGGCCCGTCCGGGCAAAACTCGCTCACGGTGTATTCAAACGTCTTGTCCAGTCTCTGCGCGATTTTGCGCCTGGTTTCGGCGTCGATGGCGGCGTCATACACGACGTGCGCGCGTCTGCCCATCTTTTTGCCGACGGCGTTTATCATATAACACGCGTCGTCGGTGAGAGCCGCCTCCTTGACGTTTATTTCGTGGCGGGCGCCGCATTTGCACCTGAAAGACAGCCCGCCCCAGTTTTCTATCGGCATTGCCGAAAGGTTTTTTTCCAGCATTATATTTTATTTTATCACCGGACGGCGGTTTTTGCAATTAACGGCGGCGGTCAAACGCCGCTTTCGGCAAAAACAGTCTGAAAACGGCAAAAAACAAAGGACGCCGAAGCGTCCTTTCCATCCCGGTTAAATTACCGTGCCCGTCCGTTTTACAGCAAAACGATTTTTGCCATTTCGGCGGCGTCGCCTTTCCTAGGGCCGAGTTTGTAAACGGCGGTGTAGCCGCCTTTCTGACCGTTGGACTCCGCTCTTTCGGCGTATTTAGGCGCGTAAACGTTGAATATTTTTTCAAACAGCGGATGTTTTACGTCCTGCGTCCTGAGTTTGTAAGCGCCTTTGGATTCTTTTGCGCCTTTTTCTTCTTTCAGGTCGTTGAGGTTAGCCATCAGCATACGTCTGGCAGCCAGCTTTTGCGGACCGTCGTTCTGCACTTCGACGGTGATTTGTTTGCCGTCGGCGATGCGAACTTTGTTCACCGTGTAAATATCTTTATAGGTATTTACAGCCAGGGTGATGTATTTTTCGGCGAGTTTCTGCACTTCTTTGGCTCTGGCGTAAGTAGTGGTGATTTCGCCTCTCCACAAAAGGTTGGATACCTGATTTTTCAACAAAGCATTTCTCTTGTCGGTCGCTCTGCCAAGTTTTCTCATTTTCGGTAAATCCCCCTTATTCTTCCTTTTCTTTCAATTTGAGTCCGTAACTCTTGAGTTTTTCCATAACTTCGTCAAGCGACTTTCTGCCGAGGTTGCGCACTTTGAGCATTTCGTCCTCGGTGTGCTCGATGAGATCCGCCACGGTCTGAATACCGGCGCGTTTGAGACAGTTGTAACTTCTCACCGACAAATCCAGGTCTTCTATGGTCATTTCCAGCACTTTCTGCTGCTTGTCTTCTTCGCGGCTGACCAGAATATCGAGTTTGCCCATGGTTTCCGAAAGGTCAACGAACATTCTGATGTGGTCGTCAAGTACTTTTGCCGCCAGGCTCACGATTTCCACCGCGCTGAACGCGCCGTTGGTGGTCACGTCGAGAATAAGTTTGTCGAAGTTGATGTTCTGACCCACGCGGGCGCTTTCCACGTTGTAACTGGCTTTTTTGACCGGAGTGAAGATGGAGTCAATCGGAATGTATCCGATAGGGAAAGACAGTTTCAGTTCCCTGTTGACTTCCTTGTTGCCTTCGGCCGAAACATAGCCCCTGCCCCTGCCGACATGAAGTTCGGCGTTGAGCACGGCGCCCTCGTCCAACGTGCAGATATACAAATCCGGGTTGAGCACTTCCACGTCGGCGTCGGTCTCGATGTCCTTCGCGTAAACCACGCAAGGACCCTGTTTTTTGATATTTATGATTTTTCTGAACGAAACGTCGGTATCGGCCGTTTTGAGCGCCAGACATTTGAGATTGAGTATAATCTCCGTCACGTCCTCTTTAACGCCCGGTATCGTCGAAAATTCATGCTGTACGCCGTCGATTTTCACGCCGACAACGGCAGCGCCCGGCAATGCCGCGAGAAGCACTCTGCGCAGAGCGTTGCCCAGCGTAATGCCAAACCCTCTTTCAAGCGGTTCCACGACCAGACGGCAGGTTGAACCGTCGGGACTTTCTTCGATGTTCATTTTAGGTTTTTCGATTTCCATCATAAGAGTAAAATCCTCCTTTCAAGGGTTCAGATTACTTGCTGTACAATTCGACGACAAGCTGTTCGCGTACATCCATCGCGATATCTTCTCTTTCAGGCAGAGCGATGACCTTGCCGCTGAGCGACGCGAGGTCGAATTCCAGCCATTTAGGAAGCGTACCGTTAGGTTTTCTCTCCTTCAATTCTTTAAAGAATTTATTGCCGGCTTTATTTTCCTTCACGGCCACAACGTCGCCGGCTTTGACGATGTATGAAGGAATGTTTACGGTTTTGCCGTTAACGGTGATGTGCGCGTGGTTGACAAGCTGTCTCGCCTGGCTTCTGGAAAGACCGATGCCCATGCGGTAAACAACGTTGTCGAGTCTTCTTTCGAGAAGTTGCAGCATGTTGGCGCCGGTAACGCCCTTTTGCCTGTCGGCTTCTTCATAATATTTATGGAACTGTTTTTCGCACAGACCGTAAATTCTCTTGATTTTTTGTTTTTCCCTGAGCTGAGTGCCGTATTCGGTAACTTTCTTTCTCGCGGCGCCGTGCTGACCCGGAGCAACCGCTCTGCGGTTCATAGCGCAGCTGGCCGAATAGCATCTGTCGCCTTTAAGGAAAAGTTTCGCGCCTTCGCGTCTGCAAAGACGGCAATCAGGTCCTGTATATCTAGCCATTTATCGATTCCTCCGTTATACTCTTCTCTTTTTAGGCGGACGGCAGCCGTTGTGGGCTATCGGCGACACGTCTTTGATGAGCGTAACGTCGATTTCAGCCGTCTGCATTGCGCGGATTGCCGATTCACGTCCGGCGCCCGGGCCTTTTACATACACTTCAACGCTTCTGACGCCGTATTCTTTGGCGGCGAGGGCGGCTTTTTCGGCTGCCTGCTGCGCGGCGTAAGCGGTGCTTTTTCTGGAACCCCTGAATCCGAGAGCGCCGGCGGAGCACTGGCTCAGAGCGTTGCCGTCCATATCTGTCACGGTGATGATGGTGTTGTTGAAAGAAGCCTGTATATGAACCTGACCTTTGTCAACGTGCCTCAGCACCTTTTTCTTTTTGGAAACTTTTTTTACTGCCATATCAGTTCTCCTTACTTAGCCTTTTTGCCCTTGGAAACGGTGCGTTTCGGACCTTTTCTGGTGCGGGCGTTCTGTTTGGTGGATTGGCCTCTGACCGGCAGTCCCTTTCTGTGACGGATGCCGCGGTAAGAACCGATTTCCATCATATGTTTGATGTTGAGCGCGACTTCTCTCCTGAGGTCGCCCTCGACGTGCAGGTTGTGTTCGATATATTCTCTCAGTTTGCTGACGTCGGCTTCCGACAAATCTTTGACGCGCGTGTCAGGGTTGACACCGGTTTCCGCGAGGATTTTGTCGGCAGTCGGTCTGCCTATACCGTATATATAGGTAAGGCCGATTTCAATTCGTTTTTCTCTTGGCAAATCTACACCGGAAATACGAGCCATTTGGTAAATTTCCTCCTAAAATTTTTCAGATATATGTCCACTTTTATCACGGCGGAAAAGAAAAATCGGAATGTTTTCCGCCGCCATAGAAGAATTATTTTCGGTTTTAACCTCTTGAAGGTTTCAAGAGGATTAGCCCTGGCGCTGTTTATGGTTAGGATACTTGGAGCAAATAACCATAACTCTGCCGTTTCTTTTGATGATTTTGCATTTGTCGCACATCGGTTTTACGCTTGGTCTGACCTTCATATCTAATTTCCTCCGTTATTTTTTGCTTCTCCACGTGATTCGGCCCTTGGTCAAATCGTACGGACTCATGGCCACAGTGACGCTGTCACCCGGGAGTATTTTTATATAGTTCATTCTGAGTTTGCCGGAAATGTACGCCGTAATGACAAGCCCGTTTGTGAGCCTGACCTTGAAAGTGGCGTTCCTCATCGCTTCTTCCACGACGCCTTCAAATTCTATCACATCGTCTTTCGACATAAATCCTCCGCTAACTGTCACCGAGCTTAATAGAAGTTTCTCAAACTGCTGTTTATTTCGCTGTCGAAAACCTTTTTGTTTTCTTTGAGTTTCGCAGCGATAACGTCCAGCGACTTACCCGTGTGTTTGAGATGCTTTACGTTTTTTTTCTTGGGCTTGCTGAGTTTGTGCGTTCTGCCGTCGCTGACGTAAACGGATTTTCCGTCGTCCGCCTCGGCGACGCATACATAACAGACGCCTGTGTCCCTGCCCTTTACGGAATACACAACCGCGCCTTGTTTAATTTCCAAAGACATAACTTTCTCCGCAAAATCAAAGCGACAGTATGTCGCAGCCGTCTTTTGTGACTGCCAGGGTGTTTTCATAGTGGGCGCTAGGCTTGCCGTCCGCGGTCACGCACGTCCAGCCGTCGGGCAGAAATTTCACCTGATAGACGCCCATGTTGACCATCGGCTCTATCGCGATTGTCATTCCCGCCAGCAGCCTGAGCCCCTTGCCCGGCACTCCGTAGTTCGGCACGTCAGGCATTTCGTGCATTTCTTTGCCGATGCCGTGACCCACCATCACCTTTACCGTGGAATAGCCAAACGACCTGACATAACTGTCAATGGCGTGTCCGACGTCGCCCAGCCTTACGCCTTCTTTGATTATTTTCGCCGCCTCGAAAAAACTCTGACGCGTAACGTCTATGAGATTCTGTTTCTCGGCGGAAATTTTGCCGACCGCGAAAGTGCGGGCGGCGTCACCGTGGAAGCCGTCCTTTACGGCGCCGACGTCCACGCTGATTATGCTGCCTTCCTCAAGGAATCTTTTGGCGCTGGGAATACCGTGCACAACTTCCTCGTCTATCGACGTGCAGATGCTTTTCGGGTATCCCTCATAGTTCAGAAACGACGGATACGCGCCTTCTTTCACAATCAGGGCGTGGAGCCTTTCATTGAGAAATTCCGTCGTGATGCCGGGTTTGACGAGTTCTTCCGCCAGTTCCAAAGCGTTTTTGACGATTTGGTTGGCTTTTCTCATCAGCCCGATTTGTTCGTCATTTTTTAAGTATATCATAAATTGTCCAAAATTTGAACGATTTTTTCAAACACTTCGTCAATCGGTTTGCTGGCGTCCAGCGTTTTGAGAACGCCGACCTTTTCGTAAAACTCGATGAGAGGTTTGGTCTGACTGTCATAAACCTGAAGACGTTTCGCCACCGTTTCGGCTTTGTCGTCCTCACGCTGAATCAGTTCGCCGCCGCACTTGGAGCAAACGGTAATGCCGTTCATTGTGGACACATGATACGGTGCCCCGCATTTTTTGCAGGTCCATCTGCCGGTGAGCCTGTCCATCAAAATGCCGTAATCGACCTGAAAGTTCAATGCCACGTCCGCGTGAATGTCTCTTTCAAATGCCTCGGCCTGCGGTATGGTGCGCGGAAAACCGTCCATAATGAATCCGTTTTTGCAGTCGTCTTTTTCAAGTCTTTCCTCAACGATTTTGAGGACAATTTCGTCGGGTACGAGTTGGCCTTTTGCGGAATATTCGGCAAAAATTCTGCCGAGTTCTGTATCGGGACGCAGGCTGCGGAAAATATCCCCCGTGGATATATGCGGCAAACCGTATTTCTCCGCGATTTTTTTAGCCTGGCTGCCTTTACCGGCGCCCGGGGCGCCCAACAACACTATACGCATATTAACTTCCCCCTTATTTTGTCTTTAACCGACGTATTGCCCGAGGCAAAAGGCGCCGTTCGCCTTCGCCGCGGACATTCATCGCTGCCTTTTTAAGACCGCCGTCTTATTTCAGGAAGCCTCTGTAATATTTCATCATAAGCAGATTTTCCAGAGATTTGTCAAACTCGAGCGCCACGCTTACGACGATAAGCATACCCGTCGCGCTGAAAGTATTGAGCAATCCTATTTCGCTGGCGCCGATGAGGCTGAACAGCAAACTAGGCACAAAGGCGATGATAGCCAGGAACAGCGCCCCGTAGAAAGTGATTCTCTGTATCACCTTGGTCAGGTATTCCGCCGTAGGCTGCCCCGGTCTGATGCCCGGAATGAAACCGCCGTTGTTCTGGATGTTTTTTGACACTTCCACCGGATTGAATTGCACCTGCTGATAGAAGAATGCAAACAAGAAGATGAAAATCGTCAACGCTATCGGGTAAACCCAAGACTGCGTACCGAGATTAACGGTGTACCAGTTTACCCAATCCTGTCCCGCCCAGAAGGTGTTGAACAGCATTTCCGGGAAGGAAGTGATGGCAAACGCGAAGATAAGCGGCAGCACGCCGGAACCGTTTACCCTGATCGGGATGGTGGTGTTCTGACCGCCGTACATCTTGTTGCCTTTGATTTGTTTGGCGTATTGGACTGTTATTTTTCTTTCGGCTTTGTCAACCAGGACTATGAAGGCGAAGATGATAATCGCCATCACGAAGAAGCCCAGGAGTTCCCAGCCGCCGCTGGAAAAGCCGCTGTCGATAACACTTTGAAACGCCGAGAGAATCGAAGTGCCTGCCGTCGCCAGGATACCCACGAAAATGAGCAGCGACATGCCGTTGGACACCCCGTATTCCGTGATACGCTCGCCAATCCACATGCACAGGCAGGAGCCCGCCACCAGAATCAGCGAAACGAATATGAACAACACCCATGTAGGCATTGTGTATTCGACGGAAATGAGGTCCGCGTTGAGCACGCCTTGGTTGCTGAACGCAAACAGGATACCCACCGCCTGGATCGCCGCCAGCACCACCGTGAAGTAACGCGTGATTTTGGTGAGTTTCTTTCTGCCTTCGTCGCCCTGTCTCGAAAGTCTTTCGAGCGAAGGAACGGCGACGGTAAGAAGTTGCACTATAATCGACGCGTTGATGTAAGGCGAAATACCTATGGCGAACAGCGTACCGTTGGCGAGAGCGCCGCCGGTGATGGCGTTGAGTATGCCCAGAAAGTTTTGCCCGTTAAAAGCGCTTTGCGTAACGCTTGTGTCTATGCCGGGAACCGGAATAAACGAGCCCAACCTGTAAATTGCTATAAGCAGCAAAGTCATCAGGATTTTGTCCCTGACTTCTTTCGTCTTGAAAGCGTTTTTAAGTGTTTGAATCATTATTCGATTACCTCTGCTTTGCCTCCGGCTTTCTCGATGTTGGCAATAGCAGACTTCGAAAATTTGTGCGCTTTGACCGTCAGTTGTTTGGTGAGTGTACCGTCGCTGAGCACCTTAAGTCCGGCATTGCCTTTGTCGGCCGCAAGTCCCATTTCGAAGATGAGTTCAGGTGTTACGGTCGCCCCGTTGTCGAAACATTCCAAATCACCGATGTTGATTACGGAATATTCTTTACGCCAGTTGTTAGTAAAGCCTCTCTTAGGCAGACGGCGGGTCAAAGGCATCTGGCCGCCCTCGAAGCCGATACGGACGCCGCCGCCGCTTCTGGCCCACTGACCTTTGTGACCTTTACCGCTGGTTTTGCCCAGTCCGCTGCCGGTGCCCCTGCCGAGTCTTTTCGGCGAAGTCACCGCTCCCGGAGCCGGTTGTATAGTATGAATTCTCATGATGCCCTCCTTACTTGACTTCTTCAACCTTGATAAGGTGTCTGACCCTGAACAGCATGCCGTTGAGAGCCGGACTTACCTTGAAGATTTTGGAAGAGCCCGGTTTTTTAAGCCCCAGAGCAGCAACGGTGGCCTTTTGTTTCTGCAGGCAGCCGATGGTGCTCTTAATCAGCGTTACTTTCACGCTTTCGTCGGATATGACGTAAGGAGCCTGACCTTTTTCGTTTTTGACTTTATAAAGCGGGGTTTTGCTTTCCACAACCACTCTGCCGTGATGCATTCTAGGAGCCTGCACGGCCGGTTCCGCTTTTTTGGCGGTTTTCTTGGCGGTTGTTTTCTTGGCGGTTGTTTTCTTGGCCGGTTTTTCCGCCGCGCCGTCGGCTTTCGCCGTCTTTTTAGGCGCCGCTTTCTTTACCGCTTTTTCGCCGCTTTCCGCGGCCGCTTTTTTGGTGGTTTTTTTGGTTTCGCCTTCGGCTTTTTTAGCCGTTGTCTTTTTAGGCGCGGATTTCTTAGGCTTCTCGGCCGTTTCTTCGACCGCGACTTTGTTTTCTGCTTCTGCCATTTGTTACCTCCTTACGCCTGAATTTCCTCAACGGATTTGCCTCTCAGCGCGGCTACCTGTTCAGCCGTTCTGAGGTTTGCCAGACCGTTGATTGTGGCTTTTACGCAGTTAATCGGATTGGAACTGCCAAGACATTTTGTACGGATATCTTTGTAACCGGCAACTTCCAGAACGTTTCTCACGCTGCCGCCGGCGATAACGCCGGAACCAGGCTGAGCCGGTTTCAGGAGCACGTTGCCCCTGCCGAATTTACCGGTGATTTCGTGAGGAATGGTGGTGCCCACGATAGGCACGTTTATCATGTTCTTTTTGGCTTTCTGCGTCGCCTTTTCGATTGCCGCAGGGACTTCCGCCGCTTTACCGGTGCCGCATCCCACTTTGCCTTTGCCGTCACCCACGACGACCAGCGCGGTGAAACGCATAGTTCTGCCGCCCTTGACAACCTTTGTTACACGGTTGATGCAAACCAGTTTCTTCTGGAGGTCGTCGGCTTCTTCGCGTCTTTCCCTGTTGCCCCTAGGTCTGCTGTTAGGACGTCTGCCGTCTCTCTGCTGTTCGGCTCTCTGACCTTGTCCTTCGCGCTTTTCCATTTGACTTTACCTCCTATCAGAATTTGAGACCGGCTTCTCTGGCGCCTTCCGCAACTTCTTTAACGCGTCCGGTGTAGATATAGCCGCCCCTGTCGAACACGACTTCGGTGATGCCTTTTTCCAGCGCCAGTTTGCCTGCCGCGAGCCCCACCGCTCTTGCCTGTTCGCATTTGGTCTTGCCTTTGAGTTCTTTTGCCATTTGCAGCGAATTCGCCGCCACCATCGTTTTGCCGTTTACGTCGTCAATAAGCTGCACATAGATGTATCTGGTGCTGCGGTAAACGTTGAAGCGAGGTCTCAGGCAAGTGCCGTATACTTTTTTTCTTACTCTCGCGTGACGGATTCTTCTGTCAGCGTTTTTATCGATTTTGGAAATCATATGTTCACCTCTTATTTACCGGCAGTCTTGCCTTCTTTCATCGCGACGTATTCGTCTTTATAACGGATACCGTAAGCGTGGTAAGGCTCAACGACACGTTTGGCTCTGATGTTTGCCGCCACCTGACCGACAACGGTCTTGTCGAAGCCTTTGACAACGACTTCGGTGAGCGACGGACATTCTATAGTGATACCTTCCGGCGGGTCGATTTCTATCGGATGCGAGTAACCGATGTTGAGCACCAGTTTTTTACCCTGCATCTGCGCTTTGTAACCCACGCCGTTGATGACCAGCGCTTTTTCAAAGCCTTTGGTCACGCCTTCCACCATGTTGTGGATAAGCGCCCTGTAAAGACCGTGCTGCGCCCTTACTTCTTTCTGGTCGTTGGCTCTTGTCAGTATCACTTCATTGTTTTCGATTTTTACACTGATATCTTTGCCGACCTGCTGGCTGAGCGTGCCTTTAGGACCTTTAACGGTAACAAGACCGTTTTCGGCTTTGATTTCGACTCCCTGCGGTATGACGACCGGCATTCTACCTATTCTTGACATTGCCTGTTCCTCCTTACCACACGAAAGCCAGCACTTCGCCGCCCAGATTGTTGGCTCTTGCCTGCTTGTCGGTCATGATACCCTTGGAAGTGGACAGAATGGCGGTGCCGAGACCGTTCAGAACCGTAGGTATCTCGTTGCTTTTCGCGTACACGCGCAGACCCGGTTTGGAAATACGTTTAAGTCCGGTGATAACGTTGCCGTCCTTGCTGTATTTCAGGGTAACTACGATGCTGCCCTGCACGCCGTCTTCTTTGATTTCCACATTGCTGATATAACCCTCGTTCAAGAGAATTTCAGCAATGGCTTTTTTCATATTCGATGCCGGAATTTCCACAGTCTCGTGCTTCGCCGTCAGGGCGTTGCGGATGCGGGTCAGCATATCTGCGATTGGGTCAGTAACAACCATTGTTTATTCCTCCTATACGACTTACCAGCTGGATTTCTTGACACCCGGAATTTCACCCTTGTAAGCGAGTTCCCTGAAGCAAACCCTGCATATGCCGTATTTTTTAAGCACGGCGTGCGGTCTGCCGCAGATGGAACATCTCGTATAAGCGCGGGTGGAATATTTAGGTGTTTTCTGTTGCTTCAAAATAAGTGCTTTTTTAGCCATTGTTTTCCTCCATTACTTCGCGAAAGGCATACCCAGAAGTCTCAACAGTTCCCTCGCTTCCTCGTCGGTGTTGGCCGTCGTTACGAAAGTGATGTCGAAACCTCTTGTTTTTTCCACCTGGTCGTACTGGATTTCAGGGAAGATAAGCTGTTCCTTGATACCCAGGGTGTAGTTGCCCCTGCCGTCAAACGCGTTGGCGTTCACGCCGTGGAAGTCTCTGACTCGCGGAAGCGCGATGGACACGAGTTTGTCCATGAATTCGTACATTCTGCGGTTGCGCAAAGTCACTTTGGCGCCAATCGGCATGCCTTCTCTCACTTTGAAGTTGGCGACCGATTTTTTGGCTTTTGTCACCAGCGGTTTCTGACCCGAAATCAGTTTGATTTCATCCACCGCCGACTGAAAACTTTTGGCGTTGTCTTTTACGTCGCCGAGACCGGCGTTGATAACGATTTTAACAAGTTTAGGTACTTGATTGATATTTTCGTATTTGAAATGTTCTTTAAGAGCCGGAACGACACTGTTTTTGTACGAAGCCATCAATCTGTTTTCTTCCGTGGCGGCTACTTTTGCCGCTTTCTTTTCTGCCACAGTGCTATTCCTCCTTATTCGGCTTTATCCGCTTTTTTAGCGGTTTTCTTTTTCGCTGCTTTGGCGGCAGGCTTAGCCTGTTTGTCGTCTTTCCTGTCGGTGATGACGGCGCCGCATTTTTTGCATTGTCTAACGTATTTGCCGTTTTCCGCCTTTACGTGACCGATACGGGTGGTTTTATCGCAGGAAGGGCACACCAGCATGACGTTGGACACGTCGATGGCGCGCGGTTTTTCCACGATGCCGCCCGGATTCTGGGTCGAACGCGGTTTGGTGTGACGTTTGACCATATTGAGATTTTCAACAACGATTTTGCCGTTTTTAGGGCTGGTGGCAAGCACTTTGCCCCTCTTGCCTTTGACGTCGATGCCGCCTACGGTTATTTCGACCAAATCGCCTTTTTTGATTTCCATAGTGTTCATTTCTGTCAGACCTCCTTAAAGAACTTCCGGGGCAAGAGAAATGATACGCATGAAATCTTTTTCCCTCAGTTCCCTCGCGACAGGCCCGAAGATACGAGTGCCTCTCGGCTGTTTCTGATTGTCTATAATTACCGCGGCGTTGTCGTCGAAACGAATGTGGCTGCCGTCCGCGCGGCCCACGCCTGACGTTGTTCTGACGATGACGGCTTTAACGACGTCGCCCTTTTTGACCACGCCGCCGGTGTTGGCGCTTTTGACGCTTGCCACGATGACGTCGCCGATATTGCCGGTTTTCCTGAACGAACCGCCGAGCACTCTGATACACATGAGTTCTTTCGCGCCCGAGTTGTCGGCCGCTTTCAATCTGGTTTGTGGTTGTACCATAAGTCCTCCTTAATTACTTGGCCTTTTCGATAATCTCCACAAGGCGGAAATATTTGTCCTTGCTGAGATGTCTCGTTTCGGCAATCAACACGGTGTCGCCGATGCCGGCGGTATTGTTTTCATCGTGTACTTTATATTTTTTGGTTTTGGAAACAGTCTTTTTATAAAGCGGATGTTTATATTTGTTGACAACCGCCACGGTTATCGTTTTATCCATTTTGTCGGAAACAACGATGCCGACTCTTTCTTTTCTCAATCCTCTTTCTTCCATTTCAGCCCTCCATTACTCCTTGTGCGCCGAGATGCGGAGTTCTCTTTCGCGGATAACCGTTTTGACGAGCGCGATATCTCTTTTGCAGTTTCTGAGCGACAAAGGGTTTGCCAGTTGACCTGTTGCATGGCTCATACGAAGATTGAAAAGTTCTTTTTTCAGGTCGTTCAACTTGTTGACCAGTTCCTGGTCGTTCATTTCGTGAATTTTATTCGCTTTCATCAACCTTCACCACCCTCAGCTACCTGCTCTTTCATCATAAACTTGCATTTGACCGGAAGTTTGTGGCTTGCCAGTCTCAACGCTTCTCTTGCCTGTTCTTCGGTTATGCCGGCCATTTCAAACATTACTCTGCCCGGTTTCACAACCGCCACCCAATATTCCGGGGAACCTTTACCGGAACCCATGCGGGTTTCCGCCGGTTTTTTGGTTACCGGTTTGTGCGGGAATATTTTAATCCATACCTGGCCGCCGCGCTTGACGAATCTCGTCATGGCGATACGGGCCGCCTCTATCTGGTTTGAAGTCACCCAACCCGGTTCGGTGGCGACAAGACCAAACGTGCCGTAAGAAATTTCGTTGCCTTTGTGGGCGGCGCCTTTCATTCTGCCACGGAACTGACGGCGTCTTTTGACTCTTTTAGGCATTAACATTTGCTTGTCCTCCTTCGTTGGATTTCTTTTTGGCGAGGATTTCGCCCTTGTAAATCCACACTTTCACGCCGATTACGCCGAAAGTGGTGTGCGCTTCGGCAAAACCGTAATCGATATCGGCTCTCAAAGTGTGCAGCGGGATTGAGCCCTCGTGATAATGTTCGCTTCTGGCGATTTCGGCGCCGTCCAGCCTGCCGGATACCATGGCTTTGATACCTTTGGCGCCGGCCCTCATGGCTCTGCCCATATTTTGTCTTACCGCCCTGCGGAAACTTACGCGTTTTTCAAGCTGGGCGGCGATGCCTTCGGCAACAAGCTGCGCGTCCATATCCGGTTTTTTGACTTCCACGATATTGAGCGAAACGGCGTTGCCTTTGGAAAGTTTGGCGATTTCGTTTTTGATGATTTCCACGTTGGCGCCGCCTTTGCCGATGAGCACGCCCGGACGGGCAGTCATCATCGTGACGGAAATTTTGCCTTCGCTTCTTTCGATTTCAATGGAAGAAACGGCCGCGGAATAATATTTCTTTTTAAGGAACTCACGGATTACGTTGTCTTCTTTGAGAAGTCTGGCAAAATCTTTTTTGTCGGCGTACCACTGGGAACTCCAACCTTTTATGATGCCCACGCGCATTCCGTGCGGATTAACTTTCTGACCCATTTTGACCCCCTTACCTGTTGCTTACGCTGTCGAGTACGACAGTGATGTGACTCGTGCGTTTCAAGATTCTGTACGCTCTGCCCTGCGCTCTCGGCATAATGCGTTTGAGTGTAGGACCCGCGTCGGCGTAAATTTCGGCAACGTACAAATCGTCTTTGGACATGCCCTTGTTTACTTCGGCGTTGGCGGCGGCGGAGTTAAGCACTTTCTTTACCGGAAGGCTCGCCGCTTTCGGGGTGTTTTCCAAAATGGCCAGCGCGTCAAAATAGTTTTTGCCGCGAATCAAATCGATTACGATTCTTACCTTGGAAGGAGAAATACGGATGTATTTCGCAACGGCAAAAGGTCTTTTGTCTTTATTTTCTTTACGGCTGACCGCTTTATCTCTGCTTCTAGATGCCATTGTTCTCCTCCTTACTTTTTAGTGGTCTTCCCGCCGGCGTGGCCGCGGAAAGTTCTGGTAGGGGCAAACTCGCCGAGTTTGTTGCCCACCATGTCTTCTGTGATGTAAACCGGTACGTGTTTTCTACCGTCGTGAACGGCAATGGTGTGTCCTACGAAATCAGGAAATATCGTAGAAGACCTCGACCAGGTTTTCAAAACTTTCTTTTCGCCCTTTTCGTTCATTTCCCTGACTCTTTTGAGGAGTTTCGGCTGGACGAAAGGTCCCTTTTTTATTGATCTGCTCATTATCTCATTGCCTCCACATCAGTTAACGCGTTTGATAATAAATTTGCTGGTGACGTTCTTTTTCTTTCTGGTCTTGTAACCCAGAGCAGGTTTGCCCCAAGGAGTTACAGGGCCAGGTCTGCCGACAGGCGATTTGCCTTCGCCGCCGCCGTGAGGGTGGTCGCAAGGGTTCATGACCGAACCGCGCACGGTAGGACGCACACCCATGTGTCTGGTTTTGCCGGCTTTGCCGACCGACACGATTTCGTGGTCGAGGTTGCCCACCTGACCGATTGTGGCGCGGCATTTGGCGAGGATGTATCTCATTTCGCCGCTAGGCATACGCAGCGTGGCGTATTTGCCTTCTTTTGCCATGAGCTGAGCGGAAATGCCCGCCGCCCTGGCAATCTGGCCGCCTTTGCCCGGGTGCATTTCGATATTGTGCACGAAAGTACCCACAGGGATGTTTTCCAGCGGAAGGCTGTTGCCCACTTTGATGTCGGCTTCGGCGCCGCTCACCACGACGTCGCCCACGTTAAGTCCCACAGGAGCGAGGATGTATCTCTTTTCGCCGTCAACATAGTGCAGCAAAGCGATAAAAGCGCTTCTGTTCGGGTCGTATTCGATGGTGGCGACTTTCGCCGGAATACCGTCCTTGTTTCTTCTGAAATCGATGATTCTGTATTTGGTTCTGTTGCCGCCGCCGATGTGTCTTACGGTGATGCGGCCGGTGGCGTTTCTGCCGCCGCTCTTGTTTTTAACGGCAAGCAGACTTTTTTCAGGCTTGTTCGTCGTGATTTCCTCATACATCGAAACTGACATAAAACGACGAGCCGGTGAAGTTGGTTTATATCTTCTTATTGCCATTTTGTTTGTCCTCCTTATGCCAGATTCTCGAAGAATTCGATTGCCTTGCTGTCTTTGGTCAACTGCACGATGGCCTTTTTGCGCTTAGAGGTATAGCCCTGGGTGCGGCCCTGTCTTTTGAGTTTTCCTCTGACGTTGATGGTGTTTACCTTTTCGACTTTAACGCCGAAGATTTTTTCCACCGCTTCTTTGATTTCTATTTTGTTGGCGTCAACCGCTACTTCGAAAACGTATTTTTTGTTGGCGATTTCGCTGTAACTTTTTTCGCTGAGCACCGGTCTTTTAATGATATCGTACTGTTTCATTCCGCGAAAGCCTCCTCCATGTTTTTAACCGCGTCGGCCGTCATCATGATTGTCGCGTTGGAAACGACTTCGTAAAGACTTACCAGTTCCACGGTGGAGATAGCCAGATTTTCAATGTTTCTGCCGGCGCGGAGAACCGCTTCGTTGTATTCCGGCAGCACGAGCAGAACTTTCTTGTCGAGTTTGAAGTTGGAAAGAATTTTCTGAACGTGTTTGGTTTTGATTTCCGGCAATTCGATTTTGTCGACAACGATGATTTCGTTGTGCTGCGCTTTATAGCTGATCGCGCTCTTGAAAGCCTGGTATTTTGCTCTCTTGTTGGCTTTTTTGCTGAAATCCCTTGGCTTCGGAGCGAACACGACGCCGCCCTTTACCCATTGCGGAGCGCGGATGCTGCCCTGTCTGGCGTGGCCCGTGCCCTTCTGCCTCCACGGCTTTCTGCCGCCGCCCCTGACTTCGGTTCTGGTCAGGGTGCTTTTGGTGCCCTGTCTGGCGTTGGCCAGCTGGGCGACAACTACCTGATGAATAAGTGCCTCGTTATATTCACAACCGAAAACGCTGTCGTTAAGTTCCAGCGCGCCGATTTCCTTGGCGCTTGTGTCAAACAATTTTACTTGCATTTTTCCGCTCCTTATTTCTTGACAGCCTCTCTGATGTAAACGATGCCGTTTCTTGCACCCGGGACAGCGCCCTTAATCAGAAGCACGTTTCTTGCCGTGTCGACTTTCACGACCGTGAGATTGAGTACGGTTACCTGTTCGCCGCCGTACTGGCCGGGCATGTGTTTACCCGGAAAAACTCTTGACGGGTCGCTGTTAGCGCCGAGAGAACCAACCTCTCTGTGTACAGGGCCGACACCGTGAGTTTCTTTAAGACGGTGGCTGTTCCATCTTTTGATTACGCCGGAAAACCCGTGGCCTTTGCTGGTGCCGGTAACGTCGATGACGTCGCCGTCGGCAAAAATGTCGCATTTGATTTCCGAACCGATTTCGAAACTGTCGATATTGTCGAATTTGAATTCTTTAAGCACGTCTTTCGCGCTGACGCCCGCCTTTTTCAGGTGGCCGAGTTCCGGTTTGTTGAGTTTGCTTTCCTTAACGTCTCTGAACCCGAGCTGCACGGCGTTGTAGCCGTCTCTTTCAACGGTTTTCTTTTGCACCACGGCGCAAGGGCCGGCTTCCACCACGGTCACCGGAATCACCGCGCCGTCAGCGGTGAAAACCTGAGTCATTCCCAATTTCTTACCTATGATTGCTTTATTCATTGATAAAGTTCACCTCCGACTCTCTGGTCAATTAAAGTTTGATTTGTATGCTTACGCCCGCCGGAAGATCCAGTTTGGAAAGACTGTCCACCGTTTTTGAGTTAGGGCTGTAAATATCGATAAGCCTTTTGTGCGTTTTGAGCTCGAACTGCTCGCGCGAATCCTTATCTTTATGCGGCGAGCGAAGTATGGTCACGACTTCTCTCTGTGTAGGGAGCGGGATAGGACCGCTGACTTTCGAACCCATTCTGTTTGCCGTTTCCACGATTTTCGCCGCCGAGGCGTCGATAAGGCTGTGGTCGTACGCTTTCAATTTGATTCTGATTTTTTGACTTGCCATGTTTTCTCCTCTCTATTTTATTTGAACCCCGTTTATGACAACCACGCTTCCGTGTGTGTCATACCGCCACATTAAAAATAAGCAACCTTGAATTTGACCGGTTTGCCGCCGAAACCCTGTCGGACGGCACCTTGCCGAAAACCGTTTGCTCACTCACCGAGGCCGCCGGATTGCTTGTTTTTCCGGCTCGTCCGCGGAAATTATCTCTTTTTTTGAGTAACTTTCCGCATCAACCTTTTGTCGCAGCCTAAATATATTATCACAGGCGTTCAATACCGTCAATCAAAAAATAATGTTTTTTTAGGCATTTTTGGCAAAAAAACAGCCGGAATAAAAAAAATCACCGGCGGACGTATAATTTCCGCCCGGAGCGCGCTCACTATAATCGCAGGGAGAAAAGGCGACCGACGCCCGGCGCCGACGGTAGAAAGGGATTTTTATTATAAAGGTTTCGGGAAAGAAACCGTACCGCCACGGACAAATTGTCATGACGGCCTTGCCCGCAGATTACAGGCGGTTGACTGACGGAAAAGGCAATCGGAGCCGGATGTGGATTTTTATGTTATGGGTTTTCCCGTTCATAACCCACCGCAGCGAAAGAAACCCGAGTATCTTTGCGCCAATAAAAAAGACGCTTTCGTCTGAAAGCGTCTTTTGTTTTGTCCGTCAATCTTCTTTGTCTTCCCTTTTGTTTCTGCCGTGGAAGAAAAGCGCCACCGTGCCCGGCCCCGAGTGGGAACCGATGACAGGCCCGAGATGGTTGATGAGAATCTTTTCCCCCGGCACGCCGATTTTTTCGGTAACGAGTCTGGCGACGTATTCGGCTTCTTCCTGGCAGTCGCCGTGCGAGATAAACACGTCGTCGGACCAGCCGTCGTATTTTGTCTGCATATAGTCCACAAGGGCGTTGAGACTCTTGCGGCGCGTCATGACCTTTTTAAGCGGAATAAGCCTGCCTTCCAGATCAACGTGCAGCACAGGCTTGATTCTGAGCAGCGTGCCAAGCACCGCCGTGGATTTTTTGACCCTGCCGCCCCTGTACAGATATTCGAGGTCGTCCACCACGAAATAGTGGCAGATGTCGTCCCTTATGGACAGGGCGTATTCGTACGCCTCGTCAATCGAAACGCCTTCTTCCGCTTTTTTGTTGACGAAATGGACAAACAACCCCTCGCCGAGAGAAGCGGCGCGGCTGTCCACCACCAGCACCTTGTTGTTGGGATATTTTTTGCCGAGCGTCTCCGCGGCGGCGACAAAATTGTTATATGTGCCGCTGAGCGCCGACGAAAACGCCAGGTGCAGAACGTCTTTGCCCTGTTTAAGAAAACTTTCCAGAAATCTTTCGGCTTCGGCAAGGTTAACCTGCGTGGTCATGGTTTTTTCGCCGTCACGCATGCGGTTGAAAAAATCTTTGATATCCAGCGAATTGCCGCTTGTGCCGCCGAATTCGAAATCACCGACCATACCGCCCATTTCATAGCAGGCGACATTGTTTTCCGTGAGATAACTCAACGGCAAATCGGAAGTCGACTCCGTCGATAAAACAAATTTTTTCATAACTCTCCTAAATACACAAAAAGACCGCTTTGAGTTTAACTCAAAACGGCCGTATTGTAAAGTCTTTTGCGGTTTGTCGCCCGCCAAGTCACTCCTGCAGACCCGCGATTTTCGGCAAAGAAATTTTGTTTTTGTCGATTTCGGGCGCGTTGCTGTCTTTAAGGCTGCCGGCGAGCAGAGCCTCGTAAGCGTACATATCGAAATAGCCGTTGCCGCTGAGGCAGAAGACTATCGTCTTTGACACGCCTTCTTCTTTGGCTTTAAGCGCTTCGTCCATGGCGCACTTTATGGCGTGCGTTGATTCAGGGGCGGGTATAATTCCCTCCGCCTGCGCGAACGCCATGCCGGCTTTGAGGGTGTCGAGCTGGCTGTAAGCCGCCGCTTCGATTACACCGTCGTGATACAGTTTGCTGACAATCGGGTTCATGCCGTGATATCTCAGTCCGCCGGCGTGCACGCCGCTCGGCATGAAGTTGGCGCCGAGGGTGTACATTTTGGTAATCGGGCACATGTGACCCACGTCGCTGTAATCATACGCGTAAACGCCCTTCGTAAGCGACGGGCACGCGGCGCTTTCCGCGGCGATTATGCGGGTGTCGGCTTTGCCTTGCAGTTTGTCTCTGACAAACGGGAAGGCTATACCCGAAAAGTTGCTGCCGCCGCCGGCGCACGCTATGACGATGTCGGGATACATATCTATTTTTTCAAACTGTTTCTGCGTTTCGAGACCGATAATGGTCTGGTGCATCGCCACATGGTTGAGCACGCTGCCGAGGGCGTAATTGGTGTCGCTTCTGCTCACGGCGTCTTCCACCGCCTCGCTGATGGCTATACCCAGATTGCCGTTGCTGTCAGGGTTTTGCGCGAGGTAATCCCTGCCGAACTGCGTCAGGTTTGACGGACTGGCGGCCACGCCGGCGCCGAAAGTCTGCATAAAGGTGCGGCGCATAGGCTTCTGGTTGTAACTGACTTTAACCATATACACCTGGCATTCCAGACCGAAATGGCAGCACGCCATGCTGAGCGCCGAGCCCCACTGTCCCGCGCCCGTTTCGGTGGTCAGCCTTTTGATGCCCGCCGCTTTGTTGTAATACGCCTGCGGCACGGCGGAATTGAGTTTGTGGCTGCCGGTGGCGTTGTTGCCCTCGTATTTATAAAAGATTTTTGCCGGGGTGCCCAGCATTCTTTCCAGACCGTAAGCCCTGTGCAGGTTGCTCGGTCTGTAAGTGTGGTAGATGTCCTGAACTTCGTCCGGGATATCGATGTATCTCTCCTTGGACATTTCCTGCTTGATGATTTCAGGCGGGAAAATCGGCGCGAGTTCTTCCGCGGTGACCGGTTTCAACGTCTGCGGGTTGAGATAAGGCGGCAAATCTTTCAAATCCGCCTGAATGTTATACCATGCGGTAGGCATCTCCTTGTCGGTGAGCTGCACTTTTCTTATAAGTTCTTCTTTCATGATTATTCTCCGTTTATTTTATTTTGTTTGCCGTTTGACGTCCCGGCGGACGGAGCGCTTTCCGCTCAGAAAACAAAAAAAGCGACGCCAGAGCATCGCCAGAATAAACATAATCTTTCCATCGGCTCGTCTCCTCTAACCTTTTTCTTATTCTTTTCTCTTCTCTTCTGGGCACACAAACCTCTCATGGTTTGTCGTGCGGCAAGCGGCAACCCGCCCGCTGACTGTATATTATCATATGAAAAACAATTTGTAAACGGTTTTCCGACAAGTTTTCGCCGTGATTTTTAAAGCACAACCGCCTCGATATCCTCCACCGCCACAAGCCCTATTATTCTGCTGTCGGCGCTGTTGTTGCGGTTGTCGCCCAGAACGTACACGTATCCGTCGGGCACGACGGTGCGCTCCACCTGCACACTCATGCGGTCTATATCCCCGCCGCCGTAGTTTTCATCGGTCAGAATATGCGTTTCGCCGTCATATTCGAGGCACAGCACACCGTTTTCCGACCACACGACGTCGCCCGCCACCGCCACCACACGCTTGAACAGCCTGTCGGCGTCTTCCGGCAAAACTCCGCCGCCGCGATAGTTTTCCGCCCTGATGATTACGGCGTCGAAACGCCCCGCCCCGCCGACTTTGCGGGCAAAAACGCGCTGACCGTTTTCATATGTCGGCGACATCGAGGCGCCCACGACGGTATATATGTCTATAAAAAATATTTTGCATACTGTCAGCAGCGCCAGCACTATCAGCAGCGCCGACAGAACGCGCGACAGAACTTTGCCTCTCGTTTTTTCCATTTTACAGTTTCTTCTTGACTATTTTTTCGAAATCCAGCCTGTCCAGCATAACGACTCTGCCGCAGGTGTCGCACTTCATTTTGAAGTCGGCGCCCACCCGCACTATCGTCCAGACATTGCCGCCGCACGGATGAACCTTTTTCGAAACGATTTTATCCCCAACGACGAAATCCATACTTCACCTTTCAGTTCAGAATAACGTTGTTTATAATAACTTCTCGCTCAGCCTCAAAACAGAGCACTTCGCAAAGAGACCAGCTGCCGGGCACTCTGCCACGTTCGCCTTTGAGTTCCGCCAGCGACACGCACACTTTCTGCCACAGTTCGCCGCCGATGAGTTTTTCCGTGACGCCGTAAATTTTCTGACCGTCGCCGTAGTCCACAACCACGCTGACGGTGAGTTCCTGCGGGTCTTTGCTGTACACGTCAAAAGCCAGTATTCCGTCGTCGTTTTTGAGATATTTCGAGTCGTTCAGCGCGAACGTGGCGAAACTTTTGCCGCATATGCCCCTGATTTCGTCGGGTCCCTGCTTTACTTCGAGTTTATCCTCGTCGTAAAAACTTGTTTCGCCGCCCGCCGCCGGACGGTAAACCTGAAAACTGCCCAATCCCATCTGACCGTTGTAGATTATCTTGGTCTTTCTGCTTTCGGTTACGGCGGAGAGTTTGTCGGGACCTATTTCCATCAGGTTGCCCGACAGCACAAGACCGCCTTTGTACCTGACGTTACAATAGGCGTAGCACGCCTGCTTTTTGTCGTACACGTCCACAACAGCCCTGTATATGCCGTCGGCGATGTTTTCCAGGTTGATTTTGTTCCAGTTGCGCACGCTGTTTTCCGCCGCCTCGCGCGCGAAATATATGTTGACGTCCTGCGCTTCTTCCTCGTCCGGCACACGCACAATGAGGTTGAGCCTGCCGCGCAGCACCCTGAAATCCACCACCGGCAGCAGGGCGTTGTCTATCTGTTTTTTGAGCCTGAGCGTCAGCCATTTGTCAAGGTTTCTGACAAACACGTCTCCCGACGAGCCGGGCAGTTTGTCGGATATCCACAGCGCCCACGGCGTTTCTTTGGGTATCAGCCCCAAAGCGTCATATGTCTTGTCAAGGTCGGTTTTCGCCGAGTTCGCGGCGATGCAAAGGAAAAACGGCGTGTGCATATGCATGAGATAACTTTGCGGCGCGATGCCGGCAAACCATCTTTCCCTTTCCTCGGCTTTTTCTATCTGTTCGGCGGTCTGCCCCTCGACGATTTCTATGTCCTGGTAGCACACGCCGAAAAGCACGGCGCACGCCGACAGCCTGTCGTCGAAAGCGGCGGCCATGCACGCCGTCACCGCGGCGTCGCCCGACGCCACAAGACCGATGGACGACGTGTCCACGCAGTCCTGCGCCGCCACGAAAGACACCGCCCTGCGGGTGTTTGCCGCCCAGTGATACCAGCATGTTTCCCTGGCGTTGGTGTCGCAGTTGGTCAGGTGCCTGCCGCTTTTAGCGTAATTGGCGTAAGAGGCGCTTTCGGGATAAACGGTGTGTTTGCCGCCGTTTTCCGTTTCGCCCATGTTGTCGAACGCCAGCACGGCGTACCCTCTTTTTGCCCAGAACACCGCTTCGCGCTCGCTGATCGGCTCACCTATATGCCCCAGAAGGACAATGGCGGGCAGGTTTTTTTTGCCCTTTCTTCTGGCGAACACGCCGTAAACGCGGCTCACCCCGTCATGATAGGCGACGCCGTTGAAATAAATATAAGACAATTCTATGCCGTCGTTTTCAAACTCGACGACGGTTTCGGTATCGAACGACGGCGACAGAGCGTCAAAACCGCGCCACAGCGTCACCGGACTGTAAACTATCTTTTCTCCTGCCATGATATCACTTCCTTCTGTACCAGTCCCACCAGACCGCTACAAGCGCGATGATGGGTAGTGTCACCACAAAAAACGCTTCCCAGTTCATACCGTTCTCCCGCGACGAACAAAAATCACCAGCGCAGCGTGCCCACGCTGCCCGACAGTTCGTACAGTTTTTTGTAAAGGCCGTCGCTGCGCATAAGTTGCTCGTGGGTGCCTTCTTCCTCCACGCCGTCGGCAGTCAGCACCATTATTTTGGTGGCGCCGCGTATCGTGGACAGCCTGTGGGCTATGACGATTGTCGTCCTGCCCTTGCTCAGCGATTCCAGCGACTTCTGCACAAGCACTTCGCTTTCGTTGTCAAGGGCGCTGGTCGCCTCGTCCAGAATAAGAATGGGCGGATTTTTGAGAAACACTCTCGCTATGGATATGCGCTGTTTCTGCCCGCCCGACAGTTTCACGCCCCGTTCGCCGACGTAACTGTCATAGCCGTCCGGCATTTTTTCTATAAACTCGTCGGCGCCGGCCATTTTGGCGGCGGCGATGACTTCCTCTCTCGTTGCGTCGAGTTTGCCGTAACGTATATTGTCGGCAACCGTGCCCCAAAACAGATACACGTCCTGCTGCACCACGCCTATATTCCGCCTGAGCGATTTGAGCGTCACGTCTTTTATGTCAAGACCGTCAACTGTTATGCTGCCTTCGGTTACGTCGTAAAACCTGGGCAGCAGGCTGGCGAAAGTTGTCTTTCCGCCGCCAGACGGGCCGACTATCGCCAGCACTTCGCCCCTTTTGACGCTGACGTTTATGTCTTTGAGCACGTCCGGGCCGTCTTCGGTATAGCGGAAACTGACGTGTCTGAACTCCACATCGCCCTTGACGTCTTTGAGTTCCACGGCGCCGGGCTTGTCGTCAAGCCCAACGGGGATATCCATAATTTCGCTGTAACGCTCGAAAGCGGTGATGCCCTTTTGAAACTGCTCGGTATAGTCGGCAATGGCTTTTATCGACGCCAGCAGAATGTTGGCGTAAAGGATATAAGTCACAAATACCTGAACGGGCAGCCTGAACAGCGCGCCCAGCAGCAGAATGAGAATGTACATCACGGCGTCCATGACTCTTAGACCGCAGTTGTACGTCGCCATGTACTGATAGTTTTCACGTTTGATTTCCAGAAACCGTTCGTTGCCTTTTTCGAACTTTTCCTGCTCGACGTCTTCGTTGGCGAAAGATTTAACGACTCTCACTCCGGCGAGGCTGTCTTCCACCGTGGCGTTGAGTTCGCCCATCTGCACCCTGTTGATTTTGAAAGTGCGGCGCATTTTGCGGTTGTACACCACGGCAAACCAAATCATGAAGGGCATCACGGCAAACAGGCACAGCGTGACGGGCACGCTGGAAAACATCATGATGACAAATATGCCCACGATTTTTATAAAGGCGATGAAAAACTCTTCCGGGCAGTGATGGGCGAATTCCGTGATTTCAAACAGGTCGGTGGAAATTCTCGACATCAGCGTGCCTATTTTCGTGTTGTCGTAAAAACTGTGCGGCAACTCCTGCAAATGGCGGAACAAGTTTTCCCTGAGGTCGGTTTCGACATACGCTCCGGACATATGTCCCCATTTGACCATAAAGAAACGGCAAACCACTTCCACCGCGCGCAAAATAATCAGCGCGGCGCAGACGATAAGCACAAGGCGCAGATTTATGCCGCCGCTTGCCGTGGCGTCGCCCGTGATGACTTCCACCAATTTCGGAAAAACCAGTTCGATTACCGTGGCGACGAACACACAGAACAAATCCCAGAAAAATATCTTTTTATACGGCTTGAAATACGGCACGAATCTTTTGATTGACGCCATAACCCCGCTCTTTTTTTCTTTTTTCTTCTCTCCCATGTTTTATATTATAACGGTTTATGCCCGACAGGTAAAATAAATAACCTGACTTTTCTTTTGTTCAATATTCAATGCACTTCGTCTTTTTATATCATCTGTGCCGCGCGTCGGTAGTAATCGTAACCCTTCCACGACTATCCAAAAGTGACTGCAACGTTTCATAAGCAAGATACTCTCCGTTTCGCTTGATAATACGCCATGCCCCAAACTCATTTTCATATTCTTCATAAAAACTTAATTCTGCCTTTCCATAACGTCGTGTTCTCGGGTCATCTTGACTGTATACTATACCGATATTTCGTTTCTGCTCGTCATAAGCCAGATATCCTGTTTTACCCCGGCAAACTCCCTTCTCCACTGTCACAACTACTGTAAGGGAAGGGTCAAAGACTGATGATGAAGTTTTGTTAGATAGCCCAAGTTTAACCGACTGAGAAGACGATTTCCCCGCACATACCGAGCACAGTTCATCTTCATCAGAAATATAATTCAAATCGCAGACAGGACACTTTTTATACTTCATGTTTAACACCTCTCGTGAACAGCAGGTAAAATAAATAACCTGACTTTTTGCGGCTCTCTCTTTAATAACGGCCATGGCTCTCGAAAAATTGCCTTCGTCGGCGTTGACAAACGGGTCGTCCAGCAGCAGAAACGGCAGGTCGTCGCCGTACATCACGTCGATAAGCGCCAGCCGCAGACAAAACATCGCCACGTCTTTCGTGCCGCGGCTGAAATATCCGAAGTCGTGTCCGCCGCCTTCTTCCACAAGCCTGATGTCAAATTCGTCGGACACGGCGGCGTCGTTGTATTTATCGTCGGTAACCACGGACATATATTTCAAAAAGTTTTCCTTTATGCCCGGCATGAAAGCGTTGGCAAGGTTGTCTTTCGCCAGAGTCAAAAGTTCCGCCGTTTTATCGGCGAGTTCCGCCCCTCGCACGGCGCGCGATATTTTTTCGCCGAGCGCGGCAAGGGTAACTTCGGCGTCTTTGACGCCGTCCGCTTCCCTTTCAAGAACGTTCAGTCGCTCGTGCAGTCTGCCGTCGGCACGGGTTATTTCGGCGACGCGGGCTTCAATATCGGCTATGCCGCCGGAAAAATCGTCCGCCCGCCTGCTCTCCGAAGCGGCGGCGAGTTTGGCGGCGCACTCTTCGAGTTCTTTTTTCGCCGACCGGTAGTTTGCCCTTGCTATTTCTAGCGCCAGGAGCGCTTTGTCAAAATCAGCTTCGTCTATGCCGTGGGCGTCGAAAACGCCGCGCAGTTCCCGTTCATAACGCCCGGCGCACCCGCGTTCCGCCGCGGCGGCGCGCGATGCCTCGCACTCGCTTAAAATGTCACGGTAACGCGCGCGCATTTTTTGCAGTTCGGCAAGAGCCACGGAAAAATTGCCGTCGGTTATGCCGCTCCGCGCGAAACTTTCGGCAATCTGACTATGGAGGACTGCTGCTTTTTTGAAAAGTTCGTCCGAATCATTTTGCTTTTTCAGCCAATATTCTTTTTTATTTTTCTGATACTTATGATAGAAAATCAACCCGACAATACTTGCGGCCGCAAGTATAAAGACGCCTATTTTAACGGCGAGCGTTGTTTGGTTCCAAAACAGAAAAAGCCCCACGAGAAGCAAAAGAGGAAGCAAAAGAGCCATCAGCATAAAAGCGCTTCGATGTGCTTCATTATGCCCCTCGCCGTATTTTCTACGCACATCAAACTCGGCTTTGAGCACTTCTGCTTTGGTTTTGGCGTCAACCGCTTCTTTGTTTTTTTCAACCAAATCGTTGACGTATTCGTCGCAGACGTCGGCATGTCTTTCTTCGAGAGAGCGTTTTTCTTCGAGCAGACCGGACAGCCTCTTTTCAGCGTCCGCCGCGGCGGAGTCGCGCCGGCCGGCTTCACGCAGACTTTCCATTTTTTCCCTCAGTCCGCATATGTATCCGTCATCCACGTTTACGCCGCGCGCCTCGAAATCGGCGCACCGCGCCCTGAGTTCCTCAACACGGCGGCCGAGTTTTTCCTTTTCGGCAAGCCTGACACGCTCTTCCGCCGACAGCTCGTCGTTTTGCCGCTGTTTCTCTTTCAGACGGGCGAGATTTTCTTCCAGCCGCAGTTTTTCTTGGTTATTGCCGCGTATTCTCTCACGGATTTCTTCCGCCTGCCGCCCCGCTTCCAGCGCGCGCGTCATTTCCCCTCGGGCGTAGGAAAGTTCCTGCTCCGCCTTTGTTTTGACGCTCAGGTTTCTGGTGCGCCCGGGACTGATTAAGCGGTTTTTATAATCGTTCAGCCGTGCCACGGCGGCGTCGTAGTCGCCGCCCTGCTCGGTGTTTTCCACAAGGCGGCGCAGTTTGCCCTTTATGCTTTCCTCACCGGTGACTTCAATGCCGCTTTGCGGAATATACAGGCAGCGTTCGAAACCGTCGGCGGAAACGTCCAGCAGTTTTTCGCCTATATCCTCGCCGTAATCACGGCACGGAATGCCCGCCCCGTCGGTCAGTTCGAAAATGTCGCCCGCCGCCGTTTTGCCGAAAAACCTGGTTATTATGTATGTCTTTCCGTCGTGAATCAGTTCGAGACTGCCGCCGAACTTGCCGTCGGCAAGCCACGGCGTGTATTTTTTGCGGGCGTTGGCGTCCACCGCCCGTTTAGCGCCGCCTTCCAGCCCGAAAAACATCGCCTTGATAAACGCCGCCACCGTCGTTTTGCCGAAACCGTTTTCTTCTTTTATTGCATTAAACCCGCTTTCAAACGACATATCGAAATTTTTCAGTTTGCCGAAAGCGGCTATGCGTATCCTTTTTATCTCAGTCATCGCAAATCTCCGTGCCGTCCAAAGCGGCGAAACCCATTTTGAGAATGACTCTTTTTTCTTCCGGCGGCAGCGCGGCGGCTTTCACGGCGCGGAAAAACTCCCCTTTGAGGCTCTTTTCGGCGAGCAGGCGTTTTTCGTCCAGGCGAATCGTCGTTTCGTCCGTCACCCTGACGAAAAACCGTCCGCCCAGCCCTTCGCGCACGGCGGCGACGTCGGCGGCGACGCCTTCGTCAAGTTCGCCCCGCAAAACGATTTTGAACATGTCGCCGTCGGGCATATGCTCCACCGCCCTGCGCGCGGCGTCAACCTGCGAAATGTAGTTGTCCAGCCCCGTTATGTCTACGCTGACCTCGCGCGCCCGCCGTTTGCAGAAAGGCACAAACTTTTCACCGCCGAAAGTGTCAAACAGCACAAAGCCTTTTTCCCCCGTTTCGTCAAAGCCCCTGCCTTCCGGACAGCCGCTGTACACCCACACGCCCCTGCCGTCTATTTTGCCTTTGGCGTAGGCGTGCAAGTGCCCCAGCGCCAGATAGTTGATGTTTTTGCCGGCGTAATCCCTGATTTTTATGTCGCCGTCAACCTGGCCGTGCGCGACGACTATATTGAACTTGTCTTTATCCAGCGGCGCCACAGCCGCGCCGCCATACACGCCCGTCACGGTGTACGAGCCGAAATCAACTGTTTCGCCGTCAGCCAGCGCCATCGCGTTGGCGGGCAGCGCCGCCGTAAAATCGTCGTCAAACGCTCTTTTGTCGTGGTTGCCGCTGAGCAGAAAAAACGTGACGCCGCCGTTCTTTTTCATGATTTCCGCCGCCTGCCGTTTCGCCGCGGCGGACGTTTTACCTTCGTCGAACATATCTCCCGCGACGATTACGCCGCTGACGCCGTTTGACGAGGCGTATTCCGCCATTCTGGCGAAAGTATCGGTAAGTTCGCGGCGGCGGACAGCCGCTTTCGCGGCGTCGCCGAGATTTTTAAGGGCGGAGTCAAGGTGCAAATCCGCCGTATGCAGAAACAATTTCTTTTCCATTTTTTTATTATAACATATCGCCCTGAAATTTCAAATTTTTTAAGGAAACAGACGGCGGTTGTACCTGAAAAAGCGCTTTAATAAAAAACGCTCCCTTTCGGGAGCGCGCGCCTTTTTTCATTCGGCGACTTCGTTAAGTTTTTCAACCAGAAAATCGACGTCTATACCGTGCACCGCCGCGGCCTGTTCCACATTTTCGCCACGCGAAGCCAGACAGCCGACGCACCCCATTCCGAAAGCCATAAACACCGGTATGGTCTTTTCATATTTGGTGATGATGTCGATGATAAGCATATCTTTGGTTATTTTCATTTTTACCTCCGTCATAACAACTTTGTCAGCAGGAATATCCCCACGACAACCGCGATGCCGACAAGCACCGTCAGACCTATTTTGACGATTGACTTCGGCACGCTGCCGGCGACTTTGCCGCTTACGCCGTTGATATATTGATTGTATAGTTTATCTTTGTAATTTACCGCCGAAATATACACCGGCAGCATAAGATATTTGAAAGAACGCGATTGGTGCATAAGACTTATGCTCAGGCTCACCACCTCATCGGCGTTGTATTTGCGCACGATTTCGTTGTGGAAATACCCTTTCATGCGCGCCTCGGCTGTCTGCCACGCTTCCAGCGGTTCGACGGTATAATGGTTTGCCGCATAGCCCGCCAGCATTTTATCGTCATATTTGACATAAGTGTTCATGTCATAAGGCTGAATGCGCTGCAAATAGTTTTCGTTGACGGCCTCGCTGCCCTTGACGTATATGTCGTCGAACATCGTTCTCATCTGTCCCGACACGTTGAAATATCTCGTCTTGGTGACAGTAACCGTCTTGCCGTTGACGATTCTGGTTTCGGTATAATGTTTGCCCAGCCTGCCGCTGTAAACGGCGACGGTGTCGCTGTCAAAAGTCCACACAGGACAATAACAGCCTTTAACCTCGTTGAGCCGCACGTCTTTTTTGAATTTGGACGGTGAAAAGAAGCGCGATTTTATCCATTTCAGGCAACTGCCGCGCGCCTGCTTTTCGCTTATTTTGAAAGGAATCGCCGTGTCCGGCTTGATGCCGCCCACCTCGCTGAGTTCCAGCACGGAAGACGAGCCGCAAAACGGGCACTTTGTGGAAATCTCGTTTTTATCAAGCACTTCTTTTGCGCCGCAGTTCTGGCACTGCACGACTTTTATTTCGCCGTTCCACGGTTTGCTGTCAAACAGTTCCTCAAAAGAACGCTCGCGGACGTCGTCGGAAAAATCCACTTCCTTTTCAGTGCCGCAATGCCCGCACACCAACGCCTGCTTTTCAGGCGAAAACGTCATCTGCGCCCCGCACGACGGACATTTATACCCCGTCGCGGAAGCCGTATCGTCGCTGTACAACGCTTCCTGAATTTCTTCACTCATAACACACCCGCGCAAAAATCAATTTTATTTGTCTATTTTGCTGCCGCATTCAGGGCAGAATTTAGCCGTAGGTTTAACCGGCTTGCCGCACTCAGGGCACACTCTTTCCGACGACAGTTTGTTGCCGCACTCAGGGCAGAACTTTGCGCCTGCGCCCACCGCCGCACCGCAGTTAGGGCAGAATTTGCCGCCCGACTGCTGTTTCGGCTCGTCCTTGGCGTTTTGTATGTTGGAAAACACGCCCGACATCGCTCCGCCCATCGTCTGGCCTATGCCCATACCGATGAAAGAACCCGCCGTACCGCTGTTTTTCGCGGCGTCGCCAAGGGCGTCGGCGGCTTTCTTCTGGGCGTACACACCCATTTTGTCGCCAAGTATGCCCAGCGTGGCTCTTTCGTCCAGCGCCTTTTCGATGTTCTCAGGGAAAGAAATATTTTCAATCGTCAGATTTGTCAGGCTGAGACCCAGTTCCTCGAACTTATGCTGAATGTTCGACTGGCACAGGTCGTTGAATTCCTGCAGGTTGCTCGCAAGGTCAAGCGCCGACACTTTGCTTTCGGCGATGGTGTCGGTTATGCAGGAAATCAGCATGCTTTTGAGATATTGGTTTATGTCGTCCACCGTAAACTGGCTGTTGGTGCCGAACAACGCTTTGAGGAACAGCGCAGGGTTTATTACCCTGAAACTGAACACGCCGTACCCCCTGATGCGGATTACGCCGAAATCGGCGTCGCGCATGGTTATCGGATTGGCGGTGCCCCATTTCTGGTTGGTGAACTGTTTTGTGTTGACAAAATAAACTTCCGCCTTGAACTTGCTGTCGCCGTCATAAAAGATATGCCCCAGCGAAGTCAAAATAGGCAGGGTTCTCGTTTCAAGTTTATACTCGCCCGGGCCGAACACGTCGGCAATCTGCCCCCTGTTGACAAATACCGCCGCCTGGCTTTCTCTGACCGTGAGCGAAGAACCTCTCATGATTTCACGCTCTTTTTTGCCGTCGAACATCGGAAAGCGATATACAATGGTATCTTTGGTATCGTCCTTCCATTCGATGATTTTCAGAAGTTGACTTTTGAACCAGCCCATACTACAAACTTCTCCTTATGATTTATATATAAAATATATCACGCCGCGGCGCAAAATGCAATAACGGCGGTTAATTTTCCGCAAATTTCGCGCGGCTGGCGGCTTTTTCGCCTCATAACGACGGCGGTCGCCTAATATAATTTAACATAAACGGAGGATACCGATTATGCCGGGCACAAACGATTTTTTGTCAAAACCGCTCATAGCCGTAAAGGACGGCAAAAATTGCGGAATAGTCACCAATATGTTGTTTACCGACGATATGACGGCGGTCACGGATATTCTGGTTTTTGACCAGATAGAAAGCGCCTACAACATCATGCCCGTGGACAAAATAATAAACATGAACGGCGACGCCGTCACCACCGACACGGCGGACAATCTGTCGCCATACGACGGCAAAGTGTTCAACCCCGTCAATTTCGACGTGTTCGACGTCAAAGGCAGACACCTGGGCATCGTGTCGGAAATTTTATTCACTAAAAATTACAGGGTCAAAAGCATCGTCTGCCGCGGCGAGAGCATATCCCCCGCCCGCCTGATTTCCCACTCCGACGACACGCTTGTCGTCAAAGAACGCGCCGCGCGCAAAAAACAGCCGGAACCGGCCGGCGCGGAACGCTCTTCCTCCGCAAAGACGGCCGATCGGCCGACCGCCATGATTACAGGCTCTTTTCTCGTCGGCAGGCGGTGCGACAAAAACATTCTCAACCGCTTCAACGAAATTATTGTCAGACAAGGCGGCGCCATCACGCCCGAAACGGTGCGCGAAGCCAAACTAAGCGGCAAACTGCTGGAACTGTCCATGCACGCGGTAAAATAAAAAGAGCGGCTAACAAGCCGTTCTTTTTTAATGCCGTCTTTGCGGGCGGCAGATATTTTTTGCCGGGCGGGGAAATATCAGGGGGAAGAAATATTTGCCGCAAAGCAAAAAAAAGCGACTGACTTATGTCAATCGCTTAATGGAAGCGGCAGCGTCTTAACCTCCCGGGACGTGTCCGTCCAAGTACTTTCCGCGCTGAAGAGCT